>CAYHEW010000009.1:0-99507 GCA_964355715.1 uncultured Opitutaceae bacterium | reverse complement strand
CATCGCGATGTACCGAGCGGCGGGCGAATCTTAACCACGGATTACACGGATTTCACGGATCAGAGGATGGCTCCGGATTCATCAATCCGTGTTATCCGTGCAATCCGTGGTTAAAGACTCCGGCCTCACACCAGCTCGCTGAGCTTCGTCGCCTCCGGTTTCAGCGGCACGAGGTCGAGGATGTTCACCGGGGCGTTGTGCTTGATCGATTCGACGCCGGCGATGCCGACGAGGATGGAGGCGACGCCCTGCTCGTGGCCGGCGAAGCGGTTCCAGGGGTCGGAGCCGGTGTGGGCGGGGTCGTAGAAGGAGCGACTGAGGATGTCGTCGGCGCCGCCGTGGGCGCCCTTCGCGGGCGGCATGGGGACGAGGTAGCTCGGCTGGAAGTGCGGATAGACGCGGATCCACTCGCCCTCGGCCTCGGCGCCGGGACGGTTCTCGATCTGGAAATCGCCGGGGCGCACGGCGCGGTTCATGTGTGAGCCGACGAATTCCTGGTACTCGATGCGGCCGCGGTCGCCGTTGAGGCACACGCGCATGCCCTCGCGGGGCGAGTAGCAGGTGAGCGAGTAGGTGAGCACCACGCCGGTGCGGTAGCGGACGTTGAGCGACATCTGGTCGTAGATGTCGATGTCGTCGCGGAAGACGTTCCGATCGCGGATGTAGCCTGAGTCGGCCTCGCCGGCGCGGTAGAGTCCGCGGAAGGGTGCACTCTCGTCGAGGTCGAGGCGGAAGGGATCGTCCTTCGCCTCGGGGTGCCCAGTGTAGCGCGGATACTTCGTGAGGTGCCCGTCGCCGCGCGCCTCCGCATTGGCGCGGCCGTAGAAGACGAGGTCACCGTAGGCGAAGACCTGCTGCGGAATCGCGTCGAGCCACCAGTTCACGAGGTCAAAGTGATGCGTGCTCTTGTGCACGAGCAGCGTGCCCGACTCGGCGGCGTGCGCGTGCCAGCGGCGGAAGTAGTCGGCGCCGTGGTTGGTATCGAGGAGGTACTCGAGGTTGACCGAGCGGATGCGTCCGATCGTGCCGGCGGCGACGAGCTCCTTCACCTTCGTGCGGAAAGGGGCCCAGCGGTAGTTGAACGCCACGCGGACGCGGCGGTCGGTGGCGCGCTGGGCGTCGAGGATGGCGCGGCACTTGGCGGCGTCGATCGTGAGGGGCTTTTCCGTGATCACGTCGCAGCCGGCGTGCAGCGCGCGGATGATGTAATCGTGGTGCGTGCTGTCCTTGGAACACACGAACACGGTGTGCGGCCGCGTCTCGCGCACCATCGCGTCGAAGCGGTCCGCCGGGTACGCGGGCACGGTGTGGTAACCCAGCTCGCCGGCGAGCATCGCGTTGTAGTAAGCCATGCGCGCCGGGCTCAGGTCGCACAGGCCTACGAGCTCGTTGTGCTCGCGGTACATGGTGACGAGCGGCTCGATGAAACTCACGGCCCGGCCGCCGGTGCCGACAAACGCGAAGCGATGCTTGCTCATGGGGATGCCGCGAAGTCAGTCAGGCGCTGACGGCGAGGGCAACCGGAGAGGGAGGCGGACGGTCTGAGCCGGATATTTAACCACGGATTGCACGGATGGGCACGGATTCAAGCCATGGCCACATGAGGCACAAAAAGCACATAAGGACCCAGGCGGATTTACAGGAGGAAACAGAGGCAACAGAGAGCCTGAAGATGAACCTCCGCTCCCTCTGCTACCTCCTGTAAAGTGGTATAGTTCGTTCTGCGCCTTTTGTGCCTTCTGTGGCGATCCCTCGACGCACCATACGCCGGATCCGTGCTATCCGTGAAATCCGTGGTTCAAAACTCCGTGGCTTACTCCACGCTCGCGAAGACGAAGTCCTGTTGGAAGTGCACGATCACCGGGCGGCCCTGGCGGCGGGGTGGGTTGAATTTCCAACCGTCGAGCGCGCGAATCGCGGCGGCGGCGAAGGCGGGGTGCGTGGCCGCGCGGACCACCGGCAGCCGGGCGTAGCCGGCCTGGTCCACGTAGAAATCGAGCGTCACCTTGCCGGCGGTCAGGCCCAGCGCCTTGCCGGGATGCGTCGGCGTGACCGTGCGCTCGATGTCGATGGTGCGGTCGAGGGCCGTGGGCTTGGCCAGCAGGTTCACGCCCTGGTTCAGGCCGGGTTCGCGCGAAAGGGCGGCAAAGGTGGTGTTGGCGTCGAGGGTGACGACGCGCTTGCGGGCGCCGATCTCGAACTGCAGCGACACGCGCATGGGCGCCGACTGGCCGTCGATTTTGCCCGGCTCGAAGCGCCACTGGCGCAGCGCCGCCTCGACCTCGGTCACAAAGGCCTCGTGATCGTAGGCCACGACCAGCAGGTCCGACAGCGTGCCCTCCGCCGTCACGCTGATCAGGACCAGCACCTTGCCGGTCGTGATGGTGGAGTTGGCGAGGCTCGGCGGGAAACGGACTTCATCGGTCTGGATGACGACCGGCGGAGTGATCTCCGCGGCGGAAAGCGAAAGCGGGAGCAGGGCAACCAGCCCGATCCACGCGAACAGGCAACGCAGGCGAACGATGGTTTTCATGACAAACGGGAGCTAGTCCCAGAGTCTATCCCTCTTAGCCGGCGAATGCAATGGAGGTGATGGCGGGCTGAAGGCCCGACCCATGACAGCCTAGGGCATCGCCCTAGGAATATTGGCATCACAATTGGAAGGGCTGAAAGCCCGCCCAATGGACCGGGCTTTCAGCCCTCGAATACGGATCGATCATAGTTCCTGGGGTTTCACCCCAGGCTGTAATGGCGGCGCGCCGTTGGCGTTCACGAGGCATGCCCGACGGGTTCCCCTTCCGAATGTTCACGCGCTCCGCGCTTGTCGTACCCGAGGGCGCTTACTCTTAATCTCCCGCGAAACCCTCAACCGCCTATCATGCTGCATACCCGTTCGTTCCTGCGTCTCGTCGCGTGCACCCTGACTGCCATGACTCTGTTCGCCGAGGATACCCCCTACGCCGCCGCGCCTGAGCCTTGGGACGAAACCCTCGGCAACCACCGGGCGCTCGTGCGGGTTGAGGCCAAGGCCGACGCGGTCTGGGTGCGCCTGCCGTGGCGCCGGCGCGACCTCGAACCGGAGAAGAAGGCCGTCATCGTCGTCGACGCCGCCACGGGCCAGCGCGTCGGCAACGTCCTCGCGGTCGCCATCAACCGCGAGTTCGGCGACATCCTCTTCCAGCCGGCCACCGCGCCCGGCGACTATTTCGTCTACTACCTCCCGCATCGTTACGAGGGCTGGAAGAATTCACCGACCGCCGTTTATGAAAAGCCCATCCCGCCGGCCGATGCCGCGTGGGCCGCGGAAGTTTCGGTCTTCGCAGAATCTGAAAACGGTAGGCAGCCCGCTCGCGGGCGCGAGATCGGCGTGAGCAAGCTCACTGACCTACCGCAGGCCCGGGTCGTGCGGTTCGAAGCCATCAACGAATTCCACCGTTTCGATCCCATGGAGGTTGTCGCCACGGCCGCCGAGATGCAGGCGCTCCTCGCGGCGCACGCCGACCGGCCCTACCTCCTTTTCCCGGAGGACCGTGCGCGCCCGATCCGCCTGCTCGATGAGCTGCCGCGCCACTGGGCGCGCTCCGGCCCGGCCGATACGTTCCGTGGCGAGGCCGCGCGCGGCGAATACTACGCGTTCCAGCTTGGCCTATACGCCGTCACGCAGCAAGTCGACGACGTCGCCGTGGACTTCACCGACCTGCGCACCGCCGCGGGCGACCTCATCCCCGCGGCGGCGCTACGCTGCACGAATCTCGGCGGCACCGACTGGCTCGGCCGCCCCTTCCGCAAACGCGTGCACGTCGGTCCCGGCGTCGTGCAACCGCTCTGGTGCGGCGTGCAGGTCCCTGCCGCCGCCCGTCCGGGCGAGTACACGGGCACGGTCACGCTCCGTCCGGCCAACGCCCCGGCGACTATCGTGACGCTCCGGCTCACCGTCACCGACCAGGTTCTCGCCGACGCCGGCGACCGCGACCTTTGGCGCCACGCGCGCCTGCGCTGGCTCGATTCCACCATCGGGCTCGACGACGAGGTGGTCCCTCCCTTCACGTCGGTCACCCTCGACGGCCGCACTGCTGGTGTACTCGGCCGCATGGTGCGTTTCGACGCGCTTGGTTTTCCGGAGAGCATCACGAGCACGTTCTCGCGCAACGTCGATCGGATCGACGCCCCGCCGCGGGAGATTTTGGCCGGCCCCGTGCGCTTCGTCGTCGACGGCGCCACGTGGACAGGTAGCGCCGAGGTCACGGGCCGCGCGCCCGCGGTGCTGTCGCTCGCGGGACGCAGCGCCTCGGGTCCGCTGACACTCGACACCACCGTCAAGCTCGAGAGCGACGGCTACCTCAACTACCGCCTCACGCTCCGCGCGGACCAGGCGACCGACCTCGCCGACATTGCGCTCGAGGTCCCGGTGCGCCGCGATGTCGCCACCTATCTCATGGGCATGGGGCGCAAGGGCGGTTACCGGCGCGGCGACTGGATCTGGAACTGGGACATCAACCGCGCCAACGGCCAGATCTGGATCGGCGACATCGACGCGGGCCTCAGCCTCAAGCTCAAGCACGTCACCGACACGTGGGACCTCTACAACATGAAGGAGACGGGGATGTACCGCGACTGGAGCAACGACGGCAAGGGCGGCTGCACGATCCGCGAGGACGACGACCGCGTGCTGATCCGCGCCTACACCGGCGCGCGCAAACTGGCCGCGGGCGAGACGCTGCACTTCAACTTCGGCCTGCTCGTCACGCCGTTCCGCACGCTCGACAAGAATCACTGGGACTGGCGCCACTCGCACAGCGAGCATTCGCACCTCTCCGTGCCCGAGGCGAAGGCCGCCGGGGCGTCGATCGTCACCATCCACCAGAGCGATGTCATCAACCGGCACATCAACTACCCCTTCCTATTCGCCGACGAGATCGCGGCGTACACGCGCGAGGCGCACGCGGCCGGGATGAAGGTGAAATTCTACTACACCGTGCGCGAGCAGACCAATTACACCACGGAGTTCTGGGCGCTGCGCAGCCTGGGCGCCGAGGTGTTCCGCAACGGCCCGGGCTTCCAGCTCGCGGACCATTTCTCGGCGATCAAGGGCGACACGCGTCCGCAGGTCGGCAGCTCCTGGCTGCGCGAGCACGTGCGCGGTGATTACGTCCCGGCCTGGCATGACCCGCTCAGCCCCGGTCACTACGACGCCGCCATCGCCACGACGAGCCTCTCGCGCTGGCACAATTATTACCTCGAGGGCATCAACTGGATGATCCGCAACACCGACACCGACGGCGTCTACCTCGACGGTATCGGCTTCGACCGCGAGATCATGAAGCGCCTGCGCAAGGTCCTGCTGCGCGCGAAGCCGGATGCGCTCATCGATTTCCACTCGGGCAACAACTTCTTCCCGGCCTACGGCCTCGGCAGCCCGAACAACCAGTACCTCGAGCTCTTTCCGTACCTGGACAGCATCTGGCAGGGCGAGAACTACGACTACTTCGGCGAGGGACCGGATTACTACATGGTCGAGATCACCGGCCTGCCGTACGGCCTCTTCGGCGAGATGCTGCAGAGCGGCGGCCACCCCTGGCGCGGCATGCTCTATGGCATGTCCAGCCGCCTCGGCTGGCGCCCGGAGTGCGACCCGCGCTCGATGTGGCGGTTCTGGGACCAGTTCGGCATCAAGGAGGCCGACATGATCGGCTACTGGGATGCGACGAATCCCGTGAAGACCGGCCGCGAGGACATCCTCGCCACCATCTACAGGAAACCGGGCCAGACCCTGATCGCCCTCGGCAGCTGGTGCAAAGTGGACGTCGCGCTCAAGCTGCAGATCGACTGGAAAGCGCTCGGCCTCGATCCGACCAAGGCGAAGTTCGTCGCGCCTGCGATCGACGGCCTGCAAACCGCCGCGACTTACGCGGCCGATGCGGCAATCCCGGTCACGGCGAATCAGGGCTGCCTGATCGTGGTGAGCGA
The DNA here is from genome assembly GCA_964355715.1 of uncultured Opitutaceae bacterium. Lineage (GTDB taxonomy): Bacteria > Verrucomicrobiota > Verrucomicrobiia > Opitutales > Opitutaceae > UBA2377. The sequence goes on along the minus strand of CAYHEW010000009.1, from coordinate 93,540 downwards.
ATGATCGATCTCAGGCCTTGGCCAGAGCTTCAGCGACGAACTGGTTCAGGCTTTCTCCCCTGGCCATCGCCTTGAGTGCGGCCTTCTGGTGCAGATCCGGCGGGACCCTTACGAGGAACTTGCCGCTGTAGGTTTTGCCCGCCGTTGGGGGCGGCAGTGGCTTCCCGTCGCGCAGCAGGATCTCGACCCATTCCGCGACGATGACGTTCAGCTGCTTCAGCACATCGGCCTCGGTCTTGCCATGGCAGCTGCGTCCGACGATGGGCGGCGCACTGCCGACGTAGCAATTATCGGCATCGCTCCATTCGACGATCTTTAGGTATCGACGGGATTCTGTCTGGATTTGATTCGCGGTGGGTTTCACGGGACGGATTCCTTGATATACTGGCGAACTTGGCGCTCTTGGTAGGGCAGCGCATCGTCGCCCGGCTTTCCTGAAAGCGTTACGCGTTGGCCGTTGGGATGGTGGTAATTGCGATGGCTGCCCTTGCCTCCGCGATTGGCAAACCCGGCCCGAGCCAGGTCAGCCATCAGCTCGCGGACTTTGCGAGGCATTGTGGTATCAAGATGATACTATTAATGGCGTCAAGTCGGGGTGATTCATTTCGATGCGAATACTTCATCCGCCAAATGTGCGTGGCCGGTGTTTACGACGTCCAACGCATTGCGCCGGGAGCGCAGAGATTACGCCCGCAGGCGTAGCACAACACGGCACTGACTGAGATGCTGGCAAAGCCGCCGAATCAATTCCCGCGCGGTGCGAGGCTGCTGCGCTGGGGACTGGGAGGGAGCTTGAAATCGTCGGGGTTGCCGGGGTGGGCTGGGTCGAAGCGCGGGAGGTCGCTGACGAGGTTTTGGGCGAGCGGGCAATTCTGGTCGCGTAGACTTTGAGCGACGGCTTGCGCGAGGAGGTAGGCGCCAAGGTTGTTGTGGTGCGTCGCGTCGTGGCCGCCGTTGGCGAACAGGCGAGGTGACTGCGCCGGGCCGAGGGCCTCGTAGAGCGCGCGGCTGGCGGCCTCGAGGTCAATGAGGGAGAGTTGTTCCTCGGTGGCGACCTCGCGCACGGCCTGCGGGTAGCCGCCATGGGTATTGATGATCCGGCCTTGCGCGTCGAAGTTGCGGCGCTGCGGTGACGTCACGAGCACGGGCGTGGCGCCGCGCAGCCGAATCTCGGCGATGAAGGTGCGCAGCCAGGCCTTATAGGTGGTCGACGCCTCGACGTAGGTCTGCGGCCACTGCTGCTTCTGGTCGTTGTGGCCGAACTGGATGAAGACCCAGTCGCCAGCCCGCAGGTGCGACAGCACCTTCGCCAGGCGCAGGCCGGTGACAAAGGACTTCAGGGTCTCGCCAGACTCGGCGTGGTTGGCGAGGGCGACATCCGGCCGGAAGAACCGCGGGAGCATCTGGCCCCAGCTCGCCCCGTCCTCCCAGCGCTGGTCGGTGACGGTGGAGTCACCGAGCAGGTAGATCGTGGGGACATCGGCCGGTTCGAGGGCGATTGTGCGGACCTTGGGTGAATGTCCCTCCTTCGCTGAGGCAAGGGAAGGCAGGCCGTTGAACTCCAGGGTGAGCTTGTCATCCCACGTGAAAGAACCCTCTTCGCGGTCGTTGGTGAGAACCGAAACCCCACCGGGGGCATTCTTCAATGGCGGCGGGAGCGTGCGGTTGCGGACATTGACGATGAAGCTGCGCGTGACGAACTCCCCAGGCACCGTGGCGACGCGTTCGACCATGAGCCGGCGCGACTCCGCCTTGACGGTGTTTTCGGACGCGACCACCGGATCGCCGAAGGTCACCGTGACGCGCCAATTGCCCTCGGGCACGGCGACCGAAAAGTAAAAAGTCTTCCCCGATGCTTCGGGCGCGGTACCGAGGTCGAAGCCATAGCCACGCTCCGGTGTGAAGACATCAGCGGCGGTGAGGGTGGTGAGGTCGAAGGTGCGGATCGAGGCGGGGAGGAGGTTAACAGCAAAGAACGCAAAGAGCGCAGAGATGAGTCGAGTCATGGGCGGGAGCGTCTGGGCGAAGGAGGCGTCATGGGATGGCCCCTCCTTCGCCGAGGCTACGGAGGGCAGGCACAATAAGGAAAAAAGAATCGGGGATTTTCACAGGAGGAAGCAGAGGGATCGATTCGAATCCTCTGTTATCTCTGTTCCCTCCTGTAAAATGGATTGGTCCCCGGTGTGCCTTGTGTGGATATCGCTCATGAATCGTATTCCCTCCGTGTAATCCGTGGTCAAAAAATCAGCGGCTCCGTAGTCCGGTGATCTTGAGCACGTTGGCGTGGTCGCTGGGTCGCCACGGCGGAAGGGTGACGTGGAGGCCGGTGGCGTCGCGGGTGAATTTCACCGCCTGCGGGCTGCCGAGGAGGGAGGTGGCGGTGACGTCACCGGCGACCTCCGGGTCGGTCAATGACGTGATCGTGACGCGATTATCCGCGGGCCACGCGAACAGGATGGCGTAAAGGGTGTACGTGCCGTCCGCCTGCCGTTGCGTCGTGAAGCGCATATCCTGCGGCGTGTAGACGCTGAGCATGCCGTTGGTGATGCCGCGCTCGGGGGTGGTTTCGTTGACCTTCTCCTCAGTCGGGCCTTCGCCAAAGCGATGCCACGGGCGTGAGCCGTAGATGGCCTCGCCATTGATCCGCAGCCACTCGCCGATCTGGAGCAGGCGGAGCTGTTGGTCCTCGGGGATGGTGCCGTCGGATCGCGGGGCGACGTTGAGCAGGTAGGCGCCGTTCTTGGACACGCAGTCGGCGAGCTCGCGGATCATCTCACCCGCATTGCGGCAGTAGAAGGTCCTCACGTGGCCCCAGCTGTTGTGGCCGATGGAGGTGTCGCACTGCCAAAAGCGTTCGCTGATGCCCGGGGGGCGTCCGCGCTCGTAGTCGCGAACACTGCCGGCGAGGTAGGCGTCGCGCTTGGTCGCCACGGTCGCCGCGACACCCCATTCAGCCGCGCGGTTGTAGAGGTAGGCGGCGAACCGGAGCTTGATCGGGTCGAGGGCGCGCGCGTTGACGCCGTTGTCGAAGTACACGAGCTGCGGCCGGTATTTGTCCACGAGTTCCTGGTTGCGGCGCAGCCACTCCTCCAGGAAGGCCGGGCTCTGCGGGGCCGCGCGACCTTCGAAGACCTCGCCCGGTTGCGCGTGCTCGGCGGGCGGCTGTGGCGGGCCGTAGAAGTCGGCGTAGGCGGGGTCGAAGAGATCGGTGGCGAGTCCGTCGGCCGGCCACATGAAGTTCCAATGCTCCATGCGGTGCTGCGAGAGGCCGAAGACGAGCCCTTCGCGGCGCACGGCGGCCGCGAGGTCGCCGATCAGGTCGCGGCACGGCCCCATGTCCTTGGCGTCCCACTTGGTCAGCGCACTGTCGTACAGGGCAAAGCCGTCATGGTGCTCGGCGACAGGTATCACATACCGGGCGCCGGCCCGTTTGAAGAGTGCGGCCCAGGCGGTGGGATCGTAGCGCTCGGCCAGGAAGCGCGGGATGAAATCCTTGTAGCCGACCTGGTCCTGCGGCCCGAAGTTTTCGCGGTGCCACCTGATCAGCGACTGGGTGGCGTACATGTGCCGCGGGTACCATTCGCTGCCTTGGGCGGGGACGGAATAGACGCCCCAATGGATGAAGATGCCGAACTTGCCGTCCTCCAGCCACGCCGGGGTTCCGTAATGGGCGCGCAGGGACTCCCAGGTGGGTTCGACCGGCCCGGCCGGAATGGGCAAAGCCCCGTCGGGCAGATCGAGGGTGACGCGCGGCGGCGTGGCCAGGGAAGTGACCGCAAAGAGCGCAATAGCGCTAAGGCATTTTAACCACGGATGACACAGATGACACGGATAGAATCGGGTAGGCATGGAGCGAAACGAGGTTGGGTTTCGAGTGTATTTTTCGGTTGGTCCCGACGGATCCGTGCAATCCGTGAAATCCGTGGTTCAAGGTTCGGGCTAATAACGCGCCGGAGACGGCTTGAACTGCACGGCGCTGTCGCTGACGAGCGCGTCCTTCCCGGCGCCTTGACGGAGGGCGATCATTTCGGCGCCGGCGAGGAGGACGGGGCCGTAGCCATGGGCGGCGTAGGGGCTGACGGCGCGGTAGGCGTAGAACATCGGGTCGAAGCCCATGCCCGTGCCGACGCAGGTGCCCTCGACCTGGCCCTGCGCGTTGACCTGTTGGGCGACGGCGTTCCAGCCGAGCGAGACGACCGGGCCGTAGGCGAGGGCGTCGAGCCAGCCGCGGTTGATGCCCCGGGCGAGGGCGTAGGTGAACATCGCGGTGCACGACGTCTCGCCGTAGGTCTCGGGGCGGTCGAGCAACTGGTGCCAGCGGCCGTCGATCCCCTGCACGGCGGCGAGGCCGGCAGCGTGCGCGCGGTAGAGTTCAAGGACGGCAGCGCGTTGCGGGTGGTCCTCGGGCATGACGCTGAGCAACTCGACCATGGCCACGATCGCCCAGCCATTGGCCCGGCCCCAGTGAAACGCGGGATGCGACGCCATCCCCTCGACCCAGCCGTGCAGGAAGAGCCGCTTCTCGGGCACGAACATGCGGCGGGCAAATTGCAGCACCTGCGCGGCGGCATCGTCGAAGTAGCGCGTCTCGCCGGTGAGCGCGCCCATCTGCGCAAGCGCCGGCACGCTCATGTAAAGGTCGTCGAGCCAGAGCGTGTTCGCCAGCGGACGATTACGCGCCAGCGTGCCGTCGGAGAGACGCATCTGGCCGCGGGCGATCCACTCGATCCACCCGTCAATCGACGGCCGCAGCAGGTCCGGCTGCACACCGGCGCGCGCGGCCTTGAGGAAGGCGACCGCCATGGATCCCGAGTCGTCGAGCGAATGCGGGCGAATCACGGAGCGCAGGTTGTTGAACCGCGGCGGGCCGGCGGGCGTCCCCGGCGGCGGGAAGCTGAAATCCGGCAGCGTCGCCTGCGCACGGATGTGCTGTGCCAGGGTGGCGATCGTCGTGATGCGCCGGGCCGCGTAGTCGCGGTAGCGGGTGTCACCCGTGATGTCGGCTGCGAGCAGCATGCCGGCATAGGTCACGCCCCACTCGTAGCTCAGCGTGGAAAATTGTCCCGCGCGGAGCGCGACCCGCGGCGGCGGGGCGTCGAGGTTGGCGACCGTCTCGCCGCTCTCGGGATTGATGATGACGATGGGGCTGGCGGTCTCGGCATACGTGAGCACGCGGTCGAGCACGGCCTTGATCTCTTCGGTCTTCGCTGGCGGATACGGCACCGGATACGCGGGCGGAATGCGGCCGGAGTTGATCAGCAGCGGATCGGGCGGGGCGGCCGGAGTCTGGGCGGAGAGGGTGGCGGCGCCGAAGAGCAGGGCGGTGGCGAGAAGGCGGAGGGGCATGGGGGAAACGGCTTATGGGTTAGCGCCCTTTACCTTCCGCCGGCGGCGGCGGTTCGTCATCCTCGATCACCTGCAGGGGTCCGAGTTCGACGGTGCCGCGGTGGACGGAGCGGCGGAGGGCGACGGTATCGTCCATCTCGCGGCCGAACCACTCCGCGGCGGTGAGGATCAGCGGCGGCAGGGATTCCTTCATCGCGACGCCGATGGCGTTGACCGTCATGGTCGTGCGCCAGGCGAGCTTCGGGGTCTTGGCGAGGATGGAGGCGTGGTCGTAGGCGGAAATGACGACGAAGTAGAGATCCGTGTCGGCCTGCTGGAAAAGGTAACCCTTCTTCAGCGAGCGGTCGCCCGGCAGGGAGCCCCATTCGTACTGGCGCTGGATCTCGCGGGTAAAGCCCGGGCCGCCGACCAGCGTGGCGCGTTCGAGGAGATGCTGCCGGTGCATTTCCGGAAACATCTGCGCCATCTCCAGATCGAGCCGGTAATGCGAACCCCAGTAATAGATGAGGACAAGGCCCGGCGCCTGGCCATCCGACGCGGCGACGTAGCCGCGCTCGTTGAGGGCGCGCACCATGATTTTTTCGACCTCGGCCGGCAACGGCGGTCGCTGGCGGCCGACCGCATCGCCCAGCGGCATGAAGCCGTGGTCGTTCGCGACGTAGGTCACCGGGGTCGCCGGCTCGGCCACCGGCAGCGTGCGGCCAAAGTCCGTCATCACGGTGTGCACGGTCATCTCCAGCTGCGGGTTCCGCTGGAACGGCTTGGGGATGAGGTTGAAGTTGAACGCCGGGGCGGAGGCCTCGCGGATGGCCGGGGTGTTGTCGGCATTCTGCTGGGCGGCCGCCGGCAGCAGCAGCGCGAGGAGAGAAACCGGGAAGCGGAGGTTCATGACCAGAGCGGGATGATCACTTGCGCTCCGCCGGCCCGGGCGGCGGCTCGTCCAGCGCGAAACTCGGGTGCGGCGGCTGGTTGTACGCGGTGTTCTGCCAGGCGATCGCGCAGCGGTATTGGCGATCGTGCATCAGCGTGACGAGCCGGTGCGGGGTCGGGATCGTGGTCGTGTAGATGCGGAGCTCGGAGTTGTCGCGGCTGCGCCAGATGACCTCCTCGCGCCAGTCGCCCCAGAGATCGGCGCTGACGGCTGGGGTGGCCTTCGTGCTGTTGTTGGACGTGCTGCCGTGTGCGACGAGCAGCGGCTCGACGGTCTCGGTCGTCCAGTTCCACTTGAGGATGCGGTTCTGGTCGAGCAGCTCGCGCAGGAGGTCGCCGTCCCACCAGAGACCGAAGTTGCAGGGAAACCCGCGCGGCCGCTTCGCGAGGATGACCTCGCCCTTGGCGCTGTAGAGTCCGTCCACGCTCGCCCCGGCCGCCCAGAGCTCGGCGCCGGGGTAACGCGGATCGATGTTCATCGCGTTGCCGCGGCCCGGGCCCTCGCCGCGGTCGCCGCCCTCGGTGGCGGCCTTGACGGATGGCAAAAGAAACAGCGGGCGACCCGTGGCCGCGTCACGCAGGCTGAGGCCCTGCTGGTCAAAGCGCTCCTGGATCGTCACGACCTCGATGCCTGGGTTGTCGGGCGTGAAATCGCCGACGTGCAGCGCGTCGCCGTGACCCCAGCCGGTGGAGTAAAGGCCCTTGCCGTTGTCGTCGATCATCGCGGCGCCGAAGACGATCTCGTCGCGACCGTCGCCGTCGACATCAGCGACGCTCAGCTGGTGGTTGCCCTGGCCGCGGTACGTCTCGTTGCCGGGCGTGCCGTCGTCGGAATCGAAGACCCAGCGCGAGGTGAGTTTGCCGTCGCGCCAATCCCACGCCGCGATGACGGCGCGGGTGTAGTAGCCGCGGGCAAAGATGAGCGACGGGAGGTGACCGTCGAGGTAAGCGACGCCGGCGAGATAGCGGTCGGAGCGGTTGCCGTAGCCGTCGCCCCAGACAACCTTGAGCTGGTCGGCGGTGGGGTTCTCGGTTTCGGGATGACGGCCGGGGATGTACTTGGTCGTCGCGAGCGCGGCGCCGGTGCGGCCGTCGAACACGGTGAGATACTCGGGGCCGCGCAGGATGTGGCCCTCGAGCGCGGCGACGCGACCGGCCGGAGTCATGATACTGCCGGTGCGGTCGCCCGAGGGCACGGTCGGGCCGGCGGGTGCGCGCCAGTCGGCGGTGGGATCGCCGATGACCTGGCCCTTGCCGTCCACGGTGCCGTCAGCGGTCTTGCAGGCGACTTCGGCGCGGCCGTCGCCGTCGAGGTCGATGACCATGAACTGCGTGTAGTGCGCGCCTTCGCGGATGTTTTTTCCAAGATTGATGGTCCACAGCAGCGTGCCGTCGAGGCGGTAGGCCTGCAGGAGCGTCTCGCCGGTGAGGCCGGACTGGGAGTTGTCGCGCGGGCGTTGCTCCTGCTTGAGGACGACCTCGTAATCGCCATCGCCGTCGAGGTCGCCGAGCGACGCGTCGCCGGGAGTGTAGCCGGCGGGCGTTTGCAGCGGCACGCGGTGATAGGGGAGGGGTGGGGCGCCGGCCGGCAGGGTGAAGGCGGAGCTGGGCTCGCCCTCGGCGCCCGCCGCGACTGCTCGGACAATGTATTTCGTTTCGCGTTCGAGGCGCGCGCCGGCGTCGACGAACCAGGTCGGTCCCGTGAGGGGCGCAGCGTTGAGCTTCACCGTCCCGGCAAGGGCGTCGGGCCGGGAACCGAACGGACCCGACTCGGTGACGGCGCCGGCGGCCGTGGTGCGGTAGAGGTTGAAGGCGGTGCCGGCCGGGTCGGTGGCGAGCAGCCGCCAACTAATGAAGACGCGACCGTCAGGTTGATGGATTGCGGTGACGCCTCGCGACAGACGCTCGAGGACCGGGGCCGGCGCGGCGGCGAAGGTGACGGCGGCGAGGGAAAGGAAAATGAAGAGCGAGCGCATGGGAAAAGTAACGGGTAGCGAGGTGCGGGGAGTGGGTGGTGGGAAGCGGCGGTTGGTTTGCGGCTGCGGGTGAGGTCAGGTGTCGGGTCGAATGCTCGCTACTCACTACTCACTACTCACTACTCACTACTCCTTCCCAACAGCCCGCGGTCCCGCAGCCACTCCTCGGCGCGGCGGGGCCAGGCAGAGGCGGTGCCCAGGCCGTCGCGCATCCCCATGCCGTGTCCGCCCTTCTCGAAGGCATAGAACTCGGCCGGCACCCGGGCACGGGTGAGCGCCTGGAAGAAGCGCACGCTGTTCTCGATCGGCACGCTTTGGTCGGCCTGAGTGTGAATCAGCAGGGTGGGCGGAGTTGAAGCCGTGACCTGTATTTCCAGTGACATGAGTGCAACCAGTTCCGGGGTGGGGTTCGGGCCGAGCAGGGCGGTGCGTGAACCGGCGTGGGCGTGCGGGTCGTCCATCGTGATCACCGGATACATCAAAATGAGGAAATCGGGTCGCGCCGCGACGGCGTCGAGGGGTGCGCCGGTGCGTCCAGCCGGATGGGCGAACAGCGTGCCGGCGCTGGCGGCGAGGTGGCCGCCGGCGGAGCTGCCCATGACGCCGATGCGCGCCGGATCGAGGCCGAATTCCGCCGCGCGCGTGCGCACGAGCCGCACGGCCCGCAGCACGTCCTGCAGCGGCGCCGGGTGGCCGAAGTCGTGCAGGCGGTACTTCAGCACGAAGCTGGTGACCCCGAGCGTGCCGAGCCAGCGGGCATACTGCACGCCCTCGCGCTCGTTCGACAGGAACCGGTAGCCGCCGCCGGGGCAGACGATCACGGCAGTGTCGTTGGGCTTGTCGATTGCGGGAGCGAAAACGGTGAGCGTCGGCTCCGTCACAGCGGAGAGGCTGCCGCCTTCATTTTTTTCCGGGCCGACGCCTGGCTTTGCGCCGGGGACGCCTTCGGGCCAGAGCGGGATCACGGTGCCATCGGCCGGCAGCGCGGCCGCGGAGAGGAGAGGGAGGGCCATAAGCAGGAGGAGGACGGAGGGGAGCAGCCGGGGTAGACGGAGCATGTCGGGTGCAAGCTGGACTGTCTGGCGAAAAGCGCGAGGCGGGATGACTCGGACAGTTCATGCGCGGCGATCGCATTGGCTACGGTGTCACGATACGCGTTCCTGCCTCGTGCTCGGACTGTCAGCGACTCGGCTGCATGGCTTGTCGGAAACGACGGATTAAGGTCCCGCTTCGCCGGTGCGGCCGATTTCGGCCCGCGCCGCTTACCCGCCCCTTTTCATCACTTCCAATTTCACGGGACGACTTCCGGTTCGCCGGATGATCGCAACCCCCGCCATGAGCGACACTTTTCCCAGGCCCCGCCTCGCGTTGATCGGCATCTCCGGCTACGGACGCATCCACTTGGAACTGGCCCGCGGCGCCCGCGACCACGGCGCGGCGGACATCGCCGCCGCCGCCATCATCAACGCGTCCGAGGAAGCCGCCAATGTCGCCGAGCTCAAGGCCAAGGGCTGCGCGGTCTACACCGATTACCAGGAGATGCTGCGCGCCCACGCGGGCCGCATCGACCTCTGCCTCATCCCCACCGGCATTCACTGGCACGCGCGCATGACGCTCGCGGCCCTCCAGGCCGGGGCCAACGTGCTGGTCGAGAAGCCGCTGGCGGGCTCGGTCGCCGATGCCCGCGCGATGCAGGCCGCCGAGCAGGCGGCCGGGCGCTTCGTGGCGGTGGGTTTCCAGGACACCTACGATCCCGGCACGCGCTGGCTCATCGATGCCCTGCGGCGCGGTGCGATCGGCGAGGTCAGGACGGTGCGCTTCCTCGGCATCTGGCCGCGGCCGCGCGCCTACTTCCTGCGCAACAATTGGGCGGGGCGGCTGACCATCGACGGCGTGCCGGTGCTGGATTCGCCGCTCAACAACGCCTTCGGCCACTTCGTCATGCTGAGCCTGCTCTTCGCCGGCGAGGGCGAGACCACCCTGGAGCCGGGCGGCGTGGAACTTTTCCGGGCCAACGACATCGAGAGCTTCGACACGGCGGTGGTGAACGTGCGCACGGCGCGCGGCGTCCGGCTGTGGTTCGGGGTGAGCCATGTGAGCCACACTGCGCTCGAGCCCGAAATCGTGATCGAGGGCACCGCCGGCACGGCCGGCTGGCGCTACGAGACCGAGGCCTGGTACCGCAATGCCTCCGGCCGTCAGCACCAGCCCGTGCTCGACCAGCATGCGACCCGCAAGCTCATGATGGCCGCCGCCCTGCAGCGCCTGCGCGATCCCGCAACCGCCGTGTGCACCACGGCGATGGCGGCCCGGCACACGACGCTGATCGAGAACATTCATCGCGCCGCCCAGGTGTCGGTCATGCCCGCCACGCACATCGAGTGGCTCGCCAAGGACGGCCCCGCCAGCGCGCTGCCGTCGCTGCCCGGCCTCGACAACGCTCTGCGCCAGGCCTTCGCCGGACAGAAGACCCTGCGCGAGTGCGGCTTCGCCCTCGCCGGCGAGCCCGTCGCGCGGTGAGCCGTGGTCGCTGAGTTCTGGTTCCTGGTCGCTGGGAACGGCCTTGCAACTGCCTTTGCCAAGGTGGACCTCTTGGCGGATCGACCTTGGCGCCTTTGCGTCTTGGCGCTTTTCTCCATTGGTGTCATCCGTGCGATCTGTGGTTAGTCCTGCCCCGCAGTCCGCCGAACCGCTGCTCGCCTTCACCGCCGTGGCCAAGTCCTTCGGTCCCGTGCAGGCGCTGGCCGGCGTCGATTTCGACCTGCGCGCGGGCGAAGTGCATGCGCTGCTCGGCGAAAATGGCGCCGGCAAATCCACGCTCATCAAAATCGCCACCGGCGCCCACGCGCCCGATCGCGGGGTCATCCGCATCAACGGCCGGCCGCATGCGGCGCTCAGCCCCGCCGCGGCCCGAGCCCTGGGCATCGCGTGCATCTACCAGCAGCCGGCGCTGTTCCCCGACCTGACCGTCGCCGAAAACCTCGCGCTGCGCCTGGAGCCCGCGGGAGCCTGGCGCCGCGTCGACTGGCGTCGGCGCCACGCCCGCGCGACGGAACTCATGCAGCGCGTCGGCGCCCGGATCGACCCCGCCGCCGACGTTTGCGACCTCTCGATGCCCGAGCAGCAGCTCGTCGAGATCGCGGCCGCCATCGGGGCCGGAGCCCGCATCGTCATCATGGACGAACCGACGGCCGCGCTCACGCAGCGCGAGCAGGAACGGCTCTTCGCCCTGATCCGCGCGCTGCGTGCGGCGGGCACCGGCGTCATCTACATCTCGCACCGGCTCGACGAGATCTTCGCCCTCGCCGACCGCGTGACGGTGCTGCGTGACGGGGCCAGCGTCGCCACGCGCGCCGTGCGCGACGTGGACGAGGCGACACTCATTCATCTCATGGTCGGCCGCACGCTGGGTCCGCTGTATCCGCCGCGCGGCGCGGTCGCCGGAGCGCCAGCGCTGGAACTGCGCGGCGTGGGTTGCGCCGCTGCCGGCGTGCGCGACGTGAACTTCACCGTGCACGCGGGCGAGATTCTCGGCCTGGCCGGCCTCGTGGGCGCGGGTCGCACCGAGCTGGCGCGCATCCTCTTCGGCCTGACGCCGGCGGATGCCGGCGTGATTGTCTGCCAGGGACGGCCGGTACGGATCGAGTCGCCCCCGGCGGCGCTGGCCGAGGGCCTCGCCTATGTGCCCGAGGATCGCCGGCGGCACGGGGTGGTACTGGAGTTGCCGGTGGCGCAGAATCTCACGCTGGCGGCGCACCGGCGCGTGTTTCCCGAGGGCTGGCTGCGCGATGCGACCGAGCAAAAGATCGCGGAGGCTGGCATCGCCCAACTCGGAATCAGGACCGCCGGGCCCGATGCCGCGGTCGCGACCCTGAGCGGCGGCAACCAGCAGAAGGTCGCGGTCGGGCGATGGCTGGAGACCCGGCCGCGGGTGCTCATCCTCGACGAGCCGACGCAAGGCGTGGACATTGGGGCGAAGGTGGAGATCCATCGCCTGATCCGGGATCTCGCGAATGGCGGGCTCGCGGTGATCCTGATTTCGAGCGACCTGCCGGAGGTCATCGGCCTGAGCGACCGCATCGCCGTGATGCGGGGCGGCACGGTTGGCGCCGTCCTGCCGGGCGGGACGGCGGCGCCGTTGGTGATGGCCGCGGCACTGGGCGCCGACGGGGGAGGGGCGGCGGCATGAGACGTCATGGACGCGAGATCACGCTCGCGGCGTTTTTGGGCCTGCTGCTGCTCGCGCTCGCGGTCTGGGCCCCGGCGTTTTTCTCGCCGGCGCCGTTGCGCTCGCTGCTGACGCGCGAGGCGCCCGTGCTCGTGGTGGCGTGCGGCATGACGCTCGTGATCATCGCGCGGCAGATCGACATCTCGGTGGGCTCGCAGTTCTCGGTCTGCAGCGTCGTGGCGGGGCTCCTGGCGGCGGCGGGCTGGCCGGTGGGGCTGGTCCTGCCGGCGGCGATCGCCTGCGGGGCGCTCCTCGGGGCGGTCAACGGCGTCCTGGTGGCCGCGCTGGGACTGCCCTCCATCGTGGTCACGCTCGCCACGATGGTCGCGTTGCGGCAGGGCCTTAACCTCGCGCAACAGGGGCGATTTGTGAATCTGCCCGAGCAGCTGCCTTGGCTGGGACTCGGCCAGACCGCGGGGCAGGTGGTGATATTGGTGGCGGCGTTGGTGGTGTTCGCCGGCCTTGGGTTGGCCTTGCGTTGGCTCGCGGCGGGTCGGCAGGTGTATGCAGTGGGCTCGGACGCCGAGGCGGCGCGACTGGCGGGTATCCGGCCGCGGGCGGTGACATTCGCGACCTTCCTGCTGCTCGGCGCGCTGACGGGTCTCGCGGCGTTCATGAACACCGTGCAGTCGCCGCAGGTGCAACCGCTCGTGGGCAGCGGGCTCGAGCTCAAGGTCATCGCCGCGGTCGTCGTGGGCGGCGTGGCCATCTCCGGCGGGCGCGGACGACTCGCGGGCGTGCTGCTGGGGCTGTTGCTCCTCGCCTGCATCCCGCCGGCGCTGACGCACCTGCACGTCGCGGCCTATTGGGAAAAGGCAATCCAGGGCGCGATCATTTTGCTCGCCGTCATCGCCGAGGGCGCACGGCTGCGGAGGAAAAACCTTTAACCACGGATTACACGGATGACACGGATGGGATCCCAAACCATGGCCACAAGAGGCACAAAAAGCACAGAACTCAGACTGGCTCTTGTTTTGTGCCTTTTGTGCCTCTTGTGGCCATCCCTCCACGCCACATCCGCCACATCCGTGCAATCCGTGCCTGCCCTCCGTAGCCTTGGAGAAGGAGGGGTTGGTTCGGAAAACAACGCACCCGAAAGCAAATGAGCCCATCGTCACAGCATCGCGGGCTGGCGCTCCTCGGGCGGTACGAGGTGATTCTCCTCCTTGTGCTCATCGTGGAGTGGCTGGTGTTTTACCATTTCGGCACGACGACGAACCGGCGCGGGGTGACGGTGGGGTTCGGGACGCTGGACCGGCAGTTCGACATCCTGAGGCACTCGTGCGAGATCGGGCTGCTGGCGCTCGCGCTCACGCCGGTGATCCTGACGGCGGGCATCGACCTCGCCGTGGGCTCGCTGCTCGGATTGTGCGCGGTTGTCTTTGGGATGCTTTGGCACGACGCCGGGTGGCCGGTGTGGGCGGCGGCCGCAGGCGCGCTGGTCACGGGCGCGCTCGGGGGCGGGTTGAACGCAGGGTTGATCACGCGGTGGTCGCTGCCGCCGCTGATTGTGACGCTGGGCACGTATTCGCTGTTCCGCGGCTTGGCCGAGGCGCTGACGCGTGGCGCGGTGACGTACACGGATTTCCCGGCGGGCTTTCTCTTCCTCGGGCAGGAGCGCCGGCTGGGCGTGCCGAGCCAGGCGTGGGTATTCGCCGTCGTGGCGATCGGGATCTGGGTGCTTGTGCACCGGACCATGGCCGGGCGAACCCTGCGGGTGATCGGGTACTCGCCGGAGGGTGCGCGGCACGCGGGGCTGACCGTCCGGCGGCACGTGGCCCTGGCCTACGTGCTGGCCGGATTGGTCGCGGGGATCGCGGCGCTGATCTACACGGCACGGCTTGGCCAGGCGAAGGCCGATGCGGGATTGGGGTACGAATTGTTCGCGATCACTGCCGTCGTGCTTGGCGGCACGAGCATCTTCGGCGGGCGCGGCAGCGTCACCGGCACGCTCCTCGGCGTCGCCGTCATCGCCGTGCTGAAGAACGGTCTCGGCACCCTGCCGGTGGTGATTCGTCTCAATGCCGCTGAGGAACTCGCCGGCCTGTGCACCGGCGCGCTGCTGCTCGCAGCCCTGACCCTCGGCGCCCTGCCAAAGTGCTTGTCGGCGTGGCGCTCGCGCCGGCACAATGCAGCTCCCGCCACCCCACCGACCCCATGAAACGTTTTTCCCTTCTGCTCCTGCTTTTGCTCGCGGCCCCGGGCCTGACGGCCCGCGCCGATGACAACCGCCTGCTGCTCGCCCTCATGCCCAAGGCGAAAGGCAACGCCTACTTCCTCTCGTGCAAGGCCGGCGCCGACCGGGCCGCGGTCGAGCTTGGTGTCGAGCTGCTTTTCGACGGGCCGGTGGACACCAATGCGGCGAAGCAGAACGAGATCGTGGAGAACTGGATCACCCTCGGGGTCGATGCGATCGCCGTGTCGGCGGAAAACAAGGAGAGCCTCTCCACCGCGCTCCGCAAGGCGCGCCGCGCTGGCATCACCGTGGTCACGTTCGATTCGGATGTCCTGCCCGACGCGCGCAGTTTCTTCGTCAACCAGGCGACGCCCGAGGGTATCGGGTACACGCTCATGGACGAGGCCGCGCGGCTCCTCGGCGGGGAAGGGGAGTTCGCCATCATCACGGCCACCCTCACCGCGGCGAACCAGCGGGAGTGGATGAAACACATCGAGGCCCGGCTGGCGGAAAAGTACCCGCGGATGAAGCTCGTCGCGGTGCGCCCGAGCGACGATCTCAAGGACAAGGCGCAGTCGGAGGCCACCGCGCTGATGAGCGCCTACCCGAATCTCAAGCTGCTCATGGCCATCTGCTCGCCCGGCGTCCCGGGCGCCGCCGAGGCCGTGCAGCAGGCGGGCAAGGCGGGCCAGGTCAAGGTCATCGGCCTCGGCCTGCCCAACGAGAACCGTCGCTACGTGAAGGCGGGCGTGACCGACAGCGTCATCCTCTGGAACACCGGCGACCTCGGCTACCTCACCGTCTTCGCGGCGGTCGCGGCCACCCGCGGCGATCTCGCGCCGGGTGCGACGAGGTTTCGCGCCGGGGCGCTGGGCGAATTGCGCGTGGTCGGCGACCACGTCCTGCTGGGCCAGCCGTTTATCTTCAACCGCGACAACATCGACCGCTTCGATTTCTGAGCGCGGTTTGGGTCGCGTGGGACCGGTACGTCCGAACGGACTGGCTAATGTGCCAGATCGGACTGTCTGAGGTACGGTTGCGTTGTGTGTTTTTGCGGGAAGTGACTTAGACTGAGGCCACAAAAGGCACCGGTGCATACCCGCTGGCGCTTCAACCCCAACCCCGCAGCAGCCAGTCTGATCTCCTCCCGATCCCCCCTTTCGCTCCCATCCGAGCTGTCGTCGGCATTGGCCGGCGGCCCCGTCTGTATCCAAAGTTCTTACACCCAAGCCCATAAGACATCATGAACTCCCCGACCTACCCACTCCATTCCGGAGTCCGACGCCTCTCGGTGTCGTTGTTGGCCCTGTTGTTAACGCTCCCCCTTGCGGCCCAGCAGGCCACGACCGGGGAAAAGCCCGCGCCGAAACCGGCCCCGGTGCCGACCGAGGCGGAGATGAAGCAGGCTGCGACGACGGCTGCCACGGATGAAGATGTGGTGCAGCTCTCGCCCTTCACCGTCAGCAACGACCGCGACCAGGGTTACTTCGCCGAGAACACCCTCGCGGGCAGCCGCCTCAATACCAACCTCGCCGACGTCGCCGCCTCGATCACCGTCGTGACGAAGCAGCAGATGGACGACACGGCCTCCGTCGACATCAACGACGTCTTCAAGTTCGAGGCCAACACCGAGGGCTCGAGCACCTACTCGCCCCTCATCACCGACCGCGGCACCGCCAAGGACGCCGTCGCCGGCTACACGCTCGGCAACGACGGTGGCACGACCACCAACGCGCAGTCCAACCGCATCCGCGGCCTGGGCGTGCCCGATGCCGCGATGAACTATTACCCGACGAACAACCGCATTCCGTTCGACGCCTACAACACGCAGTCCGTCGAAATCAGCCGCGGCCCGAACTCCCTGCTCTTCGGCCTCGGCAGCCCCGCCGGTATCGTCAACCAGTCCACCGCCCAGGCGGTGCTCAACCGCGACACCAACAACGTGCAGGTGCGCACCGACCACAAGGGTTCCTTCCGCGGTTCGTTCGCCTTCAACCGCTCGATCATCGACAACAAACTGGCCCTCTACATGGGCTTCCTGTACAGCGACCAGCGCTTCGAGCGGAAACCCGCTTCCGACCTGACCAACCGCCAGTTCGCCGCGATCACCTTCAAGCCCTTCCCGAAGACCGTCATCCGCGCCTTCGCCGAGGGTTTCGAGAACAAGGCCAACCGCCCGAATTCCCTCACGCCGCGCGACTTCGTCACCCCGTGGCTCCAGTCCGGCCGCCCGGTCTATGACCCGATCACGCGCATGGTCACGCGCCTTGACGGCGGCACCGTCACCGGTCCGTACGTCTTTTCGACCCTGTCACCCGGCTACGTCGCCGGCACGCTGGCCAACGCCTCCAACCTGACCGCCACCACGTCGACGCAGTACGTCCCCGGCATCATCTATGATCAGGTCGCCCGCCCGCTCATGCGCGTGGACGACGGCGCGTTCGTCGATCTCTTCCAGCGCCAGCCCACGCTGGCCCGCACCGCTTGGACAAATCCCGAGCAAACCAATCCGACGCCCGCCAACCAGGGCTGGGTCGCCCAGGATCCGCGCTACGCCATCATGGACCGTCAGTGGACCTCCTCCGGCGCGCTGCCCGCCCCGACCGTCACCGTCGGCGGCGTCACCTACACGCAGGGCACCTACCAGAACGCCGGTGTCACCAACCAGTCCATCTACGACTGGACCAAGTACAACACCAACGAGGCCAACTTCGGCTACCTGCGCGCGGGCAACTACAACATCGAGCTCGAGCAGGAACTCGCCCCGAACCTCTTCCTCAACGCCGGCTGGTTCCGCCAGGACATCGACTCCGCCGAGAACTACACGATCTCCCAGCTCACCGGTGCCACGCTGACGATCGACACCAACGTGAAGCTGCCCGACGGCACGGCCAACGCTTACCTGGGCCTGCCCTACATCAACGACTACACGCCGGATACCTTCTATCAGCCCGAGAAGGTCGACAACTATCGCGCGATGCTCGCGTACGACATGGACTTCAGCCGCCGCGAGGGCTGGCTCGCCAACCTCGGCAAGCACCGCCTCCTCGGCATGTGGTCCAAGCAGGACTCCGCCCGCCAGGTCGAGCGCTGGCGCATGAACTTCGAGAACGCCGACGGCCTCGCGCGCTACCGTTACCTCAACAATCCGCTCCTCAATAACGGATTCAACCGCTGGAACGCCGGCCAGGGCTACCTGCAGCGCAATTACTACATGGGCAGCCCCGGCGGTTCGTACAACGTGACCCAGTCGACGGGCTACTTCGGCAACCCGGGTTGGGACACCTCCTATACGCCCCCGGGCGGATCGAAGATCTACAATTACGCCTCCGGCCAGTTTGAATCCTATCCCGTGACCTACGGCACGTTCTTCTCCGACGCGGGCAGCTACCGCACGCAGCGCCGGGTCGACAGCTACAACGTCGCCCTGCAGAGCTACATGTGGAAAAACCGCATCATCACCACGCTCGGCTGGCGCCGGGATGACTACAAGGCCCGCCGCACGACCACCGGTGCCATCCAGAATCCCGACCTCACGACCGCTGCCGTGGCCCTCACGACCGCGCAGATCTATGACCGCGTCACCGGTTACACCAACTACGACCTGGTCATGAACCGCTGGAATCGCTGGGACGAGCTCACCGGCGACACCAAGACGCTCGGCGTCGCGGCCCGGCCCTTCTTCGACTGGAACAAGAGCGGCCCCGCGCCCTCGCAGTGGAACCAGTTCGTCGACGGCCTGACGCTCTACTACAACAAGTCCGACAACTTCAACCCGCCGGCCACGTTCCAGACCGACCTGTTCTTCAAGCCGCTGCCCAAGCCGACGGGCGAGGGCGAGGACATCGGCCTCGGCTTCAACCTGCTGGATAACAAGCTGGTCGTCCGCCTCAACTGGTTCGAGAACACCAACCAGAACGAGCGCACCGGCGCGGCCGACACGCTGCTGACCCGCCTCATCTACGGTGACACCACCCTGATGCAGCCCTGGGCCACCGCGGTCGTCCGCCTGCGCAACGGCGCCAACCCGGGGGTCAACAACTGGAACAGCGACACGGTCAACCCGCTCACCACCGCCATGCACGAGCAGATCTGGGCGCTGATGAAGCTCCCGCGCGACTACTACGCCGGCCTCAGCCGCGGCGGCACGCAGGATAGCAAGGCCGAGGGCTACGAGGTGCAGGTCACCTTCAATCCGACCCGCAACTGGACCATGAAGCTCACGGGCGCGAAGCAGGAGACGACCTACCAGAACATCGCCCCGCAGTACGATGCCTGGTACGCCGAGCGCAAGCCGGTCTGGGACGCGGCCACCGCGCCGGAAATCCCGGACTTCACCGACGCCGCCGGCACGCAGTACTCGCTCCGCAACTTCTGGACCTCGTACGGCTACACCAGCGCCGCGCGCCTGAGCAACACGGACGGCAACACGAATGCCCAGCTCTACTTCGACAACGTCGTCGTCTCGCAGATTGGCCTCGCCAAGGCCCTCGAGGGCGTCGTCGCCCCCAACCAGCGCAAGTATCGCGGTTCGTTCCTCACGAACTACAGCTTCTCCGAGGGTCGCCTCCGCGGCTTCTCGGTGGGTGGCAGCGAGCGCTGGGAGTCCAAGGCCGCCGTCGGCTTCAAGGGCAAGGCCGCCGACCCGACCCGCCCGACCGTCCTCACGGCCTCCGATCCCGACCAGCCGGTGTACTTCGACAACGGCAATTACTACACCGACCTGTGGTTCACCTACCGCACCAAGATCTGGAACGACAAGGTGGGCATGAAGATTCAGTTGAACATCAACAACGCGTTCGAGAGCGGCGACCTCCGGCCGATCGCGGTCAACTATGACGGCACGCCCTGGGCGTTCCGCATCATCGACCCGCGCGAGTTCATCCTCACGACCACGTTCGACTTCTGATCTGCTGACTAGGGTTTGTTTCCGCTCAAGCTCCCCGGCCGCAACGCCGGGGAGCTTTGTTTTTGGCGGGATTGCCACCCGTCCGCCGAACACCGAAGCTCCCCTCGCACCGATGGCCCCCGTCGCTCCTGCCGCCCCGCCTGCCGCCGTCCGCCCCCGCCTGGGGTGGGCTCCGCTCTTGCTCGTCGTGCTGGTGGCCGCCGCCTATGCCAACACCTTCGGCGTGCCGTTCCTCTTCGACGACGCGGTCGCCGTGGAGCGCAACCCCACGATCCGCCAGCTCTGGCCGCTTACAGTTCCGTTGTCGCCGCCACCGGAGGGCGGCACCACCACGGGCCGGCCGATCGTCAATCTCTCGCTTGCGCTCAACTACGCGATCAGCGGCGAGAACGTCTGGAGTTACCACGTCGCCAATCTGTTGATCCACGCCGGCGCCGCCCTCGCGTTGTTCGGCCTCCTGCGCCGTACGTTTACCGCGCCGGTCCTGCAGGCAGTGACGGGCCCTGTCGCCGCACCGCTCGCGTTCGCGGCCGTGGCCCTGTGGGCCCTGCATCCGCTGCAGACCGAGTCGGTGACCAATGTCGCCCAGCGCACCGAGTCGCTCTGTGGTATCTTCTACCTGTTAACGCTGTACGCCTTCGCCCGCGCCACGGAAGCGCCGGCCGCGCGCCGCTGGCCCCTGCTTGCCGTGGCGGCCTGCCTCCTCGGCATGGGCTCGAAAGAGGTCATGGCCACGGCCCCGCTGCTGGTGCTGCTCTACGACCGCACCTTCGTCGCCGGCAGCTTCGCCGGTGCCTGGCGGGCCCGCCGCGGACTCCACCTCGCGCTGGCGGCCACCTGGCTTTTGCTCGCCTGGCTCGTGTTCGGCGGCGGTGGCACCCGCGGCACCTCGGCCGGCCTCGGACTCGGCGTTTCGGCCTGGTCCTACCTGCTCACGCAAGCCGAGGCCGTCGTCCTTTACCTCCGCCTCGCCGTGTGGCCGCACCCGCTGGTGCTCGATTACGGCACCGCTGTAGCAAACTCGGTTGCCGAGGTTTGGCTCGAGGGCCTGACTGTGCTCGCCTTGCTGGGCGCCACCGTGTGGGCGCTCGTGCGCCGGCCGGTCGCCGGTTTCTGCGGCGCGTGGTTCTTCGTCATCCTCGCCCCGAGTTCGAGTTTCATCCCGCTCGTGTCGCAGACCATGGCTGAGCACCGCTTGTACCTGCCGCTCGCGGCGATCACGGTGCCCGCGGTGGTGCTGGCGTGGCGTTACCTGGGATCGCGCACCTGGCTGCTTGCGCTGGCCGCCGGCGCAGCGTGCCTCGCCCTGACCGTCGCGCGCAATCAGGATTACCGCACCGCGTTCTCGATCTGGAGCGACACGGTCAACCACTGGCCCACGAGCGCCCGTGCCCGGCTCAACCTCGGTGTGGAACTGCAGCGCCTCGGCCAGCGCAAGGAGGCGATCCGCCAGTTCGAGCGCGCCGCCACCCTCCAGCCCAATTACGCGCTGGCTCACTATCACTGGGGAGCAGTCCTGCTCGAGGACGGACGCGCCACCGAGGCGGTCGCCCGCCTCGAGACCGCGGTTCGCCTCGCACCGACCCACGCCGACGCCCAGCTCGCCCTCGGTAACGCCCTCGTGCGCGCAGGCCGCGCCGCTGACGCGTTGGTGCCGTACACTCGTTCACTCGAGCTCCAGCCGGCGGCCGACGCGCATTACAACCTGGCCAATGCCCTGCTTGAACTCGGCCGCGCGACGGAGGCGGAGCAGCAGTTGCGCCTCGCAGTGCGCCTCGATCCCGCGCTCGTGACCGCCCAGCGCCGATTGGCGATGCTGCTCGCACGCGCCGGCCGAATCGACGAGGCGGCTGAACATTTTGCGGCCATCGTGGCCGTCGCGCCCAATGATGCCGACGCCCACGCCAATCTCGGCAACGTCCGCCTCCTGCAGGGCCGCGCCGCGGAAGCCGTCACCCATTACGAGGCCGCCCTGGCCCAACGCCCAACCGACACCCGCCTCCGCGAAAACCTCGAACTCGCCCGCCGGGCACTCCGCCGATAAAGACGGTTTTTAACCACGGATTTCACGGATGACACGGATTCCAAGGCAATGGCCACAGAAGGCACAGAAAGCACATTAGGAACCAGACGAACCTAACCTCGGGTTCCTGTTTTTCGTGCTAACTTGGTCAGGTCCTTATGTGCCTTATGCGCCTTTTGTGGCCATCCAACCATGCCCAATACGCTCTGGTCCGTGTAATCCGTGGTTAAGTCTTAGTCCCCGTTGAGCCGGCGGCGGGCGAGGGCGGCGTTTTTGGCGGCGCTCGCGTGGTTGGGATCGATGCGTAGTGCGATTTCGAACTCGGCCAACGCTTCGCGGACCTGGCCGGCGCGGCCGAGGGCGCTGCCGAGCTGGTTGTGGAAGTCGGCCTTGCCTGGCATCAGGCGCACGGCCTCCCGCAGGCTCTCGATGCCTTCGGTCCGGTGGCCGGCGGATTGCAACACGTGACCGAGCAGGCTGTGCACGAAGGCATCGGCCGGGTGATGCTCGATGAGGCGGCGCAGAAGGCGGAGCGCTTCTTCAGTGCGCCCGGCTTGGGCGTAGGCGCTGGCGAGGTTGCACGCCGGCGTCGGCTCGGCCGGCGTGAGGCGCACCGCGGCTTCGAGGTAGGCGATGCCCTCGTCCAGGCGGCCGGCGCGGACGAGCGCGTTGCCGAGGTTGTTGGTGAACTCGGGATCCTCGGGCTTGAGGGCGAGGGCGGTCTCGAAATGGGTGACGGCCGCCGCGAAATCGCCCTGGCGCAGGCAGAGGTTGCCGAGGTTGTTGTGCATCTCGGGCACGCGGGGCTCCGCGGCGATCGCCTGCTCGAGCGCGCGTCGCGCGTCGCTGATGCGTCCGGCGCGAACGTAGTACTCCGCCAGCAGGGCGCGGGCTCTGGCATTGCCGGGGACCTTGGCCAGCGTGTCCTCGTAAAGACCGATGGCGGTGGCGTAGTCGCGGTTGCGCTGGACGGTCAGGAGCCCGAGTGCGCACGCGATCACCGTGAGCGCGACCAGCCCGCGCCGCCCCAACCACCGCCAAGCCGCCGCGGTCGCCAACACGGTGAGCGCCGCCAGCGGCAGGTAAACCCGGTGCTCGGCCATGGTCTGCGTGGCCACGGGCACGACGCTCGAGCTCGGCGCCAGCACGAGGAAGAAGGCGAGGCCGCAGAAACCGACCGGATGGCCGCGCAGACCGTGCCACGCGCTGGCCACGACGAGGGGAATCACCACGAGCGCCGGCAGGAGCACCTCGGTCCAACTCGTCACCACCGCCGTGCCGTAATCGAGCACCAGCGGCGCCGGCCACACCGCGAGGCGCAGGTAATGGGCCACGGCCTTGAGCTGCGTGAGGCCGTAGGCGAGGGGCGTGATCGCCGTGCCGAAGCCGGCCGTCTCGCCGCGCCCGCCGGTGGCCAGCACGAGCGCCAGCAGCAGAATCCAGGTGCCGGCCAGCGAAAGGTAGAACCCGCGTCGCGCCCGCCAGGCGGCGGTGAAGCTTCCCGCCACGAAGGTGCGATCGTAGAGCAGCGCCAGCACGGGCGCGGTGACCATCACCTCCTTGGTCCCCATGCCGAGCAGGCAGGCGATCCCGGCGATCACCGACCACCGCCGACCGGCCCCGGGTTCGGCGCGGCGGGCGCAGGCGTAGAGCGTCAGCAGGTAAAACAACGCGCACAGCGACTCCGCGCGCTGGATTACGTAGGTCACCGCCGCCGTCTGCAACGGATGCAGGATCCAGAGCGCGGCGGCGGCGAGGGCGATGAGATCGGCGTCACGGCCGAAACGCGGGGCGAGGAGCGGACGCAACAGCGTGCGGCGCACGAGCCCGTACAGCGTCAGGCCGCCGGCGAGATGGATCAGCAGGTTGAGCGCGTGGTAGCCGCCCACGGCTTCGCCGCCCAGCGCGTAATTCAGCGCGAGCGTGAAGTTGAGCACGGGCCGGCCGCTGATGGTCAAGCCGCCCTCCGCCGGCGGCCCCAGCGCCGTGGCGAAGCTGCGGATCGTGGGGTTGCGGAGGATCGACGGCTCGTCGTCGAACACGAAGGGCCCCGCGAAGCTGTTGAGGTAGGCGAGCACGCCGGCCGCGACCAATACGAACGCGGCAAAAGCCGGCGAGCGGTACCAGGGCAGGGCGGGCGCAGGGTGCATGGGCGGCGGCCGGGATACTCGGCGAGTGGGTGGCGGGTGGCAATGCCGGGGCAACCCACCACGGACTGTCCGGTGCGGCCTCGGTTGCCGCGTTACCCGGTCGGCCAACGCTGGCTCGCGTCAACCCCACCCCATCCGCCATGCGTTTCGGCAGCCTGCATCTCCTCGATATCCTTGTCGTGCTCGCGTACCTGCTGGCGGTGATCTGGATCGGCCGGCGCGCCTCCGCGGGCGTCAAGAGCGAGGAGGGCTTCTTCCTCGCGGGCCGCAAACTGGGCAAGCTGTACCAGTTCTTCCTCAACTTCGGCAACGCGACTGAGCCGCAGGGCGCCGTCAGCACGGCGAGTTTCGTTTACCAACAAGGCGCGCCCGGCTGCTGGCTCTCGTTCCAGACCGTGTTCATGAATCCCTACTTCTGGTTCATGACCGTGTGGTTCCGCCGCGTGCGCCTCACGACCGTCTCCGACCTCTTCGAGGACCGCTACGCCAGCAAGGGGCTCAGCCTCTTCTACGCGATGTTCCAGATCCTCGTGGCCTGCGTCTTCCTCGGGTTCGGCAACGTCACCGCCTACAAGATCGCCTCCTCGCTGGTGGTGAAACCGCAGGTCGAATGGACGGCCGCCGACCGGGCCTCGATCGAGGGCTACCATGAGCTCAAACTCCTGGAGAAACAGGCCGCCGCCGGCACGCTGCCCGCCGCGCAGCAGCCCAGCCTCGACAAGCTGCGCGACCGCAATGCGCGCGGCGAACTGCACAGTTACATCACCGTGCTCGACGATGTGCTTTTCTACGTCGTCTTTTCCGTCGTCGTCGGCACCTACATCGTCCTCGGCGGCATGGCCGCCGCCGCCGTCAACGAGGGCCTGCAGAGCGTGCTCATCATCGTCTTTTCGCTCCTGCTCATTCCCACCGGGCTTTACGCCATCGGCGGCTGGTCGGCCCTCGCGGAGAAGGTGCCGCGGCAGATGTTCGATCTCTTCGGCACGGGCAACGTCGAGCAGTTCTCCGTGGTCAGCCTCGCCGGCATCCTCCTCGTGAGCATCGTCCAGAACGGCGGCCTCAGCCACAACATGGGCATCGCGGGCTCGGCCAAGAACGAATTCGCCGCCCGCTTCGGCGCCGTCTCGGGCACCTACCTGAAGCGCTTCATGATCATCCTCTGGGCCTTCGCCGGTCTGATTGCCGTGGCGCTTTTCGGCGTCGGCGGGCTCTCCGACCCCGATGCAACCTGGGGCGCCCTGTCGAATCGCCTGCTCGGGCCCGGCCTCGTCGGCCTGATGCTGGCGGGCGTCCTTGCCGGCACGATGTCTACGCTCGCCGCCAAGGCGCTGGCGATCTCCTCACTCTTCGTCCGCAACGTCTACCGCCAGCTCTGGCCCGACCTCAACCAGACCCAGGGCGTGTTCTACGCGCGGTGGACGATCGTCGTTGTCCTCGCCCTCGGCACCGTCTCGGCGTGGCTCATGGGCGACTTCCTCTCGATCGTGAACCTCGTCCTCACGGTCAACCTGCCCTTCGGCGCGGCGGTCCTGCTCACTTATTTCTGGCGCCGCGTCACCGCACCCGCCGTGTGGACCTGCGTGCTGCTGTCGGCGCTCGTGATCCTTGTCATCCCATGGACCGCCTCGCACGTGCCGACGTTGGCCAATCATCCGGCGCTGACGCAGATGAGCGCTGCCCCGAGCGGCCGCCCGGCGCCGGTGTACTTCAACAAAGTCGTGCGCACGAATCCCGACGACCCGGCGAGCCCGCTGGTCGCCAGCGGCGGCCTCAATCGCTTCAACCTCGAGTGCTGGGTTCTCGGCCGGGCCGGTCTCGACGTGGCTGTGCTCTCGCCGACGCAACGACTGACGGCGCAGTTCTTCTTCGATGGCCTGTTCCCGTTTGCCGTCTTGCTCATCGCGAGCCTGCTCACGCGTCCGACCGACCCTAAGCTGGTGCGGCCGTTCTACGGCAAGATGAAGACCCCCATCGGCGACACGCCCGAGCTCGAGGCCGCCGCCTTGGACGAGACGCGTCGCCAACCGGATCGCTTCGACCACCTCAAGCTCTTCCCGCGCTCGAACTGGGAGTTCTGCAAGTGGGACCGCGTGGACACGATCGGCTTCCTCGTCTGCAGCGCCATCTCCGGCGCCATCGTCGGCTTCTTCGTCCTCCTCCTTCGCGCCGCCGCCGGCTAGCTCCGGCTACTCGGCCGGGGCGCTCACGCGGAAGTCGCTGACTTCCATTTGGCTCAGCACAGTGCGGAAGCCGAACCAGCCGGAGGTGAGCGGCTGCGGGTCGCGCACGTCGAAAATCACGGTGCCGTCGCGCACGTACTGCACGCGGCCGTCGGCGGTCGCGATGAGCATGATGCGGTAGGCGTGGTCCGGTTTGAGCAGGTATTCCGCGCCGGCGAGGTCATGCTCGGGCGCGAGCGGCCGCGCGCCGGTGCCGTCGTAGCGGCGGAAGCGCGTGGTGGTGTTGGCATTGCCGCCGTAGCCCACGTAGTAGGTGCGCAGCGTGTCGTAGGTCGCGAACTTCCCCGTGCGCGGGTGGCCGACGGCGAAGAGGTCGTCGGGCCGCGCCGGATCGCTGGCCATCCAGAAACAGTTCAGGTCGGAGACGCGGGCGGCGGACGACATGCGCACCGTGTAGGTGATGACCACCGGGGCGGTGAGGCGGGGCTTGAACCACACCGTGCAGCCACCTTGGTCGGCGATGATGAGGCGGCCATCCGCGGTCGTGACGGTGCCGCCGGGTTGCTGCTCGACGACCCATTGATCGAGCCCAGCGCGGAAGTCGTCGGAGTGGAGCACGCGTCCCGGCTGCAGGATGGGCTCCGTGGCGGTGACGCAGCCGGCAAGGGCAACGGCTAGTAACCAGATGCACGCTTTCATGCGACAAGCCCAGCAGCCCGGGGGCGGGGCGGCGAAGCGAAAAATGGCGGCAGCCGCTCAAACCGTCCGCGACAGTTCCATTTGTGTCGGCACCGTGCTCCCGCCACGCTTTCCCCATGCGTTCACCCCTGCTGCCGCTCGTCCTAGCCCTGGCCGCCTTCGCATCCGCCCAGACGCCGGCGCCCGACCTGGTGGTCAATCCCGCCGCGCAGCCCGGCGCGTTGAACCCGGCCCTGCCCACGATTTTCATCGCCGGCGACTCCACCGCCGCCCGCGGCAAGGGCGAGATGCAGCAGGGGTGGGGCGTGCCCTTCGCCGCCTATTTCGATCCGGCCAAGGTCAACGTCGCCAATCATGCGCGGGCCGGACGCAGCAGTCGCACCTTCATCACCGAGGGCCACTGGGACCGTCTGCTCGCCGACGTGAAGCCCGGCGACTGGGTGCTGATCCAGTTCGGCCAAAACGACGGCGGCGCGATCAACGAGGAGCCGCCCGGCTCCACGCGTCCGGTGCGGGCGCGCGGCTCGCTGCCAGGGCTCGGCTACGAGTCGCAGGACATCGTCAATGTGCTCACTCACCAACCGGAACAGGTCCGCACCTTCGGCTGGTACGTCGGCCGGATGATCAGCGAAACCCAGGCCCGCGGGGCGACGCCCATCGTGCTCTCGCCCACGGTCCGCAGCATCTGGCGGGAAAGCAAAGTCGAGCGCGGTCCCGGCCGGTACCGCGAATGGAGCCGCGAGCTCGCGCGGCGCCAGCACGCCGCCTTCGTGGATGTCACGCGCCTCGTCGCCGACGTCTACCAGCTGCGCGGCGAGGCCGCAGTGCAACCCCTCTTTCCCCAGGACCACACTCACACCAACGCGACGGGTGCCGACCTGACGGCCTCGCTCGTCGTGGCTGGCCTCAAGGGTCTGCGGCCGTCGCATTTCCCGGACCTGTTCTCGGCCCAGGGCGCGGCCGTGGCGGCCGATGCGATCGGTTGGTTGAACCTCCCCGAGCCGGCCGATCCCGCCTTGCCCACGCTCCTGCTCATCGGCGACTCCACCGTGCGCAACGGCCGCGGCGACGGCGACGGCGGCCAATGGGGCTGGGGTGACTTGCTGCCGGCGCATCTCGACCGGACGAAGGTCAATCTCGTCAACCGCGCCATCGGCGGACTCAGCAGTCGCACCTTCCGCACGCAGGGCCACTGGGAGCGCGCCCTCATGCTGCTCAAACCCGGCGACTGGGTCGTCATGCAGTTCGGCCACAACGATCCCGCCCCGCTCAACGACGACAAGCGCGCCCGCGGCACGATCAAGGGCACGGGCGAGGAGAACGAGGCGATCGACAATATTCTGACCGGCCAGCCCGAGGTCGTGCACACCTACGGCTGGTATTTGCGCCAGTACATCCGCGAGGCCAAGGCAGCCGGCGCGACCCCAGTCGCCTGCTCGCCCGTGCCGCGCAAAACCTGGAAGGACGGCAAGATCGTCCGCAGCGGCGCCGACAGTTTCGGCGGCTGGGCCCGGCAGGTGGCGACCGAGGAAGGCGTGGCGTTCATCGATCTCAACGAAACGATCGCCGCGCGTTACGATGCCCTGGGCGAGGCCGCGGTGAATGCGCTCTTCGCCGACGCCCACACGCACACGAGCCGGGCGGGGGCGGAATTGAATGCGGGGATCGTGGCGGCGGAGCTGAAACAGATCGACGGCGCGCCGATGGCGAAGTGGGCGCGGGAGTGATGCGGGCCGAAACGCTCAACGCCTAACTTTTAACGCTTAACGCTCAAGTGGCCGGAAATTTCAGAATGATTGAGCGTTAAACGTTAAGCGTTGAACGTTCAGCGTTGCGCCGCTTTCGCGGCGCCGGTCTTCACCGGCCGCAGCGTTGGCCCCTCGATCAACCGCGCCGGGATCGTCGTCAGCGACGGCTGGCTCGGGACGCCGAACTCGTTGTGCAGGAGCTGGCCGATCACGAGTTCGCAGGCGCGGCCGCCGAGGAGCGGGGTCTGGAAATCGAGCGTGGCGCAGTCGCCGGACGTGCGCAGCGAGTTGAGGCACACAAAGGCGTGTGTCTTCGGCAGCTTGGCCCCGCAACCCTTCATCCAGTCCATCGCCTCCGGGAAGTGACCGAGCACGACGTCGGGATTGTATTTGCGGAACCACGCCTGGAAGGCCTCGCGGGTGATCTCGCGCAGCTGCAGCGCCGGCACCACCGTGATGTCCGCCAGGTACTTCTGCTGGGCGAGAAAGGCGCCCTCCCAGCGGAACTGCAGGCGCTCGTCCAGGGAGATCTCCATGATCAGCCCCGGCCGGCGGTAGCCGCGGGCGTGCAGCTCGTGCAGGAGCGCGATCATCGAGCGGTAGTGGTCCGAGCACACGCAGTGCAGTGGCGGATGATCGATGAAATAGTCGGCGTACACCGCGGTGTACCGGCTCCAGCTCAACTCCGTCAGGTCGGGGAAGCCGACTGCGGGCAGGAGGATCAGGCCCTGGATGCCACGGGTGTGGAGGATCGTGTCGAGCCGCTGCAGGGTCAGGCCCTGGGCGCCGACCACGAAGCGCTCGACCTTGAAGCCGAGGTCGTTCGCGCGGGAGGAAATGCCCGCCATCAGGGCGTCGTTGTACCGCGCGGCGAGGGCGGTTTGGCTTTCGCCCACGATCTCCAGCACGGCAAGGACGCCGCGAAACTGCTGGCCGCGGGAGCGACGGAGCTGCGACATCACCGCGCCCGTGAGCGGGTTGCGCTCGTAGCCGGCGGCCTTGGCGGCCGCGCGCACACGCTCGACGGTCTCCGCCTTCACGCGCGGCGAGCCGCGCAGGGCGTCGGAGAGGGTGGTCCGGGACAGGCCCAGTTCCTTGGCGAGGGTACGCAGGGTCGGGGTGGGCATAGGGCCGAGTTTAGGAGCCAGTTTTGGGCGACGGACTCAATGCAAATAACGGACGGTCCGAATTCCTGGGGCCGGCATCCGCCGCGATTTCCCGCACGCTGATTGGCTGCCGGGGTTGCCCCTCCGGCCACCCGCCCTACGCTTTCCCCGCCATGATCCGCAAAGCCTTCCTCATGTCCGTGCATCCCGGCCAGGAGGCCGAATACCAGCGCCGCCACAGTCCGATCTGGCGCGAGCTGGCCGACGTCCTCAAGGCCCACGGGGTTCACAACTACTCCATCTTCCTCAACCCGACGACCCGCCAGCTCTTTGGCTACGTCGAGATCGAGGACGAGGCCCGCTGGGCCTCCATCGCCAAGACCCCCGAGTGTCAGCGCTGGTGGAAACACATGGGCGACATCATGCCGTCCAACCCCGACCACAGCCCCGTGTCGTCGGAGCTGAAGGAAGTGTTCCACCTGGATTGAAATTCCGCCCTTAACCTCCGTCTCCCCATGCCCCCGCTCACCCGCCGCGAATTCGTCGCCAAGACCGCCCTGGCCGCCGCCGCCACGCACCTCGCCACTACGCTTCGCGCCGCCGATGCGCCCAAGCCGGCGCCGGCCGCGCCGCTCATCTCGGGGGTCGCTCCGCTGCGCTGGCTTGATGGAGCTGCGCCCAGTGTGCAACCCGGCGCCACCTGGGGCGTGCCCTGGCCGCGCGGCACGCAGGCCGCCGGCACGGCGTTTGCACTCAAGACCGCCGCGGGCGAGTCCGTCCCGGTGCAGACCTGGCCGCTCGCCACCTGGCCCGACGGCTCGCTCAAGTGGACCGCCCACGCCGTCCCCGCCGGCACCGCGCTCGCGGATACCCTGCAACTCTCCGCCGGCACGCCGGCCGCGCCGGCCCAGGCGCTTACCGTCACCGAGGAAGCCGATCGCATCGTGATCGACACGGGCGTCGTCACCGCCGAGCTCGCCCGAACCGGACCGGTGCTCGTGCGCAGCCTCAAGCGCAGCGGCACCGCGATCGCGACCGATGGCCGCCTCGTGGGCCTGCGCGAGGATCGCAGCGATGCGACCGCCGTGCGGACCGAGAACCTCACCGGCACGATCGAGCGCGTCACCGTCGAACAGGCCGGCCCCGTGCGGGCCGTCGTCAAATTCGAGGGCCGGCACACGTCCGCGGGCCGCACGTGGCTGCCCTTTGTCGTTCGTCTGTATTTCTACGCCGGCGGCGAGGCCGTGCGGCTGATGCACACGATCATCCACGACGGCAACCCGCAGCAGGATTTCATCCGCGGACTCGGCCTGCGCTTCGACGTGCCGCTGCGCGGCGCCCTGCATGATCGCCACGTGCGCTTCGCGGGTCAGGACGACGGCCTCTTTGGCGAGGCCGTGCGCACGCTCACCGGCCTGCGCCGCGATCCGGGCGCGGCGGCCCGCGCGGCGCAGATCGCCGGCGAGGCGACCCCGCCGACCGACACCTGGAACAAGGGCGTGGCCGACAAGCTCGACTACATCGCAGCCTTTGCCGACTGGACCCTCCTGCAGGGCACGGCCGACGGCTTCGCCATCCACAAGCGCACTCGCGCCGGCTACACGTGGTTGAATTCCGCCCAGGGCCAGCGCGCCGGCGGTCTTGGCTACATCGGCACCCCCGGGGGCGGCCTGGCCTTTGGCATTCGCAACTTCTGGCAAAGCCACCCGGCGCAGCTCGACATCCGCGGCGCCACCGGCGATGCCGCCGAGGCCACCGCGTGGGTGTGGGCGCCCGACGCCGCGGCGATGGACCTGCGGTCCTACCATGACGGCCTGGGTCAGGACACCTACGCCAAGCAGTACAACGGCGGCCTCGAGATCACCTACGAGGATTACGAGCCCGGCTTCGACTCACCCGAGGGTGTCGCCCGCACGAGCGAACTCATGTTCTGGGCCGTCGCCGCCACGCCCGCCCGCGAGCACCTTGCCGGTTTCGCAGCCGCGCTGCGCCAGCCGCCGGTGCTCATGGCCAGCCCTGAGTACCTGCACCGCTGCGAGGTCTTTGGCGGTTTGTGGAGTCCCGTGGACCGCTCGACGCCGGCCAAGGCCGGGCTCGAGGACAAGCTCGCGTGGACCTTCGACTTCTACCTCGGCCAGCAGGAGCAGCGGCGGTGGTACGGCTACTGGAACTACGGTGACGTCATGCACACCTACGACGCCGACCGCCATGAGTGGCGTTACGACGTCGGCGGCTTCGCCTGGGACAACTCCGAGCTCTCCACCGACATCTGGCTTTGGCTCTACTTCCTTCGCACCGGTCGCGCCGACGTCTTCCGTTTCGCCGAGGCGATGACCCGGCACACCGGCGAGGTTGACGTGCACCACATCGGTCGCTTCGCCCCGCTCGGCTCGCGGCACAACGTCCTGCACTGGGGCTGCAGCGCCAAGCAGCTGCGCATCGCCACCGCCGTCAATCGCCGGTACTATTACTACCTCACGGGCGACGAGCGCGTGGGCGATCTCATGCGTGAGCAGCTCGAGGCGGCCCGCGCCCTGGTCCGTATCCCGCCCGGACGGAAACTCTTCCACGCCGCCGTGCGTGGCGACCTCGCGCGCGAGGCACCGACCGATCCCAACCGCGCCGGCCTCGGCTTCGGCACCGACTGGGGTTCCGTCGCGGGCGCCTGGCTCACCGAATGGGAACGCACCGGCAGCCCGCAGATGCGCGAACGCCTGCTCAACAGCATGCGCTCCATCGCCGGTCAGCCGCGCGGCTTCTTCTCGGCGGGGGCGCCCATGCACCTCGACACGGGCAAGTTCGACCGCGCCGAGTCCGACAAGGTCGCAATCTCGCACCTCAGCGCCGTCTTCGGTCTGCCGGAGGTCTGCGCCGAGCTGATCCAGCTCCTTGACGTACCCGAGTTCAAGCAGGCCTGGCTCGACTACTGCGAGCTCTACAACGCCCCGAAGGAAACCCAGGCCGCACGCCTCGGCGCCCCGCTGCGCGGCAACAACCTCCGCCAGGGCCACTCGCGGCTCACCGCCTACGCGGCGAAGATCAAGGGCGATCCGGCGCTGGCCAAGCGCGCGTGGGTCGAGCTGATGACGCCCGAGTACGGCCCGCGGGTGGACAAGCCGCAGTCCAAGCACGTCAAGGGTCCCGCCGTGCTGCGCCCTGTCGACGAAGCCGCCTTCGTCTCCACCAACGGCGCAGCGCAGAACAGCCTCGCCGTCATGCAATGCCTCGCCCTCGCGGGTGACGCGTTGACGGAGTAATCTTTAACCACGGATTACACGGATTTCACGGATACGAGTCTGCGGGTGAGGCGCTGGAGGATGGCCACAAGAGGCGCAGAAGGCACAAAAAGATCCCAATCCAAAAAAGTGGAGGTCTTCTTGTGCCTCTTGTGCCTTTTGTGGCCATCCAACTACGCTGCATTCGCCTCCTGATCCGTGTAATCCGTGGTTAAAATTCAGGTGTCCTGATCTCTGCGCTGTGCAACTCCGCCACAGCGTTTCTCCCGGTAAAATCCGGCAATACGGTGGGATCGGAGAAGTAGATCGGCGCGTCCTTTTGCAGCGGCAGGATCGCCACGGTCAGTTCCTGCGTCGCGAGGTCTGCGGCGTGGCGGCTCAGGTCCAGCTCCAGCGGGAGGCCGTTGTAGAAATCGTCCATGATCAGGCGGCCGCCGAGGTAGACCCGAGCGACGTCGCCGGTGTAGCGGAGGCGGAGCAGGCGGTCGGGGGCGGACTTGAAATCGGCGGGAAGCTCGAGGCGCCACATGGCGGCCGCGGCGAAATCGGCGTCGGTCGGGGCGCTGGCGACGCCGTAGGGTGTGGGGCCGGAGCGGATCGTGCGCAGCGGACCGGCCGGGCGCAGCAAGGTGGCCGGGACGGGTTGCTGCGCTGCCGGGACCGGCGCGGGTGGATCGAACAGGCGCAGTGATTCGTCCTCGTTGAGCACGACCAGTCGCAACGTCTGCGTGGTGTCGCGGCGCGCGAGACTGAGGCGGTGCTCGCCCGGTTGTAGCGTCAGGACTGTAGCCGGCCTCGCTGACGCCGGTCCGGGGTCAGCGACCCCGGCTACAGCGCTTCGCGTTGCGTCCACCTCCGCGGTGAAGCAGAACTGCGGCTCGACTCCCGGCGTCGCGGCGAACCACACGGTGCGCACTGCGCCCTCGTCGCGCATCGTGATTGGCTGCGCCGTGGCCCAGGCCAGCGTGAAGCCGTGGCCGAGGTCGAGGTTGAAGGGCCACAGGAACATCGCCCCGGCGGGCACGGTGACCGGTGCCGCGGGGAAGCGCAGCGCTGCGCCGTCGGCGAGAGTCAGGTCGAACTGCATGCCAGGCTTCGCCGGCAGGGTGCGGCCGCGCTCATGGTTGTTCACGAACACGAAGCCGCGCTGCCCGTCGGAGCGCGCCGCCCAGCGCAGCGTGGTACCGTCGTCGCGCCCGGCCGGACGCACCGACGGCAGGAACGTGTCCATGCCCGCCAGGTTCTCACCGAAGGTGTGCAGAAACCGGTGCAGTCGCCGCAGCCGGTAGTAATGCGGCCGCACCTGGCCGGCCGCGCCCAGCGGGGCCTGGAAGTCGTAGTTTTTCACCGGCAGGTCGTTCCAGTTCGTCAACGGCGTGGCCTGCGCCTCCATCAGCGGCGTGCGGCCCTCGGGATTCGTGCCCCCGTGGTACATGTAGTAACCGGGCGAGGTGGAGCCTGACCCAAGCTTCACCAGCGTCGTGGCCTCGATGTCGCGCGGGTCCACGCGGATGCGCCGGTGATAGCTGCTCATCATGCCGCCACCGATCTCGCAGGTGAGGTAGGGATACTTCGCGACGTCCGGCTCGTCCTGCACGTCGCGGCGTCCGAGAGCCTCATTGGCAATGTTGGCGTCGGTGCGGAGCTTGGTGAAGTGGAAGCCGGCCCAATAGTTCCCCGGCATCGCGGTGAGTTCGCGGTCCCAGAAGCCCTCGGCGTAGACGCCGTACAGCGGGATGATCTCGCCGAACGGAAGCGGGGTCGTCAGCGCTGGCCAGCCCGTACGCGTGTACAAGGGCACGTCGATTCCGGCTTCCCGGGCGAGGCGCTTCAGGTTCAGCAGGTGCTCGGCCGGACCGTCGTACTCGTTCTCCAACTGCACGCCGACGATGGGGCCGCCGTCCTTCCAGAGCAGGCCGGAAACCTGCGCGGCGATCTGGTGGTAGAGCCTTTCGACCGAGGCCAGGTAGGCGGAATCGTTGCTGCGCGATCCCGGCCGGGCGACGATCCAGTCGGGCAGCCCGCCGTTGCGCACCTCGCCGTGGCACCACGGTCCGGCGCGAACGATCACCTTCAGCCCGACGGCGGCGGACGCGCGGACGAAGGCCCGCAGGTCGCGGCCCCCGCTCCAGTCCCAGGCGCCTTCGACCTCCTCATGGTGAATCCAGAAGACATAGGTCGCCACGGTGTCCACGCCGCCGGCTTTCATCTTGGCCAGTTCGGCCGGCCAGGCGGCGGCGGGATAACGCGCATAATGAAACTCGCCCATGACAGGCGTCCACCGGCGCCCGTTGAGGATGAGGCTGCGCGAATCGAGCGTGAGCGTGGCGCCGTCCGGTGCCCGGGCGGTGCCCATGGCGAATCCGGTGGTGTGTGGCGATGGCGGCGGCGTGAGAGTGAGGCTCATGACAGATGCGGCAGAGACGGGGAGACCGAGGAACAAGGAGGCAAGTATGACTGCAGTTTGGGAGCGGACCGGTGCCATGGGGGGCTTTGTCACCGCGGGTCCACCGAGCGAGTGGGTAACGGCGCCTCGACAGGTGCTTTTCCGACAGTGTCGGTGAAGGTGAAGGTGCCTTGCAGGCGGAGGTCGATGGATGAGGCGCCGATCCAGACCGTGAACCGTCCAGGTTCGACGGACCAGGTTTGGTCGGCGGCGAACAAGGCGAGATCCGCAGGCTTGAGCGTGAACGTCACCGAGCGTGTCTCGCCCGGCGAGAGATGCACGCGCGCGAAGCCGCGCAGGACCTGGTCGAAGGTGACGACGGAGCTGTAGTCGTCGCGCAGATATAGTTGCACGACCTCGTCGCCGGCGCGCGCGCCGGTGTTGGTGACGTCGCAGGTCACCGTGATCGTTGTAGCCGGGGTCGCTGACCCCGGACCGGGCTTGGGTATCGCACTCGGACCGGGGTCAGCGACCCCGGCTACAGCAGGCTGCGTGGGCGTGATCTGTAGGTTAGCGTAGGCGAAGGTCGTGTAGCTCAGACCGTGGCCGAACGTGAAGAGCGGACCGGTGACCTGCCCGTAATCCTGCGCCTGCGAGCCGGGGCGGGCGGGGAAGTTGAGCGGGATCTGGCCGACGCTGCGCGGGACGGTGACGGGCAGGCGTCCGGCGGGGTTGTAGTCGCCGAACAACACGTCGGCGAGCGCGGTGCCGCCGGCCTCGCCCGGGAACCAGAGGTCCACGATCGCGTCGACGTGGCGCGCGGCCCAGTTGATTCCGAGAGCGCGACCGTGACTGAGGACGAGCACGAGCGGTTTGCCCGTGGCGTGCAGGGCCTCGAGCAGATCCTGCTGGTAGCCGGGCAATTCGAGACTGATGCGGCTGGCGGATTCGCGGCACAGCTCGTCGGTTTCGCCGAGGACGGCTACGATGACGTCCACTCCCTCGGCTGCGGCCACGGCGGCGGCGATGCCGGTCTGGACGTCGGCGGACGGCCGCGGCTTGAGCACGTCGCTTTCGGGCCAGGCCGCGTCCTTGGCGGCGACCCCTTGGACGTAGCGCACCTCGACGCCGGGTCCGAGCGCGGCGCGCAGCCCGGCGAGCGGGGTGACAAAGTTCAGGCGCTGGGCACCGTAGCGCGACCACCAGCCGTGCGGGTCGTCAGCCAGCGGACCGGCCACCAGGACCTTGCGCAGCTTGGCGCGGTCGAGGGGCAGGGCATGGCGTTCGTTCTTCAGGAGCACGATGGATTCGCGTGCCGCCTGCTCCGCGACGGCGAGATGGGCGGCAGCGCGAACCGTGGCAGTGGCGGCCGCGGGATAGCGGTAGGGCTGGTCGAAGAGCCCGAGGCGGAACTTCACGCGGAGAACGTCACGCACGCGGGCGTCGATCACATCGGCGGCGAGGGCGCCGTCGCGCACGAGCTGGCGCAAGGGAATGAGGTAGTCCGCGGGCGGTGTGAAGTTGGTGCGGATGTTGAGCCCGGCGGCGACGGATTGCCGGATGGCGTCGGATGGCGTCGGGGCCGTGCGGTGCTTTTCGTGGATGAACTCGACCGCGCCGCTGTCGGAGACGACGTAGCCGGTGAAGCCCCATTCGGTGCGCAGGATGTCGGTGAGGAACCGGCGGTTCGCCTCAATGGGCACAGTGTCATAATCGTTGTACGAAGCCATGACACCGAGCGCGCCCGCCTCGCGCACGGCGCGGCGGAACGGCTCGAGGTGAAGCGCCTGCACCTCGCTCCACGTGGCTTGCGGGTCGGTGCGGGCATGGCCGTCGCGGCCGCCCTTGGGGATGCTGTAGACGGCGAAGTGTTTCAGCGTGGAGGCGACGCCGGACTCCTGCAGGCCACGCACCTGCTCGACACCGAGGGTGGCGGTGAGGAACGGGTCCTCGGAATAGCATTCGACCACGCGACCCCAGCGCGGGTCGCGGGAGAGGTCGAGGACGGGCGAATAGATATTGGAGTAACCGAGCGCGCGGGCCTCGCGGCCGGTGACGCGGCCAATCTCGCGCACGAGGGCGGCGTTCCAGGTGCTGGCGACGCCGACCTGCGCCGGGAAGCTCGTGGCCTGCGAGTGCATGAGCCCGCGGATGCCCTCATTGGTGAAATCAACCGGGATGCCGAGTCGCGTGCGCTCGATGAACCAGCGCTGCACTTCGTTGATCGCCTGCGTGTGGCGCGACCAGGGCAGGTCGTGGTCGGGGTCGGCGAGATTGTTGGTCCAGCCGGTGTTGCCGTTGATGTGCTCGTCGATGTTGCCGATGCCGTCCTTCCAGACGGCGGTGTCCCAGGCGGGCGTCGGCAGCTCGTCTTTGAGGACCCGCGGATAACCGTAGAGCGTCACGAGCTGTGCGGTCTTCTCCTCAAGCGTCATGCGCGCGAGCAGGTCGGTGATGCGATCCTCGATGCCGATGGACGGATCTTCGTAGGGATCGCGCGCGCCGTTCTTGTTCAGATCGAGCCAACCGTCGTGGTAGATGGCGGCGGGCGGTTGGGGACGGACGAAGTATTCCGCCGGTGGCGGCGCGGCGTGAACGCCGAGTGCGAGCAGGGCTGAACCGGAAAGCGATGCGAACAGCGAGATTTTCATGGGTCGTCGGGCCGCGGCGCGCCGAAGTCGGGGGAGCCGTCGGGGCGCCAGGTGAAGGGTTGGACGCGGGTGTGGCGGTTGGGGTCGGCGAGCGGGTCGCCGACGATGTCGCGGTAGCTGCGCGCGTGATAGACGAGGAGATCGGTGCCGTCGGGCGCGGAGGTGAAGGTGTTGTGGCCGGGGCCGTATATACGATTGGCCTCGCTCGTGGCGAAGACGGGTGTCGGGGACTTGCGCCAGGACTTGGGGTCGAGCAGGTCGGCGCCGGCGGGCGCGGCGAGCAGACCGAGGCAGTATTCCGCGCCGGTGCCGGCGGCGGAGTAGGTGACCCACACGCGGCCGTAGCGGATGAGAACGGCGGGGCCTTCGTTGACGGCGAAGCGCACTTTTTCCCAAGGGTGCTCGGGTTGGGAGATCCGCACGGGCGGAGCGGCGAGCGTGACGGCGTCCTGCAGCGGCGCGAGGTAGAGGCAGGTGTTGCCGCCGATGGTGGGGTCGTGCTGGGCCCAGAGGAGATAGCGGCGCCCGGCGTGGACGAAGGTGGTGGCGTCGAGGGCGAACGTGTCGAGGGGCAGGCGTATCGGGCCGCGTTCGGTCCAGGTGCCTTCGAGGGGATTCGCGGCGGGGTTGTTGAGGACGTAGATGCGGATGCGCCAGATGTCCTCGGCGTCGCCGGCGGCGAAATAGATATGCCACTGGCCGTCGCAGTGATGCAGCTCCGGAGCCCAGATGTGCGCGCCCATGGGGCCGGTGGCGTGCTTGCGCCAGATCACGGCGGGCGTGGCGGAGGCCAGACCGTCGAGCGTGGGTGAGCGGCGGAGCTCGATCCGGTCGTATTCCGGGACGGTGGCAGTGAAGTAATAATACCCGTCGGCCTGCCGCGAGAGATGGGGATCGGCTCGCTGGGGGATGAGCGGGTTGGGGATCATCATCAGTCGCGTGTGATCGGGGTGAGCGTCAGGGTGTCGAGCACCACGCCGGCATCGACCATGAACAGCTTCAGACAGTGCGAGCCGGCGGTGAGCGTGGGCAGGGTGACGGTGGTGCGGAGGCGGTTGTCGAGCACGCCCTGGGCCCAGGCCGGGGAGCCGTCAGCGACCGCGATCACGAGTTCCTGGGGCGGTGCATCGTCCACGGCGAAGGCAACGCGGAGGCCACGGCCCGGGATCAGTGGGTGCGTGGGCAGGATGTCGAGTTGGAGCTGGCAGGCCGTGGGTGCGGCGAGGTCGAAGTCATAACCCAGATACGGGCCGGCCGCGGGGGTGTCGGGCGCCGCGGCGTCGAAGAGCAAGACCGTCATCGCCCGCCCGGAGCGACCGAGGCCGGGCACGTGGCTCCAGGCGACACCGAGGCGGTTCTCCATGATGCTGAAATCGGCGGCGCTCCACCGACGGATCCACGCGGGCGCGGTGACGACCGGCTTGGGCGGGAACGTGCGGGGAATCCACGGCGCGATGCGCATGGACTTCCAATCGTCGTCGGCGGGTTCGAGGCGCATGAAGCTACGCCACTTGCCGTTGGCGGTCTCCTCGTTGAAGCGGCGGGTGAGCTCGCGGAGATCCGCGTCGGCGGCTTGGGCCGTGGCACTGTCGCCCGCCTCGCCGGCGAAGTACCGCAGGTTGGCGAGGGCGGAGCCGTGCACCGGGTAGGTGACCAGCTGGGTGAACGCGTCCTGACGGTGCGCCGGCAGCGCGGCCGCGATGCGGTCGGCGTCGGCGCGCAGCGCGGCGAAGGTGGCGAGGCGGGCGTCGATCTCGGCAGCGGTCAGGTCGCTCGGGCGCGGTTCCTCCTTGGGCAGCCACCATTGGAGGTGCTCGGGGCGGCGCTGGAAATTGAGGTTATAGTAGCGGCCCATCAGGTCAGCGACGGCATCGGCCTGGGCGGAACCGAAATCGCGCGCCGCCCACTCGCGGAGGAACACGGGTTGGGCGTCGGGACCCCAGGTGTCGATGTCCCAGGCGAGGCGGAGAAAGAACTCGCTGCCGAGCTCGGCGGGCTTGAGGTCGCCGACGTTGACGATCCACACGCGGTCGGCGCCGTGCGCGTGGGCTTTTTTCATCTCGGTCCATATGAGCGCGGGCGGGGTCGTGTTGAGCCAGAGGTAGGCGAGCGGGCGGCCGAGGTAGGAGATGTGGTAGTAAACGCCAAAGCCGCCGGCGCGGCCGCGCTCGGACGGCGTGGCGAAGTTGCGGACGTAGCCGAAATTGTCGTCGGGCCAGACGATGGTGACGTCGTCGGGCGCGCGTAGGCCCTGGCGGTAGAGGTCGAGAACTTCCTTGTAGGCGCAGAAGATCTGGGGTGCGGATGGCGCCAGCAACGCCCGCTGGTCGGCAAAGACCTGCTCGAGGACGGTGATGCGCTGGGCGTCGGACGTGGTGCCTTGAATGGCGCTGTCGTGGATGCCGCGCATGCCGATGGTGTAGAGGTTCTCGTAACGACCGTTGGTGCGCACGCGCTCGGCCCAGTAGGCGCGGACACCTTCGCGGTTGGTGATGTAGTTGTAGCCTTCGTGCGGGGCGGTCCACTCACCGACGTTGTTGCGCAGGAGCGGCTCGGCGTGGGAGGAGCCCATGACGATCCCGTAGGCGTCGGCGAGCTGGGCGTGACGCGCGTCGGCGTTGAACGCCCGGGTGCACGCATGCATCGCGGGCCAGAGGGTGTTGGCCTTCAGGCGCAGGAGGAGCTCGAAGACCTTGGCGTAGGTCTTGGGTCCGATGTCGCCATACTCGGGTTCGAAGGTCTGCGCGGCCCAGGGCTGCAGGCCCCAGTCCTCGTCGTTGAGAAAGATGCCGCGGTACTTGACCGAGGGCGGACCGAAACGGCGCAGGCCGGCCGGGAGGAGAAGTTCGGTCTTGAGCTCAGGCGTGACGTCCGACCACCAATGCCAGGGCGAAACGCCGATCTGCTGGGAAAGCTCATAGACCCCGTAGGCCGTGCCGCGGCGGTCGCTGCCGACGATGACGAGCGCAGACGGCACACCGGGGTAGGGGTGCTCGAGCGTGGCGATGACGAAGCTCTCCCAGGCGCCGGCGAGGTCGCCGACGTCGAGTGCGCCGGTGGCGACGAGGGCGTCGATCAGCGGATGGCGGCCGAGCGTGCCGATGAGGACGAGCGGGTTGCCGCCTGGCGGTACGGTCGTGTTGATGTCGGGGCGGACACCGGTGATGCGGGCGATGTCGTCCGCGAGGTCGCCGGCGGCGATGGCGACGACCGCGTGATCGGCGGGTGAGGTGACCAGCGTCGCGGCCTGGCGGTCGGCGACGAGGGGGAAGGAGTCACGGGCGCTGACCGTCACGGCCAGCAATGAACCCGCGAGGAGCGAAAAGACTGTGCGCAAGGTCATGCCAATATGCCTACGTGGCATTGGGTTTCTCTCGCGGAGGCGCGGAGGACGCGGAGAGTCGAATGTGGACTCCGCGCCCTCCGCGACTCCGCGAGAGACGGTATTTGGCCATGACGAGAATCAGGTCCCGACTACAATTCGAGCACGACCACGGACTTGGCGGGCAGCGTCACCGTGAGCTTGTCGCCGTTCAGCACGGCGCCGGTGAAGGCGGCGGGTTGCACGGTGGTGGGCGCGGCGAAGGTGTTGTGCGCGTCCATCGCGGCGGCGGTCAGCACGCGGCCGGTGACCTTGGCGGCGCGGTGGCCGGTGACGGTGCAGGTCACGGTGACGACCTCGTGCGGGTGGGCGTTGGCCAGCGAGAGGTGCACCTTGCCGGCGGCGTCGCGCGAGGCGGAGGCGCTCACGGCGGGGACCTTGCCCTCGCCGAACGCGTAATCGGGCGTGGTCAACGTGACCGGCAGGGCGACCGCATCGTGATGGACGGTGAACATCTCGAACACGTGGTAGCTCGGCGTGAGCACCATCCGCGGGCCGTCGGTGAGGACCATCGCCTGCAGGACGTTGATCGTCTGCGCGATGTTGGTCATGTGGATGCGGTCGGCGTGGCGGTGGAAGAGATGGAAGTTGATCGCGGCGACGATGGCATCGCGGAGGGAGTTCTGCTGCTCGAGGAAGCCGGGGTTGGTGCCGGGGGTCGGGTCGTACCAGGTGCCCCACTCGTCGACGATGAGGCCGATCTTTTTCTCGGGGTCGTGCCGGTCCATAATCGCGATGTGGCGCGCGAGGAGTTCCTCCATGCGCAGGGTCTGCTTCACGGTTGAGAACCATTCGGCCTCAGGGAAGCCGGTGGCGGCGCCCTTCTTCGGCCAGTCGCCGGTCGGAAGCGTGTAGTAGTGCAGCGAGAGACCGTTCATGCGCGGGCCGACCTGCTTCATCAGCACCTCGGTCCACGCGTAATCGTCGCTGTTGGCGCCGCAGGCGATGCGGTAGAGCTGGTTGCCGGGATAGTTCTTGGTGAACGTGGCGTAGCGACGGTACTCGTCGGCGTAGTACTCGGGGCGCATGTTGCCGCCGCAGCCCCAGCTCTCGTTGCCGACGCCGAAGTACTTCACCTTCCAGGGCAGGTCGCGGCCGTTGGCGCGGCGGAGGTTGGCCATGGGGGACTGGGCGTCGGAGGTGAGGTACTCGACCCACTCCATCATCTCCTGGACGGTGCCGCTGCCGACGTTGCCGCAGATGTAGGGTTCGGCGCCGATGAGTTCGCAGAGATCCATGAACTCGTGCGTAC
The DNA here is from genome assembly GCA_964355715.1 of uncultured Opitutaceae bacterium. Taxonomy (GTDB): domain Bacteria; phylum Verrucomicrobiota; class Verrucomicrobiia; order Opitutales; family Opitutaceae; genus UBA2377. The sequence continues at coordinate 51,162 of CAYHEW010000009.1, read as the reverse complement.
CGAAGTGGTTGTTCTCCACCACGCCACCCCAGTGAGTGTTGATCATGCTCGGGCGCTTTTCGCGCGGGCCGATGCCGTCCTTCCAGTGGTATTCGTCGGCGAAGCAGCCGCCCGGCCAGCGGAGGACGGGGATCTTGATCGCGCGCAGGGCGGCGATGACGTCGTTGCGGATGCCGCGGGTGTTGGGGATGGGCGAGTCGGGGCCGACCCAGATGCCGCCGTAGATGCAGCGACCGAGGTGCTCGGCGAAATGTCCGTAGAGATTGCGGTGGATGACCGGGCCGGATTGGTCGGCGCGGATGGTGAGGGAGGCGGATTCGGAGGCAGGCATGGCGAGGGTGGTGGACAAGAGGGTGAGGATGAGAACGGGAAATTTCATTGGGGCGGAGGGAGAGCGGGGACGACGTCGGCGGGGGAGGACCACGCTTCGAGCGGCTCCAACTCGGGCGCGGCGGATGCGGTTGAACCGGGGGTGAGAAGCACGGCGATGCGCAGGGTGCCGTTGGCCGGAGCGGTCGCGGTGGCGACGAGGAGGCGGACGCCGGGGTTCGGAGCGTTGAAGCCGTCGGCGGGCGGCTCGGCCGAAGCGACCGAAAACGCGGCGTCGGGGGCGAGCACCTGCGCGTGCAGGGCGTGACCGTCTTGGGTCAGGATCGCCGTCGCTTGGTCCGTGGCGATTTCCGCGCGCGTGGCCATCTGCCAGCGGACGACGCTGCCAGGGCGCAGACCGGTGAGTTCGTCCTGGATAAGGATGCGGCGACCGGGCAGCAGGCGGTAACCACGGCGCGCGGTCGCGGCCTGGTCGGCGTAGACTTCGGTCGTGTCGACAATGGCGTGCGGGTTGGCGTCGGCGGCGGAGAAATGCGTGATGCGGGCGTGGCCGGCGACGCGGTGGGGTTGGTCGTCGATCGTGACAAGGTTGTGCGTGCGGTGGTTGAGGCGGTGCACCTGCCAGCGCTGCGAGTCCTGGGCGCGGTTCCAGAGATCGACGTTCTTCGACTCGAGCGAATGGTAGTCCTGCATGCCGAGCTCGATGGCCCAGCGCACACCCTCGGCCTCGAGGATGAAGGAACCGGCGTCCATGTGCGCATGGTTGAGCTCAGCGGCGCCGCCCTTGAGGGCGAGGTAGAGCGCGGCGGAATCGGTCCAGGAATCGCGGAAGACGGCGAGGGGGTTGGGTCCGCGACCGAGCCAGCGCAGCGGGAGCGCGGGCGGCACGAGGGTCGCGGGCGTATCGGGCCACCAGAGCATCGTGAGGACGGCGAAGCGGTCGCGCAGGGCGGCGGCCAGGGCGTCGTCGGATTGACGGAGGAGGCGCAGGTTGGTGGCGAGGAGGCCCGGATCGCCGGTTTGGCGGGCGAACCAGAAGAGCGCGGGCTGGAACGCCGGGGGCTCGGTGCCATCGGAGAAGTTGTAGAATCGCCCGGATGGCCCGATGGCCTGCGCGAAGCCGCCGGCGCTGGCGAGGAAGCCTGGCGCGGCGGAGAGGTTCCAGTCGGTGCCCAGCGCGGAGGTGAGGGCGGCGTTGAGGACGACTTGGTAGGTGGTGCCGTAGGTCCAGTAGCTGGGGCCTTCGGGGTAGACGCCGTCGGGCGCGTACGGCTTGAGGCCGTAGCGGATGAAGCTCCGGGTGAGGTCGAGGACCTGACGGGCCAGGGCGGGATCCTCGTCGGCGATGAGGAGCGCGCCGAGACTGAGGCCGCCCCAGCAGACCTGGTTCCAGTTGTGGTCGGCGACGTGCCACCAGTTGTTGGCGTCGGCGGGATCGAGGCCGGGGCGCAGGCCTTTCTCGCGGATGGCCTGGCGGATCGTGGCGCGGGCGGCTGGTGTCAGGGCGTCGTCGAGCCAGTCGCAGCCGAGCGCGAGGGCGGCGGTCATCTCGCCGGCGTCGAGGAAGTGGGACGGGTTCCAGTCGGGAAACGCGGCGGCGGCAAGCATCTCGGCCTCGGCGTGGCGGGCGAACGCAGGGTCGTCGGTCGTGCGGTACGCGTACGCGAGGCCGAGCACGCGACCGACGATCTGGCGCGAGACCCCGAGGAGGCGACGTCCGGTCTTTTCGTAACGGGCTGGCGGCTCGGCGAGCAGCTGCCGCGCTTGGGCGATCAGTCCGTCATGGAAGGCCTGGGCGACGGGATCGGCGGCGATGCGCTGGCGGATCTGGGCCCAGTCAGTCGCGTGCACCAGCAGGCGAGGATGCCCGGGACGCAAGGTGGCGAGCGGATCGGCGGCGGACGCGGTTTGGGCGGACATGGGGAGGGCGGAACCCAGGCAAAGAGCCGCGAGGGTCAGCAACTTGGGCAGGTAACGGGGCGACACCGGGCGAGATTGCCCGAGCGAAGGGGATGCGTCCATGCCGGAAGGAGCGGACCGTTTGATCTATTAACCGCAAGGAACGCAAAGAACGCAAAGGACCGAACCCCGATCCGTGGAACCACTAATGCACACTAATAGAAGGTAATGGTCGTAATCCGGTATTCCGGAGATTCCCGGGCAAATTAGTGTTCATTAGTGGTTCTTCGGTTTGGAGGGTTCGATCCTTTGCGTTCTCTGCGTTCTTTGCGGTTAAATCGGTTTGCCGGACCATCCGAAAACGGGGGGCTTTCGTCCAGCGGAGTGGGGTGGTTGGATAGCGGCTCAAACCTCGACCCCGCTTTTTCCATGCCTGCCCCTGATCTGACCAAAGGTGATTTCACGCTTCCCGGCGAAGCCGGCCATGAGGCCCTGACTCTGCGTCTCGCCCAAAAATGGGGCGCCGACACCATCCGCGACTCCGACGGCACCCAGCTCTCACCCGAGATCGTGTCTTCCGGCTACGCGATCTACTCCACGATCTGCCTGCCACGATCCGTGCAGCCCTGGGCGCGGGAAAACCACGACCAGCTGCAGCAGAACTTCCTGATGAGCTTCCCGGTCGTCGCGACCAAGGCGAAGGCCGTCATCACGATGCTCGCTGGTTTCTACACCGAGCAGTTTGCGGTCAACTTCAAGGCCAGCCCCAAGCGCTGGTGGCAGGTCTTCGACCGCACCACGGGGCAGGAGGTCCCGAAGGCCCGCTGGAGCGTCAACCCGCGCGCGGGCACCGTCGCCATCACCGGTACCATGCCGGGTCATCAGTACACCGTGAACTTCCTCGCCCTCCGCCTGTGGGAGGAGATCTCGATGTACAACCACCTCACCAACAACTGGGGCGATCGCGAGCATCTCGCGGCCGTGGACCCCATGCAGCCCGAGGTGCAAAAAGTCCTGCTGGCTTTCCTGGAGAACTGGCTGCGCGAGCATCCCGCGACGCGGGTCGTGCGGTTCACCTCGATGTTCTACAACTTCTCGTGGTTCTGGGGCGCGGAGCACGCGAAGCTGCGCGACGTGTATTCAGACTGGGGCGACTACGCGATGACGGTGAGTCCGCGGGCGCTGACGCTCTTCGAGAAGAAATACGGCTACCGGCTGACGTCGGAGGACTTCGTCAACGGCGGCCTCTACAACTCCACCCACAACGCCCCGTCGCGCCGCTACCGCGATTATGTGGCGTTCATTCACGACTTCGTGATCGCATTCGGCCGGCAGTGCATCGACCTCGTACACCGGCACGGCAAGCTGGCCTATGTCTTCTACGACGACCACTGGATCGGCGTGGAGCCGAGCAGCCCGCGGTTCCGCGAGTTCGGTTTCGACGGGCTGATCAAGTGCGTGTTCAACGCCTTCGAGGTGCGCCTCTGCGCCCACGCGACCGGCGTGAAGACCCACGAGCTGCGCCTGCACCCGTACCTCTTCCCGACGGGGCTCAAGGGCGAGCCGACCTTCAAGGCCGGCGGCAACCCGACCCTCGATGCGAAAAACTTCTGGATCGACGCACGCCGCGGCCTCGTGCGCGCGCCCATCGACCGCATCGGCCTCGGCGGGTACCTGTCGCTCGTCGAGCCGTTCCCGGACTTCCAGGACACCATCGCGGGACTCGCCCGTGAGTTTCGTCTCCTCAAGTCCTTCCATGCCGGCGACCGACCGTGGGCCGCGCCGTTCAAGGTCGCGATCCTCACCGCCTGGGGCGACCTGCGCGCGTGGACGTGCTCGGGTCACTTCACCAAGGGCGTGGCGTTGTATGACGTACTCGAAGCGCTGGCAGGGCTCGCGGTGGATGTATCGTTCATCAGCTTCGACGACCTCGTCACGCGGGGCGTGCCCAAGGGTGTGAAGGTCATCCTCAACTGCGGCCGCGCCGGCTCGGCGTGGAGCGGCGGACACTACTGGGACGAACCGCGGGTCGAGGCGATCCTCACGCAGTTCGTGCAGCGGGGCGGCGGCCTGTTGGGCATCGGCGAGCCGAGCGCGCGGCCGCGGGCTGGGCAGTACTTCAAGCTGGCGCAGGTGCTCGGGCTCGATCGCGACGCGGGCGACCGCGTGGCCAACGGGAAATTCAAGTACACCCCGACGGCGCTCCCGGCGACGGCGCATTTCATCACGACCGATGTGACGGCCCCGCTCGACCTCGGGTCGGAGACCGACGGAATCTATGTCCTCGGCGGCGACACGCAGGTCCTGGCCGACCGCGAGGGCCTGCCGCGCCTGACAGCACGCGGCTGCGGTCGCGGACGCAGCGTGTATCTCAGCGGCTTCAAGTTCACCGCCGAAAACACCCGCCTCCTGCACCGCGCCCTGTTCTGGGCGGCGGCGAAGGACGCAGCGTGGGGCGCCTGGCAGTCTACGAACGTGAAGACCGAGGCCACCTGGTTCGCCAAGGCGGGCAAACTCGTGGTCATCAACAACGCCGGCGAGCCGCAGGAGACGGTGGTGACGCTGGGCGACGGACGTGCGGCTCGGACCGTGCGGCTGGAGGCGCACGGAATCGCGATTCTGGATGTGACCGGATAACCGGAGACGCGGCCGGCTCATCGCCTGCAAGCAGGCTCCTGCCTGGTATCAGGGAGCCTGTTGAACCTTCCGGACCGTCCGGTCGCGGCGGGTTCGCGCTCGACCTGGTCGGGCGGCATCAATCTGCTCCTTCCCCGTTCATGAATCCCCCCGCCCCTGCCGCCGCCCCGGCTGCGCCCCAGAAATCCAAGATCTGGACTGTCGGTACGCTCACCTACACGACCGGCGCCCTCGTCGTGCTCTTTTGCTGGATGCTGTGGGGCGACTTTGCCTGGCAGCTCAAGGAGCGCGCGGCGCCGCCCGTCGTGCAGATCATGCTGCGGAAGTTCCAGGCGTCGGACTTCCTCACGGGCCTCTTCCTGCTCTCGCTGCCGGCCGCGGTCACCGTGCTGCTGGCGCCGATCATCAGCTACCGCAGCGATCGTCACCGCGGCCGCTGGGGCCGGCGCATCCCCTACCTGCTCATCACCTCGCCGATCGCGACCGCCGCGATGTGCGGCCTGGCCTTCAGCCCGTGGATCGGCACGTGGATCCACACCGAGATGGGCTGGGCGCCCAACAAGCTCAACCTGACCATCATCACGGTGCTGGGTTTGTCGTGGACCCTGTTCGAATTCGCGACCGTCGCGGCCAACGCGGTCTTCGGCGGCCTCATCAACGACGTCGTACCGCGGGAGCTCATCGGCCGGTTCTTCGGCATGTTCCGCGCGGTGAGCCTGTTCACCGGGATGCTCTTCAACTATTTCCTGATCGGCCACGCGAAGGAGTACTTCATGCCGATCCTCGTGGGCATCGGCCTGCTCTACGGCGTCGGCGTGGTGCTCATGTGCTTCATGGTGAAGGAGGGCGACTATCCGCCGCCGGAGCCCGTGGAGGATGGCAAGGGCGGACACGTCGTGGCGGCGATCAAGTCCTACAGCCGCGACTGCTTCTCGCACGCCTACTACTGGTGGGTCTTCGCCTCGATGGCGCTGTCGGCCATGTGCTTCGTGCCGATCAATCTGTTCAGCGTCTATGCGGCGGAAAGCTTCGGCATGACCATGACCACTTACGGGCGGTACATCGTGGTCACGTACGCCTGCTCGCTCGTGCTGGCCTATCCGCTGGGCTGGATGGCCGACCGTTTCCACGCCACGCGCATGGGCATCGGCGCCCTGGCGGTATATGGCGTCATCATGGGCGCGGGCTATTTCTGGATCTCGGGACCCGAGACCTTCGGCGCGGTCTTCTTCGCCCATGTGGTCCTGTCCGGCTGCTATTTCACCGGCACGGCGGCCTTGGGGCAGATGCTCTTTCCCAAGCTGAAGTTTGCCCAGTTCGCTGCGGCCGGCGGCATTCTGCTGTCGGTCTGCAACGTGGCCTTCGGTCCCATTCTCGGCATCTTGCTCGACCTGCTGGGCCACGATTACCGCTACACCTTCGGCCTGAGCAGTCTCATGGCGTTCATCGCGCTGCTGCTGAGCCTGGTGGTGTACTACCGCTTCATGGCCATCGGCGGCCCGAAGGGCTACGTCGCACCGGAGTAAGGCGAGGACCGAGAAAGAGTAGAGCCTAAAATTGGCTCGTGTCACGAGGTCGGCCCGCGAAGCTCTTGGCCGCCCCCTGCCATGAGCACCCTTCTCCGCGGGATCACCTGGAACCACATGCGCGGCTACGGCCCGATGGTGGCCACGGCGCAGCGCTGGCACGAGCTCCGCCCCGACGTGGAGATCGTGTGGGAGCGGCGCACGCTGCAGGCGTTCGCGGATGAATCCATCGCGTCGCTCGCGCAGCGCTTCGACCTGCTCGTCGTGGACCATCCGTCGATGGGCGAGGCCGCGACGCACGGGTTGTTCCTCCCGCTGGAGCAGCACCTCCCGGCGGATTTTCTCCGCGACCAGGCGGCGAACAGCACCGGGGCCTCGCACGCCTCGTATCAGATCGACGGTTCGCAGTGGGCGCTCGCGATCGATGCGGCCGCTCCCATCGCCGGCTGGCGCGAGGACGTTCTCGCCGCGGCCGGGGAGCGGGTGCCGCAGACCTGGGACGAACTCCTCGCGCTGGCCCGCCGGGGCCGCGTCGCTTTCTGCGGATGGCCGATCGATTGCCTGATGTATTTCTACGCGTTCTGCGTGAACGAAGGCGAGGTGCCATTCGGCCCCGACAAGACGCGCATCGTATCCGACCCCGTGGGCGTGGCCGCGCTGCGGGCGATCAAGGAACTCGCCGACGCGTGCCATCCGGATGGCTACACGCGCAATCCGATCCGCACCTGGGAATGGCTGGCCGCGCAGGACCGCGAGGCCTACTGCCCGTTCGCCTACGGGTATTCGAACTACGCGAAGACCGGCTACGCCGCGCACCGGCTGAAATTCGGCGGGCTGGTCGCGCGCAACGGGCGGACGCTCACATGCACCCTCGGCGGCACGGGCCTGGCGGTTTCAGCGCAGACCAAGCACCGCGACGCGGCGCTGACCTATGCGCAGTTCGTGGCGGACGGCGCTACGCAGACCGGTCTCTACACCGCCGGCGGCGGCCAGCCGGCGCATCGACGGGCGTGGCTCGACGCGGAAAACAACCGGCAGACGGGCAATTTCTTCACGGACACGCTGCCCGTGATCGAGCACGCGTACATGCGGTCGCGGTTCGACGGCTACATCGATTTCCAGATCAAGGCCCCGGTCCACGTGGTGGCCGCCCTGGGCGGCGAGATCACCCCGCAGCAGGCGCTCGAGAAGCTCAACGCGCTGTACCGCGAATACCCGGCGCGATGAAGACAGTCTTGAAACCGCGAAGGACGCGAAGGGACGCGAAACCGAACCGATTTACAGGAGGCAACAGAGGAAACGGAGGTTAACCCAGGCTCTGTTCCCTCTGTTTCCTCCTGTAAGAAAGGTCTGGTCTTCGCGTCCCCTCGCGTCCTTCGCGGTTTTAATCAGTGTTCATCAGTGCCCATCAGTGGTTCTCTCGCAGCCTTTCCCCAATCCATGAGCGTCACCCCCAATCCCCTCCTTGGTGTCATTTTGCACGGCATCGGCGCGACCTCGGCCGCGCTGTGCTACACGCCGCAGAAGCAAGTGCGCGGCTGGTCCTGGCAGACCTACTGGCTCGTGCAGGCCACGTTCTGCTGGTTGCTGCTGCCCCTGCTCGGCGCGTGGTGGACGATCCCGCATCTCAGCGAGGTGCTCGCCGCGGCACCCCGCGACGCGATGATGCGCTCGTTTTTCCTGGGTGTGCTCTACGGAGTGGGCGGCACGGCGTTTGGGCTGGCGATCCGTTACATCGGATTCTCGCTCACCTATGCACTCGCGATCGGCATCTCCTGCGTGCTCGGGACGCTGGCGGGTCCGCTGGTGGCCGGCGAAATCGGCCTGATCCTCGCCAAACCCGGCGGCGGCATCGTGCTCATCGGTGTGGCGATCGGCGCGGCGGGCATTTTGCTCGTGGGCTGGGCCGGCCGCATGAAGGAACGGAACCTCGCGGCCGGCGGACCCGGGGCGGGGGAGTTCCACTTCGCCAAGGGCATCGCCTTGTGCGTGCTGGCGGGCATCTTGTCGGCGGTGTACGGCTTTTCGCTGCAGGCGGGGCAGCCGATCGCCGACGTCGCCGCGCGCTACGGTGCGGGTGAGTTCCAGGGCAACGTGATCTACATCTTCTCGAACACCGGGGCCTTCGTGACGACCGCGGTCTATTGCCTCGTCCTCCACTACCGCAACGGCACGATCGGCGAGGTGGTGCGGGCCGAACCGGGCGCGCCGGTCGGACGCCTCCGGCTCAACTGGGCGATGGCCGTGCTCACCGGCTGCCTGTGGTACGGGCAGTTCTTCTTCTACGGCCTCGGCCACACGCGCATGGGCAGCTTCGCGTTCTCCTCGTGGGCGCTGCACATGACGATGCTCGTGCTTGTCAGCGCCTCGGTCGGCGTCGTGCTGCGCGAATGGAGCGGGTGCACGGCGTTCACCAAACTCATGCTCGTCACCGCCTTCACCGTCCTGCTGGTTGCCGTGCTCACGCTGACCTGGGGCAATTACCTCGGTTCGGTCTGATCTTTGAACCACGGATTACACGGATTTCACGGATCAGGCGGATGAGGCCGATACTTTGGTTTCATCCGTGATATCCGTGTAATCCGTGGTTAAATCGTGTTTCCTTCTTCCATGGATCTCATCGACACCCACGTCCACCTCTTGCATCCGGAGCGGTTCACCTATGCTTGGTGCGCCGGCAAGCCGGCGTTGCAGCGGCGGTTCAGCATCGAGGACTACCGCGAGGCCGTGGGTCGTGTGCGGAGCCACGTGAAGGTGTCGGCGCTGATGTTCATGGAAGCCGATGTGCCGGCGGCGGAGCAGCCCGATCAGACGGAATGGTCCGCGCAGCTGGCCAACCGCGACCGCGGCGAGCCGCCGCTTTACGCGATCGTGGCCGGGGCGACGCCGGAACTGCCGGGCTTCGCGGCTCAACTGGATCGTCTTGCCAGCGAGGCGCGCGTGCGCGGGCTGCGCCGCGTGCTGCACACGCAGCCGGACGCCGTGCTGGAATCGCCGGTGCTGGCGGAGAGCCTGCGCCTGCTGGCGGCCCGGGAACTCACCTTCGACTTGTGCGTGCGTCCGCGGCAGCTCGCGCTCGTCACGGCGCTGGTGACGGCGTGTCCGCAGACGCAGTTCGTCCTCGACCATGCCGCGGCGCCCGACATCGCCGGCGGCGGCGACTTCGAGGCCTGGCGGGAGGGTATCAAGCAACTCGCCGCGCGGTCGAACGTCGCTTGCAAATTCTCCGGTCTCGGCAGCCTGGCCGATCCGAAGCAACCGCTGACGCCACAGGTGCGGCCGTATTTCGCGCACTGTATGGAGTGCTTCTATCCGGAGCGGATGCTCTGGGGCACCGACTGGCCGGTGAGCCCGAACCTGCAGGCGTGGTTCGAGGCGACGGCGGAACTGCTCGGCGAATTGAGCCCCCACGAGCAGGCCGCCATCGGCACGGGCAACGCAGGACGGATCTATCGGTTGAACTGAGCGTGGATTGTAGGGCGGGAATGCCGTGCGCTTCTATTTGTTGCGAATTTGACCTCACGCAGAGACGCAGAGGACGCGGAGGGCGTAAAATAATCTCTGCGTTCTCCGCGCCTCCGCGTGAGACCAAGTCTTGCTGATTGAGGGGGAATTGGAGTCCTGTTCTACAATCCTGCGGTCAACGTGAATTCGAATCTCACATCGTCATCCGTCCACTGCACGAAGTTCGTGGCCCACGTGTTGTTCACGAGGTTGAAGTGCAGGCCGCCGCGCAGGTCGGGCGGGTCCTGGCGGAAATCGTAGAGCGTGGGCTCGCCGAGGCGCACGAGCGGGGTGTGGTGCGGGCGGATGGTGAGGTTGGGGTGAACCACGGTCTCAACGCCGTGCAGGCGGCGATTGCCGCGGCGGACGACGTCGCGGGGGTCGATGGTCTCGCCCGTTTTGATCAGGCGCCAGGCTGACGGGCGGCGGAGCCGCGGCGTGAAGCTGAACCAGGCGGCTTCGGGGATGCGGCACGCGGATTTGCCGAACCCCTGGAGCGTCACCGTTGTGGGCGTCGCCGGATCGGCGGCGAAGGTCCATGTGATGAACACCTCGCGCGGACAACCGAAGTCACGATTGGCGACTGCGGGTGGCGCGAGGCGGAGCACCACCCGGCCGCGGTGGTCGTCGGACTCGACCCAGGCGCCGGTCACCCGGCCGGACCAGCGCTGCGCGCGGATGCCGCGGAGTTTCTCGTAGCCGTGCTTGGTGAAATCGGGCCGAGCCCAGCTGCCGGTCACCTCCTTGTTGACGGGATAGACCTCGTACCAGCGTTCCACGTCGGCCGGAGAGAAGATCTGGTAGTGAAAATGGCCGAGCGGATGCGAGCGGTCGGCAAGCGTCTGTCCGGCGGGCGTCGTCCACCGGACAAGTGCGCCCGTGCTCGGTTCGAAGGCCACGGTGTGGCCGGCAATCTTGCCGCGGAGTCCGGTCAGCCGGGTCATGCCGGCCGTGCGCGGTCGCCGGGCGGCGCAGGCGGCGAGGGCGCGCCGCGCGGGGCCGATAAGCGGCGTGCCGCGGAGGGCGGCGACGGCGTGGTTGAGGTAGCCGCGTTGCTCGCGCCAGGAGAATTCCTTGGCGGCGAAGACCCCGGCGGCGCGGTCGCGGCGGAAGTCTGTCGTGCGCCAGCGGCCGGGAGTGAGGATGCGCCACTCGGGATGCGTGCGCGAAGGCGGGTGGACCGTCTTCATGTCGCGGCCCCAGGTGTGCTCGGCGACGAGCAGGAGGTTCTCGGCGAAGCGCTGGAAGCGGGAATCGTCCGCGAGACCGGGGTCAGCCGCGAGGGCGGTGCGGTGCACCGCGGCGAGCTCGCGGAAACGGGCGACTTTCCACGGGTCGCTGCCGACGCCGTGGATCCACGTGTCGGCGATCTCGGCGGTGACGACAGGCAGGCGCGACCAGACGGCCTCAAGCTCGCGGGCGAAGTCGTCCATCGAGCCGGCGGTTACCGTCGCCCCCGGATATTCGTTCCGCAGCCGGGCAAAGAGGGCGCGGATCTCGTCGGCGGTCTGCGGGCCCTTGTTGTCGTAGGTGTGCGCGAAGTGCAGGACGACGGGCAAGCCGGGGAACGTCACGGGCTCGCCGTAGTCGCCGGAGTAGGCGACAGCGACCTCGGCCCCGGCGGCGTTGCGCCAGCGGAACAGCGGCGGGACCTGCGGGACCGGCGTGGCGTGGTTGACGCCAACGTGCAGGAAGCGCACGCCGGCGCGGGCCAGCGGGGCGATCAGTCCGCGGGTGTGCCCGGGCACGTCGGTCATCTTGGCGGCGATCGTGCGGCGGCCGAACCGGGCATCGAGCCGCGCCGCGATGGCGAGGCCGGCATCGGTGAGCGGGGCGTCGAGCAGCTCCGTATGCCAGGTGAAGGGCAGCGCATGCCAGGCGATGTCGCCCGCGGCGATGGCGGACTCCATGGCCCGGCGCGCTGCCGGCGTCGCGTTCTCCAGGTAGTCGTGGATGAGCCACGAGCCGGTGGTCCACACGAAGCGCTCGGGTCCGCCGGCCGTGTGCAGCGCCTGCGCCGTCGCGAGCGCCTTGGGGATGAACTGCGTGCGGTAGGAACGCAGGACGGACCGCGCCGAAGCGGTGAACCCGATGTCGAGGTGCGTCTTGAAGACGACGATCACACGGCGGATGGGGGAGGCGGACATGCGGAGGTTCGGAACTTGAATGTCTGAGCGAATCGGGCGGTGGCGGCAAAGCCGGAAACCCGCAATTTACGGTTGCCGCACGTTGTCCCGGTGCGCAGGTCTATGGGGCCGAAATTCGGCGTAGAACCCCCATGAAGAAGCTTCCCCTTTGGTTGCGCACGCTCGGCTGGGCGGCGGTTGTCACGCTGGCGGTGGTGTCGCTCGCATCCCTGGCCTGGTCGCGGGGCGAGCCCGTCAATGCCCTCTGGGTCGTCGTCGCATCGGTCTGCGTCTTTGCGGTCGCCTACCGGTTCCACTCGGCCTGGCTGATGGCCAAGGTCCTCACGCTCGACGACCTGCGGGCGACGCCGGCGGTCGTGAACGAGGACGGCAAGGACTACGTGAAGACGAACAAGTGGATCGTCTTCGGCCATCACTTCGCGGCCATCGCGGGCCCGGGGCCGCTGGTCGGCCCGGTGCTGGCGGCGCAGTTCGGCTTCATGCCCGGCCTGCTGTGGATGCTCGTCGGGGCGACGCTGGGCGGCGCGGTGCACGACTCGGTGATTCTTTTCTGTTCCATCCGCCGGCGCGGCAAGTCGCTCGGCCAGATGGTGAGCGACGAGGTCGGCCCCTTCGCCGGGATGATCGCGCTCATCAGCATCATCGGCATCATGACGATTTTGCTCGCCGTGCTGGCGCTCGTGGTGGTCAACGCGCTCGCGGAGAGTCCGTGGGGTCTCTTCACCATCGCGATGACGATGCCGATCGCGGTGGCCATGGGTTGCGCCATGCGGTTTGGCGGCGGCAAGGGCCTCGGCTGGATCAGCGCCCTCGGCGTGATCGCGCTGCTGGCCTCGGTCTGGGGCGGGCAGTACATCCACGGCTCGGCGCTGGAGGAATGGCTGACGCTCAAGGGCACGACGCTCGCCTGGTGGATCATGGGTTATGGCCTGCTGGCCTCGATCTTGCCGGTGTGGCTGGTGCTCGCGCCGCGCGACTACCTCAGCACCTTCATGAAGATCGGCACGGTGGCGGCGCTGGGCGTGGCCATCGTCATCCTTGCGCCGACGCTCAAGATGCCGGCGGTGACGCAGTTCATCGACGGCACGGGCCCCGTGTTTGCGGGTCCGGTGTTCCCCTTCTGTTTCATCACGATCGCCTGCGCGGCGGTCTCGGGTTTCCACTCGCTCATCGCCTCGGGCACGACGCCGAAGCTGCTGGCGAGGGAAAAGGACATCCGCGTCATCGCCTACGGGGCGATGGTCACCGAGATGCTCGTGGGCATCATGGCCCTGATCGCGGCCTGCGCGATGGAGCCGGGCGAATACTTCGCGATCAACCTGAAGGGCGAGCCGGCTGCGGTCGTGGCCAAGGTCACGGCGCTCGGCTATCCCGTTACCGAGATACAGATGGCCGACCTCGCGGCGAGCGTGGGCGAGAAGACGATGATCGGCCGCACGGGCGGCGCCCCGACCTTTGCGGTCGGGATGGCGCACATGTTCGCCGGCGTGCTCGGCAGCAAGGCGGCCCTGGCGCTCTGGTACCACTTCGCGATCATGTTCGAAGCGCTGTTCATCCTGACGACGATCGACGCCGGCACGCGCGTGGGGCGGTTCATCGTGCAGGACATGCTCGGCTACCTGTTCAAGCCGCTGGCGGACACGCGTTCGTTCGCGGGCAATCTCCTCGGGACCACGCTCTTCGTGGCGGCCTGGGGTTGGTTCCTTTACCAGGGCGTGGTGGATCCGCTGGGCGGCATCAACTCGCTCTGGCCGATCTTCGGCGTGGCGAACCAGCTGCTCGCGGTCATCGCCTTGGCCCTCGGCACGACGGTGCTGATCAAGATGGGTCGCACGCGCTACCTCTGGGTGACGCTGGCGCCGCTGGCCTGGCTGCTGTCGGTCACGATGACGGCCGGCTGGATGAAGATCTTCAGCGCCGACCCGCGCCTCGGTTTCCTCAGCGCCGCGCGCGACTTCGCGGCCAAGCTCGAGGCCGGCGGCACGGCGACGCAGGTCAAGCAGTGGAGCCAGTTGTTGTTCAACAACCAGGTCAACGCCGTCGTCACTGGCGCCTTTTTGGTGCTCGTGGCCACCGTCGTGATCACCTGCGCCCGCGTCTGGTGGCAGCTCCTCGCCGGCAAACGCGCCCCCGACCTGCATGAGGAGCCGTACGTTGCCGTGACGACGACGTGAGCACCCCATCTCCGTCGTTGATCTCCGACCAGGACCGCCGGCAGTTTCGGGACGAGGGCTGGTTCCTGCTGAAGGGGGTCGTGCCGGCGGCGCATTTGGCGCTGCTGCGCGAGGAGTGCATGAATTTCATCGCGGCGTTCGATGCCGAGATGGACGCGGCGGGCGTCACGCAGCAGGGCATCAACATCAAGGGCAACCGTTACTTCATCGCCAACCGGCACCAGGGCACTCGGCTCACGGAGTTCATCTACAGCGACCTGATGGCCGAGGTCTGCCGCGCCACGCTCGGCGACAACGCCTATCTCTTCTGGGAGCAGTTCGTCGTGAAGGGTCCCGAGAAGGGTTCGAAGTTCAGCTGGCACCAGGACTCGGCCTACGTGGGCACGCCGCACCGGCCGTATCTCACCTGCTGGGTGACGCTCGACGACGTGACCGAGGCCAACGGCACCGTGTACCTGCTCCCGTATTCCCGCGCCGGCACGCGCGAGGTCGTGCCGCACACCAAGAATCCGGTGAGCAACGACCTCGAGGGCTACTTCGGCCCCGACCCGGGCGACGCGGTGATCGCGCCGGCGGGCAGCATCGCGTGCTTCTCAAGCACGGTCCTGCACCGCAGCGGCTTCAACACGACGCCCAACTGGCGTCGCGTTTATCTCCCGCAGTACTCCGCCGAACCGCTGCGGCGGCCCGATGGCAAGTTGGCCGCTTTTGCGGAACCGTTTCTGGTCAACGGCGAACGCAGAGACGGGCGGGGCTGAGTTTTTGAACCACGGATTACACGGATTTCACGGATTAGGCGGATGCAACGTGGTTGGATAGCCACAGAAGGCACAAGAGGCACAAAAGTACGGAGATTTTTTGTGCCTCTTGTGCTTTTTGCGGCCATTCATCTGAGCTTCATCCGCCGGATCCGTGAAATCCGTGCAATCCGTGGTAAAAAAAAGAGCCCCGGAAAACCGGGGCTCTTCAACCTAAACTTGTGACTTCGACTCCGCCTTACTCGCCGACGCCGTAGGCGGGGAGGGTCTTGTCGACGCGGACCTTGTCGAGGCGGGCGTAGACCGGGAGGCCGTTGTCGTGCGGCAGCGCGACCTCGCCCTGGATGAGGGGCTGGGCGTAGCGCAGGAACTGGAAGTTCATCGAGACGTTGTCCTCGTTGATCCACTCGCGCGGGAGCTTCTTCACGCCGTTGGCGATGTCGCTCAGCGGGGCGAGGCCGGTCTCGACGGTGTAGTGGTCGGCGTCGCCGCGGAGCAGCGTGACCATCTTGTCGGTCTCGCCGCGGATGGCGGCGAGGACGGCGGCCTGGCCGGCGAGGTAGGCCTCGTCGACATCCGTCTTGGAGGCGGCGTGCGCGGCGGCGCGCTGGACGAGGCCGGGCTTGGCGACGCGGACCTTCACGCCGGCAATATTGGTGGTGATGATGTCGGCTAGGATGTCGCCGGCGCCACCGAGCTGGGCGTGGCCGAAGGCGTCGGTCTTGCCGTCAGCGGCGAGGTAGTTGCCGTCGGCATCGACGAGGCCCTCGGCGACGACGATGGAGCAGAACTTCTCGCGCTTGAGGACGCGCTTCACGTCCTCGAGGACCTTGGCCTGGTCGAACGGGACCTCGGGGAGGAGGATGAGGTGCGGGGGATCGTGCGGGTGGTCGCGGCGCTTGGCGAGGGCGGCGCCGGCGGCGATCCAGCCGGCGCTGCGGCCCATGACCTCGATGATGGAGACGAGGTCACCCTGGCCCATGGCCTCGCTGTCGCAGGCGACTTCGCGGACGGTCGTGGCAAGGTACTTGATCACGCTGCCGTAGCCGGGGCAGTGGTCGGTGACGGCGAGATCGTTGTCGATCGTCTTCGGCACGCCGATCACGCGGAGCTCGTAGCCCTGCTGCTGGGCGAGCTTGGAGATCTTGTCGGCGGTGTCCTGGGAGTCGTTGCCCCCGATGTAGAAGAAGTAGCGGATGTTGTGGGTCTTGAAGACCTCGAGGACGCGCTCGAAATCGGCCTGTTTCTTAAGCTTGTAGCGGCAGGTGCCGAGGGCGGCGCCGGGGGTGTGCTTGAGGGCGCGGATCTGCTGCTGCGACTCGGCGGCGAGGTCGATGAGGTCCTCATGCAAAATGCCGAGGACGCCGTTGAGGCCGCCGTAAATTTCCTCAATGCATTCATGGTTCAGCGCTTCGGCGATGATGCCGGCGACGCTGGCGTTGATGACGGAGGTGGGGCCACCGGACTGGCCCACCAGAACATTGCCTACGAGTTCAGCCATGACAGAATTGGTAAAGGTTTAAGAGAACGTGAGGGGACACAAAAGCGGGTGCCCGTGAGGGGAGGCAAACCCTAATTTCGGCAGGCAGGGGCAAAAGGCCGGGAAATCGCGGGAACGCGGAGGGACCTGGGATTGCGGATAGCGGATACCGGAGGCCGGAAAGCTTTGGGAGACGGGGATATCGGCGACCTACCGAAAGGGGCGGTCAGGCCGAGCGGCTGACCTGCACCATCAGTTTCCGTGGCAACCTATCAGGTGTCCGGAGTCCTATCCGGTATCTGCAATCCCCAATCCGGTATCACAACAACCTGCCCGGCTGGTAATCCGCGGCGCCCTTGAAGCGGCGGCCGAGCGGTTTCACGTTGGCGACGAAGGCGTCGACCTGATGCGGGGCGGCGCCGACGAAGCGGTGGCTCTCGGCGAGGATGGCCGTGAGGGCCTTCTTGCTCAGGCCGATGCGCTTGTCGCCGGCGAGGCGGCTGAGGAGGTCGGCGTCGCCACCCGTGCGCAGGGCCTTGGCCGCCGCGAGGGCGTGCTCCTTGATCGCCTCGTGCGCGGTCTCGCGGCCGGCGCCGTGCTTGACCGACTCCATGAGGATCGTGGTCGTGGCGAGGAAGGGGAGGTTGCGCTCGTTTTCCGCGGCGATCGCGGCAGGGAAGACGTCCATCTGGCGCAGCACCGTGAGGAAAGTCTCCAGCAGGCCGTCGATGGCGAAGAACGCGTCGGGCAGCGCCACGCGGCGCACGACCGAGCAGGAGACGTCGCCCTCGTTCCACTGGTGGCCGGCGAGGCCGGCGGTCATGGTCACGTGGCCGCCGATGATGGTGGCGAAGCCGCAGATGCGTTCGCAGTTGCGGGCGTTGACCTTGTGGGGCATCGCGGACGAGCCGACCTGCCCCTCCTGGAAACCTTCGGTGAGCAGGCCCTGGCCGGCCATGAGGCGAAGGGTGGTGGCAAAGCTGGCGGCGGCGGCGGCGACCTGGTGCAGGGCGGTGACGACCTCGTAGTCGAGGCTGCGCGGGTAGACCTGGCCGACCGTGCCGAGCGAGGCGCGGAAGCCGAGGTGCTTGATGATGCGGGATTCGAGCTGGTCCACCTTGTTGGTGTCGCCCCCGAGGAGCGTGAGCTGGTCGAGCTGCGTGCCGACGGCGCCCTTGAGACCGCGGACCGGGTAGCGCTCGATCAATTCGTCGAGGCGCGTGCAGGCGCCGAGCAGTTCTTCGCCGAACATCGCGAGACGCTTGCCGAGGGTCGTGGGCTGGGCGGGCACGTTGTGCGTGCGGCCCGTGAGCATGAGGTCGCGGTGCGCCTCGGCCTGGCGCGCGAGGGCGAGGAGGGCGGCGGCGGCCTTGAACTGGACGACCTTCAGCGAGCGGAAGACCTGGAGCTGCTCGACGTTCTCCGTGAGATCGCGGCTCGTGAGCCCGAGGTGGATGAACTGGCGCTTGGCGAGGTCGGAGAATTCCTCGATGCGCGCCTTCACGTCGTGGAGCGTGACGCGCTCGCGCTTGGCGATGGAAACGAGGTCGATCTGGTCCTTCACCTTCTCGTAGTCCTTGATCGCCTCCGCCGGGATCGGCACGCCGAGGTCGCGCTGCGCCTTCATGACGGCGATCCAGAAGTCGCGCTCGAGGGCGACGCGGCCGTGCTGGGACCAGATGGACTTGATGGCGGCCGACGCGTAACGCTCGGCGAGGACGTTCGGGACGGAGGTGGCGGCGGAGTCGTTCACGGCAAGGCGCTGATCAAGCAGGCCCGCGGGAAATTGCCAATGGCAAAGGGAGGGAAGGGACGCGAATAGGGACCCAATTCATCTCACCGGAGGAAACAGAGGGCGCAGAGATCTGATCGCTTGGTGCCTCTGCTCTCTTCGTTCCCTCCTGTAAAACGGTTTGGTAGATCGACCCGGTTCAGAGGAACGAACAGATGTACTCACAGATGCCCTCCGGCACCGCGATCGTGAAGCCGCTCTTGCCGGGGACGTCGAAGTGGGTGCCGGCGCCGTATTCCTTCTCCGCGGTCGCACCGTCGAGGGTGACGCGGCAGGTGCCGGCGACGATCTCCATGCGCTCCGGGACGCCGGTGCCGAAGTGGTAGCTCCCGGGGTAGATGAGGCCGAGGGTCTTCTTCGCGCCGTCGGGCATCAGGATCGTGTGGCTGACGACCTTGCCGTCGAAATACACGTTGGCCTTGGTTACGGCGGTGACGCCGGCGAATTGGGTCGGGAGGGAGCTCATGGGGAGGGAACGCTCACCGCTGAACGCTTAACGCTCAACGCTGAAGTGGAACAAACCGGGCTGTGGTAGGCAGCCCGCTTGCGGGCGCTGGTTGCGCGTGCGCATGCCGGCCAAGCGCGAGCAAGCTCGCGGCCTACCGTTGCCGCGCCTCCGGTGGCGTTGAGCGTTGTTCCCCGCTCCCGCCGCAGCGCTGGCGGACGGTGGCGAGGTCGAGGCCGTCGATGCGCACGCGCTTGCGCGAACTCGTGTCGCCCGTCGCGACGGTCACGGCGCGTTTCGGCAGGCCGAGCTGTTCGGCGAGAAATTCACACAACGCGGCGTTCGCCCGCCCCTCGACGGGCGGGGCCTTGACCTTGACCTTCAGCGCGGTACCCAGCCAACCGGCGATCGCGCTGCGCGGGGCATTGGGCGAGACCTTCACCTCGAGGAGGCAGTGCGGCGCGGTCATGCCCGGATGCGAACCCTCACCCCAGCGCCTCCGCCAACGCGGCGATGATGTCTTCCGGCGGCTCGGTGCCGACACACAGGCGGAGGAGGTCGGCGTCGAGCTTGCTCGCGGCGAGCTCGGCCAGGCCGGCGGCGGTGGTGACGAGGTCGTAATGCGCGAGATACATGAAGGGGCAGATGAGCGTCGTCTTCATGCCGAAGCTCGGACCCTTGGGCAGGCGCAGGCGGTCGTAGACCTGCGCGAGGCTGCCGATCTCGCGGAGGGTGAAGGTGATCATGCCGCCCGTGGCATCGGCCCCGCGCGCGAGGCGGCGGTAGTTGGCCGCCCCGGCGGGATGCCGCGCCCAGAACACATCCTTCACGGCCGGGTGCGTGGCGAGGAAGGCGGCGACCTTGGCTGTGCCGGCATGGATCTTGGCCAGCACGGCATCGGTCTGCCCGATTTCCACGGCGAGGCGCGCGAGGTCGCGGGTGTAGGGCGGCTCGGCGTGCGCTGCGATTTTCTTCCTTAGCGCGGCGGCGTCGGGGCCGGCGGGATTGATCGCGCAAAGCCCGGCCAGGATGTCGCCGTCACTGGCCGTGTACTTGGTGAGGCTGCTGGTCACGACATCGGCGTGCGGGAGCACGTCGACGTTCCAGACCGAGACGATCGAGGGATCCACGATCAGCCTCGCGCCATGCTGCCGGCAGAGGGCGGCAAGGGCGGGGAGGTCGGGCGTCTGGATGAGCGGGTTGGTCGGCACCTCGGCGATGACGCCGGCGATCTTGGCCCCGTGCGCGGCGAAGATGCGGGCGAGGGCGTCAAGGTCGGCGACGTCGCGGACGTACACGTAGTCGGCCGGCGTCGCCGTGAATTTCTGCAGGATCGCGATCGTGTCGAGGTACAGCCAGCCGAGCTGCAGCCAGACTGTGCGGCCGCGCGCGGCCTGGATCTCGGCGACGGCCAGGAAGGCGGCCCAGATGGCGTTCATGCCGCTGTTCGCGAGGATGAGGTCGTCCGCGCCCGCGGCCGGCAGCACGCGGCGCAGGTGGTGGTGCACCTCCGCAGCCGCGTCGCCGGCAAAGGTCTCCTCGGGGTGGAGGGCCGGGATGAGGCCGAGCGCGAGCAGGCGGTCCTCGGCCTCGCGGGCCGAGAGGAACCCGCCGCAGTTCTGAAGGTAAACCTTTGCTGCGGCGGCGAGCGCGGGCGAATCGGGGTGGGACACTCCGTGGACGCCCGCGGCATGAAACGGCGCCGGGGGCACGGTCACGCCGAGGGCGGACGCGACCCGGCCGAGGTGCACGACGAGGGCCGTGGCCATGCGGGCCGACGACGTAAGCCAAAGCGTGCGGCCGGCAAGCTCGGGTGCCGCCCGGAAATGCTGCGCCAGCTGCAGGGAGAAGGGGTGCACCACGAAGCGCGGATAGCCCGTGGTGAGTTGGCGGATGATCGCCGGATCTTTCCGCTCGTAGCCGTGCACGGACTGCATGGTCGGCAGGCTGCAGGAGACAGCGTGCGGCGTGTCGGGAATGGGCCGGCCCAGCGGAATATGTTTGAAGACGGACATGCGGTTGACCGCGCAGCCTCGGGGAATGTCCCCGGGGACGCAATCCGAAGCACGGTCATGCTTGTCATACCCGAAAAAAGGTGGCGCCGTGGCGGCTCGGCCGTGAGACTCTCCCGCGCATGAAACTCCTCTCGTGGAACGTCAACGGCGTGCGGGCGGCCCTGGGCAAGGGGCTGCTCGATTGGATGCAGGCGGCCCAGGCGGACGTAATTTGCCTGCAGGAGGTCAAGGCGACCGAGGGCGACATCCAGCACGTGACCTGGCCCAAGGGCTACACACCGATCTGGAACGCCGCGGTCAAGAAGGGCTACAGCGGCACCGCGCTTTTCATCCGCCGCAAACCGCACTCCGTGACCTTGGGCATCGGCTCGCCCGAGCACGATGCGGAGGGGCGGGCGATCACGGCTGAATTCGACGACTGCTACGTCGTCGGCGTGTACGTGCCGAACGCGCAGCCGGAGCTCGTGCGCCTCGGTTTTCGTCAGGCCTGGGACCGCGCCCTGCTGGCCCACGCGCGCAAGCTCGAGAAGAAAAAGCCGGTGCTCTTCTGCGGCGACCTCAATGTCGCCCACGAGGAGAACGATCTCGCCCGACCAAAGGAGAATGTGGGCAACCCCGGTTTTTCGGACGAGGAGCGCGCGGGTTTTCGCGACTATCTCAAAGCCGGATTCATCGACACCTTCCGGCAGTTCGAAAAGGGCCCCGGCCACTACAGCTGGTGGACCTACCGGGCTGGCGCGCGCGAGCGCAACATCGGGTGGCGCATCGATTACGTGATGGCGTCGGCGGCGTTGCAGCCGCGCCTGAAGCGGGCCTGGATCGAGCCGCACGTCATGGGCAGCGATCACTGTCCCGTGGGAGTGGAACTCAAATGAATCGCGTCGCGGCAGAGCTGAAGACGCTGATGCTGCGCCGCCCGCAGCTCACCCTGGCGGCGGCCGAGAGTCTGACGGCCGGTCACGTGCAGGCGCGCATCGCGGCCGTGTCGGGGTCGTCGGCGTATTTCCGCGGCGGTGTGACCGCCTACTCGCTCGACCAGAAAGTGCGCCTGCTGGGCGTGAACCGCGCCGCGGCGAAGAAGGTCAATTGCGTGTCGGCGGCGGTCGCCGAACAGATGGCCGTCGGGGCGTTGAAGCATTTCGGCGCAAAGGTGGCGGTTGCGACCACGGGCTTTGCCGAGCCTTCGCCTGCCGACGGCGTCGCGGTCCCGCATGCCTGGTGGGCGGTGGCGTGGCAACAGGGCCGGGCGAAGCCGCGCGTACGGCACGGTTTCATCGAGTGTCACGGCGCGAAGCGCACCGACGTGCAGGCCATCGTCGCCGAGGCGGTGTTGACCGAGTTGGTCGCGTGGCTGCGCGAGGTGCGCGGGTAGGGACGGCGATGGGGCGGGCTTTCAGCCCTCGGCGATGGTGCGAATGATTTCCCTGGGGCTTCGCCCCAGGCTATTATGGCGTTGGGCCTTCGGCCCGGTGACGACAGAGCGCCGAAGGCGCGGCGCCATATCAGCCTAGGGCAACGCCCTAGGTCGTGGGCGTTCCCCAATGTTCAAGCGCTGAAGGCGCGCTCCATCGGCCGGTCGTTCATCGCACCAGCCGCCGGAGCCACAGGCCGCCGGCGAGTGTGCAGAGGAACCCCGCCGTGGCCACCTGCCAGGCGGCGCGGCCAAGGGCCACGGCGTCGCGGGCCGGGCCATCGGCGCGCAGACCGGCGACCATGCCCAGGGTGAAAAGTGCGAAACCCAGCAGCACCACGGCGCCGGCGGCGACCAGCGCGACCCGACCCGGGCCGGGCGAAGGGGTGCCCGGGGCTGCGCTCATGTGAGCGTGTTCTGCAGAAACTCGATGCTCTCGCCGTTGGGTCCGGCGCAGAAGGCGATGCGCACCGGCACGGGGCCGGCACCGTTGGTCGTGGCGATCGTCACGTCGCGCGGCTCCACGGTGATCTTCACGCCATGCGCGCGCAGGTGGGCGATGACCGCGTCGATCCGGGTGGTGCGCAGCGCGAAGTGAAGGATCGGACCCTCGGGCGGCGGCGCCCAGGCAAGATCCTCGAAGACCTCGATGTAATTGCCGTCGCCGCCGTCGAGCATCACGGCGCGCTTGGGCGCCTCGCTCCAGGCGATCCGTTCGGTGCAGCCGAGACCCTCGCGGTAAAACCGCATCGTGGCGTCCCAGTCCCGCGTTTTCACGCAGACGTGGTGAAACCCGCCGCTGCCAAGGATCGGGTTGGCCGGCATGGGGCCGCGGATGCGCTCAGGGCGCGAGCGACTTGACCAGGTTCACCAGCGGCACGACATCCTCGGGCGCCTGCAGCCAGTCGCTGTAAAGGATCTCGGGGAGCGTGAAGGTGGTGTTGTACAGCGCGTCGGTCGCGTCGTCGTTGCGGGCGAACCAGCCGCTCTTGACGGAGATGCCGGCGAAGAGGCCCTTGTTGCGCGTGTAGACGAGGACGGGGTTCGCGAGGATCTTGTCGTCGATGTGCTCGCGCTCGGCGAAGCGGGGACCGGCCACGGCCTTGGCGTCAACGCCGACGTGGAAACGGTTGCGGAAGAACATTCGCGGCGTCGCGTCGTCGGTGATGATGTAGATCGTCTCGATCCTCGTCCAACCGATCTGGAAGCCGAGGCTGCCCTCGCCGGACGAGAGAATCACCGGCAGGCTCCAGGAATTGTCGGGCCGGCGCACCATCATGGTCGCGTAGCCGTCCTTCACGCCGAGGACGAACCCGGCGCGGGCCTGGTTGGCGATGACGATGGCGCGGGCCTTCTGGAGGACCTCGGGCGGGATGGCGAGGGCGGGGTCGGCCATGAACTCCTGCAGGATGGCCTCGCAGGACTCGATCTTCTCGATCGAATCACCGCGCGAGGCGGCAAACGCCGGCAGCGCCGCGCACAGGGAGGCAAAAAGGGACAGGAGGAAGATTTTCTTCATGAGTGGGACGTAAGACTTTGCCCCGACACTAAGCAGGGCCGGAGCGGATTGGAAAGCGCGGATTGCAGGGGGTTCCCAAGCAACCGAACCAGTTAACCACTAATGCACACTAATCTACACGAATGGTGGGAATGGATCCATTTCAGTGCTCCAATTGGTCCGGCCGCTCCCTTCATTCCCTAACCATTAGTGCCCATTAGTGTGCATTAGTGGTTAAAGGGATTGGGGTTTGTCTATTCCAACCCCCGCGCGGTCAGTTCGTCCTCGTCCCAGCCGAAATAATGGCCGAGTTCGTGCAGGTAGGTGAGGCGGACCTCGTCGCGGAAGATCTCCGGGTCGCCCTCGGCGTAGTCCCAGAGGTTGTCGATATACAGCAGGATGCGCGGCGGGGACGGCTGGGAGCCGTCGAATTCGGTGCCGTGGGGACTGCCGGAAAAGAGGCCGAGAATGTCGGGTTCGAAGCCCTCGGCCAGAACGTCTGCCTTGGGCTCGCGCTCGTACAACACCGGCACTGCCTGCGCCAGCGGCCGCAGGTCGGCGGGCAGGTGCTTGACCGTCGCGGCCACGGTTTTTTCCGCCAACAAAATGCGGTCGGCCCGGGTCATGGTCTATCAGAGGTAGGAGCCTGCTTGCAGGCGATATGCGGCAGCGCTGCGCGTCACCGAATGTCGAGGACCTCGACGTCGAAGACCAGCGTCGCCCGCGGCGGGATCTTCGGCGGGCGGCCATTGACCCCGTAGGCGAGCCAGTAGGGGACGATGAGCGTGCGCTTGTCGCCCTTGCGCATGAGCTGGAAAGCCTCGTCCCAACCGGGGATGACCTGGCCGGCGCCGACGCGGAAGGTGAACGGCACGCCTGACTCGTAGGAGCTGTCGAAACGCCGGCCGTCGAGCAGCCGGCCGTCGTAATGCACGACGACCTCCTGGCCGACGCTCGCAAGCTCACCGGTGCCGCCGGTGCGGCGGACGAACATCAGGCCGGACTTAAGGCGCGAGGCGTTGGAGTATTGGCGGGAGATCAGGAGCGCGTCTTCGCTGGTCACCTCGGGGATGCCCCGGTTCTCCATCGAGAGCCGCATGGCGCTGTTGATGGGCCGGCCGGGATTGTCGCGGGCGAGGATGCCCGAGCGGGCGACGAGCGCGAGCGTGAGCAGGCCGAGACCAATGAGCAGGAGGATGATGAAGGTGCGCATGAGGGCAGAAGGGAAGGGTGGCGCGGTTAAAAATATTCCGCAAGCACCGGGCAGGGTGGCGCCCGGAGGTCGGGCCCTACCTTCCAGCTGTCTCAAACTTCCCCATCAGCCCGTCGAGCATGGCATCCACGTGCAGCTTCACCTTCTGCGCCTCGGTCAGCGGCTTCTCGGGGGTCGCGGCCTTGGTGGCCTCGGCGATGAACTGCTCGCCCTGGGCGTTGACGGCGGCGACGAAGGCCATCTTGGCCTCCTTGATCGCGCTCTCGCGCGCGGCGGGGTCGGCCGGGACCTGGCCGCCGATCAGGGTGGGGATCAGTCGGTCGGCGATCCAGAGGCTCCACTTGCCCGTGTCGGAAAACCGCACGGCGAGGATGCCCGTGTCGCGCACGCCGAGCTGGCGGGCGAGGTCGCTGACGGCGTCGATCGGCCGCTGGCCCGGGGTCTCGGGTTCGAATGCGCTGTAGACCCGGGCGTAGATCTTCTGCCCCGTGGCGCGCTCGAAGTTGATCAGCTTGAAATTGAAGGACCGCGCCCGCGGGACATCCGTCGGCAGCAGGCTCTCGGGGTCGTCGAAGTGCAGTTGAGGAAATTTCTTCGCCGCCGCCGCGAGGGCCTGGAAGGTCGCGGCGTCGGCCTGGAACGCCTGTGCGGCGGCGCCGATGCGCAGGATGTTCACCGCGGTCATGACGTCGTCCTTCTGGATCAGCGGCAGGATCTCGCGCCCGTGGATGGTGCGGCCGAAGACGCTGTGCAGGTAGTTGAGACGGTTGACCGGCTTGAGGGTGAGAAAGAACTGCGAGCCGTTGGTGTCGGGGCCGGCGTTGGCCATGGAGAGGATGCCGACGTCGTCATGGCGCAGCCCGGGCACGAACTCGTCGGGGAAGGAATAGCCGGGTCCGCCGGAGCCGGTGCCGAGCGGGTCGCCGCCCTGCACGACGAAGTCGGGCACGACGCGGTGGAACTTGAGGCCGTTGAAATATGGCGTGCCCGGTTTCGGCCCGAGCTTGCCCTCGGCGAGACCGACAAAGCTGGCCACCGTCAGCGGAGTCTTTTCGAAGAACAGCTCGCACGTGATCGTCCCGCGCGGCGTGACAAATTCCACATAAAGCCCGTCCGCCAACGCCGGCCGCGGGGCGATCACTGTAGCCGGGGTCGCCGACCCCGGTGCATCATCAGCCACAAGGACAGACGCGAAACTCAGGAGCAAAGCGCAGAACAACGGGGTCTTGATCATGCCGCCCACGCTGAGCGCGCGGCCCTCAGGATTCAATGCCAACGATACCCTGTCCGCTCAGTGCAGCGCCACGATCAGCTTCGCCCGGCTGTCGACGCGGAGTTTCCGGAAGATCCCGCTGAGTTGCACCTTCACGCTGCCCTCGGTCTTGCGGAGCTGTTGCGCGATTTCCTTGTTGGTGAGGCCGGCGCAGACGAGCGCCGCCAACTCGCGTTCGACGGGGGAGAGCAAGTGCAGGAGGCGGTCGTGGGACTGCGCGGGCAGGACGGCCGGGCTGGGCACGATCTGGTCGTTCATGCGCAGGCGGACGACGAACACCGGCTTCGTCAGCGTGCCGCCCTTCTCCGCGCGCAGGCTGATCAACGCCTCGTGGCCGGGCTGGGCGGCGAACACGTGGCGCGCCGGCAGATTCGCCTCGCCGGTGGGGGCTGACGCCGGAATCGACTGATTCTGCCATTCGCGGCGGAGATCGTCGCAGGCGGCCTGGATCTCGGCCGGGATGGCGAACACCGCCTGCGGGCTGTAGCTGCGGGCGCGCTCGTGCCCGAGGTTCCACACGGCGCACAGCGCCAGGGCGTCCTGCGAGGTGTAGATCGGCGCGAAGTTCCAATCGAGGAACAGCACGGCCTCCGGCTTGGCCCGGTAGAAACTCTCGAGCAGGCGACGGCGCTGGCGCTCCTGCTCGAAGATCTTCATGCGGTCGAAGGCGACCTGGATGTGCGGGTGCACCGCCTGCAACGCCTTCATCTCCGCGGGCGTGAAATCGCCCTGCTCGGCGCGGCGCCGCAGGGCGAAGGAGGTCTCGATGCCTTTGCCGTGCCAGAACAGCAGGTGGGCCGAGTAGCGCCAATCGTAGTGCTGCATGTAGCGTCGGTAGTACGCGTGCCGCTCGATCTTGCGCGGGTCCGACACGAGCTGGCTGTGCTGGTAAACGGGAATGCCCTGATGCGCGTCGAGGAACGGCTGAAAAAACGCCCGGCCCTCCTGCGCCACGAGCTGGTTGGCCGTGGCGTCGTGCGGGTGCCGCGACTTGGCCGACGAGAGCCGGCGTGTCGAGGTCTCCCGTTTCCAGTCCAGGTAATTGACCGACATCACCAGCGTGTCGTGCGGCACCACGACCTCGAAAAGATGCTGCAGCGAGCTCCACAGATCGCGGAACTCCAGCGTGCCGTGCAGGTTAAGCAACGCGGCTTGCGCCGACGGACGATTCAGCGCGGGCAGGGCGGGGATGGACTGGGCGGTGTGGCTCAAACTGCGGTGCACACCATAGGCGGAGCAACTTTCGAACCAACCCTATTCTGGGGGTCTATGCCGGAGCGTCAGATATTAACCTTCGTTAGGTTGCTCGAAGTCGCTTTCTCACGGTATCTGGGCCGCAATGACCTCACACACCCACCGCTTCCTCTTCGCCGGACTGCTGCTGATTTCCGGCTGGCTGCACGCCCAGACGTCACCTGCGCCGTCCGCCTCCAAGGACACGTCCGCGACTGAAACCGACGCCCGGAAGCAGATTCCCGTCGAGGCGACCGAGAAGGCCGACGAGCCCGTGAAGCTCGAGGCCGTCGAAGTCACCGGCTCCCGCATCCGCACCCTCGGTGACGAGGCCGCGGCCATCCCGGTCTTCACCATCCCGCAGATCGAGCTCGAGCGCCGTGGCGTCAACCGCATCGCTGACCTCCGCTACGCGATCCCGCAGCTGTCGGCCGCCGTCGGGTTCAACGACAATCTCATGAACAGCGGCACCTCCCGCGCACAGACGGTCGGCACGTCCTTCAATCTCCGCGGCCTCGGCGGCAATTCGACGCTCGTCCTCATCGATGGCCGCCGCATCCCGCACACCGGCCAGGAGGCCCCCGGCGGCGCCGGCGGCCGCGAAGACTTCAGCGTGGACGGCATCCCCGTCTCCGCCATCGAACGCATCGACATCCTCCCCGAGGGCGCCGGCGCCATCTACGGCTCCGAGGCCATTGCAGGCGTCGTCAACATCGTCCTCAAAAAGAACTACACCGGCGCCGAACTGCGCGTGAGCTACGACAACACCTTCGACACGGACGTCGCGCAGACGACGGTCGCCCTGACCGCCGGCTACCGCGCCGGCAAGCTCAGCACCTTCCTGACGGCCTCCTACGAGACGCAGAACGGTCTCGCCCTGCGCGACCGCTGGTGGACCGCCTCGTACGACACCCGCCAGTTCGGCTCCACGAGCACGAGCTTCCTCTTCAACGTCACCAGCGGCGCGGGTTCGCTCTCCAGCAATTCCTCGCCGGCTTCGTCCGTCGGCACCAACCTCCCGGGCACGACCTCCCATGTCGTGCTCCTGCCAACCGGCTCCAACGGCACCACCGCGGCCAACGGCGCCTACACGCCCACGACCGCCGCCGGCCTCCCCCTTTACGATGCCGCGCCGTACACCATGGGCATCGACCCCGCCTCCCGGCAGAGCTTCCTCTTTCGCGCTGATTACCAGCTCCGCCCGCAGATCCAGATCTACGGCGACGTGCGCTGGAGCGAGTTCGAGAACAACTACACCGGCTCGCCCATCACCCTCTCGACCTCGCTGCCCGTCGGATACCCGGGCAACCCGTTCAGCACCGCGGTGACGCTGCGCAAGGTCTTCTACGATCTCCCGCTCCCGCGCATCGACTCCTTCCAGCGCAACCTGGGCGGCTCCCTCGGCGCACGCGGCAACTTCCTCGACACCTGGCGCTATGACGTCAGCGCCTCCTGGACGCGCAATGTCGTGTCCGACGACGCGCTCAGCGCCAGCAGCTTCAACTTCACCCTGCTCAGCGCTGCCATCGCCTCCGCCACCAAGCCCATCCTCGCCTACGACAGCGCGGCGACCAAGAACCCCAACGCGGCGGGCGTGATCGAGGCTTTACTCCCGTTCGCCGACCACGAGGATACGACGGACGTTTACCAGTACCTCGCCACGGTCGACGGCACCGTCTGGTCCGGTTGGGCCGGCGACGTCCGCACCGCGCTCGGCATCGAGTACGGCGAGGAGAAGGTCAAGTTCTGGCGCGAGGCGAGCATCGTCACGCCCACCTACGTCCTCACCAAGCCCTTCAGCCGCGAGCTTCAGGCCGCCTTTGCCGAAGTCAGCATCCCGCTCCTCTCGCACAAACAGGGCATTCCGCTCGTGCACCTTTTCGAGGTTGGCGGCGCGATCCGAGCGACCGACTACTCCGACGCCGGCGGCGTCACGACCGCGACCTACCGCGGCCTCTATCAGCCGGTCAAGTGGCTGACGCTGCGCACCTCGCGTTCCGAGGGCTTCAAGCCCGTCCGCCTCTACGACCTGCAGGCGCCGGTGACAAACTTCACCACCACCTACACCTCCACCAGCAACATCCGCGACCCGTTGCGCGGCAACGAGCTGGTCCTCGGTACGTTCACCTACAAGTCCGGCGGCAACCCGGCCCTCAAGTCCGAGGAATCCGTCTCCAAGAACGCCGGCATCGTCATCGATGTCCCCGGTCGCTGGCTGAAGGGCCTGTCGTTCTCGGCGGATTACTACCAGATCAACTACCACGACCGCTCCGGTTCCACCGGCCTGCAGAACCTGATGACGTACTTCCCGGAGCGCGTCACGCGCGCCGCCCCCACCGCGGCCGATACCGCGGCCGGCTACGCGGGCCTGGTCACGACCTGGGACGCGAGCAACATCAACCTCGCCTGGGTGAAGACCAAAGGCTGGGACTTCCGCGCCGCCTATTCGCGCACCTTCGACTTCGGCGACCTGATGGCGTCGGTTGCGTTCACCGATCCGAACGTCACCACGACCCGCTCCACCCCGGCCGCGGCGCCGAGCTCCGCCTTTGGCCACCAGCCGAGCCGGCTCAGTGCCTCCCTCTTCTGGGGCCGCGGACCCTGGGATGCCGGCCTGGTCTTCAACCACCAGAACCGTTACTACATCTCCGGCCTGACGAACACTTCGTTCGCGTATCCGGAATACACCGAGTACAACCCGCAGGTCTCCTATGATTTCGGCCGCGACGCCCGTTTCGTGCCGGAGGCGCCGGAGTGGTGGGCGCGCTATCTCGCCGGCAGCAAGGTGACCGTCACCGTCATCAACGCGCTCGACGCGGAGCCCGACCGGATCGACGCCGCCAACAGCCGCTTCACCGGCGACCCGCGCCTGCGCCGCTACATCATCTCGTTCGCCAAGAAATTCTAGTTGTGTGTGCTTCCGGGCCGCCGGCGTTGTCTGGCGGCCCGGCCTTTTTCCCATGAACAAAATCGCTTTCCTTACCGCGGGCCTGCTCGGTCTGGCCGTGGCCTCCTCGGGTTGCCGCCAAAAACAGGAGCCTCCTCCTCCCGCTCCCGCACCTGCTCCCGCCAAGACAGCGGAGGCTGCCCCCAAGTCCCTGGCCGACCTCGACTACGAGGCCGTGTTCAACACCTGGCGCACACGGGCGCCCGAGGGTCTCGAGTCCAAGGATCCCGCATTCTGGGAACATCAGGACAAGACCATGCGGCAGTTCGTCGCCGCCGGCCGCGCCTTTGCCGAAAAGTATCCCACCGACCCGCGCCGCTACAACGGCTGGGTACAGGCGAGCTTCACTCGCCCGTGGTTCCTGACCGGCTTCAAACCGGAGTTCGCGACCGCGCCGCGCGAGGCCAATCTCATCGTGGACCAGGCCGCGCTTGCCGCCTTCCGCAGCGAGCAGGCCAGGTTGCTCACGATCGTGATCGAGTCCCCCGATGCCGACACGCGTCAGCGCGGCGGGGCGTTCTTTGCGCTGCTCGCCGACGCGCGCGGGGCCGCCCGGGCGGCCGGACAGTCCTTCGACATCACGGTGTATCGCCCGCTGGTGGACCGCGTCGTGACCACCCTGGCCGACGAACGCGTGATGCCGGTGTTGGAGCAATATGTCGGCGGCCTGCGCCAGCAATCGCCCGAGGCCGCCGCGGCCTACGAGGCCACCCTGCAGGCCAATCCCGTCATCGCTGCCGCCCTGCAGGCGGCTGTCGAGAAACAAAAAGCCGAGGTCGCCAAGGCCGCCGAAGCCGCCAAGGTGCGCGCCGCGGAGATCGGCACGATGAAATTCACCGCTGCCGACGGCCGCGAAGTCGATGTCGCCGCGCTCAAGGGCAAGGTCGTCCTGATCGACTTCTGGGCCACCTGGTGCGGACCGTGCATCGCCGAGCTGCCGAACGTGAAAAAGGTCTATGCGGCCTACCACGACAAAGGCTTCGAGGTGATCGGCATCACGCTCGAGAACCCGGGCCTGCGCGGCAAGGAAACTCCGGAACAGGTCGCGGAGAAGATGGCCGCGGCGAAGCAGAAGATGCTCGATTTCACCGTTAAGCAGGCGATGCCCTGGCCGCAGTACTTCGACGGCAAGTGGTGGAAGAACGACTACGCCGTGAAGTTCGGCATCCAGTCCATCCCCGCCATGTTCCTCCTCGACAAAGAGGGCCGGATTGCGGCCACCGACGCCCGCGGCGAAAAGCTCGAGGCCGAGGTTAAGCGCCTGCTGGGACTCTGAAGTCATGCTGCAGGTCATGGATCGACCCGTCGCCGGCCGGCTCGCGCCGACCGCGAGCTGGAGCGAGCTCGTCCGCGACCTACCGGCGATCCCCGGCGGGACCGAGCCGCTGACCCCGGCGGAGCAGGCTGTGGCGCATTGCCTGCGCCAGGGCTTGAGCAACCGCGAGATCGCGGCACGCCTCGGCAAGTCGATCTACACCGTCAAGAACCAGGTCCACGCCATCCTCAACAAGAGCGGCGCGCGCAGCCGCATGCGGTACGTCACCGCCGGCCCGGCATGAGCCGCCGGCCGCCCCAGCGCCGCTCCGGCGCCCCGCCCGGCGCCGTGGTGAAGCTCACCCAAGCCGAGGCCGCGGTCGTCGCCCGCGCCGCCCGCGGCCTGAGCAACCGCGAGATCGCCACCGCCCTCCGCAAAAGCCCCGCCACCGTGAAGGGCCAGCTGAGCACCGTCTACCGCAAACTCCGCATCCCCGGCCGCGTGCAGTTGATCCTGATGTTCCACCGCTGAGCCCGGGGTTAAATTTGAGTTTGGAAACCCGCATTCGCCCGGCAAGCTGCCGGCCATGAAAATCCTGCGGCTCCTCGGCGTGCTTTCGGCGGCGTTGGGGCTGGCGGTAGGGGTCGCCGCGGCCGGGTTGCCGCTGGAGACGACGACCACGCAGGCGACGAAATTCGAGATCCTGCGCAACGGCCAACCTGGCGGCTCCGTCTCGCTGCCGCAGGGTGCGCATCTCGAGGTCATCGCCCTCGCCGGCGCCATGGTCCAGGTGCGCTACCGCTCGCTCACCGGCCAGGTCCCCGCGGCGCACACGCGGTTGGCCGCGCTGGTTGCCACCCTCCCGCCCGCTGCGGCCGCACCGGTTGCCGCGCTCGCGCCGGCCGCTTCGGTGGCACCCGATGCCCCGCCGCCGGCCAAGCCTGTCACCCCCGCCGCTGCCACGGTCATGTCGCGCCGACTGGCGGGAAAACTTGTGCGCCTGCAGGCGAATGCCTTTCAGCCCCTCGAGGCGAGCCGGCTCAACGGGGTGAAATTCATTGCCCTTTACTACTCGGCCAGCTGGTGCGGCCCCTGCCGGCAGTTCACGCCGCAGCTCGTCGACGCCTACCGCGAGCTGAAGGCGCAGCACCCCGAATTCGAGGTCGTCTTTGTCAGCGCCGACAATTCCGCCGGCGATATGCGCGACTACATGAAGGGCGACCGCATGGCCTGGCCGGCGCTTAGGTACGACGCCATTCCGACCTCGGGCGAGATCATGCAGTACTGCGGCGACGGCATCCCGTGCCTCGTGCTCGTGGATGAAAGCGGCAAGGTGCTGTCCGACACGAACCGCGACGGCGACTACGTGGGCCCGCACGCCGTGCTCGATGACACCCGCAAACTCCTGCAAAAGTACCGGCAAAAGAATCCGCGCCAGAATTCGTGAGGACCCGCCTGAACATGTCATTTTCCTGCATGCAATCTGTCCCGACCCAAGCTTTCACAGGAGGAAGCAGAGGTAGCAGAGATCCTCAACGGAAGGGGCAACCGGAAGCGGTCGCGCTGGATCGGATCCCTCTCTGCCCCCTGCTTCCTCCTGTAAACAGCTTGGCTGGATTGCAGTTTGGCCGCGACCTGAGGACCTCCGCGTGCTGATCCTCAACACCCTTGCTCCGGTCTTCCTGATGATCGCGCTCGGGGCCTGGCTGCAGGGCAGCGGGTTCACGACGGCGGCGTTTCTCAAGGAATCCAACCGTCTCCTCTACTGGGTCGGCCTGCCGGCGCTGATCTTCGTGCAGCTGGCGACCACGCCGCCGGCCCTCGACACCGCGGCGCCGCCGCTCCTCGTGGTGCTGCTGGGCACGCTGGTCGTGATCCTCCTGGGCTACGGCGCCGCGCTCGCCCTGCGCATCCCGGGGCCGGTGCAGGGGACCTTCGTGCAGGGTGCCTTCCGCGGCAACCTGGCCTTTGCGGGTCTGCCGATCGTGTTCTCGCTGCCCGACGCGCCGCTCGCCGGCGGCCTTACGGTGCGCAGCATGGCGGTGATCGTCGTCGCGCCGGCGATGGTGCTCTACAACCTCGCGGGCGTCGGCGTGCTGCTCCTGAGCCAGCATAGCTGGGGCCTCGCGATGGTCCGCCCGCTCCTGCGGCAGCTCCCGGCGACCCCGCCGTTGCTGGCGACACTCGCCGGCCTGGGTTACGCCGCCGCCGGCTGGCCCCTGCCGGCGGCGCTCGCGCGCACGCTGGCGAGCCTCGGCGAAATGGCGCTCCCGCTCGGTCTGCTGGCCGTCGGCGGTTCGCTGGTCACGGCCAAGCTCGCCCAGGACTGGCGCGGCGCCGCGGTGGCGACAGCGATCAAGGTGGCCATCTCCCCGGCCGTCGGCTGGCTCCTCGGCACCTGGTGGGGTCTCGAGCCCGCGGCCCTGAAGGTCGTGATGATCCTGATGGCCTGCCCGACGGCGATCGTCTCCTACACGATGGTCCTCGAGCTGAAGGGCGACGAGACCCTGGCCTCCTCCGTCATCGTCGGCACCGTCGCCGGCTCCCTCGTGACCCTCGCGTTGATCTTGGGAATTTTTTAACCACGAATGCCCGCGAATTTCCACTAACAGCCGAACCGGCTTCGGCCGAAACCAGGCCACGATCGTCGGCCGCCAGCATTCATGAGCACTGACAATCCCGGACCCGCCTCGCCCGCATCCACCGCGGCGACCGGGGGCAAACGTCTCCGGCATCTGGGCTGGCAGGTCGGGCTGACCTACCAGGCCGAGGCCCCCGGCGGAGTGGACCGCGGGCATCTGCTCCGTCTCCTCGACGAGATGGCGGCGCACGGCATGAACACGCTCAGCCTGATGATGCAGAG
The DNA here is from genome assembly GCA_964355715.1 of uncultured Opitutaceae bacterium. Classification (GTDB taxonomy): domain Bacteria; phylum Verrucomicrobiota; class Verrucomicrobiia; order Opitutales; family Opitutaceae; genus UBA2377. The sequence goes on along the minus strand of CAYHEW010000009.1, from coordinate 16,762 downwards.
CTACGGGTGCTACGATCCCGGCCACGACGGCTATGCCTGGCCGACGCAGCACGAAAAACTGCGGCCCTACCGCGACGCGGCGGCGACGAATGCGCAACCGGGACACGAGTATGTCCGCGGCATCATCGACGCGGCCGCGGCGCGCAGCATCGCGATCCATCTGTTTCTCAACTGGGGGATCTGGAATCCGGCGAAGATCGCGCGGCACTATCCGGATGCGGTGTTGCAGCACGCCCCCGGATCTCCGCCGTCGGACTGGCTGCACTGCCCCGACTCGCCCGGGGCGTGGCAACTGGGCCTGGACGAGGTCGAGGATCTCCTGACCTTCTACCGGCATCCGAACGTGACGAGCTTCGCGTTCGAGCGCATCAGCTACCAGTGTCACGACCGCTGCCATTGTCGACACACGCAGCAGGCATTTTTCGCCGAGACGGGCGGGCCGCTGACGGCGGCCGAACCGGTGCGGATCGAGGCCTGGAAGAACGAACACATCGGCGGCTGCCTGCGGGCGTACACCGCACACATCCGGCGGTTGCGGCCGGAGATCACCATCGGCCTGCACACGCAATGCGCCCAGGGCTGGGGCCATGATCCCGCGCGGCTCAGGCAGCAGGGAATCGACTATCTGCTGCCTCACACCATTCAGTTCCCGACCAGGCAGGACGAGCTCTATGCCATGCTCGCACGCCTCGCGCCCAATCCCTGCGTGCTGCATTTCTGCACGCGCGACCGGCGACCGGCAAACTACGACCTCTGGATCAAGACGCCGGCAATCATCGAGCAGGCCCTCCGTTGGGTGCAGGAATATCCGGGCGACAATCTTGCCGGCATCCTGTTTTTCAACGAGCCCGCGTCCTCGCTGGCAAACCGTCAGGCCGTCTACCGGGGTATCCGGTCCTTCGACCGGCCCTAGCCTCTACTCCGCCGGGATTTCCAGCTTCATGCCCGGTTTGAGCGGGCGGCCGTCGCGGAGGAGGACGTTGTTGGCGGCGTAGATCTGGCGCCAGCGCTCGGGTTTGCCGTAGAATTTGCGGGCAATGCTCTCCAGGGTGTCGCCCTCGACGACTTCGTAGGTGCGGACGGCGCCGGGCTCGGTGGCAAGTTTCTCGGCAGCCGCGCGCAGGCGCTCGGGGCTCGTGCGCAGGACGGCGTCGGCGGGGACGGCCGCGGGTTCGGCGGTGTCGATGCGCAGCGTCGCCTGGGTGAGTTCGCTCGAGCTGCCGGCGGCGGTCGAGCGGGTGTCGGCGAGGGTCACCGGGTCCTCGGCGCGGCCGGCGCGTGCGATTACCATCTGGAGCTGGGTCTGCGCGGTCTGGGCGTCCGCCTCGGCGCGCTGGCGGGCCCCGCGCTGGGCGAGGAGCTCGGTGTTGAGCTGCGCGAGCGCGGTCGCGGTCTGCTCGTTCTGCGCCGTCAGGCCGGTGACCTGCTGGGTGAGGCGGATGTTCTCGGTGCGGGCCTGGTCAACCTGGGTCCGCAACGCGACGATCTCCTTCTGCAGCTTGGTATAGGTGCGCAGGGCGGCGGAGAGTTTTTCCTCGCTCGCGGCGAGGGCGGCCTTGAGGTCGCCGATCTGCTCCTTGGCGGCGATGCTGGCGATGCCGGAATTGGCGGTGAGCGTGCGGGTGCGCTCGCGCTCGAGCTGGGCGTACTGCGCGCGGAGGTTGGTGAGTTCGTCGGTCGTCTCCTTCAGCCGCAGGGCGATGGCGCTTTGGTTGCCGATCTGCACGCCGCCGACGGTCGGGGGACGCTTCTCCAGGGCGTCGCGCAGGGCGATGCCTTCCTTGCGGGCGAGGGCGAGCTCCTGCTGGAGCATTTTTTTCTCCATGCGAAGGTTGGCGTTCTCCGCCGCGAGCTTCGCATCGGGCGTCGGCGCCACTTCCGGCAGTCTGCCGAAATGCACGTAGCCGCAGCCGGAAAGCAGCAACCCGGTGCCGAGGGCGATGACGATGACGCGCAAGCGCAGGGGTAGCATCTTGGGCTGAGTAATACAGTTTCTCCCCTTGGTGGCAATCCTGCGGGAGAATTGGGTGGGAGACCCTAAGCTAGGGCTCGATCGATGTAGCCGGGGTCGCTGACCCCGGGGTTTGGAAACCGGGCTCAGCGAGCCCGGCTACAGTTTACGGGATCCTGAGCTTGGTGCCGAAGCGCAGGCTGCGCTCGTCCTTCAGGGTGTCGCGGTTGGCCTCGAGGATTTCGGGCCAGCGGTTGCCGTCGCCGAGGTATTCGCGGGCGATGCGGGAAAGGGTGTCGCCTTCGCGGACGGTATGGAAACGACCCGACGGCACCGCGAGGTCGGCGGACGGCGGAGCGCTGGGAGCGGCGGCGGGAGCGACGGTCGGCGTTGAGGGCGTGACGGCGGCGCCGGGGCGGGTGGGAACGCTGAGGACGCTGCCGGGCGGGGCGCTCGTGATGGCGAGGCGGTTGCGCAGCTCGTTGTTCTCGAGGATGAGGGCGTTGAGCTGGTCCTGGGTCTGACGCAGCTGCGTGCGCAGGATGTCGACCTGGGCGGCGACGGCGGAAACGGTGGTGAGCTGATCCTGCAGACCCTTGATCTGCGTGTGGGCGTCGGCGAGCTGCGCGTTGAGGCCCGTGCCCGCGTCGCTCAGGCGGCGGATCTCCTTCTGGTTCCGGTCGTTTTCGTCCTGCAGGAGGCGGAAGCTGCGCAGGGCCATGGCGAGCTTCTCCTCGGTGTCGGTGAGTTTTGGAATCTCGGCCTGAGCCGCCGGCGCGGCGGGGGCGGGATCGGTGTCATCGGCCGCGGGCGTCGCGGACGGCGGCGTCTGGGCCACCAGCGAACCGGCGATGAAAAACAGGGCGATGCTACGGGATGCGCTCATGACGCATACGTAAGACAATGCCGGTGCGGGAGGCGATACTGGATTGGCGAATGCGGATACCGGCTCGCGCGGAGACGAGAAACCGGAAACCGGATTGCGGATACCGGAAAGGCCAACCCGAACGTCAGCCGCTATCCGCTATCCGGTATCCGCATTCCGCAATTCCACTCAGGGGATCGTCAGGCGCATGCCGACGCGGAGGCTGCGCTCATCGGGGAGGGTGTTGCGGTTGGCCTCGAAGATCTCGGGCCAGCGGCGGCTGTCGCCGTAGTACTGGCGGGCGATGCGGGAGAGGGTGTCGCCGGAAGCAACGGTGTGGGTGCGCGGGGCGGGCGCGGCCACCGGGGCCGGCGGCGGGGTGGTGGCGGCGACGGCGGCGGGGGTGCCGGGGCGGGTCGGCGTGCCGAAAATCGTGCCCGGGGGCGCCGAGGTGATGGCGAGGCGCGTGCGGAGCTGGGAGTTCTCGGAGGTGAGGGCGCCGAGCTGGTCCTGCACCTGGCGGAGCTGCGTGCGCAGGATCTCGGCCTGGGCGGCGGCGGCGGACGTGGCTTTCAGCTGCTCCTGCAGATTGGTCACCTGGGCGGTGGTGGTGCTCTGCGTGCCGGCGAGTTCGGACTCGAGCGCGGCGTGGCGCGAGGTGAGCTGGGCGAGCTCGGCCTTGGTGCGATCATTCTCGCCTTGCAGGAGGCTGAAGCTGCGCAGGGCGGTCGCGAGTTTGTCCTCGACGACGGCGAGCTGGGCCGGGTCGACGGTCGGGGCGACCGGCTCGGCGGGCTTGGCCTCGAGGGCGGCCACTTGCTGGCGCAGCGCGTCGCGCTCGGTCGCGAGTGCCTGGGCCGCCTGCTCGGCGGCGGCGAGCCGCTCGTTGAGCGCGGTCGCGGCGGATGTGGCCTGCGCGGAAGCCTGGGCCACCGCGGCCTTGAGGGCGGTGTTCTCGCGTTCGACCTGGCTGAAGCTGTTGAGCGCGGTGGCGAGCTTGGTCTTCGCGTCGTCGAGTTCCGCCTGCAGCCCGGTGTCGGGCGTCGGCACGAGAGCCGCGGCGAGCTGGCTCACGCGCTGTTGGGCGGCGTCCAGGGCGCTTTGGGCCTCGGCGAGTTGGCGGCCGCGTTCGGCGGCCGTGTCCTCGAGCACTTGGTTGCGCGCGGCGAGTTCGGAGGCGGCGGCCGTGGCGGTGGCGAGTTCCTGGCGGACGGCCTCGAGCTGACCGGATGCAGCCTGCGCGGCGCCGCCCTGGTCACTCTGGAGCCGGGCGAGACTGGCGCGAACCGCAGCGAGTTCGGACGAACCGGCGGCGAGGGCGCTTTGGGCCTCGGTCTTTTCGTTCTGGGCGGCGGCGAGCTGTTGCGCGAGGGCCGCGGATTCCTGGGAGGCGGATTCGGCCGCGCTGCGAATGGTGCCGAGTTCGCTGCGGACGGCGGTCAGCTGCGACTCGAGTTCCTGCACTTTGCTGCGCAGATCCGGATAGGCGGGCGTCGCGGCCGGTGCGGCGGTCGCGGCTTCGGCGGCGGCGAGGGCGGAGCGAACTTCCGCCAATTGCCGGGCGATGCCGTCGCGGTCGGCGGTGAGGTCGGCTTGGCGCTGGTCGCGGACGGCGAGTTCGCCTTGGGCCTGGGCGACGGTGCGGCGCAGCGTGACGATCTCCTCGCGGAGCCGGGCGACGTCGTCACCGGTGGCGGCGCGGGTGGCGAGCTGGGCTTCGAGGTCGCGCACCTGGTCGCGCAGGTCAGGATAGGCCGGCGCGGCGGCGGCGGCTTCGCGGAGCTTGGCTGTAAGGTCGGCAACGGCGGCCGTCGCCTTGGCGGCTTCGTCGCGGGCCTGGGTGAGATCGGCGGCGAGGGCGGTGTTGCCGGCGGTCAGCATGGCGACCTTTTCAGTCTGCTCGGAACGGGCGTGCTCAAGGGCGGTGCGGGCCTCGGCCAGTTCGCGGCTGAGCCGGGCGGCGTCCTCGCTGGTGGCGGTGCGGGCCTTCAGCTCGGATTCGAGGGCGGCTTGGGCGGTCGTGAGGTCCTGGTTGCGCTTTTCGGCGGCGGCCACCGCGGCTTCGGCGGTGGTCAGCGTGGAGGCCAGTTGGGCCTCAAGGTCGTTGACGCGTTCGCGCAAGTCGGGATAAGCGGGGATCACGCCCGCGGCTTCGCGCACGCGGCGTTCGAGGAGGGCGTTGGCGGCCTGGACGTCGGCCAGCTGCTCCCGCAGGGCATCGGCGGCTTGGCCGGCCAAACGCGCGGCGGTGAGGGCGGCCTGGGCCTCGGCGAGTTGGCCGTTGATGGCCTCGCGCTCGCGGTTCGCGGCTTCGGCGCTGGCGCGGGCCTGGGCGAGTTCGGCGGCGGTGGCCTCGAGGCGGGATTGAACGTCGCCCAGCTGCTGCGCGCCTGCCGCGGCGGCGGCGAGCTGCTGGCCGAGGCTGTCGCGGGCGGCGAGGGCGTCGTCGAGCTGGGTCTTGAGGGCGGCGAGTTCGCTCTTCGCGCGGGTCAGGGCGGCGGAGTCGGGCTGCGGCGCCGTGGCCTTGGCGGCGAGGGCGGCTTCGAGTTCGGATTGGCGCTGGGTGAGCTCCCCGGCGAGGGTGGCGCGCTCGCGCTGGGCGGTCTCGGCATCGGCGCGGGCGCGGGCGAGCTCGGTTTCGGCGCCGGCGAGGCGGGCCTGGAGGTCGGTGAGCTGGGAGGTGCTGGCCTGGGCTTCGGTGAGCTGCTGGCGGAGGGTGTCGCGGGCGGCGATGGTCTCTTCGAGCTGGGTTTTGAGCGCGTTGGCGCCGGTCTGGGCTTCGACGAGGGTGCGTTCGCGGGCGGCGGCGAGGTCGGCCATCTCGCGTTCGCCGGCGGTGAGGGTGGCGGCGGTCTGCTGGGCCTCGGCCAGCTGGGTGCGGAGGGCTTCGAGCTGACCGTTGAGGGTGTCGCGTTCGGCGACGGCGGCGGCAAGGCGGGCGGCGATCGTCTCGGCCTGCGTCCGGGCGGCTTCGGCGAGGCGCTGGGCCTCGGCGGAATTGCCGGCCTGGGCCTCGAGTTCGGCGAGGCGGGCGCGGGTGGCGGCGAGTTCCTGACCGAGCTTCGCGGCCTCGTCACTGCTGGCCGCGAGGCTGCCAAGGCGAACCTCGATGGCGGCCTGCGCGCTGGTGAGGGCGGCGATGCGCTCGTTGGCGGCGGTAAAGGCGGTGCGGGCCTCCTGCAATTCCTGGTCGCGGCGGGTGACCGTGGCGGAGAGCTCCTGCAGCTTGGCGTTGAGGTCGGTGCTGGTGGATTGGGCGGCGCGAACCTGCTCGTCGTTCGTGGTGGTGCGCTTGGCGGCGTCGGCGCGGAGCGCGGCCAGCTCGGCGGCCGCGCCGGCGAGGGCCTGCTGGGCCTCGTTGCGGGTGGCTTCAGCCAGGGCGATGGCGGCCTTGAGGGTTTCGTTTTCCTTCCAGGCGCCGGCAAGTTCGGCCGCGAGATTGGCGCTGGCTTGGGCGGTCTGGGCGGATTCGGCGCGGGTGGGTCCCGGCGCGGTCGTCTCGACCGCAATGCGCTCGGCCGCAATGTTGGCGGACGGACCGTCGGCGCTGGGGGTGTTGCCGGGCGCAGCGGAAGGCCCCTGGGCCACCGTGGCCTGGAGGCGGGAAGGATCGACGACGACGGCGCTCGACGGGGCGCGGCCGGGCCGCGGGAATTGCCTGCGGCGGAACTCGAGGCGGCGCTGGCCCTCGGCGAGCTGCTCCGGGGTCATGTCGGCCAGCAGGGTGCGCACGGCCTTGCCGGTCGTGCCGTTTTCCTCGGCGAGCGTCAACCAGACGTAGGCTTCGGCGAGATCGCGGGAGGCGTCCTTGCCGGTGGCGTAGGCGAGACCGAGATTGAACTGCGCAATGGCGTTGCCGCGCTCGGCCTTGGCGCGGAGCGATGCGAGCTCGGGAGCGTCGGCCGCGACCAGAGCCACGGCGAAAAAGCTGCCCAAGATGGCAACTGGGAGAAGGCTGCGGCGGGTTTTGAGGTGCGACATCGCCCCCCAAGCTGGGGTAAAACGAGGGCGGACACAATCCGAAGGTTGCCCGGGTTGTTAACAGGGCATTAACAATCGGGGTGACGTCAGGCCGACCGGGCGCGGGTGACGGCGGCTTGCCAGGCGGTTCGGAGGCGGCGAATGGCGGCGGGGCGGGCCTGGGGGCGGAAAGTGCGGTCGGCGGACCAAAACTTGGCGATGGCGGCACGGTCGGGCCAGAAGCCGACGGCGAGGCCGGCAAGGTAGGCGGCACCCAAGGCGGTGGTCTCGGTGGTGCGCGGACGGACGACGGGCACGCGGAGGAGGTCGGACTGGAACTGGAGCAGCGCGTCGTTGGCGGTGGCGCCGCCGTCCACGCGCAACTCGTGCAGGCGGATCCCGGCGTCGGCCTGCATGGCGCCGATGAGGTCGGCGCTCTGGTGGGCGATGCTCTCGACCGCGGCGCGGGCGAGGTGGGCGGCGGTGGTGCCGCGGGTGAGGCCGGTGATGAGGCCGCGGGCGCCGGGATCCCAGTGCGGCGCGCCGAGACCGGCGAAGGCGGGGACGAGGCAGACGCCGCCGCTGTCGGGCACGCGGGCGGCCAGGGCCTCGACGTCGCCGGAGCGGGCGATGAGCCCCAGGCCGTCGCGCAGCCACTGCACGACGGCGCCGCCGATGAAGACTGAGCCCTCGAGGGCGTACTCGGTGCGGCCGCCGATGCGCCACGCGACGGTGGTCAGGAGTTGATGCTTGGAAGCGACGGGCCGGTCGCCGGTGTGCAGGAGCAGAAAGCAACCGGTGCCGTAGGTGTTCTTGGCCATGCCGGGCGTCCAGCACCCCTGGCCGAAGAGGGCGGCCTGCTGGTCGCCGGCGACGCCGGCGATGGGCACGCCGCGCAGGGCGGGGACACTGGTGACCTCGCCGATGACCCCGCTGCTGTCGACGATGCGCGGCAGCACCTCGCGGGGAATGTGCAGGGCGGCGAGGAGCGTGTCGTCCCAGTCGCCGGTGCGCAGGTTGAAAAGGAGCGTGCGCGAGGCGTTGGAGGCGTCGGTGGCGTGGACGCGGCCGCCGGTGAGCTGCCAGAGGAGCCAGGTGTCGACCGTGCCGAAGGCGAGTTCGCCGCGCGCGGCGCGGCGGCGGGCGCCGGGGAGGCGGTCGAGCAGCCAGGCGAGCTTGGTGCCGGCGAAATACGGATCGAGCAGGAGGCCGGTGCGGCGGCGGAAGAGGGGCTCGAGTTGGGCGCGCTTGAGCTTGGCGCAGAGGGGCGCGGTGCGGCGGTCCTGCCAGACGATGGCGCGGTGGAGCGGCCGGCCGGTGCGGCGGTCCCACAGCAGGGTGGTCTCGCGCTGGTTCGTGAGGCCGATGGCGGCAAGGTCGCGGGCGGTGAGGTTGGCCTGCGCGAGGGCGGCGAGGGCGGTGACGCGCGTGGTCTCCCACAGGTCGCGCGGCTCGTGCTCGACCCAGCCGGGCTGCGGATAGTGCTGCGCGAATTCCTGGCGCGCCGTCGCGCGCGGCCGGCCGCGGCGGTCGAAGACGATGGCACGGGACGACGTGGTGCCTTGGTCGAGCGCGAGGACGTGGCGGGGCATGGGCAGGAAACTGGCACGCGCCGCGCCCGGGGCCAAGCCTGCAGGGCAGGGCGCGTGCTCAAGGCTTGGCTCGCGCGCGGACCGGGTCACAATAGCTGAACCGATCCGCCCCGGGCGGGTCCCTGCCACCAACACCACCACACCTGACATGAAAACCCAGCACCTTCCCCTTGCCGTGATCGCGGCCGCCGGCCTGTGGCTCGCCGGCTGCACCACCGAACCCACGCGTCCGCTCGATTCGCCGAAATACTCCATCGAAGACACCGGCAAGTTCACGCACCTCGACAAGTCGTCGGCCGCGGCGATCAGCTGCACCAACCTGCAGGAGCGCCGCCTGCCCGACGACCGGCTCGAGGTGGTCGCGTCGCTGCGCAACCGCGAGGCGAAGACGGTGAAGGTGCAGGTCAACTGTGTGTTCAAGGACGCGCAGGGCTTCAGCACGGGCGACGAGACGCCGTTCCGCACGATCACGCTCGAGGCCGACGCGACCGAGGCGGTGCGCTTCACCGCGGCGAACCCGGCGGCGAAGCAGTTCACGCTGCGGGTCCGGCTGGCGCGGTGACGCGGGCGCGCGGGACTTGAATCGGGCGGCGTGACGCGGTACCTGTCTTGGCCATGCGGGCGGCTGTGATCGAAGACCAGACCTTGATGCGCGACTATTTCGCGGCGCTCCTGCGCAAGCGCTGCGGTGCCACGGAGGTGATTGCCATCGGCTCGATGGCCGAGTTGCAACGGCGCCAGGCGGAGCTCGCGGGCGTCGGCCTGGTGCTTTTCGACATCGACCTCGGCGACGGCAGCACCGTCGATTGGGCGGTCGAGCGCGCGACCGCGGGCAATGGCGGCGTGATGGTGGCGGTGAGCTCGATCGGCGCGCAGTTTCCCTTCAAGCGGCTGCAGGCGGCGGGCATCAGCCTCGCGCACAAGAACGACAGCGAAAAGGAACTGGTCGACCTGATCCAGCGCACGCTGGGCGGGGCGATGATGGTCTCGCCGCGCGTGACGGACGTGATCGGCGCGGCCGCGCGCGATCCGCGCTCGCCGCTGAAGATTCTCGGTCCGCGCGAGCAGGAGGTGCTGGGCCTGCTGGGCCAGCGGCTCACGAACGACGAGGTCGCGGCGATCCTCGGCTGCACGCCCAACAACGTGGCGGATCATCGCCACCGCATCATGCGCAAGCTCGACCTGCACAACATCGAGCAGCTGATCGAGTGCGCGATCCGCCACGGCCTCGTCTTTGATTCGAAGGCGGCGGCGGCGCGGCCGCGCCTTACGTCCTGAGCCGACCCTGCGCGAGGGCGATCTCCTCGCCGACAAAGGTCAGGAGGCGCAGCGCGGTGGCCCAGTCGCCGGCGTCGGCGGCCTGCTCCAGCAGGCCGACCTGCTCGGCGGCGTTTTCCTCGGCGGCCAGGAGGAGCAGCGAGCGCAGCGCGTGGGCCTCGGCGCCGGTGCGGGGGTCGCGGAGCTTGGCCATGGCGCCGACCGCCTGCCACTTGCGGGCGATGCCCTCGTGGAGCTGGTCGGCGGAAGGGGCGAGGTCGCCCAGCGAGGCGAGCGGGTTGCCCGCGAGGGCGCCGGCGGTGTGCGTGTCGAGGGAGCGCTTCGGGCGCAGGCCCTCGGAGAGGCCGAGGATGACGCGCTCGAGCTTCTCGCGGGTCACGGGTTTGGTGACGAAGCCGGTCATGCCGGCGGCGCGCGCCTCCTCGAGTTTTTCCTGCGTGGTGTAGGCGGTGACGGCGACGATGGGCGGAGTGGGGCGGGGCAGCAGGCCTACGAGTTGCCGGCAGAGGGTGCCGCCGTCGGTGTCGGGCAGGCGCCAGTCGGTGAGGACCAGGTCGTATTGGTTGGCGGCGGCCAGCTTGACGGCGCTGGCGCCGTCGGCGGCCCAGTGCACCTCGTAGCCGAGCTGCTTGAGCACATGGCCGAGGGCGATGCGGTTGTAGTCCTCGTCCTCGATGGCAAGGGCGCGCGAGACGGGCTTCGGCGCGCCGGCCTTGGGCGCGGGCGGCTGCGCGTTGGCGAGCGTCACCTCGAGCGCGAACTCGGTGACGCCGTCCTGGCTGGCGGCGGTGATGCGGCCGCCCATGGCCTGGGCGAGCCGGCGGCACACGGCGAGGCCGAGGCCGGAGCCGGGGATGTTGGCGGTGTTGCGGCCGCGCTGGAACGAGTCGAAGAGGCGGTTGAGCTCGTCGGGCGGGATCGTGGGGCCGCTGTTGCGCACGGCGAGGCGGAGGCGCGAGCGGCCGGCGCCGGCGGGGGTGAGGCGCACCTCGACGCCGGCCTCGCGCGGGACGCCGTACTTGAGGGCATTGGAGGTCAGGTTGCAGACGATCTGGCGGAGCTTGCCAGAGTCGCCGTGAAGCCAGGCGGCCTGCTCGGGCAGCATGAGCGCGCAGGCGGTGAGCTCGGGGTCCATGGCGCGTGCCGCCTCCTCGACGAGGGCGCCGGCCTCGAAGTCGACGTTGGTGAGCGTGACCTGGGTGCGGTCGATCCGGGAGAAGTCGAGGATGTCGTCGAGCATCGACCGCAGCTGGTCGGCGCAGCCGCCGAGCGTGCGCACGAGCACGCGCTCGCCAGGGCCGACGTCACGGTCGGCGAGCATGGCGCAGATGCCGACGACGCCGTTGAGCGGGTTGCGGATCTCGTGGCTGATGCTGGCAAGGAACTCCTCCTTGGCGGCGGTGGCCTTGCGCAGCTGGGCGGTGCGCTCGTTGACGCGGGCCTCGAGCTCGAGGTTGTGGCGGCGCAGCGCGTGGGTGCGCCAGCGGACTAGGCCGTAGACCAAGCCGCCGAACACGAATGCGTGCAGCGGCCAGGCCCAGGGGCGCAGCCACCAGGGCCACGGGCGCACGACGGTGAAGGCGGTCTCGGTGCTGAGTCCGTTGCGCTCGGCCTGGAGCATCACGGGCGTCTCGCCCCAGCCGACCGGCAGGGAAAAATCGGCGCCGGCGCGCAGGGTCTCCCAGGTGCCGTCGGCCTTGCGGAGGCGGAGGAAGGTGACCGGGGCGGGGGCGAGTTCGAGCGTGCGGGTGCGGACGGTGACGCGGTCGGCATCGGCGGCGGGCAGCGCAACGCGGTCCTCGCGGACGGGGGCGGACCAGACCCAGTCGGCGGCCGGCGGCTGGGAGTGCCGGAGGGGGAGGCGCGCGCGGATCACGCCGCGGGGTCCGGCGGCGAACAGGAACTCGGCGTTGGCCGCGATCTTCTCGGCGCCGATTTCGGCCAGGCCGGGGATTTCGAGGGGCACCCAGGTGTCGCCTTCGAGCAGGCCGACGACGGGATCGCGGTCGGGGCGAGTGACGAGGATGGCGAGGCGGTCCTGCACGAAGGCGGCGTCGCGCGGATTGCCCCAGGTGATGTGGCCGAGGCGGCTGGCGTCGGAGTCGAGGATCGCGCCGTCCCAGAACAGGAGGACGGCCTTGCCCGGGCGCACGGTGCGGGCGGTGGCGCGGCCGGCGCCGAGCTGGCCGGCGGTGCTGCCGTCGGCCTCGACGACCTGCACGCCCTGCGTGGCGGTGCCGACGAGGAACCGGCGCCCGTCGGTGGCCAGCGAACCGGCGATCGCCGGGATGGCCGTGAACCGGCTGGACCCATCGCGATCGAGGAACGTCAGCCCCTGGTCCTGCGCGACCGCCGCCGTGTCGCCGACGACGGCGAGGCCGTTGACGTAGCGGGTGAGGAGCGGGGTCTGATGGGAGCCAAAGCTGAGACGTCCGGCGCGCACACTTGCCCCGGCGATTTCCGGCCATTGCGTCCCGACGTCGGTTGCCTCCGAAGCACCCAGTTCGCGGGTGCCATCCGCCGAAATCAGCCGGGCCGGGTTGGAATCTTCCGCCAGCAGACCCAGGAGCGCTTTGTTCTCCGTCTGGGTAAATTCGGCGGCGGCGGGATTGTGAACGGAAAACAGACCGCGATCGGTGCCAAAGAGAAAGTGGTCGCCGAGGCGCTTCACTTGATAAATTGCTCCCAGTTTTTTGCTGTTCCATGCAATCTCGCGGGTCGATCGATCGATCGCCGCCAAACCTCCGCCAAATGTTGGCACCAGTATCCAGGGGTCGCAGGCCAGGAGGGCAACGATACCGGCCTTGAGCAGGGGTCGATTGATCTCCTTGGCGAGGTAGCTTTGGTTCGCCGAGTCGCGGACTCCTTGGTCGGATAATCGAAGATCCTCAGCCGCGTCGACAATCTCGTGTCCGGCGAACGCTCCCTGTTCCGTTGCCGGTGTCAGTCTGCCATCGGTCCACCGGTGAGGAGTTGCGCCGATGGCGCTGATGATCACGTCGGCGCCGATGCGGCACAGTCGGTAGGGACTCCTGGCTTCAGGCGCTGGCGCAATCAGGCGAGTGGCGATCCCTTCTTTGGTGACCAGCCAGACGCCGCCGCCGGCGAGCAGCCACCCTTCCCGAATCGGTTCGGCGGCTAGTATTTCGGCCTCCAGGCCGCGGATTGGTCGCAATGAGTCTGATTCAACGAATGCAGCGAATCCCAAGCCTGCGACGAGCAGCCGTTCGTGTGCGTCGCTGATGGCACGCACGACTTGGCCGTTGGGTGCGGCGAGGATCTTCCAGCCGCCGGCCGGTGACCCGACTGCCATGCCGCCCTCAAAGCCCACCCGGAGTTGTCCGGCGGCCGAGTAATAGACCGCCCACACCGGCTTCCCGCGCAGGGGCTCGGGCAATGCGAGCTCCACTGCCAAAGGTTCAAAGGCAGCGGACGGCAGGGTGCTCAGGCTAAATGCAAGCCAAAATAACACCCTATTTGAGGGGTGTCGGACCATCTGAAAAGGGGGTGTTTTTGTCCGGTAATGCCACCCGGAGCAACGCGATACTGAGGGGGTATGAAAAAGCTAACTTCCCTTGCAGCCTTACTCGGCAGCGCGGTGGCCACACTGCTGCTGGCCATTGGATTCGCGAACGCAGCCCAAAAGATGGATCCGGTTTCCCAGAAATCGATCCCGATCTCGACCATGCAAACCGGCGAAATTGCCACGCTGCCCTGTGCCTCGTGCACAGGCGGTGACGACGAGCCGCCGCCGCCGCCCCCGCCTGGTGGTGGTCTCACCGAATCGGGCAACGGCACGTACGTGGCCTGAAACGCCTGATCGCGCGCCATGCCCTCGCTGTCGCTTGCCGCCCTGCGCTATCGTGACGTGTTCGCCGATGATGGCGGACCGATCGAGCGCGTGCTGACCGGGGATTTCAGCATCCTCGGCCAGCCGCACAAGCAGGCCAACGCGTTCCTGCGGCCGGAGCTCACCGCGGGCAAGTCGACCTTTGCGATCTATGGGCAGGCCGACGGCACCGGTTCGGCCGGGTCGGCGGCGATCGCCTGCCACATGGCGATCTCCGAGGCGCTGGAGCGCTGGGCCTTCCTCGCGGTGCACAACCGCCCGGAGGGCCGGCGCTACGGTTTCGACGTGGACCGCAGCTCGAACGGCATGGCGGCCTTCCCCGGCATGTTCCGGTCGCAGGCGGCCAGCCGCGCGCGGCTGGAAGCCCTCGAGCGTTTTGCGCTGATCGCCTGGTGGGACGGCCGGCTGCCGGCGACGCGGATGGGTTCGCCTTTTCCGGGGGTGGATTTGGTGCGCATCCATCACGATGCCGGCGAGGGCGAGGTGGTCATCCTCGTCCAGCGCACGCGCGCCGGCGTGTCGTACGGCCATGCCGCCGGCCGCACGATCCGCGCCGCCGCGCTCCGGGCCGCCGTCGAGCTGGCCCGTTCCGACTTCGTCCTCGTGGCGCACAAGGCGCGGGGCGCGCTGGTGCAGGCGGCGAATTTCTTCGAGCGCCGCGCGCTGCATTTCTCGACGGAGGCGGGCTACGCGGAGTTCGAGGCGCGCCTGCTCGCCGGCCCGCGCCGCCCGGCGCCGCGCTGGGTGACCGCCTTCGACGGCGAGATTCCGGGCCCGTGGTCGCGCTGGGCGACCGTGTGGCGTCACGCCGTCGTCATGCCGACCGACGCGTACCTCGATCCGCACAGCGACTTCTTCTTCTGGTAAAGGCTCCCATGAACACGATGAATCCCATCCGCACGCAATCGCTCCTCCAGATCCGCGACGTCCTGGTCCGCTCCGGCCCCGCCGCCGCCATCCAGGCCACGCGCGACGCCTTCGAGGCGGGGCAGATCGACGCCCTCGACGTCCCCGAGGTGTACTTCGCGCTCCAGGCGCGCTCCGGCGGGTTCTTCGACGAGCTCAGCACGCATGCGCCGGGCGGGTCGCGCTTTCCGTTCGCGCCGGCATGAACGAGGGCCTGACCAAGACCGAGCAGGCACTCCTGGAGGCGCTGCAGCGCGAGCGTCTGCTCCTGCAGCAGCGCGACTGGGTGAGCGGCATCATCCTCCACGAGTTGTCCAACGCGGTGACCGTGCTCGGGGGGAGCGCGGACCTGCTCGGCTCGTCGACGCCCGGTTCGCCCCCGCACAATCTCGCCCTGCTCAAGCTGCAGCAGGGGTCCAACACCCTCGGCCAGCTGATCGCGGGCCTGCGCGAGTTGATCGACAGCACCGGCGCGACCCCCGAGGTCACCGAGGTGGAGATCGCCTCGTATGTGCGCGGGTTGATCGCCAACCCGCTGCTCCTTGACGGCGTGGCCGCCCGCCGGGTGCAGGTGCAGCTGCGCCACCGCCAGGCTGGCGACCGGTGGCGCCTGCCGCCCCGCCTCATGCAGCACGCCCTCGGCAATATCCTGCGCAACGCGGTGCGCTACAGCCCGCCCGGCCAGCCAGTGACCGTGACCGTCGGCGGCCGGCGCGGCCGGCGCTGGATCCATGTGATCAACCGCGGCCGCAAGATTCCCGACGAGGTGCTCGCACGCCTGTTCGTGCCCGGAAAGAAGCATTCCACCGGCGGCATGGGCCTGGGACTCTACATCGTGCAATCGTGCACCGAGCGCATGGGCGGCCGGCTCGTCTTCGGCACGACCAGCCGCGCCACGGTTTTTTCGATCCTCCTCGACGAATCCGCCGACGCCAACGTCGCCCTGATGCCCCGCACGGCCTGATGTAGCCACTAATGCACACTAATCACGGGGAATGACGGGAATCCGGGCAGGCAGATTTCATTCCTCATCATTCCCAGTCATCAGTGTGCATCAGTGGTTGATCGGATTGTGCCTGGACTGCAGGGTTGCTTCTCGAATGGGTAAGCAGGCCTAATATACAGGCACCTGAATTGGGTGCCCGGGACGCACCCTTTACATTCGGGCGTTCCTTTGGCTTACCAAAACGCGACGGTTAACCCCACCCGTCCAACTCCTCCTTGCTAATGAGTCTCCTCGCCAACCTCTTCCGTTCGTCCATTGGCCGGAAAATCCTCATGGCGCTGACCGGCCTGATTCTGGTCGGATTCGCCTTCGGCCACCTGGTCGGCAACCTCCAGATCTTCTCGCATCCCGACAAGATCAACGGCTACGCCGAGTTCCTGCACCAGACTGGACCCCTCCTGTGGGTCGTCCGCCTTGGCATGCTGGCCACGGTCGCCATCCACATCTGGGCCGCGACGGTCCTGACCCTCGAGAACAAGCAGGCCCGCGGCCCCGAGGCCTATGCGGTCAAGACCTGGATCCGGGCCGGCCTGGCCTCCCGGTACATCCGGTGGACCGGTTATATCGTGTTGGCCTTCATCGTTTACCATATCGCGCACTTCACGCTGGGGGCGACGCACCCGGCGGACTTCAAGTCCAACTATCCCTACGTCCTCACGCATGACTACACGGTCGCGGGCCTGACGGCCGTGACGGCCGGCACCGAGGTGCCCAACGTCTACCTCATGGTCTACCGCGGCTTCCAGAGCGCCCCGGTGGCGATCTTTTACATCATCGCGGTCGGCCTGCTCTCGTTCCACCTGCTCCACGGCGTGGACAGCCTCTTCCAGACTCTGGGCCTGCGTTCCGGCATCTGGGCCAACTGCCTGCGCCGCGTCGTGGTGCTGCTCTGCGTCCTCTACTTCCTGGGCAACCTCGCCATCCCCGGCGCGATCCTGACCGGCGCGCTCCAGCCGCATCCGGCCGCCGCCGTGACCGCCACCGCTCCCGCCCAAAACTGATTTTCCCGCCATGGCCAAACTCGACTCCAAGATTCCCTCCGGCCCGCTCGCCGACAAGTGGCGCAACCACAAGGCCGGGATCAAGCTCGTCAATCCGGCCAACAAGCGGAAATACGAGGTCATCGTCGTCGGTGCCGGCCTCGCCGGCTCGTCCGCCGCGGCCACGCTCGCCGAGCTGGGCTACAAGGTGAAGTGCTTCGTCTTCCACGACAGCCCCCGCCGCGCCCATTCCATTGCCGCCCAGGGCGGCATCAACGCCGCGAAGAACTACCAGAACGACGGCGACTCCGTCTACCGGCTCTTCTACGACACGATCAAGGGCGGCGACTACCGCGCCCGCGAGGCCAACGTCC
>CAYHEW010000008.1:0-102314 GCA_964355715.1 uncultured Opitutaceae bacterium | reverse complement strand
CGCTCGATTTGCACGCGCACGCCCAACGAGCGCCCGCGAGCGGGCTGCCTACGGTTGGAAGTTTGGCGTAGAATGTTGGGCGTCAGCCTTTGACGGCGCCGCTCGTCAGGCCCGAGATGAACTCCTTCTGCAGGAGCAGGAACAGGCACATGACCGGCGCGATCGACACGATGGTTCCGGCCATGATGACGCCGTAGTCGGTGCCGTAGAGTCCCTTGAGGTTGTTCAACGCGACGGAGAGGGGATGCAGCTCCGGCGACTGGAGGATGATCTGCGGGCTGATGAAATTGTTCCAGGTGCCCATGAAGCTGATCATGAGGAAGGCGCCGAGCATCGGGCGGACGAGGGGGAGCACGAGTTCGAAGAAGATGCGGATCTCGCCGGCGCCATCCATGCGCGCGGCCTCGAGGAGCTCGTCGGGCACGCTGTTGAGCATGGCCTGGCGGAAGAGGAAGACGCCGAAGGCCGGGGCGAGGCCCGGCAAAATGAGGCCGGTGTAGGTGTCGAGCAGGTCGAGGTTGTACAGGAGCTGGAAGCTCGGTGCGAGCAGGAGCGGCCCGGGGATAATGAGGGCGGAGAGGACGATGCCCATGACGGCGTCGCGCCCGCGGAAGCGGTGCTTGGCGAGCGCGTATCCGCCCATGGCGCAGCAGAGCACCGTGAGGATGGAGCTGACGGACGCGAGCAGGATGGAATTGTGCAACGCCCGAGGCAGGCCGAGTTCGGTGAAAAGGCGCGCGAAATTCACGAGCGTGAGGCGATCCCAGCCGATGCCGAGCCAGCCTTCCCCGGCCGGCAGGAACAGAGTGGCGGCAAAATCGTACTTCGATTTCAGCGCCCCGCATACCATGTAGGCGAAGGGGACAAGCGTGAGCACGGCGAAGAAGATCAGCAGGCCGTACAGGATGACGTTGGCGAGGCGGCGCAGCATGGTCAGCGGTTTTCGTACCGGCGCGCGAGCCGGCGCTGGAACAGGGCGACGCCCATGAGGGTGAGGGCCAGGACCCAACCGATGGCGCTGGCGTAGCCGAGATCGCCGGTGAGGAAACCGGTCTGGTAGAGATACATCATCACGGTGAGTCCTCGATTCTCGGGCCCGGGTCCGTTGCCGAGCAGGATGTAACTCAGCTCGAACATCTGAAAGCTGCCGATGGTGGAGAGCAGCGTGACGAACCCGGCCACCGGGGCGATTTCCGGCAAGATCACGTGGCGGAACCGCTGCCAGGGACCCGCGCCGTCCATGGCGGCCGCTTCCAGCAACTCGCCGGGCACGTTCTGCAGGGCGGCGAGGAAGTAAACCATGTTGAAGCCGGCGTAGATCCAGAGCGCCGCGAGGATAAGGGCGCTCATCACGTACTCGCTCATCCACGCGAACTCGGGATTCCACAGCGGGAAGAACCAGTGCAGGCTGGCGTTCAGGAGGCCGGTGCGCTTCTCGAAGATCGGGGCGAAGAGCATCGCGACAAAGGGCAAGCCGACGAGCGAAGGCGCAAAGAAGGTCAGGCGCAGGGCGCCGCGACCCCGCAGCCCGCGGCGGTTCAGGAGCAGGGCGAGCCCGAGTGCGACTGGCAGCTGGATAAACAGCGAACCAAGTGTGTACTGCAGGGTGTTGAGCGCGGCCGTCCAGAAGAGCGGATCGGTGGCGAGAAACTGGAAGTTCCTGAGTCCGACCCAGGCCGTGGTGCCGGGCCCGTAGGTCTGCTGCAGGGCCAGTACGAATGAGCGCAGCAGCGGCCAGATTGTGAAGACCGTGAAGACGCCCAGGAAGGGAGCCAGGAAGAGCCAGGGGGCGAAATTGAAGCGCTGCGGTCTCATGATTCCGGCACGAGGAAGACGTTGCGTTGGATTTCGCGCTCGGTGCGGAGCTGTTCGCGGTCGAGCAGGCGCTGCGCCTCGACCTGCAGTGTCGGCACATCGTAAGTGCGTGTGCGATCGGCAAACGCACGCAATTCAGCCAGAACGCCGCAGACCGCCTGAAGGGCGTAGGCGTAATACGGAGAGGACGTGCGGATCGGGACATGAGGCGCCTGCTCGATGAAGAGCCGGCCGGAAGGCTGCCCGCTGAAGTAGGGGTCGGGCTCGTCGTAGAAGGACGAGGCCCAGAGTTCCTTCACGGGGGAGATGATGCTCGTCTCGCGAAACATCTGCTCGGCGAGACGCGGCGAAAGGTAGAGCTCCTTGGCAAATTCCCAGCAGGTCTCGAAGTGTTCGGTCTTCCGGTTGATGGCGAGCATGGTGCCGCCAAACACCGACGTGCGCCGGCCGCCCTTTTCCCAGGCCGGCAGGGGCATAAGCTTGAGCTTGCCGCCGAGGCCCGGGTTTTCCCGCTTCCACTGGCCGGCCCGCCAATCGGGGACGAGGCAGCCGATCACCTGACCTTCGAGGCGCTGGCGGTGGCCGATGGCCGAGTCCTGGTTGATGTCGATGCACACGCGTTTCGGCCCGGTGAACCAGGTCACCAGCCGGGCAAGGATGTAGGCGTTGCGCGGCAGGTTGACGGTGGGGCGGTCGCCATCGAGCAACTGGCCGTCGGCCTGCTGGAGCAAAATGATCGTGGCGATGGCGTTGGCGTCCCAGGCCTCGAGCAGATAGCGGTCGGGGCGTCCGTCGCCATCGCGGTCGCGCATGAGCGGGCTCATGACGCGGAAGTAGTCGTCCCAGGTCTCGATCGTGGAGACGTCGATCCCGGCGGCTTCGACGAGATCCGCGCGGTAGGCCAGCAGGACCGGATGGACGTCATGGGGCAGGCCGAAGATCCGGCCCCGGGTGGTGAACGGAGCGAAGGAAGGCGCGTTGATGCGGTCGAACAGTCCGTCGGACCGGATGCGGTCGGTGAGGTCGTAGTAACCCACGCTCTCCAGCGGGCCGGCAAATCCCTTGGCGGCGGTGCTGCTGTTGGGCTCGACCAGGTCGGCCACGGGTGTGCCAGCGAGGAAGCCGGTGAGCATGCGTCGCTCGAGGGCATGGCCGTGGATCAGCATGAGGTTGATCGCGCGGTCAGGGTGGCGAGCGTTCCACTCGGCCACAATGGGCCGGTAGGATTCGTAATGGGGCTGGGCGGAGACCCAGAACGGGATGCCCTCAGCCTCGGTCCGCGGCAGGAGCAGGGCGGTGATGATCGAAACGATGGCCAGGACCAGAATCACCAGGGCGCCGGGCGAAAGGAAACGAGTGAATCTTTCGCGAAGGTTTTGCATGCAGCGGTCAGTCCGGGGAAATTTCTATGATGGGGCGGACTGGGTGTGAATCGAGTGCGTCGAATGCCCTAAGTTGGGACCCGTAAACGGATGGGCAGTTGCTGCTGGCAAGCCGAGGCCGTTTAACGCGATTCTTTGCGGTAGTGGGGTGGTACTAGGCGCCGAAGATACATTGCAGGGCCGAGTGCGGCGAGTCCGGTAAGGATCAGGCCGTACGTCGAGGGCTCGGGGATGGCGCTATTTGTAGTGCTCCAGTTTACGGTGGTGCCCAATGCTGCAAATGAACCCGAGGTTGTGGCGTTGGAAATGAATCCAAGATCGGTCAGCGAAACGCTAGTCCAGTTCATCGTTCCGGCTAGCGTGCCAGTTACGGGGTTAAATCCGGCGGGTACGCGTATGCCTGAGCTACCCACAAAAAACCTGATTGGATCACCCGAGAACGAAGTAGGTGAGAAGGATGAATTTCCCCAGGCCCCATTGGAAAATCCTGGGTTTGAATACGTATCTAGAACAATGGGCCCAGTGACGTTAACCAGACCACCATTACGAACATTGTACTCGGAACTGGTTGAAGCTGTTCCGGTGAAGGTAAGTGAACTCAGCGAACTTGGGGCCACATTGTATGTCAAAGTAGTGTTGGTTCCATTATAGGCAAAATTGATCGTGATTTGGGCCTGTGCTGACAGAGTAAGTGTTAACAAGCCAATCAACAGGAATGGAACGATACGAATGTGGAATCGCATAGCTGAACTAGGGGTTGCATTAGGTGGCCGTCAATGGCGCAGCGTCGTGAGGCTTCTTGATTCTGATCAGTCATGGTGCCAGCCGCTGTCGTGCTAGGGCAGAGCTCTTAGGTGCCTTGTCCCCTGACCGTTCCCTGTTTTCCGGTCTCCTAGGCGAAACCAGTTCCGAAGGGTTAGCGAGTAGCGGGAGAGTTAAGGCCCGCTGCGCCAAGTTCTGGAGGAGGGTAAATTTTGGCGTCCGTTTTGGTGTCCCTTACGGACGCCGAGACTCCAATACTCCTGCTGAATAAGCAGATGAAATTGGAGGCGCGGGCCGGAATTGAACCGGCGCATAGAGCTTTTGCAGAGCTCGGCCTTACCACTTGGCTACCGCGCCTAATGCAAGGGCCGTGGAACTTGCAGGAAACAAATACGCCCCGCAAGCGTTGAAATGAGAATTTCCGCGCCTCAGGCGTCGGGCTTCAGCGTATGCAGGGGCGCAAGTCGCCGCAGGGCTGGGACGGCGTACGCCACGACCCCCACCACCGCCAGCGTGCCGATGCCACCCCAGACGGCAGCGGCCACCGGGCCGAGCAGTGCGGCCATGAGTCCGGCGCGCAGGGCGCCGACCTCGTTGGAGGAGCCGATGAAGATCTGGTTCACCGAGGTCACGCGACCCCGCAAGTGGTCGGGGGTCAGGAGCTGCACGAGCGACTGGCGCACGACGACGCTCACGTTGTCGAACACCCCGGTGAAGATCAGCGCGAGGAACGACAGCCAGAACCAGTGCGAGAAGCCGAAGACCACGATCGCCAACCCGAAGCCGCCGACGGCCCAGAGCAGCGTCTTCCCGGGCGTAGCCAGCGGTGCGCGATGGGCGAGCCACATGGCCATGCAGAAAGCGCCGAGCGAGGGTGCGGCGCGCAGCCAGCCGAGCCCGATCGGCCCGACGTGGAGCACCTGGTCGGCGTACAACGGCAGCAGCGCGGTGGCGCCGCCGAGGAGCGTGGCGAACATGTCGAGGCTGCTGGCACCGAGGATGACTTTTCTTTTCCAGATGAACTCGGCGCCCGCCAGGACGCCGCGCCAGGAACGCGATCCCGCCGGCGCTGGCGCCGGGGCCTGGTGGTAACGCACGTTGCGCAGCAGCCAGAGGAAGAGCAGCCCGAGGGCGGCATCGAGCAGGTACACGACCTGGAAGCCGCCGAATGCGATGATGAAGCCACCCAGGGCCGGTCCGGCCACGGTGGCGATCTCGAAGGCGCTGGAGTTCCACGTGATGGCGTTGGTCAGCGCCGCATTCGGCAGCAGCTGCGGAATGATGCTCGAGCGTGCCGGCCAGGTGAGGATGCGCACGACCGCCGCCACGAGGAGCAGCAGGAACATCAGCGGCAGGGCGGGAACATCGAAGTTCAGCGCCGCCGGATCGGTGTGCCGCTCGAAGAGAAGGGCAATGTCGCGGATGCCGCCGTTGACCCAACGCAGGACCGCGAGGTCGGGCACCTGGGCGTGGAAATACGACAACAGGGCCAAAGCCACGGAAATCCCGGCGCCCAGTCCGGCTCCGCGCGCGATGATGCGGCGGCGGTCGAAGCGATCGGCCAAGGAGCCGGCCGGAAGGGATAGCACCAGCAAGGGCAGGACGTTGATCAGGCCCAAGAGCCCGAGCGCAGTGGCGGACTTGGTCCATTGGTAGATCTCCCACGTCACCGCGACGCTCACCGCCTGGCGGCCGATGTTGGAGAGAAAGCTGCCCGTCATGTAGTCCCGATACGTCGCCACCCGCAGGGCGGCGTAGGGATCATGGGGGGCAGCGGACGCGGACATGGTCGGCTAGGGACGCCGACGCGTGCGGTGGCGGCAACCGAAATTTCCGGAGCGATTTCGTCGCATGACCGCGGCTATCCCCATTCAACGCATGCGCTACTGAAATTCCGCCTGGGCCGAAATTGCTTTGAATCGCCTTCGCCGCCGCGTCATCACGGCTGTTCGGCGAATCTCGCCCCTGCTTTCCATGTCCTCCACCCGAAAAAAGGCCCTGATCTTCCAAGGCGGCTGGGATGGCCACCAGCCCAAGCAATGCGCCGAGCTTTTTGCCGGCAAGCTGACCGACCGCGGTTTCCACGTCGATGTCGTGGACACGCTGACGGTCCTCGAGGATGAGGCGCGCCTGAAGGCGCTCGACCTCATTATTCCGCTTTGGACCTGCGGCACGCTGACGGGTCCGCAGGAGACCAATCTCGTGAATGCCGTGATCAGCGGCGTGGGTGTGGCCGGTTTCCACGGTGGCATGGGCGACGCCTTCCGCGGCGCCATCAACTACCAGTGGATGGTGGGCGGTCAGTTCCTGTCGCACCCGGACAACATCAAGGACTACACGATCCGCATCGTTAACCGAAACGACCCGATCACGCAGGGCATTCCCGACTTCAAGGTGAAGAGCGAGCAGTACTACATGCTCGTGGACCCGCGCAACGAGGTACTCGCCGTGACGACGCACCAATCGGTCAGCGCCGCTTGGACCAACGGCGTCGAGATGCCCTTCGTCTGGAAAAAAGTGCACGGCGCCGGCCGCGTCTTCTATTCGGCCTGTGGCCACCAATGCCAGGAGTTCACCGACTTCCCGGAGCAACTCGAACTCACCCTGCGCGGCATGGCCTGGGCGGCCCGCTGATCTTTCCCCATGAAAGCCCGTTTCAAGCAAGCCAGTGACATCAAGGTCGGCGTCGTCGGCTACGGCGGCGCCTTCAACATGGGGCGCATGCACCTGCAGGACATGCAGAAGGCCGGCATGACTCCGCGCGCGGTGGCCGAGCCCGACGCGGCGCGCCGGGCGGTGGCGGCGCAGGAGTTTCCCGGCATCCAGACCTACGCGAGCGTCGGCGAGATGCTGAAGCAGTCCGACGTCAACCTCGTCGTCCTCATCACGCCGCACAACACGCACGCGCCGCTGGCGCTGCAGTGCCTCAAGGCGGGTCGCCATGTCGTGTGCGAGAAGCCCTTCGCGATCACCACGCAGGAATGCGACGCGATGATCGCCGCGGCGAAGAAGGCGGGCGTGATGCTCTCGACCTTCCACAACCGGCATTGGGACGGATCCATCCTCAATGCGCTGCAGGTCGTGAAGTCGGGTGCGATCGGTGACCTCGTGCGCGTCGAATGCCACATGGGCCAGTGGTCGAAGCCCGGCGACTGGTGGCGCAGCAGCAAGAGCATCTCCGGCGGCATCCTCTACGACTGGGGCGTGCACCTGCTCGAGTATTCGCTGCAGCTCATCGATTCCGAGTTCACCGAGGTCACGGGCATGGCGCGCCGCGGTTTCTGGGCGCCCCAGACCAAGTGGGACACGGATACGATCGAGGACGAGGGTTTTGCCGTCGTGCGTTTCAAGAGCGGCGTCTGGCTCACGCTCTGCATCACCCACATCGACGCCAACCCGAAGAAGGGGATGGTCGAGGTCACCGGCACCAAGGGCAGCCTCGTATGGGAATACGAGAACCACGAGGTCATCGTGCGCGAGGGCGATCGAACAACCGTGACCAAGGCCAAGAACCCACCGCCGCAATGGGCGAAGTATTATGCCAACGTCGCGGCGCACCTGACCAAGGGCACGCCGCTCGTGATCACGGCCGAGTGGGCCCGCCGTCCGATCCACATCCTCGATCTCGCCGACCGCAGCGCGCGCGAGGGTCGCGCGCTGAAGGCGAAGTACGGCTGAGCACGCCGTTTCGCGGCGCAAAAAAAGGCCGGCTCCTGCGAGCCGGCCTTTTCTCTTCTTAAATGTCGGATGCTTACTTCGCCCGCTTCCACGACTTGGCGAGTTCGCCACGGAGGATGGCGGCGTCGGGCCAGGAGGGGGAGAGACCGGTGATGTTGTAACCGCCGCCGCTCTCGTGGGTCGGCCCCATCTCGGGACAAACGTAGAGGGTGCGGTTCTTGTTCTGCTTGGCGGACTTCCAGCACTTGAAGAGCGCGTCGGTGAACTTGAGGTAGGCCTTCACCTCGGGGGTGAGCTGGCCCTTCTCGGTGACCGGGACCTGGCAGTGATGGCCGTTGAAGGGGCGGCAGTGAGACTGGTCGGAGTTCTGCACCAGCTCGGGATGGTCGAGCAGGCGCTCGGCGTAGTTGCTCGGCCCGAGGTGCTTGACCACCGCGAAGTGCGAGAAGTCGAAGTTGATTTTGATGAGCTCGCCCGTCGCCTTGTAGTAGCGGTCGGCGATCTCGTAGGTTTTCTCCGGTGTCTCGGTGCAGCAGTCGCGGTGCACCTCGAGCGAGAGGACCACGCCGCCGACCTTTTCGCCGGCGCGGACCATCTGGATCCAATGCTTGGCGGCGACGGCGGGCGGGGTGTCATGGTCGTCCATCTGGACGTTGATCTGGACGGCACCGGCCTCCTTCTGGGCGCGGATGGCGGTCTCGAACTGTTTCGGGTCGCCGGAGGACGTGGAGACGAAGCCGAGCAGGTCCTTCAGGCCGTATTTCTCGGCCAGGCGGCGATGCTCGGGTGTGAGGGCGGTCGTGATGCCGTCAAAACCGGAGTCGGCGACGGTCTTGATCTTGCGCTCGAGCGACCACTCGTTCTTCGCGTTCGGGTGGCCGACGAGCGACCACAGATTGCAGATATGGGAGATGTTGGACATGGGGGTGTGGGTTGGGTGGGTAGGGAGAAGCGTAATTCGTCAGGCGTGCCTGCCCTTGAAGGTCAGTTCCGCCACGCCCGACTTGTCGAGGTGACCGAGGCCGAGGGCTACCATTTTGTCGAACTGCTGCTTGGTGGCGGCGGCGAGGGGCATGTTGATGCCGGCCTCGGCGCCGAGGACCCAGGCGATGGTGCTGTCCTTGGCGGCGTGGGCACCGGAGAAAAAGCAGTCGTGGGCGCGATTCTGCATGTCCTCGCCGTCGGTCTTGAGGACCTGCGAGTTGGCGCCGGTCTGGAGGAAGACCTCGCGCAGCATGTCGAGGTCGAGGCCGAGCGCGTGGCCGAGGCCGAGACCCTCGGCGAGGCCGGCGGTGTTGATGTTCATGACCATGTTGACCAGCGCCTTCACCTGGGCGGCCTGGCCGGTCTTGCCGATGTAGCGGAGCGCGGTGCTGAGCTTCTCGAGGATGGGCTTGATGCGCTCGAAGGTCTTCTTCTCGCCGCCGCACATGAGGTACAGCGTGCCGTTGCGGGCCTGCGGGATGGAAGAGGCCATGCAGCCCTCGAGGGTGACGGCGCCGGCCTTTTTCGCGCGGCGCTCGACCTCGACGTGGGTCTTGGGGGTGACGGTGGCGCAGTTGACGAAGACCTTGCCCTTGGCCTTCACCAGGAGCGAGTCGCCGGACTCGGCGAAGACGCCGAACTGGGCGGCATCGTCGGTGACGACGGTGAAGATCACGTCGGCCGCGGCGGTGACGGCGGCGAGGTTCTTGGCGTGCTTGGCGCCGATTTCCTTGGCGAGGCTGGCGGCGGAGGGCGCGTAGGCGTCGTAGACCGCGGTCACTTGATAGCCGCAGTCCTTGAGACGGCGGGCCATGTTGGCGCCCATGCGGCCAACACCGACGAAGGCGATTTTTTCAGTAGGCATAGCAGGTGTGGTTATGGATTGGGGGTGAAAAACGGTTCAGCGCGCGAGGAAGGGGTTGTGCTGCCGCTCCTGTGCGAGGGTGGTGAGAGGGCCGTGGCCGGGGGCGAAGACCGTGTCCCGGGGGAGGGTGAGCAGCTTCTCCTGGTTGTTGCGGAACTGCTCCGCGAAGTGGGTCGGGCTGCCGCCCATCGAGCACGAGAAGATGGAGTCGCCGCAGATCACGGTCGGCCAGCTCAGGCCGGTGATGTAGAACGAGGTCATGCCCGGCGAGTGACCCCAGGTGAACAGGGTCTTGATCGCGAGCTCGCCAAGGTGGAAGTGGGCGTTTTCCTTGAATCGCTTGGCGGCCGGGTACTCGTCGAATGGCTCCGGCTCGCTGGCCCAGACCTCGGCCTTGGTCTCGCCGGCGAGGCGGGCGAGGTCGGCGATGTGGTCGTCGTGGGCGTGGGTGATGAAGAGATAGCGCAGCGTCAGGCCCTCGGCATGGAGCGTGTCGAGCATCGCCCCGCAGTCCGTGCCCGTGTCGAAGGCCGCGGCGAGCTTCACGCGCGGATCCCACACGAGGTAGCTGTTGACGGTCAGGTCGCCGAAACGGGTGTTGAACATCGCGAAGCCGCGGGGGAAGTCGGGCTGCTTGGGATACCACGATTTGTTGGTCAGCTCCTCGAGCGCGTTGGGCCCCAGCCGCAGGTGCCGGGCGACGCGGCGGATGACCGCGATGAGGGGTTTGCCATCCTTGACGGCAGCTAGGTCGGTGACCGACACCTCCGCCCGCTTGGCCAGTTCCTCGTCCGTCAGCTTCAGGCCGCGCTGCGCCTTGTTGATGACGTCGTCAAAGTTGTCCTCAAGCGGGATGCGGGGCATGGGCGCTGAGTAAATGCCGGCGCGAAAGAGCCGCGCAAGCCGAATGGCGCGGAAATTCGTCTACCGGTAGGCGAGGGCGCCCGGTCACATCGGCTTGGGCGAACGCGGACCGCAGGTGGCGGCGTTGGCCAGCGGCGACGCCGCGCGGATGCGGTTGAGCAGATCCTGGTAAAAGGCGTAGGTGGGATCGTCCGGCGTGCGGGGCAGCTTCTGGCCGAGGTCGCCGGCGAGCTTGATGGCGTTGGCCTGGTATTCCTCGCGGATCTTGGCCGCGCGCTCGCGGTAGTCGGTGTTGTCCACGCCGGCATGCTGCGCGAGCAGCGGCAGCCAGTTGTGGGCGTACTGCACGTGGGCGGTCTCGTCGATGATGTCGAAGAGCATCATCTCGGCCGACTCGAGGTCCTGGCCTTCCTTGAAGTCCACGTAGCCCTCGTTCTTCACCACGAAGTGCCCGGTCTCGGCCACCATGCCGATCATGAACACGTGCTGGTAGAGCTGTTCCTTGGTGATCGGCTCGAAGCGGAAGGGCGCGAGCAGCTCGCGCTGGCGGGCGTAGCACTCGTCGAGCGGAATGCCGCGCTCGGCGGAGATCTTCTTCAGCTCCTCGTCGCGGGCGGCCTGGTCGTAGCCGGAGAAGCCCACTTCCTCGAGCGTGATGCCGAAGTCGCGCAGGCGCGAGTAACCCGAGTCGCCATGGCGGGATTCGTCCCACAGGTGGCGGGAGATGTCATGGTGCCATTGCCAGGGCATGTAGTGACCGTAGTAGAGCCAGGCGAGCTGGTCGTCCGGCAGGTTCTTCTCCAGCATGTAGCCGTAGGCCCAGAAGAGGCGGCGCGCCTCGATGCTCGTGGCGAAATCGGCGCGCACGTAGTCCATGAACGGCCGTTGGGCGCGGATCGGCTCGTTGCGGGCGCTGAAGCGGCTCAGGCGGAAATCCGTGGCCACGCCGGCCGGCTGCGCCTCGGCGCCGCGGGCGACGGGCAGGGGGCGTCGGAACTGCTGGCACTCGGCCAGCAGGGCGGTGGCGCGGCCGCGGTAAGCGGCATCGGTCTTGTGCGGGAAGCGACGACGGTAGTCGCGGTACCACAACCACTGCTGACTCTTGATCTGGTTGATCTCGTGCAGCAGGGCGATGGTGGGGGCGTCGTGGACCGGGTGGACGCCGGCGGTGTACTCGCCGTAGGCGCCGACGAGGGTCTTGAGCAGCAGTTCGTAGACGCCGTCGAGGGCGTCGTTGAGGGTTGGAGCCAGGAGCACGGCGTTGGCAAGCTGCTCCAGCCGATTCGAAACTGGGGCGTCGGCCTTGCCGCCCGGGAACTGCTCGACGCGCTCGCGCAGGCGGCGCACGCATTCGGCCTGATCCCAGATGTGGCGGTGCAGGACGCTCTTGTCGTCCCAGCCGGCGATGTCGCGGCCCCACGCGGCCATCAGCCGGTGGACGGACTTTTCGACATACTGCCAGTCGTTGAGGAGATCGACGGTGCGGGGCTTCTGCCGGGACTCGGCGTCAACCAGGAGGGTGCGGGGAACGGCGGGGGCGTCAGCCAGGGTGGGGGGCATGGGCACGATCATAGCATTATTCTTGCCTTCCGCCTATGTCTCGGCGCGCATGCGTTGTGCCTAAAATTGACCACCAACGCTGGTCGAACCCCTTCACGGCGACGGGTCGGCGCCTGCCTCCGGCGGGGTCGGCGGAGGCCTTCCAGATCCATGAGGCCGGCGCGATGAAGCTCGACGGGGGCTGGCGACACGAGGGCGTGTGCAGCCCGTTCTGGCGGGTGTTTTACGATTTTACGCCGGGCGCCTGGGTGGTTTCGGCCGGACGCCGCCTCGCCCTGGGGCCGGAGCAAGTTGTGGTCATGCCGGACGGCGTGCCGTTCGACTGCGGCACGCGCGCGGGCGTCGAGCATCTGTGGGTGCATTTTTCGATGTATCGCATGCTGCCCGAAGCGGCGCCTGCCGTGTTCGCCCTGCCGGCCGGGCCGGCATTGCGGGCCGTGGCGACCGAACTCCGGGCGCGCCTGGCCGCAGAGGATGTGGCGTCGGCCCGACACCTCGGCGCCGCGCTGCTGCACCTCGTATTTGCGGACCATTCAGCGGCGCGTCCGCCGGTGTTGCCGGAGCGCTTGCGGCAGGTGTTGCAGCGGATCGAGGCCGGACTGGGCGGCTCCATCAACAACCGGCTTTTGGCCGAGCAGGCCGGCATGAGCGTCGAGGCCTTCATCCGCTGGTTTCGCGAGCGGACGGGGCGCACGCCGGCGGCGTTCGTCGCTGAGCGCCGCATTCGCGAGGC
The DNA here is from genome assembly GCA_964355715.1 of uncultured Opitutaceae bacterium. Taxonomy (GTDB): domain Bacteria; phylum Verrucomicrobiota; class Verrucomicrobiia; order Opitutales; family Opitutaceae; genus UBA2377. The sequence goes on along the minus strand of CAYHEW010000008.1, from coordinate 89,671 downwards.
CTGCCGGCGGTTGGCGCTGTCGGCCGACTCGATCGAGCAGGTGGCCGAGGCCGCCGGCTTCGCCAATCGCCATCACTTCAGCCGGGTCTTCAAACGCTTCGCCGGCTGCGGTCCGGCGGAATTCCGCCGGGGCCGAGGCGTTATATAATCCAGCCGGAGGAGTTTTATATATTCGGGCCAGCTTGATTCTATATCGCCGGCAGGGCCGTTTGTAGGTAGTGCAATACGGGCGAATGTGACATGCGCTCAGCCTGGCGATAGTGCTTGCGAATATTATCGGTATGCGCAGATAATATTGACGAACCCTTAATCAACATATGGCAGCAAACAACATCTTAAAGAAACTCGCCAAGGCCCGCGCCCAGGTCGAAAAACTTGAACAGGTCATGGCCGCGAAACAGAACAAGGTCCTGGCGAAGCTTCCCGCCCAGTACGGCTTCGACGATGTCGACGCCTTCCTCGCTGCCGTGAAGGCCGCCGCCAAGGGCGGCTCCGGCCGCCGCGCCGCCGCCAAGGGCGGCTCCGGCCGCCGCGCCGCCGCCAAGCGCCGCAAGCGCGCGGTGATCACGCCTGAGACGAAGGCCAAGGTCAAAGCCCTTGCCGAGGCCGGCAAGACCGGCGGCGAGATCGCCAAGACGGTCGGCGTCTCCCTGCCCAGCGTGCAGAACATCAAGCGCGAGCTCGGCCTCACCAAGAGCCGCAAGAAAGCCGCCAAGTAAGCGCCGGCCCAAGCCGATACCTTCACCGGCCTCCCGCTCATTGCGGGAGGCTTTTTTTGTGGCCATCGGTAGGCGATGGCCTTCGTGATGGCCGGATGGCAGTCGATTTCATCCAGGCGAACACCAACGGACGGTTGCACGATGCCCGCGAGGCCTCGATCGCGCCGCTCAACCGCGGCTTCCTCTATGGTGACGCCATCTACGAGGTCTGGCGGACCTACGAAGGCGTGTTGTTCGCGTGGCGGGAGCATTGGGTCCGCCTTGAACAGTCGGCCGCGGCCCTCGCGATGCGGCTGCCGGCGACCGCCGATCACCTGCTCGGGGAGATCAAGCGCACCGCGGCTGCCTTTCGCGGCACCACCGGCTACCGTGGCGAACTGTATGTGCGCCTCCAGGTCACCCGTGGCGGCGGGGCGATCGGCCTCGATCCCGGGCTCGCGGATCGCCCTGACTTCGTCCTGCTTGTGCAGGCCAATCGCGGCCTGCCGCCGGAAAAGCTGGTCGAGGGATACCGGCTTTCGCTCGCGACCGGTTTGCATCGCAACCACCCGGCGAGCCTCAACCCCGCCTGGAAGACCGGCAATTACCTCAACAACATCCTGTGCCTGCATGAGGCCCGCGCGCGCGGGGCGGACGAGGTCGTCATCACCAATCTGGCGGGCGAGGTGACCGAGGCCGCCGTGGCGAACCTCGGTTTCGTGCGCGACGGCGAGATCCAGACTCCGCCGTTGTCCGCCGGCATGCTCGCCGGCATCACGCGCGGACTCGTGCTGGAGCACGTGGCGCCCGCCGCCGGAATCCGCGTCCGCGAGTCGACGCTGCGGCCGGAGGACTTCCCGCGGATGCAGGAGTGCTTCATGCTGTCCACGACGAAGGACGTGGCGCCCGTGGGTTGCATCGATGCGCAACGCTTCCGGGTCGCGCCTGACACCGTCACCATGCGCCTGAAAGCTGCGTTCGCCGACTACGTGCGCGCGTACATCGCGCGGCACCCGGAGCAAAATCTCTAGCCGCGGTCAATACCGCGCCAGGCCCGGATCGATCTGCTCCGCCCAGGCGTCGATCCCGCCGGCCACGTTGGCGACGCGGTCGAAGCCGTGCTGACGGAGGAAATAGGTGACGCGCAGGCTGCGGCCGCCGTGGTGGCACATGACGAGGATGTCCCGGTCGCGGGGCAGCTGATCCAGATTGGCCGGGATTTGCCCCATGGGAATGTGTCGGGCCGCGGGCACGCTGCAGATGGCCAGTTCGGCGGCCTCGCGCACGTCGAGCAGCACCGTTGCGTCGGGTCGGGTGGCGAGGCGGTCGCGCGCGTCGGTCACGGTGACCTCCAGTGGAAATTGTGGATCGGACATATGGCGTAAACCAACAGGGTGGCGCCCGGGTGGTGCAAATGAATTTGCGCCGCCGCTGTCCGGACCTCCAAATGGCGCCATGCGTTGCCTTGGCATCGACTACGGATCCCGGCGCATCGGCCTTTCCTACGGCGACGCAATCGGCGTCGCCACGCCCCTGCCCGCGCTGGTCCAAGCGGCGCCGGAGCAGCGCTGGGCGGCCCTCGGCACCGTGATTCGGCAGCGGCGGATCACCGATCTGGTGTTGGGATATCCGTACAACATGGACGGCACCGCGGGCTTCAAGGCGAAGGAGGTCGACGGCTTCGCCGCGCGCCTCAAAGCGGAGTTTGCTCTCCCGGTGCATCTGGTCGACGAGCGGCTGACGAGCTACGAGGCGGAATCCACCATCGGCAAGGCGCAGCGCCGGCAGGTGCGCGCCAGCGGGATCGTCGATTCGCGGGCGGCCACCCTCATCCTGCAGGACTTTCTCGACCAACGGGTGCCGCTGCCGCCTCCGCCGGAGGACGCGCCATGAAGGAACGCGCGAAGACCGAAAAGCGCTGGCGGTGCGTGTGTGCCTACGACGGCGGGGCCTTGGCGGGCTGGCAGAGCCAGCCAGGCGGGCAGGCCGTGCAGGATCTGATTGAGGCGCGACTCGCGGCGATTTTGGGTCGGTCGGTGCGCATCCACGGCAGCGGACGCACGGATGCCGGCGTGCATGCTCTGGGTCAGGTGTTTCACTTCGACGCGGCGTGGCGGCACGGGGCAGACAAGCTGTTGGCGGCGTTGCGGAGCGGACTTCCGGCTTCAATTCAGGTCAAGTCCGCGCGCCCGGCGCGCCCCGACTTTCACGCGCGGTTTTCCGCGAAGGGCAAACGCTACGAGTACCGCCTGCATCTGGGCGACGCCGATCCGTTCGAGCGGCCGTACAGCTGGTCGGTCTTCCGTCCGTTGGATCTTGCCGCAATGACGGCGGTATCGGCGGTCCTGTGCGGCCGTCATGACTTCCGGGCATTTGCCGCGGAGAACGGCACGGAGCGGGAGAGCACGGTGCGGGACCTGCGGCGGCTCGAGATCCGGCGCCGCGGTCGGCGTGTGCGCATTGTAGCCGAGGCTGATGGTTTCCTCTACAAGATGGTACGCAGCCTGGTGGGAGTCCTGGTGGCGGTCGGCGAGGGCCGGTTGGCGGTGACAGAGGTCAAGGCGCTCCTCGCAGGTGGCAAGCGGACGCCGGCGGTGCACACGGCGCCGCCGCAGGGCCTGTTTCTCGTGAAGGTATTCTACCGGTGATCCGGTTTCGGTCAGGCTGGTGGCGGGGACTGGCGGGCGTGATGTTTCCGCCCGTCTGCGTGCATTGCCGCGGATTGGTTGAAGCGGGGGCCTATCGGCATGTGTGCGCGGATTGCGCGGATCGGATCGAGTTCGTCGCGGCGCCTCATTGCTCGACGTGCGGCCATCCGTTCTACGGTGCGGTCGAGGGCGAGCGGATGTGTCCGCATTGCGAGGGCCTGGCGCCGGCGTATCGCGAGGGGCGCACCGCGGTGCTGCTCAAAGGTCCGGTGCGTGCTTTGGTGCACGAGCTCAAGTATCACCGCGGCCTGCACCTGCTGGAAGACGTCGCGGCGCTCTTCCGGGCGCAGCCGGCACTGCTCGACTGGATCCGCGGCGCGGTGCTGGTTCCGGTGCCCTTGCACCCGCGCAAGGAGCGTGATCGCGGCTACAACCAGAGCCGGCTGCTGGCCGCTTGCCTGGCCGAGACGGCGGATGGCGGCACCCGGGTCGAGGCGCTGCTGCGTCGGGCGGTCGATACGCCTTCGCAGACGGGATTCGACCGGCAGACCCGCCGGGACAACCTCAAAAATGCCTTTGCACTGGCATCGGGCGCAGCCATAACTCCGGGCCAGCATTACCTGCTTGTCGATGACGTCTTCACCACCGGTTCCACGCTCAATGGCTGCGCCCAGGTGCTCCGCCATGCCGGCTGCCTGAACCTCGACGTCGTCACCCTCGGTCACGGCTGAAACCTCTCCATGCATTTCGACAAACCGACCTACACGGTCCGCAAAAGCCGCAAGAAGGACATCCCGAAGGGGCTTTACACCAAGGACCCGATCTCCGGCGCCATCCTCTTCGCGAAGGAGGTCGAGGACAACCAGATGGTCGTCCCCTCCAGCGGACACCATTTCCCGATCGGGGCGCGTGAGCGCCTGGCCAGGCTGATGGACGAGGGGTCCTTCACCGAGACCGATGCCAAGGTGAAGTCGGCCGACCCGCTCGGTTTCGCGGACTCCACCCCTTATGTGACCCGCCTCAAGAAATACGAGCGCGAGAGCGGCCTGCCCGAAGCCGTCATCTGCGGCACCGGGAAGATCCACGGCATCGACGTTTCGATCGCGGTCATGGATTTTCGCTTCTGCGGCGGCACGCTCGGCTCAGCCACGGGCGAGAAGATCACCCGCACCATCGAGACCGCGCTCGCGCGGCGCATTCCCTGCATCATCTTCAGCACCTCGGGCGGCGCCCGCATGCAGGAGGGCATCCTGTCGCTCATGCAGATGGCCAAGACGAGCGCCGCGCTCGGCCGCCTCGCCGCGGCGGGCGTGCCCTACATCTCGGTGCTCACGCATCCGACCACCGGCGGCGTCTCAGCCAGCTTCGCGACCCTCGGTGACGTCATCCTGGCGGAACCGGGCGCCCTCATCGGTTTCGCCGGCCCGCGCGTCATCAAGGACACGACCAAGCAGACGCTGCCGCCGGGCTTCCAGACTTCCGAATTCCTGCTCAAGCACGGGCTGATCGACCAGATCGTCAGCCGGCTCGATTTGCGCGACCGCCTGCGGGACCTCCTGCTCGCGCTCCACGTCAAACAGAAGCCTGCTCCGGCCAAGGCCTCCTGAAGCGGCCCTGCCATGGCCACCTGCGATCCCGCGGATTACGCAGCGGTGTGCGAGTACCTCTACGGGCTCAAGGCGCACGGTCCCCGCTTTGGCATCGATCGCATGGAAATGCTCGCGGACGCGCTGGGCCACCCCGAGCGCGCGCTGCCGCTGATCCACGTCGCGGGCACCAACGGCAAGGGCTCGGTCTCGGCGATGCTCGATGCGATCCTCCACGCCGCCGGCTGGCGCACCGGGCTCTATACGTCGCCGCATCTTGTGAAGCTCGGCGAACGGGTGCAGGTCGAGCGCCGCAAGCTCACCGAGGCTGAGATCTGCGCCTACGTGCGCGAACTCGGGCCGATGGCGGAACGCATCGGGGCGGGGAATCCCGACGACCGGCCGAGCTTCTTCGAGTTCATGACGGCGATGGCGTTCCTCCAGTTCGCCCGGCGTGGCTGCGAGATCGGCGTCATCGAGGTGGGCATGGGCGGCCGGCTCGATGCGACCAACATCATCACGCCGGAACTGAGCATCATCACCTCGATCAGCATGGATCACTGCGAGTTTCTTGGCGACACGCTTGAGCAGATCGCCGCGGAGAAGGCCGGCATCATCAAGCCCGGCCGGCCGGTGATCATGGGGCGGGTGCCGGCCCGGGCGGAGCAGGTCATCCGGGCGCGCGCCGACGCCGTGGGGGCGCCGTTGCATGCGGTGGCGACGGAGTTCGGCGACGACCTGGAGTGGTATCCGCACACCAATCTCGAGGGCGACTACCAGCGGTGGAACGCCGCCACGGCGACGCTGGCCGCGCGGACCCTCGCGCCGCGCTGGCGCATCACGCCGGAGGTCATCGCCGCGGGACTGCACCATGTGGACTGGCCCGGCCGCTGGCAGCGGGTGCGGCTCGACGGTCGCCTCCTGATCCTCGACGCCTCCCATAACCCGGAGGGCGCCGCGGTGCTCGCGGTGAACCTGCAACACCTTTATGCCGAGACCGGCCGGCGCCCGGTGGTCATCACCGGGGTGTTGGGTGCGGCGCGGGCGCGTCCGCTGATCGAGACGATCTGCCGGTATGCGCGTGAGGTGCACTTTGTCGTGCCGCAGCAGGCCCGGGCCTGCTCGCACGACGAACTGCTCGCGTTGGTGCCGGCCGATTACACGGCGCCGTGCCACCGGGCGGAGGTGGCGCAGCTTTTCCCGGCGACCGGCGGGTGTGCCGCCGGCGGGCCCGAAGACGTGTTGGTTGTCACGGGTTCGATCTACCTGCTCGGCGAGGTGATGGCCCGACTCGAGCCGCAGCGCGGTGGCGGCGAAGGCCGCCTGCAGGACTTCTAGCCAAAGCCTGGCCCGGCCAGGGCGAAATAACTCTTGGATGAGATTGCCGGGCGCGCTAGTGCTTCATCGATCATGATCATCGAGTGGGGCATCTTGCTTCCGGCGATCGTCCTGTTGTTCTATCCGGCCGACCGGATTTTGCCTCACCATCTGCGGCTGCGAACTTATGGACAGTTGAGCGATCCGGCCCACACGCACCGGCACCGGTGGTGGCTGTGGCAGCCGGCGCTGTGGGCTGACGCCCTCCGGTGCGCGGTGGCGATCTGGCTGGTCAATTTCGCGCTGACTCCCCTCGGGACCAACGCCGCCGCCAAGCCCGTATTGCTCTTGGGCGGCCTGCTGCTGATCGGCGTCCTGCCGCAGATGGTGACGTGGCGGAAGGCGGCGACCATGTTCGCGCCGCTCGGTTACGTCTTTGCCGCGCTGTTCGTGTTGCTGCCGTTTGCCGCGGCCCTGCCGGTGGCGGTGCTGGGCATCGTGGGCCTCATGGCTTTGCGGGAGTTCTCCGCGATCTTCCTTGGCGGTGCGGTCGTGACGGGAGTGTTCGGATACCTGCTCGGCGGATCGGTGACGATGGTAACCATCCAGGCTGGCGTGTTTGTGCTGCCAGTGGTGGTGAGCACGATGTTCCGGTGCAAGCTGGTCCTGCCGGTGCAGAGCCGGAGCGAGACGGTTCCAGTCCCGGCGCCGCGCTGAGGCGGGCGGTTCGGTCAGGCCAGCCGGACGAGGTCGGCGGTCGCCGGCACGTCCTTGATGATCTGCGACGGCTGGGGGCCGACGCCCAAATAGCGGAGGTTCGGAAGCTGGTCGGCCGCGGGCCGCGGGGTGTCGGCGTAGGCGACGTCCAGCAGGCTCCGCATCATCGCGGCGACGTAGCGCTGGGCGTTGCGCGGGAGGCCGGCGAAGGTGCGGACCTGGGAGATGTCCTCGGCCCAGCCCGGATGGCGCGTGAACACCGGGCGCAGCGTGCGGCGGATCGCCTCGTTGCGCGGCACGTGTGGATAACGGCGGCCGGTTGCGTCTTCGTACGCGATGCAGATCTGCAGGTCGCCGCGCCAGTCCCCGGCATACGTGAGGGCGTCGAGCTTGTTGAGCATGAGGTCCTGGTAGCCGCCGTAGCGCAGGGCGTCGCCCTTCTCGACGGCGTCGTACCAGCCGACCATACGCTGGCGCCCGGTGCTCGTGCCGAATTCCAACTGCTTCAGCTTCACGGCCAACGGGTGGGCGTCATCCATCTGCGTGAGAAACGTGTGCGTGCCGACCTTGGTGTCGTAGGCCTTGGCCACACCGATGGTGTGGATGCGCTGCACGGGGATGCCGGCGCTCTGGAAAAACTCCGGCGTGAAGGTGTGCGAGGCGGTGACGTTGGGCGAGAAGCCCTGGCGCTTGTCGAGCCAGTAGGCCTGGCCGAACTCGCCGATGATCGTGCGGCCAGCCGCGACCTCGCGAAGGATGAGTTCGCGGACCTCGCCGATATTCTTGGCCAGGAGCGTGCCGGCGTCCCAATACACCGCGGTCAGGCGCTCAAGGTTGAGGGTGAACGGCTGCGGGCCGCGGAATTGGTGGAAGTCGAACTCGGCGGCGGGGAAGAGGCCGGCCTGGAGGGCCTCGTCATTGGCGCGGGTTTCGGCGGCGGTCAGCTTGTCGAAGAACCCCTGCCAGGTGGCCTCGCTCACGCGGCAGACGTGCTGGATCGTGCGCACGGCCCGGTCGGCGCGCTGCGCGAGTTTGCGGGCGAAGTAGTTGGGACCGGCCAGGAAGTCGGCATACGTGATCTGCTGCTGGCCGACCTCGTCGAGGTAGGCCGGGGTGATGCCGCGGCCGGTGGAGCCGCGCGGTTCCTCCTTGAGGACATTGACGCGGTAATCCTCCCAGGCGAGGTCGAGCAGGCGGTGGGTGAGATCGGAGACCATGGTCCGCTCGTCGATGAGCAGGCGCGCGAGCACGGCGTAGCCTTTCTGCTCGAGAGGCGTGGCCTCCCACCAGATCTTGCGCGGGTCGGCCACGACGCCGCTGCCGATGCAAAGGTGGGCGGCATCGCGGACCACCACGCCGGCCGGGAGCAGGTTCAGCTTGATGCCGCCCGCGGTGTGGCCGGAGTTGGCGCCGCCGTTGATCTTGATCACGACGGAAACCGGTGAAGCCGTGCCGCGGAGTTCGTCCGCGACCTCGGGAATGAGACGACCCTTGCCTTCGTCGCCGAGCGAGATGCCCACATCGGCGATGAGCTGACTGGTGAATGGGTTGAGGGACATGGTTGGCGCGGCAACCGAAGCCGTCCGAATGGAAACCCCTGTTGCCAACAAGGGAAAACGCGAGGTGGCCAGCGAGGGCAAACAAAAAACCCTCCTTCGCCGAGGCTACGGAGGGCACAGCCCGTCGCCGAGTTGCAAACTAGGGGTGAGAATTTGTCCGCGGACTTTTGCGGTCAGTTCTTCCGCGTCGAGACCTCGATCACGTCGTGCGGGGCGGCTTCCTTCTGGCCGGCGGGGCTGACGCGGGTGAAGCGGGCCTTCGCGCGGAGTTCGGAAAGCGTGCGGGCGCCGAGGTAGCCCATGCCGCTCTGCAGGCCGCCGATGAGATTGGCGAGGACGTCGTCGGCATAGCCGCTGACTTCCTTCAGGGCCTCGATGCCCTCGGCGGTGATCTTGCGGCCGGTGTCGTTCTTGTCGTGCCCGTAGCGGGCGGCGCTGCCGGCCTTCATGGCGGCGAGCGAGCCCATGCCGCGGTACTGCTTGTAGACCTTGCCGCTGATCTCGATGATTTCGCCCGGGGCCTCGCGGCAGCCGGCGAGGACGCCGCCGCAGATCACGGCGTCGGCGAGGGTGAGGGCCTTCACGATGTCGCCCGACTTGGTGATGCCGCCGTCGGCGAGGATGCGTACGCCGCGCTGGCGGGCGGCGATGCTGGCGACGTAAAGGGCGGTGAGTTGCGGGATGCCGACGCCGGCGACGACGCGGGTGGTGCAGATGGAGCCGGGCCCCTGGCCGACCTTGATCGTGTCGGCCCCGGAGGCGGCTAGATAATCCACACCGGAGGCGCTGGTGACGTTGCCCGCGATGATCGTGAGTTGCGGGAACGCCGCGCGGACGAGCTTGACCATCTCGCCGACGCCGGCCGTGTGGCCGTGGGCGGTGGAGATGGCCACGGCATCGATGTGCTCCTCGACGAGATGGCCGACGTGGGTGACAATCTTGTCGCGATCGAGCTCGCCGTTGGGCTTGCGCACCGGGGCGATGGCGGCGCCGACGACCAGGCGAAATTGCGCGTCGCGCGCCGGCTTGCGACGGGACTTGGTCTCGCCGGTGATTTTCTCGACGTCAGTGCTGGTGACGAGTCCGCGGAGGTTCCCGGCCTTGTCGACCACGAGCATCTTGTTGATGCCCACGTGCGCGGTGAAAAACCGGTCGGCCGCCTTGATCGGATCCTGGGCGATCGCCTCCTCGCTTTCGGTGATGAGCTGGGCCCGCGGCGTCATGACGTCGGCGACCTTCTTGGTCTTGTAGCGGTCCTTGACGACGTTGCCGGAAAGAAGGCCTTCAAGGCGGCCGGCGGCGTCGACGACCGGGAAGGTGCTGAACGAGAACTTGCGCTGCTCGATCATGGCAAGAACGTCGCCGATGAGCTGGTCGGGCGTCACGCTGATGGGGTCCTGGATCAGGCCGTGGATGTGTCGCTTCACGCGGGCGACCTCCTTCACCTGGTCCTTGGGCAGCATGTTGTAGTGGATGAGCCCGAGGCCGCCGTTGAGGGCCATGGCGATGGCCATGCGCGACTCGGTGACGGTGTCCATGTCGGACGAGATGATGGGAATCTGCAGCCGCAGCGACTCGGAGAGGGCGGTCGCGGTGTCGGCGTCTTTGGGCAGAATCTCCGAGTAAAGCGTGGCGAGGGAGACGTCGTCGAAGGTCAGCGCCGTCGGCAGGTTGGCGCGGAAGAAGGCGTCGGCCGGGAGATAAAATTCCGCATCGGTGCGCACGTGAGCGGCTTCGGCGGAGTCGGATGAGGAGGCGGAGGACGTGGCAACCTTAGTCATGAGTTGCCGTGAACGGATTAAGCCCGATCCGGCAAAGTGCAAATAGAAAGTCGGGTTGCACCGCTGCGCGGGCGGGTTGACGATGCCCGCGTGCGTTACCTGCTCAGTCATCGCCGTTACCGCCTGCCGTTCCGCGCTCCGCTGCGCACGGCTCACGGCGTTTTCGACGCGCGGGAGGGGCTGATCGTGCGCCTGCAGGACGAGCGCGGGCGGGTGGGTTTCGGCGAGGCGGCCACCCTGCCTTGGTTCGGGACGGAATCGGCCGACGTCGCAGAGGATCTGGTGCGCACGCTGGGGCCTGAGCCCCGGGATGAGGATCTGCTCCGATTGCCGGCCACGGGCGGATGTCTGCGGAATGCGGTGGGGTCCGCGCAGGCGATGCTCGCGGGGGAGGACTTGCCCGAGTCCAAACCTCTGCCCGTGGCGGCCCTGCTGCCGGCCGGTAGGGCGGCGCTCGAGCGCATTGGTCCGCTCGGCGAGGCAGGGTTTCGTACCTTCAAATGGAAAGTGGGTGTCGGCGATCTCGCAGACGAACTGGCGCTGCTCGATGACGTTTGCGCGCGTCTGCCCGACGGCGCACGCCTGCGGCTCGATGCCAACGGGGCGTGGAACCGCCGGCAGGCCGAGCGCTGGCTGGAGCGCACCGCGGAGCGACCGGTGGAATATGTCGAGCAACCCTCCTTCGCCAAGGCTGCGGAGGGCGCGGCCCTCGTGCGGCGCGTGGAAGATACGTTGATGGGGTTGGCGGGGGATTTCCCTACGCCGCTGGCGCTGGATGAATCGTTGGTGGGGGATGGCGACGTGGAGCGTTGGTTGGGCGCGGGGTGGCCGGGAGTCTATGTCATCAAGCCGGCGTTGTGCGCGGATGTGGGCGCGGTGTTGGCGCGGCTCGCGGCGGCCAAGGCACCGGTGGTGTTTTCGAGTGCGCTGGAGACGGCGCTGGGGGCGCGGGCGGCTCTGGGCTGGGCATTGCGGTGGAACGGACCGGTGCGGGCGCTTGGTTTCGGCGTGTGGCCCCTGTTCGAGGATGCGCGGTTCGATGGGCCGGTGCTGGCGCCTTTCATTCGTCGGGATGACGTGAGGCGGATCGATCCGGAGGCCGTATGGAACGCGCTGAGCTGAGGGCCCTGGTGCTCGCTACCGGCTGTGCGGAGGCGCGCGGCGATTGGGTGTTCCTGATGGATCCGGCCTGGCCGGTCGCAGTGCGTAATCGCGTGCGGCGACTGTTGGTGACGCTGGCGGCGGCGAAGCCAAGCGTGCGGCGGGGTTGGCTGGGCCTGCCGACGGGCGGGACGAGCGGAGTCGTGAAATTCGCGCGGCACGACGAGCTCACACTGAGCGCAGCGGTGAAGGGGGTTTCCCGGCACTTCGGACTGCGTCGGGTCAATGCGGTCGGCGTGCTCCCGGCCCATCATGTGAGCGGATTGATGGCGCGGGTGCGTTGTGCGTCCACGGGCGGCACCTACATCGATTGGCCGTGGAAGGCGCTCGAGAGCGGGCAGCGACCGGAGCTGAGTGGCGAACCGTGGGTGATCTCCCTTGTGTCGACACAATTGCAGCGGCTGTTGCGGAGCCGGGCCGCAGTGCGCTGGCTGCGCCGCTTTGACGTCGTGTTCCTTGGCGGCGGTCCGGTTTGGCCGGAGTTGGCAGCGGCCGCGGCGCGGGCAGAACTGAAGATTTCGCTGAGCTACGGGATGACGGAAACCGCGGCCATGATCACAGCGTTGCGTCCCCGGGAGTTTCTCGCCGGCGACCGAAGTTCGGGGCGTCCGCTGCCGCATGCGCGCGTGCGGATCGGCCGGGGCGGCGTGGTGCGGGTGGGTGGAAAGTCGCTCTTCCGCGGCTATGCGGGCGGGGTAAAGCATCGCGGCGATTTTGCCACGGGTGATCTGGGAGCCTTTGATGCGAAGGGTGGGTTGCAGATATTCGGCCGGCGCGATGCCGTGATCATCACGGGAGGCAAGAAGGTGCATCCGGTCCGCGTGGAGGCGGCGTTGCGGGCGACGGGGAGATTTGCGGATGTCGCGGTCGTCGGCGTGCCCGACCGCGAATGGGGCGAGATCGTAGTGGCGTGTCAGCCGGCCGGACGCGGACGCGCCGCGCGCCTGCCGGCATTGCCGGATTTGCCGGCGTATGCCCGGCCAAAGCGTCTACTTGCAGTCTCACCCTGGCCCCGCAATGCGCAGGGCAAGCTCGACCGCGCGCGGCTCAGAGCAGCAGCAATGCGGGATTCTGCAGGTGGTCGCGGAGGGCGTTGAGGAACTTCGCGCCGACGGCGCCATCCACGATGCGGTGGTCGCAGGAGAGGGTGAGGGCCATGCGGTGGCCGATGACGATCTCGTCGCCGACGACCACGGGTTTCTTCACCGTGGTACCGACCGCGAGGATCGCGGCGTTGGGCGGGTTGATGATGGCGCTGAAGCGCTCGATTCCCATCATGCCGAGATTGGAGACGCAGAACGTGCCGCCGGTGAACTCGGCGGGCGTGAGCTTCCGATCCTTGGCCTTCTTGGCGAGGTCGCGGACCTCGGCGTTGATCTGCACGAGGCTCTTCTGGTCGGTGTCGCGGATCACCGGCGTGATCAGGCCCTCGTCGATGGCGACGGCGAATGAAACGTGGATATTGCCGTGGGCCTTGATGCCGGTGGGCTCCCAAGAGGTGTTGACCGCGGGGACGGCGCGCAGGGCGGCGGCGCAGGCCTTGAGGATGAAATCGTTGACGGAGAGCTTCACGCCTTGGGCGGAGAGGCCGGTGTTGAGTTGCTCGCGCAGCGCCATGAGCGGGGCGGCATCGACCTCGATCTCGAGGTAGACGTGCGGGATCGTGGTCTTCGATTCGAGCAGGCGGCGCGCGATGGTCGCGCGCATGTTCGTCGGGGCGACAAAGGACTCGGCTTGGATGGCCGACTTGTCGGTGACGGCGCGCCAGGGCCAGACGTCGGCGGCCTTGGCTGCGGCCTTGCCGGCGGCAGGTGCCGGGGCAGGTGCGGGCGGATTCTTCTCCGCGGCGATGATGTCGGCGCGGACGATGCGGCCGCCGGGACCGGTGCCCTTGACGCGGCTGACGTCGATTTTCTTCTCCTCCGCGAGCTTGCGGGCGAGCGGCGAAATGCGGATGCGGCCGCCGGGCGCGACGGGAGTCGCGCTCGGTGCAGCCGGAGTCGGGGCGGCAACGGGTACCGGGGCTGGTGCTGCCGCCACCGGAGCGGGCGCGGGCGCCGGGGCCGGAACAGACTTGGGCGCGGGGGCAGGCGCCGCCTTGGGTGCCGGGGCCTCGACCTTTTCACCGGGCTTCCCGATGACGCAGAGGGCGTCGCCGATGGCGACCTGGGCGCCGGCGGGGGCGAATTGCTTCAACAGCGTGCCGTCGAAGAAAGACTCCAGCTCCATGGTGGCCTTGTCGGTCTCGACCTCGGCGAGCATGTCGCCGGACTTCACGACATCGCCTTCCTTCTTCAGCCATTTGACCAGCGTACCCACCGTCATGGTGTCGCTGAGTTTGGGCATTTCGATAATTTGAGCCATGGGAGGAAAGTAGTGAGTAGCGGGTAGCGAGTAGTGAGTAGATCCAGAAAGCGGCGGGTGTGATTCGAGTCGGCGTAGATGCTCGCTACTCGCTACTCACTACCCGCTACTAGCGCCAATGCGGCCTTGAGGACGCGGTTGGGGTTCGGGAGCTGTTCGACTTCGACCGGGGGGCTGTAGATGGCGGGGGCGTCGACGGTGGTGACGCGATGGATGGGGGCGTCGAGTTCGTCGAAGGCCTCGCGCTGGATCATGTAGCTGAGCTGCGAGCCCACGCTGGCGAACGGCTTCTGCTCCTCGACGATGAGGACGCGGTGAGTCCGGGCCACGGATTGGAGGACCGTGTCGATGTCGAGCGGGCGGATGGTGCGCAAGTCAACGACCTCGGCGCTGATGCCGTGCTCCTTGTGCAGGATCTCGGCGGCGGCGAGGGAGTGGATGACCGAGCGGCCGTAGGTGACGATCGAGAGATCGGTGCCCTTGCGCTTCACGTCGGCGAGGCCGAGCGGGATGATATACTCCTCGGTCGGAACCTCGCCCTTGTCGCCGTAGAGGATGGTGTTCTCGAGGAACATCACCGGGTCGTTGTCGCGGATCGCGGACTTGAGGAGGCCCTTGGCGTCGTAGGCCGTGGCGGGGACGACGACCTTCACGCCGGGGTGGTTGGCGAGGACGTTCTCCGGCGTGTGCGAATGGGTGGCGCCGACGTTGGTGCCGCCGTTGGCCGGGCCGCGGATGACGATCGGGCAGTTGATCAGGCCGCCGGACATGTAGCGGACATTGGCGGCGTTGTTGAGGATCTGGTCGAAGGCGACCGAGTAGAAGCTCCAGAACATGAGCTCCATCACCGGGCGAATGCCGAGCATGGAGGCGCCGACGCCGAGGCCGATGAAGCCGGCCTCGGAGATGGGCGTGTCGACGATGCGCTTGGGGCCGAACTTCGCGAGCAGGCCCTCGGTGACCTTGTAGGCGCCGTTGAACTGGGCGACTTCCTCGCCCATGACGACGACGTTGGGATCGCGTTCGAGCTCCTCGGCCAGGGCGTGGCGGATGGCTTCGCGGTAGGTGATCTGTGGCATCTGCGGAAAGGGATGGGTTGGGTGTGCGGGCGGCGGATCAGTCGAAGAAGAGACGTCCCTTCGACGTGCGCTGGGCGGGGTGGTCGGCTTCCCAATAGACATCCTTCTGGATGTCCTCGACGGTCGGGAATGGGCTCGCCTCGGCGAACTCGGCGGCGGCATCGGCCTCGGCGCGCGCGGCCTGGTCGATCTTCTCGACGCCCTCGGGGGTGAGCACGCCGTCGGCGATGAGCATGTTCTGCACGACCTGGATCGGATCCTTGGTGCGGCGGTATTCCTCGATCTCGGCCTTGGCGCGGTAGGTGTTGTCGGGATCGGCGACCGAGTGACCGCGGTAGCGGTAGGTGTCGATCTCGACGACGGCGGGCTTCGACTCCTCGCGGGCGCGGGTGAGGAACTTGTCCATCATCGCGCGCACTTCATACACGTTGCTGCCGTCGCACTGGCCCCAGGCCATGTCGTAACCGGCGGCGCGCTTGGGGAGTTCGCCGGCGGACGAACGCTCCTGACTGGTGCCCATCGAGTAGCCGTTGTTCTCGATGACAAAGATGACGGGGAGATCCCAGAGGGCGGCGAGGTTGTAGGCCTCGTGGACGGCACCCTGGTTGACGGCGCCATCGCCCATGAAGGCCATGGCGGCGCCCTTGAGACCCTGGTACTTGAGGGCGTAGGCGAGGCCGGTGCCGAGGGGAACCTGGCCGCCGACGATGCCGTGGCCGCCCCAGAAATTACGATCGGGGGCGAAGTAGTGCATGGAGCCGCCCTTGCCCTTGGAGCAGCCGGTGGCCTTGCCGTAGAGTTCGGCCATGAGCTCGTTCATGCCCATGCCGACGGCGATGGCGTGGCCGTGGTCGCGGTAGGCGGTGATGACGTGGTCGTGCTTACCCATGAGCGAGCAGCAGCCGACGGCGACGGACTCCTGGCCGATGTAGAGATGGAGGAAGCCGCCGATCTTCTTGGCCTGATAGGCGCGCAGGGAGCGCTCCTCGAAGCGGCGGATGCGCATCATCGTGCGGAACAGCTCGATGCGCTCTTCCGTCTTGAGCTTCAGGTTGACCGGCGCGAGGTGCGGGTCATTGGGCGGCAGGACGGGAGCGGCTGCCGGGGCGGCGGGTTTTGCACTCGTTGGTTTGCTCACAGGCGAAGGATTCAGGTGGTTAAAGGGGCAAAGTGTTTGTCGGAAGGCCGATAAATCAAGTGTGGATTAGGTTTCGGTCGGAGGCGTGATCT
This sequence comes from uncultured Opitutaceae bacterium, assembly GCA_964355715.1. Taxonomy (GTDB): domain Bacteria; phylum Verrucomicrobiota; class Verrucomicrobiia; order Opitutales; family Opitutaceae; genus UBA2377. Next base: position 73,531 of record CAYHEW010000008.1, on the reverse strand, counting down.
CCTCGACCTCGACGACCACGGGTTTGCCGGGGGCGCAATCGGCGCGGAGGGCGACGAACCGGTCGCGGTAGCGGTCGTAGACGGGCCAGAGCGCGTTGCGGTCGGTCTCCGGGATGGGCAGTTGCGCCACGGACTCGCGCGAGAAGAAACCGAACCGGCCCTCGGAGATCGCCGGCGGCAGGCCCGGGATCGGCTTTCGGCAACGGAACAGGAACATCAGCCAGTGTGATTCACCCTCGTAGGCCTTCTCGGCGATCATGGCGAAGAGATGCAGGTCGGCGGTGGTGATGGCGAAACCCGTTTCCTCGCGGGTCTCGCGCACGGCGCACTCGAAGGGCGACTCGCCGTGGCCGGTCTCGAGCTTGCCGCCGATGGGACTCCAGACGCCGAGATTCGGCGCCTTGGCCCGGAGGAGCAGGAGGTGTTCGCCGGCGGTGTTTTCGAGAAAAACGAGGACGGCGATCTTGTAGTCGAGAGCGGGTGTCATCGGGCGCGGTGGTGCGGTGGAGGGTCCAGCGTGGGGCCCGGGCCGGGCGCGACAATGTTTTTCCGGGCGGTGCGAATCGTTGAACAGGTGACCGGACCGCATACGGCATGTGGCGTAAAACACTTATGCAGGCTGTTTAACGCAGGATTCGCCTTGCCGGTGGGCGCCGACTTTGGCGGCGTCGCGCTCGCACATGCGTTTCACCCCGCGCAGCCTTGTCGTCGATTGCGGCGCCGCCCACGTGGCCGTCGCTCGGTTCACCTGCGACCGCGCGGGTCGGCTGGGGTTGGAGTCCTTGGCGGTGGAGGTCCACGCCGCGGAGCCTCGCGCGGATGCGCGCTGGATCGGGCAGGTCAGCGAGGCCTTGGCGGCGGCTGGTGAGCGCGAAAAGCTTCGCGGACCGTGCCACGTGGCGCTGCCGGGACATCTCGTGCTAACCAAACTGGTGGCGGCGCCGGCGTGCGATCCGGCGCAGCGTCGGTCGGCTTGGGCGCTGGCAGCGGCTCAGGCCATGCCGTATCCGCTGGATGAGTTGACGTGGGACGCCCGGGAGTTGGCCGGCAACGGCGCGGAAGCGGACCTCGCGTTGGCGGCGGCCAAGTCGGCGTGGGTGGACGAACTCGGCGCCGCGCTCATCGCGGCTCGCCTTGAACCGACACTGGCCGAGCCTGCGATGCTGTCCTTGGCCCGGGCCTATCGCTACAATTATGCGGATGCGACGGACGCGGCCTTGGTTGTCGACTTGGGTGCGCGTTCGACGTCGATGCTCTGGGCGACGCCCAATGGGCGTTTCCGGGTTCGCACCGTAGCCTTGGGCGGCAACGCGATCACGCGGGCGCTGGCGGAAAAATGGGGTGTGGATTTCACGACGGCCGAGGCGCGCAAGCGGCAATGGCTCGATGCCGGCGACCGCGCGTCGTCCGATCCGACGGCGGATGCAGCGGTGGCGGAGGCCGCGGAGCATTGGTTGCAGCGCCTCCGTTTTGAGATCGGGCGAACGCTGGCGAGCGCGGCGCGCGGCGACGCGTTTCCCGCGCCGACGCGCGTCCTGCTCGCGGGTGGCGGTTCGCTGTGGCCGGGACTGGCGAAAAGGCTTGCCGCGGGTCTGGGCATCGCGGTCGAGGCCTATGACGGGTTGCGTCGCATTGGCTTGTCGGCGCCGGCCGAGCGCGCGGCCTTGGAGGCCCTGCGCCATCATCTGCCGCCGCTGGTCGGTCTCGCGGCCATCCGCCTTGAGACCGGGCCTGGCACGCTGAATCTGCTCACGACTAGCCTGCAGTCCCGGCAGCGGTTGCGGAGGCGCCGACCTTGGTTTTTGGCGGCAGCGGCGACGTTTGCTGCGATTTGGGTCGGAGCAGCCTGGCAGGGGCAAGGCGCGGTCGCACACGCGCGGCGCGAACTGGCGACGGTTGCTGCGGAAATCGCGGCGCTGCGCCAGCAGACGGAGGCTGATGCCGCGGCGCAGGCGAGTTTTTTGCGGATGCAATCCGAGAACGCACAACTGCGCCGCTGGCTCGATGATCGCGACGCGTGGGCGGCGTGGTTGGGAGATATGCAGGTCTGCCTCGGGGCACACGGGGAGGTTTGGCTCGACCGCGTCAGCCTCAAGGCGGAGTCCGCCGGGACCGGGTCGGGTCCGCTGCAGATCGAGATTGGCGGATGGCTGTTGGATCTGCGCCATCCCTTGATGTCGCCAGGGACGGAGGCGTTGGCCCGATTGCAGGATCTCTTGACCGACCTCGCGGCGTTGCAGCCGGTGGCTGCGGTGGTGGACGAGCATCACGACCGCAGTCGGCCCGGTCGCCTCGGTTTCGGCTGCACCCTCGTGCTGGCACCGGATCACCGGTTGTAAGGCATGGGGACGATCCGTCAGTTTCCGGTATTCTGTGCAGCCATGGCCGTGTGCGTGGTGGCGGGCGTCATGTTCGCATGGCAATACCGCGGCATGCGGACGCAGGCGGGAGCGCTGCAGCGGCGGCTCGAAAGCGAGCGACGCGAAAGGCAGATTTTGGAAACGCAGGTATTGCTCGCTGCGCCGAGCGGACGCGACCGGACGGTAGAGATGGAGCGCGAGAAACAGACTAGACGCGCCCTCTTGGCCACGTTGGCCCGAGGCGAAGCCGCTTTGCCGGCGGGAGCGCCGGTGCCGGGGAGCCGCACGGAAGCGTGCGCGGCGCTGGCGGAGATGGCGCATGAGTTGCGAGAGTTGGCAACAGAACGCGGTATCGGTGTGACGCCCGAGGAAGGCTTTGGCTTCTCCGAATTCGCTCAGGCCGGACCCGAACCCGGGCGACTGGCAGAGGTTCATCGGCAAAGCCGGGTCGTGGCGGTGGCCGTGCGCCTGCTTATGGACGCGCGACCGGCGGAGATTAGGGCGGTGCGGTGCGGGACAGACATGAACCCGAAGTCCGGGCCGGTTGGCGCAGGTGGCTTTTCGCTGCCGCCGGCGCGCTCGCTCCGTGTCGTCGGTTTGGCGGATAGCACGGCGGTGCGATTGGAGTTCACTGGCCACACGGGCGTGCTGCGTGATCTGCTGAACGGATTAGCTCGCGCCAAGTTTTTGCCGGTGGTGAGGTCCGTCGAGGTCGAACCAGTCCAGCGGGCCATGGCCGCCGCGGCCGCCGACTCGGCCGAACCCTTGATTGCACCGGGACTCATGGCGTACACGGTCGTGTTGGAATCTGTTCAACTTGCGCCCGGAAATTCCGCGGAGCTCGCCGTTGGATCGATGGCGGAGATGGCCGTGCCAGCTTCGGTCGAATGGCTGAGCCCGCCGCGTGCGGCCGGTGTGGACACTCATTGCGATCTCTTCACCGCACCGACAGTGAACTACGATCCGGTTTCGGGTGAATTCGCCATCAGGAGATTCGGCGAGACGCCGTTACCGCGCAGGCCTGAGGCGCCCCGTCCGGAGGTGGTGGCAGAGGTGCAGCGGCAACCGTACCGCGTCCAGTTGTTGGGCTACATCGGGGCGGGCGAAGACAGCGTGGGCACCTTTGCGGACCTCGTGTCCGGGGTGACATTCCTGGCCCGCGCGGGCCAGACGGTGCCAGGGTCGGCGATCACGGTCCGGGCGCTCCGGCGAATCCGGCGCACGTCGGGACCGGAGCCATCCGCCCAAACGCCGGGGTGGGAAACAGTGGCTGAGATCGAGGACTTGCTGACTGGAGAAACGACGATGCTGACTGACCAAACGCGCAAAGAAACCGAGGTGATGCCATGAGCTTGGCAGATGGAATTATGGCCGCTCGTCGGCTGCTCGCCAATCGTGGGGGCCGGCTGTGCCTCGTCCTGGCAATTTCTGGCTCCCTTGCCGCCAGCGAAGAGCCGCCGCGCGAGCAGACGCGGGCAGGGCTGTTGCAGGCAGTGGATCGCAACTGGCGTACGCCGGAGTCCGCACCGCTCACTGAGGCGGTTGCGACGGCGCCGCGTTCGCCGCTGCAGCAGAAGCTAGATTCGATCATCCTGCCGGAGGTCAGTTTCACCCGCACCGAAATCGGTCGAGCCCTGGCGGCTTTGGGCGCGGCGGCGGCGGAGTTCGACCAGACGGCGGATGGCGGCGGCAAAGGGATCAACTTCGTGTTGATCGGACCAGACACGGGTGGTCCGGCCGTTACGCTGGCCTTGCGCGAAATCACGCTTAAGCGGGCGCTGGACCTCGTCGTCGCGGCGGCTCGCTGCCGCTATGAGGTTCAGGCCGATGCGGTCGTCGTGCGGGTGGATGACGGGGAGGCCGACCTCGAGACGGAGCTGTTCCCAGTATCCCGCGCAACGGTGTGGCGGGTAACCGGGGGTGGGGATGGAGCAGCCGAGCAGCCGGCCGGCCGCGGGGTCGCGAGTCATGATCGCAGCGCCAAGAGTGCATCCGGCGCAGAGGCTGGGGCGCTACGAACGTTTCTGCAGCAGGCGGGAGTAGACTTCGCCGGCACGGCTGGCAGCAGCCTGGCCTACGATGGTTCGGCGATCATCGTGACCCACTCGCAACGCAATTTGCGTCGGATCCGTCAAATCCTCCGACGTTACGCTGAAGTGCGGCAGGTGGAGATCGAGGCCAAGTTCATGGAGGTGCAGGAGGGTGCCCTGGAGGAACTGGGTGTGAACTGGCACATCAGCCACCGCGCCGAGGCCTCCGCTACCGGCCAGCAATACCGAACTGACAATCGGAGCCTTGCGCAGGCGTTCAACAGCTCGAGTGCCCACCAGCAGGGGCGGATCGTGCGTCCCGAGGGCCAGGCCATCAGCGAAGACGGCGCGGTCACGCTGACGCCGGAACTCGACCTGCCGATCCTGAACAGTGCGCCACAGATCCCGGGCACGGCCCATGTGGGTTCGGGCGCGGCGCCACTGGCCGCATGGACCGGCGCGATCGGGGAATTCGACGTCAACGCCGTCGTCCGCGCGCTCGCGCAGCGCCAGGGCACCGACCTGCTGAGCGCCCCGAAGATCACGGTGCTTTCCGGTCACCCCGCCACGATCACGGTGGCGCAGGAGATGCGTTATCCGCAGCGCTTCGGTCAGACGCAGAGCCAGGTCGGCACGGGCAACGCGGGCGGTGGCGGTTCGGCTGGCGTGGCAATCACAGCCGGCACGCCCGAAGAATTCGCCACCCGCAACGTCGGCGTCGAACTCAAGGTGACCCCTACCGTCGAAGAGGACGGCCGCAGTATCAGCCTGGAACTCAATCCCAAGGTCACCGAATTTGACGGCTTCGTCGAATACGGCGGACCCAGTGTCGCGATCTCCGGCAGCACCACGGTGACGGTGCCGTCGGGGTTTTATCAGCCGATATTTTCCGTCCGCGACATCGCGACGCGGGTGACAATCTGGGACGGTGCCACGCTCATCATGGGCGGGCTGACGCGGGAGGAGGTGAAGCAGGTGAAAGACAAGGTTCCCGTGCTCGGCGACATTCCGCTGCTCGGGCGACTATTTCGTTCGAAGTCCGAAAGCACGCAGAAGCGCAACCTCCTCATCTTTGTGACCGCGCGACTGGTGAATTCCGCCGGGGCTCCGCGGCACGCCTCGCCGGCGCAAGCTGCGCCAACTGTGCCCGCGGACGACCAGCCGGTGGCGGCGGCAGCCGACCCGCAAATGTGATTTGCCTCCGCCGGGCCGATCCCAACCCTCGGCGCATGGCCAAATGGCTTCTCGTCGACGGGTTCAATCTTGCCTACCGCAGTTTCCACGCGCTGCCGGACCTGACGCGCGGCGACGGCTTTCCGACGGGTGCGCTGCACGGCTGGGTCAAGGCGCTGTGGAAACTCGCTGACCAGGAAAAGCCGGAGGCGACACTGGTATTCTTCGACCTCGGTGGCGCCCAGGACCGCCTTGCCCTGCATCCGGAATACAAGGCGCAGCGGGCCGAAATGCCCGAGGCGTTGCAAAAGCAGATCGAGCCCTTGAAGCAGCTCACGCGGGCCATGGGTTTCGTCGGGATCGAACGCGACGGCGTGGAAAGCGACGACCTGCTCGCGGCGCAGGCCGTGGTGCTGGCCCAGGCGGGACACGACGTGGTGATCGTCAGCAGCGACAAGGATTTTGCGCAGCTCGTGGATGGAAAGATCACGATTCTCCTGCCGCCACCGTCGGCCAATCCGAAACTGGGCTGGCGCATCCTGGACGCGGCCGGCGTGAAAGAAAAGTTTGGCGTCCCGCCATCGCAGATCGCCGACTACCTCGCATTGGTGGGCGACACCTCGGACAACATCCCCGGCATCGATGGCGTCGGCCCCAAGACCGCGGCCAAGTGGCTGGCGGAGTGGGGGAGCCTCGAGGGCGTGATCGCACACGCCGCGGAGCTTAATCCTGAGCGCTTCCGCGCCGCCGTCGCGGCGTCGGGCGACCGGCTGCGCGTCAACCGGCAGCTCACAACCCTCAACCTGAACCTGCCAACGGTGCCGGCGGAGAAAACCGCGCCTGCGGTGGCGGAATTGCTGCGTCTGCTCGAGTCCTTCGAGATGAAGGGGACCCTGGCCGAGGCCCGGAAACGCTACACACAGCCCGAGCTGTTCTAGTCGCGGCCTTCCTTCGAGACTCCCTTGGGGTCGAAGATGTAGCCGATGCCGTGGACGGTGCGAAATGCGCTCAGGTCGAGGCCGTGGCTCTTGTAGAGGTCGCGGACCTTGACGATGTACTGGTCGAGCGAGCGGCTGCGAACGTCGGCGTGGATGCCCCAGACGGCATGGATGAGGGTTTTCCTCGTGATGACGACCCCCTGATGCTCGTTCAGGTAGGTGAGAATCCCCAATTCCTTGCGCCCGATCTTCTCGATCACGCCGCCCGGAAATGCGATCTCGAGTCGGATGGGGGTGATGGTGGCGCCGCAGAAATCAAACGGCTCGTCGCTGACCCGGACATTCTCGGTGACGTTGAGATCGGTCTTCGCCTCGGCGCGCCGGAGGACGGCGCGGATGCGCGCGACGAGTTCCGGGTAACTGAAGGGCTTCGTGATGTAGTCGTCGCCGCCCATGTCGAGGGCCTTGACCTTGCTGGCTTCCTGGTCGTTGCCGGTCAGGAAAATCGTCGGAACCGTGATCCCGGCCGCCTTCAACTCATCGAGCAAGGCGAAACCGGTCTGGTCGGGCAGGCTGATATCCAGGAGCATCAGGTTCGCGAAATGTCGCTTCAGGAAATTCGCGGCATGGGCGGCGCGCGCTGAAATCTGGGTCTGCATACCCGCGTCCTCCAGATGCTTGGCCACAACCTTCGCCAGCTCGGCCTCATCTTCGACAATGAGGATCAACGGTTTGGGTTCGGTGCGCATGGATTGTCTGAGGATTCACACCTAGGATGCATGGCTGCATTGTCAAAGCCATCTTGGAACGCGGTTGGTGAGCCGGCGCGACCGCGAATTTACTTGAAGCAGGCGATGGCGGCGTGTGCCTTGGCCGCGTGTCCGAACGCAAGCCCATATTGATGCTTGGACTGCCCAAGGGCAGCCTCGAGGAATCCACGAAAAACCTGTTCGCCAAGGCGGGCTGGAAGATCACCACGAGTTCGCGGTCCTACAAGCCGGCCATCGACGACCCCGAGCTCGACGGCCGGTTCGTCCGCGCCCAGGAGGTCAGTCGCTACGTCGAGCACGGTTTCTTCGATTGCGGCCTGACGGGTTACGACTGGATCCAGGAAAACGAGTCCGACGTCGTCGAGGTCTGCGATCTCATCTACAGCCGCGCCTCGGTGCAGAAATCCCGTTGGGTCCTCTGCGTGCCGGAGGCCTCGGCGATCACGAAGCCCGAGCAGCTGGCCGGCAAGCGCGTGGCGACGGAGCTCGTCGGCACGGTGAAACGCTATTTCGCCGGCAAGGGCGTCAACGTCGAGGTGGAGTTCTCCTGGGGTGCGACCGAGGTGAAGGTGCCCGACCTGGTCGATGCGATCGTCGATATCACGGAGACGGGCAATTCGCTCCGCGCCAACAAGCTTCGCATCGTCGACACGCTGCTCGAGACCAACACCAAGTTCATCGCCAACAAGGCCAGCTGGGCCGACCCCTTGAAGCGCCGAAAGATCGAGACGATCGCGCTCCTCCTGCGCGGCGCCCTCGAGGCGGAGAGCAAGGTCGGCCTCAAGATGAATCTCCGGAAGTCCGCGCTGGACGGCGTCGTGAAGGCCCTGCCCGCGTTGCGCAATCCGACGATTTCCCAGCTCAGCCACCAGGACTGGATCGCCCTCGAGACGATCATCGACGAGAGCGTCGTGCGGGAGATCATCCCGCAGCTCAAGGCCCTTGGCGCCGAGGGCATCGTCGAGTACCCGTTGAACAAGGTCGTGTACTGAGCGACGGCGGTCCGGCCGCGGTTGCTATCCGGTGCGGATCAGGCTTTGCGTCCTCGCGGCGTTGCGCTAGTTGTCACCCCAAAACCATGCCCAAAGTCACCCTCGGCCTCCTCCAGCACGCCTGCACCCCCGACCCCGCGGCCAACCTGAAAAAGACCCTGGCCCTCGCGACCCAGGCCGCCAAGCGCGGCGCGCAGATCATCTGCACGCAGGAGCTTTGCCGCTCGCAGTATTTCTGCCAGAGTGAGGATCACGCCAATTTCGCCCTCGCCGAGCCGATCCCCGGTCCGAGCACCAAGGCGTTTCAGCAACTGGCGAAGCGTCACGGCGTCGTGATCGTCGCGTCGCTCTTCGAGAAGCGCGCCCAGGGCCTCTACCACAACACGGCGGTCATCATCGATGCCGACGGCAGCCTTTGCGGCATCTACCGCAAGATGCACATCCCGGACGATCCGCTGTTCTACGAGAAGTTTTACTTCACGCCTGGCGACACGGGCTTCCGTGCGTGGGACACGAAATTCGGCCGCATCGGCGTCCTCATCTGCTGGGACCAGTGGTATCCCGAGGCGGCACGCCTCACCGCGATGGCCGGAGCCGAGATCCTTTTCTACCCGACGGCCATCGGCTGGCATCCCTCGGAAAAGAAGGCCTTCGGTACGAACCAGCACGGAGCCTGGGAAACCATCCAGCGCTCGCATGCCGTGGCCAACGGCTGCTACGTGGCCGCGATCAACCGCATCGGCCACGAGCGTCCCGTGGGCGGCGATGGCCTCGAGTTCTGGGGCCAGAGTTTCGTCGCCGGGACGAGCGGCCAGATCCTGGCGAAGGCCAGCGCGGACCAGGAGGAGATCCTGCTTGTGCCCGTGGATCTCGGCCAGGTGGATGTCACCCGCACGCACTGGCCGTTCCTTCGCGACCGCCGCATCGATGCGTACGGCGACCTGACCAAACGTTTCCGCGACTGATCATGGCCCGTGTGTCGCATGTCACTCCGGCCCGCGCGGGTTTCCGCATGCCGGCGGAATGGGAACCCCAGGCCGCGATCTGGCTCTCGTGGCCGCACCGGCGGGCGACCTGGCCCGGACGCTTTCGTCCGATCCCGTATGCCTTCGCCCGCTTCGTGGCCGCGATCAGCCGCTTCGAGGAGGTTCGCATCAACGCCGCCGCCGCGCTGCAGCCCCGCGCCACGCGGCTTTGTCGCGCCGCGGGCGCGAATATGAAACGCGTCCGTTTCTACGATCATCCGACCAACGACGCCTGGTGCCGCGATCACGGTCCCATCTTCGTGAAAAACGACCGAACGGGTGAGGTGGCTGTCACCGACTGGGTGCACAACGCCTGGGGCGGCAAGTACCAGCCGTACGACCTCGACAACACCATCCCGCCCAAGATCGCGGCGCGCCTCCGGCTGCGCCGTTTCGAGAACCCCGTCGTCCTCGAGGGCGGCTCGCTCGACGTCAACGGCCGCGGCGACCTCCTCACCACTGAGTCGTGCCTCCTCAACCCCAACCGCAACCCGCACCTTTCGCGGGCGCAGATCGAGCGCACCCTGCGGGACTACCTGGGCGTGAAACAGATCCTGTGGCTGGGCGACGGCATTGTCGGCGATGACACCGACGGCCATATCGACGACCTCACGCGTTTCTTCCGGCCCGATGGCATCCTCACCTGCGTGGAACCCGACCGCCGCGACCCCAATCACCGTCCGCTCGCGGAAAACCTCGAGCGCCTGCAGGGCTTCCGCACCAACGCCGGCGGCCGGTTCGAGATCGTGCCGTTGCCGCTGCCGCGCCCGGTCAGCTTCGACGGGCAACGGGTGCCGGCGAGCTACGCGAATTTCCTCATCGTCAACGGCGCCGTCCTCGTGCCGACATTCCGCCAGCCGAAACTGGACGCCACCGCGCTGCGTGTGATCGGCGAGTGCTTCCGCGACCGGGAGATCGTCCCGATCGACTGCTTCGACATCATCTGGGGTCTCGGCACCCTGCATTGTCTTTCCCAACAGCAACCTTCCTGAATATGAAAAAGCTCCTTCTCCTCTGCGGTCTTGGTTTCGTCTTCGCCGGTCTGTCCGGTTGCGAGACCGTCACCGATGGCCTCTCCGGCAGCCTCACCAACGTGCCGCCGCAAACGCGTCGGTTCGACGCCGACCAGAAGCGGGTGTTCTTCGCCACCCAGCTGGCGCTCAAGCGGATGGACTTCGTCCTCACGCGCACCGCGCAGGCACAGGGCCTGGTCGAGGGCCGCAGCAACCTGCGCGACACGGCCGTCTTCGGCGCCTCCCGCCAGTTCAGCGCCCGCATCCGCATCGACGGCGTCGAGGGCGAGAGCACCGAGGTCGCCATCCTCATCCACGAGCAGAGCGAAGCCGATTTCAAGGGCGGCGCCACCAATCGCGCCTTGCGCGACCATGGCCTTTACGAATCCTTCTTCGAGCACCTGACCAAGATCCTGCAGCAGCCGGAACCCCAGCCCTAACCGCCTGTAGGGGAGGGCCTTGGGAGCGCCTGCGGACATCGTCTGCGAAGATCCAGGGAAGGGCGCCCATGAAGTGCGACCGTGCGCCCAAATTAGGGCTTGCCGACCGCCCCCGGGCACGGCGAATCTGACCCTTCGCGGCATTTGCATCGGTTCAGCCGGCGTCGCCGCGACGCTCCCGCCGGCTTTTCCGTCAGTACAACCATCAACCCATCGATTCCGCTTACGCGGGATCATCCCGGTGGATTGGAGTCTCTGGAGCGGGGCTTCGGTTCGTCGGTCATCCGCCATGAGTTCAGTAATGCAAGACCTGCTCGCCCAGTCGTCCTTCGACAAGTTGAAGGCCGGCGCCATCGTCCCGGGCACCATCACCGAAATCCGCCAGAACGAAGTCGTCGTCGACATCGGTGGCAAATCCGAAGCCCTCGTCCCGGCCTCCGAGTTCATCGACATCGGTGATCTCCAGATCGGCTCCACCATCGAGGTGCTCGTCGAGAAGCTCGAAGACAAGAACGGCTCGCCCGTCGTCTCGTACGACAAGGCCGAGCAGAAGAAGAACTGGGACAACATCCTCACCAAGTTCCCCGAGGGCTCCGTCGCCGCCGGCCGTGTCAAGGCCAAGGTCAAGGGCGGCCTCATCATTTCCATCGGCGTCGACGCGTTCATGCCGGCCTCGCACATCGACGTGCAGCCGCCCAAGAACCTCGACCAGTACGTCGGCCAGACCTACGACTTCAAGGTCCTCAAGGTCAACGTCGAGCGCCAGAACGTCGTCCTCTCCCGCCGCGAGCTCATCGAGGAGCAGCGCGCCACCAAGCGCCGCAACCTGCTCGAGAGCATCCAACCCGGCCAGATCCGCAAGGGCGTGGTCAAGAACATCACCGACTTCGGCGCGTTCATCGATCTCGACGGCATGGACGGCCTCCTCCACATCACCGACATGAGCTGGGGCCGCATCTCGCACCCCTCCGAAATGCTCAAGCAGGGTGAGGAGATCCAGGTCATGATCATCGAGGTCAACCGTGAGAAGGAGCGGGTTTCCCTCGGCCTCAAGCAGACCACCAAGAACCCGTGGGACGAGATCGACCGCAAGTTCCCGGTCGGTGCCAAGGTTCACGGCAAGGTCGTCAACCTCGTGCCCTACGGCGCGTTCGTCGAGATCGAGCCCGGCGTCGAAGGTCTCGTGCACATCACCGAGATGTCCTGGACGAAGCGCATCACCAAGCCCTCCGAGCTGCTCAAGGTCGGCCAGGAGCTCGATGCGGTGGTCCTCGGCATCCAGAAGGAAGAGCAGAAGATCTCGCTCGGCCTCCGCCAGCTCGAGCCCAACCCGTGGGACATGGTCCGCCACAATTACCCGATCGGCGCCCGCGTCCGCGGCAAGGTCCGCAACATGACCACCTACGGCGCCTTCATCGAACTCGAAGAGGGCATCGACGGCATGGTGCACGTCTCCGACATGAGCTGGACCCGCAAGGTCAACCACCCGTCCGAAGTCCTCAAGAAGGGCGACGAGGTGGACGCCATCGTCCTCGACGTGGATCCGAACCAGCAGCGCATCAGCCTCGGCATGAAGCAGCTGGCCGACGATCCGTGGTCCGACATCGACAGCCACTTCCGCATCGGCGACGTCGTCACCGGCACCGTCACCAAGATCACCTCCTTCGGCGCCTTCGTGGAGCTCAAGGACGGCATCGACGGCCTGGTGCACATCTCGCAGATCAGCGAGGAGCGCATCGAGAAGATCAAGGACGTGCTCAAGCCCGGCCAGCAGGTCACGGCGCGCGTCATCAAGATCGACCGCGACGAGCGTCGCCTCGGGCTCTCGATCAAGGCCGCCAACTACTCGGAGTCACAGCTCGCCGCCGAAACCTCGGCGTACGAGGCGATGAACCGTAATGCCGGCACCGACATGATGAACCTGGGCGACATCCTCGATGCCGCCTCGGACAAGAAGGAATAACCGTTCCTTTCATCCCCAGGCTTCAAGCCGCCCGCGCCCCCTGGGGCCGGGCGGTTTTTTTTGGGCAAAAAAGAAGGCCGGCGTTGCGGCCGGCCTTCAGCGAAGGGGTCTTAATTGCGGCCGGTGCGGCCGGCCTTGCGGGACTTGCTCTCCATGAACTCGCGGATGACTGCCATGCGCTGCCGCTGGCGGTCCTCCTCCTCGACCTCCTCGGAGGTCCGGATGGATTCATGCTTGGCGATGGCCTTCCGCATCTTGGTGATCGCGAGGTATTCGAGCTGGCGGATGCGTTCGCGGGTCACCTTGAACTTGCGGCCGACCTCCTCGAGCGTGAGCTCATCACGGCCGTCGAGGCCGAAGCGCAGCTTGATGATCTCCGACTCGCGCTCGTCGAGGGATTCGACCATCGCGTGCAGGTCGCTGTTCAGGTTGCGCTCGCGCAGGCTTTCGAAGGGGCTGACGGCGTTTTCGTCACCGACAATCTCGCCGAAGGTGGAGGAGTCGCTTTCCTCGCCGACCGGGGCGTCGAGCGACGCCGGGCGGACGCTGACCGACTTGAGGTGCGCGACCTTGCTGGTCGGGATCTGGAGCTCGCGCGCCAACTCCTCGTCCGTGGGCTCGCGGCCGAGCTCCTCGGTGAGCTTCATGGCGGTGCGGCGCATCTTGGAGATCTTGTCGACCAGGTGGACGGGCAGGCGGATGGTCTTGGACTGGTTGGCCAGGGCGCGCTTGATGGACTGCTTGATCCACCACGCGGCGTAGGTCGAGAGCTTGCCGCCCTTGCGGGGGTCGAAGCGCTCGACGGCCTTGATGAGGCCGATGTTGCCCTCACTGATCAGGTCGAGGAGGGGCAGGCCGAAGTCCTTGTAATCCATCGCGATCTTCACGACCAGGCGCAGGTTGGCCTGGATCATGTGGTCGCGGGCGGCCTTGTCGCCGCGGCGAATCCGCTTCGCGAGCTGGATCTCCTCCTCGATGGTCAGGAGGGGGGTCTTGCCGATTTCCTGGAGGTAAAGCTGGAGGTTGCTGCGCTCGCCGTGCGGGATCACATCCGCCGGAGCGGCATCCGGCTTTTCGAGGAAAGAGGGGACGTCGTCTTGATGACCGACAACGGCTGCCGGGGTGAGCGCCGGATTGATTTCATCGATCTCTGCGGTGGTGTGGTTGGGCTTTAGTGGCATGATGAAAATCTGTTGTATTAGTGTCTACGGTAGGAGCGTTGTTCCGGATGCATTATTCCAGATGTTTTGAGCCTAAACCATTCCAAGCGCCGAGGTCTTTTCCACCTCTGGGAATGAAGGCCATCATGCCACCTCCGTGACAGGGTGGCGCAAACGCGTGGGCGGCACACCGGCAAAGGGTGCTGCAATGGCGCAGGGTGTGAGACCCTCGCGCCGCTTACTCGTAGGGGCCTTAGGCCGGGAATTGCTCGGCCATCGCGACGGCCTTGAAGAGCGCGGAGGCCTTGTTGATGGTCTCCTGATATTCGTCCGCGGGGACCGAGTCTGCTACCCAGCCACCGCCGGCCTGGATGTGCACCTGGCCGTCTTTGATAAGGGCCGTGCGCAGCATGATGCAGGTGTCCATGTTGCCGTCGTAGCCGAAGTAGCCCAGGGCACCGGCGTAGAACCCGCGCTGGACATCCTCGATCTGTGAGATGATCTGCATGGCCCGCACCTTCGGGGCGCCGCTGACGGTGCCGGCGGGGAAGGTGGCGCGCATGAGATCGTAGGCGTCCTTGCCCGGCGCGATGCGGCCCTCGACCTGCGAGACGATGTGCATGACGTGCGAGTAGCGCTCGACCGTCATGAAGTCCGGCACGGTGACGCTGCCGAATTCGCAGACGCGGCCGATGTCGTTGCGGGCGAGGTCCACGAGCATGAGGTGCTCGGCCTTCTCCTTTTCGTCGGCCAGGAGCTCCTTCTCCAGCGCCACATCCTCCTCGTGCGTCGCCCCGCGGCGGCGGGTGCCGGCGATGGGGCGGATCTCCACGCGGCCGTCGGTGAGGCGCACGTGGACCTCCGGCGAGGCGCCGACGATGGAGAAGTCGCCGGCCTCGAGGATGAACATATATGGCGACGGATTCACCGTGCGGAGGGCGCGGTAGAGGTCGAGCGGGGTCTGGTTGAAGGCCTTGGTGAAGCGCTGCGCGCCGACGACCTGGATGATGTCGCCGGCGCGGATGAACTCCTTCGAGTCGCGCACAGCCTGTTCGAAGTGTTCGCGGGTGAAGTTGCCCTTCGGCACCTCGACCTTGGCCGGTTCAACGAGCGGGGCCGGGGCGAGTTCGCGGGGCTGCCGCAACAGGCCGTAAAGCGCCTCCAACTCGGCGACAGCTGCGTCGTAGGCGGCGCCGGCGTTGCCCCGGACGTGGGCATTGACGCACAGGCGCAGGGTCTGCTTCGCGCGGTCGAAGATGAGGAGTGAATCCGACAGCATGAAGTAGAGCAGTGGCACGCCGAGCGGGTCGGACTTGGCGGCCGGGACCGTGGGCTCGATCCGGGTAATGTACTCGTAGCCGACGAAACCGACGGCGCCGCCCGTGAAACGGGGCAGGCCGGGGATCGTGACCGGCTGGTAGGTCGCCATTTCCTCAGCAAGGAGGGTGAGGGGATCTTGCGGGGTCGGCACCGTCTGCACCGGGCGGCCGGGCATCCGGATCTCGGTGGTGGCCGGACCGCACACCAGGATCTTCCGGGGCCGGCAGCCGATGAAGCTGTAGCGGGAAAGCGTTTCGCCGCCCTCGACCGATTCGAGCAGGTAGGCGGGGCCCGCGTCCTTGAGCTTGGCGTAGGCGGAGACGGGCGTCTCGAAGTCGGCCATGAGGTCGGTGCAGACCGGCACGACGTTGCCCCGGGTGCTCAGGCGGACGAAGTCTTCGCGGGAGGGATGGATGTGCATCGCGGGGTTGGTCACTCGACGGTGACGCTCTTGGCCAGGTTGCGGGGCTTGTCCACGTCGCAGCCGCGGGCCACGGCGATATAGTAACTGAGCAATTGCACCGGGATCGTGGCGACGATCGGGAGCACGGCCTCATGGCAGTCCGGGATGGGAATAACCTCGTCGGCCAGCCCCGGCGGCAGTTCCAGGCCGGCGGTACAGATGGCGATGATGCGGCCCTTGCGCGCCTTGATCTCCTGCATCGAGGAAACGATTTTGCCGAACATCTCGCCCTTGGTGACGAAGAAGACGCTCGGGCACTGTTCGCTGATGAGGGCGATTGGGCCGTGCTTCATCTCCGCGGCCGGGTAGCCCTCGGCGTGGATGTAGGAGATCTCCTTCAGCTTGAGGGCGCCCTCAAGGGCGATGGGGAAGAGCGACAGGCGGCCGAGGAAGAGCATGTCGTCGTATTGGGCGAAGCGCTGCGCGATGGCCTTGATGTGGGGCGCCTGATCGAGCACTTGGCGCACGAGATCGGGCGCGTCCTTGAGGGCCTTCACGTATTCGACGCCTTCGCTGAAGCTCATGTCACGCATGCGCGCGACGTACAGGGCGACCATGGCGCCGAGAAGAAGCTGCGAGGTGAAGGCCTTGGTGGAGGCCACGCCGACCTCGGGGCCGACGTGCTGGTAGATGCCGCCATCGGCCTCGCGGGCGATTGTCGAGCCGACGACATTGACGATGGCCAGGACACGGTAGCCTTTGCGCTTGGCCTCGCGGAGGGCCGCGAGCGTGTCGATCGTCTCGCCGGACTGGCTGATGACGAAGAACTGGGTGTTCCGGAACAGGGGCGAGTTGCGGTAGCGGAACTCCGAGGCGTAATCCACCTCGACCGGCACGCGGGCGAAGCGCTCCAACAGGTGCTCGGTGACGAGGCAGGCGTGCCAGGCGGTGCCGCAGGCGCAGAACATGAAGCGCTCGATCTGGCGGAACTCGGCTGGGGGCACGTTGAGGCCGCCGAACTGGGCGGTGCTGCCGTCCTCGGCGAAGCGGCCGCGCATGGCGTTCTCGAGCGCCGTCGGCTGCTCGAAGATCTCCTTCTCCATGAAGTGCGCGTAGCCGCTGAGTTCGGCGTCGCTGATGGACCAGGTGACGGTGTCGACCACGGGGTCGACCTCGCCCTCGTCGAGGGTGGAGATGGCGATGCTTGAGGGCGTGAGGAGGGCGAGTTCGCTGTCCTTGAGATAGACGACGCTCTGCGTGCGGCTCACGATCGCGGCGACATCGCTGGCGACGAGGTTCTCGCCGTCGCCAAGGCCTAGAATGAGGGGCGAGCCCTTCCGCGCGGCCACCAGCTCGCCGGGGCGGTCGAGGCACATGGCCACGATACCGTAGGTGCCCTCGGCGTGGCGGAGGGTCTTGCGCACGCTCTCGAGGAAGCGGTTGCCCTCGGCGTGCTCGGGCTCCTTGGCATAGTGGTAGGCGATGAGGTTGCAGAGGACCTCGGTGTCGGTCTCGGACTCGAAGGTGTAACCCTTGCCGCCGAGGAATTTCTTCATCGAGAGATAGTTCTCGATGACGCCATTGTGGATCAGGGCGATCTTCCCGTCGCTGCTCAGGTGCGGATGGGCGTTGGCGTCGGTGACGCCGCCGTGGGTCGCCCAGCGCGTGTGACCAATGCCGTAGGTGCCGGTGAAGCGGTGACGCACCATCTCCTTTTCGAGGTCGGCGGCCCGGCCGGCCTTCTTGGCGACCTCGAATCGGTTTTGCTGAAAAACGGCCACCCCGGCCGAGTCATAGCCCCGATACTCGAGGCGCTTCAGCCCCTCGATGATCAGTGACGCAGCCTTTTGTTTTCCGACGTAGCCAACGATTCCGCACATAGTTAATGAATTTGACTGGCGAAATAAGCGCCATGGGAGATGCTTGGGCAAGCTTTAGCCTACCTCATATGACGACACAACAGCGTGCTCTCGCGGTGATCATGGGCGGTGGCCGGGGTACCCGGTTGCATCCGCTGACCATGGAACGCTGCAAACCCGCCGTGCCCCTCGCCGGCAAGTATCGCCTGGTGGACATCCCAATCAGCAATTGCCTCAACTCCGGCATCAACCGGATCTTTCTGTTGACGCAGTTCCAGACGGCCTCGCTGCACCGGCACGTCCAGGGCACCTACCATTTTGATCCTTTTGGCGGAGGCTTCGTGGACATCCTTTCGGCCGAGCAGACCGAAAAGGGCTCCGACTGGTACCAAGGCACGGCGGACGCCGTGCGGCGCAACCTGATCCACTTCCGCTCCTTCCCGCACGACCTCGTACTGATCCTCTCGGGCGACCAGCTCTACCGGATGGACTACGGGAAGATCATCGATCAGCACCTGGCGACCGGGGCCGATGTGACCATTGCCGCGATCCCGTTCCCCGTATCCAAGGTCTCGGGCCTCGGCCTCATGCAGGTCAATGACAACCTCGCCATCGAGCGCTTCGTCGAGAAGCCGAAGGACCCGGCCGTGATTGAGAGTCTGACCCTGAGCCCTGCACTGGAGGCGCGCCTCACCGCCAAGCCCACGGAGAAGCAGTGTCTCGCCTCGATGGGTATCTACATCTTCAACCGCAAGGCCATGGCCGACGCCCTCGACAACACGATGGCGGATTTCGGCAAGGAGATCATTCCCGGCCTGCTCGGCAAAAAGAAGCTCTACGCCTATATCTTCGAGGGCTACTGGGAAGATATCGGCACGGTGCGCGCCTTCTTCGAGGCCAACCTCGCGCTCGCGCAGCCGCTGCCGCCGTTCAATTTCTTCGAGGCCAAGTCGCCGATCTACACGCAGGACCGCTACCTGCCGGCCTCCAAGCTCAACAACTGCCACATCGACCACGCCGTGATCGGCGACGGCTCGATCATCGCCGATTCCCGCATCAAGCGTTGCGTGTTCGGCATCCGATCCTTCGTCGAGGAGGGTTGCGTGCTCGAGGACGTGATTGTGATGGGCTCCGACTACTACGAGACGGACGAGCAATTGGCGGCCAACGCCGCCGCGGGCCGGCCGCACCTCGGCCTGGGTCGGGGCTGCCGCATCCATGGCGCCATCATCGACAAGAATGCCCGCATCGGCCCTGGCTGCGTGCTGGTCGCGGCCGGGAAGGTCGACGGCACTTACGCCAACGGCGCGGTCATCATCCGCGACGGCGTGCTCGTCGTGCCGAAGGGCGCGGTCCTGCCCGCCGGCACCGTGGTCTGAGCGACTTCGGGTTCAGCTCTTGTCCGCAACCGCCGGCGCGATCTCCGGCAACGGGGTGGGGCGGCGGACGATCAGCCACGCGCCCAGCGCGACCATGAAGACCGAATAAAACGTGCCGCGGCTCAGCCCGAGGATGAGGCCGGCGTCGGGTTCGCGGAAGACTTCGCCCACCGCTCGGACCGCGGCATACGCGACCAGGAATTCGCCGGTGAGGCGTCCGGGATGCAGGCGCGCGACACTGGTGCGCCAGAACCGCCACTGCGCGATAGCCAGCAGCAGCACGCCCTCGAGCAGGGCCTCGTAGAGTTGCGACGGGTGCCGCGGGAAGGGGCCGCCCCCGGTGTTTTGGAACACAACGGCCCAGCTGACGGTGGTCGTCTTGCCCCAGAGTTCGCCATTGATGAAGTTGGCGATCCGCCCAAATAACAGCCCGGCGGCAGCAGTCGACGCGATGAGGTCACCGACATGGAGGAAGGGAAGCCGCCGGCTGCGGGCGAACCAGGCGAGGGCAATGGCCACACCTATGAAGCCTCCGTGGCTCGCCATGCCGCCTTCCCAGATGCGCAGGAGGACGAGCGGCTCGTGCCGCACGGCGTCGAACTGATAGAAAAGAAAATACCCCAGTCGCCCGCCCAGCAGCACGCCGAGGATGATGCCCATCATGAAATCGGGGATCAGCGCCGCTGGCAGTAGCGAACGCCCGGCCCGGGCGTAGCGCTGCAGCAGCCAGGCCGCCGCCACAAACCCAAGCAGGTAGGCGAGGCCGTAATAGCGAATGCCGAACTGCTCGTTGAAGCGGACGAGGAACGGGTCCAGGTCGTGCACCCAGTAGGCGAGGAGGTGTGAAACAGGCAATGACATCACGCGGCGCCGACAAACGGCATGACGGGAGTTTATGCACCCGTGCTGGGTTGCGAATAC
This sequence comes from uncultured Opitutaceae bacterium, assembly GCA_964355715.1. Taxonomy (GTDB): domain Bacteria; phylum Verrucomicrobiota; class Verrucomicrobiia; order Opitutales; family Opitutaceae; genus UBA2377. Next base: position 53,785 of record CAYHEW010000008.1, on the reverse strand, counting down.
AAACTGCAAGGTTCGCGCACCGCCCCAAAACAACCTTGCCGCCCGCGCGCGGCAGGCGACTACTGTTGCCATGAGCGAACTCAAAAGAACCCCCCTGCGGGATTTTCACGCCGCCCACGGCGGCCGCCTCGTGGACTTCGCCGGCTGGGAAATGCCGGTGCAGTACCGCAGCATCCTCGAGGAACACAAGGCGGTGCGCCGCACCGCCGGCCTCTTCGACGTCAGCCACATGGGCGAAGTCGACGTCAAGGGCCCGCAGGCCGCCGCGTTCCTGAATCACCTCGTCACCAACGACGTCGCTAAGCTATTCCCAGGGCGGGTGCTCTATTCGCCCATGTGCTATCCGACCGGTGGCGTCGTGGACGACCTGCTCGTCTACATGCGGGCCCCCGATGATTACCTCCTTTGCATCAATGCCGGAAACATCGACAAGGACTTGGCTTGGATCCGCGAGCAGGCGGCACGCTTCACCGTCACCATCACCGATCGCTGCGCCGACTACGCCCAACTCGCGATTCAGGGGCCAAAGGCCACCGCGATCGTCCAGTCTTTGACCGGGGCGAAGCTCGGTGCGATCAAGTACTACCACTTTGCCGAGGGTCCGGTGGCCGGCATTTCCTGCCTGATCAGCCGCACGGGCTACACCGGCGAGGATGGATTCGAACTCTACTACCCAGCGGCTGACGCCGTGAAACTGGCTGAGGCGGTGCTGACCGCGGGGCAACCCCATGGCTTGGAACTCGCCGGGCTCGGGGCGCGCGATAGCCTCCGGCTCGAGGCGGGCTATCCGCTGTACGGTCACGAAATCACGACCGAGATCTCGCCGCTCACCGCCGGCCTGGGCTGGACAGTGAAGCTGGACAAGGGCGCCGACTTCATCGGCCGCGAGGCCCTGGTGGCCGAGAAGGCCGCGGGCGGCAAACAGCGTGTGGTGTTCTTCCGCACGGGCGACCGCCGCATCGTGCGCGCCGAGACCCCGGTGCTTGGCGCCGGCGGTGCCGTCGTCGGCCGCGTCCTTTCCGGCACGCTCTCGCCCATACTCAACGAGGCGATCGGCTCCGCCCTGGTCAGCGCCGCCGCTGCGGGTGCGCCGCTGGCCGTGGACATCCGGGGCACCCAGATGAATTTGCATCTCGTCAAACCTCCCTTTGTGGAACTAAAAAAATCCTCATGAGCAACGTCCCCAACGATCTTCGTTACGCAAAATCCCACGAGTGGGTGCGCCTGGCCGGCGACGGCACGGCGACGGTCGGTATCACCGACTACGCCCAGAATTCGCTCGGCGACATCACGTACGTGCAGATGCCGAAGCCGGGCGCGGTCCTGACCGCCGGTCAGGTCTTCGGCGTCGTCGAATCGGTCAAGGCCGCTTCCGATCTTTACGCACCGGTGAGCGGCACCGTGATCGAGTCGAATCCGGCGCTCGAGTCGGCGCCCGAGACCGTCAACCAGCAGCCCTATGAAGGCGGCTGGATGCTGAAGGTAAAGGTCGCCAATCCTGCCGAGGTCGCGGCGCTCAACGACGCCGCTGCGTACGCCAAGCTGATCGGTTGACCGGCCGGTCCGGTGGTCCGACGGGCGGGGTTCCCAAGACCCCGCCTTTTCTATTTTGCGGCGGGTCTGTCACCGGACTCGCAGCGCGTCGTCTCCTCTGTGGACGTTACGAATCCGCGACGATGGATTTTTTGCGCCCTTGGTTGCACTTATCATCCGATCGGATCACACATTTAGGTCATCCATGAATCGCTTCTCCGTCTCGATCGCCCTCGGAGCCGCCATGCTGGGTCTGGCGGCTGGCTGCACCAAGAAATCCGCCAGCGCCGCCGCGGCCCGTTCCGCCGCGACGCAGGCCCAGGCGGTGGAAGTGACGCCCGTGGCCCGGCGCGATCTCCAGGAGACGCTCACGGTGGTGGGGTCCTTCGAGGCCAACGAGTCGGCCCAGCTGCGCCCGGAGATCGCGGGCCTGGTGCAGGCTATCTACTTCGAGGAGGGGCAGGTCGTGAAAAAGGGCCAGCTGCTCATGAAGATCGACGATGCCGAGCTGCGCGCGCAGTTCGCCCAGGTCGAGGCCCGCTTCAAGCTCGCCGAGCTGAATGTCGCCCGCAGCGAGAGCCTGAGCGAGACCCGCACGATCCCGCAGTCCGAGTACGACCGTGCCCGCAGCGAGTATGCCGCGGCCCGGGCCGAATTGGACGTGTTGAAGCTCCGCATCGAGAAGACCTCGCTGCGCGCCCCGTTCGACGGGGTCATCGGCGCGCGCACGCTTTCACCCGGCGACTACGTGACGAGCGGCTCGATCCTCACGACCCTCAACGACCTCAGCCGCCTGAAGATCAGCTTCCAGGTGCCGGAGCGCTATCTGGGCAAGATCCGGCCGGGCACGATCTTCACGATCCACACCCGCGAGGCCGGCGCGCCCGGGGAGATATCCGGCGAGGTCTACTTTGTCAGCCCGGTGATCGAGCGCACGACGCGTTCGAGCGAGGTCAAGGGCTACGTGGCCAACCCGCCGGCGTTCCTCAAACCCGGCATGTTTGCCAATGTCGGGATTGTCCTCGAGATCCGCCGCGGCGCCCTCACGGTGCCGGAGGGCGCGATTCTCACGGTCAGCGACGGCACGCAGGTCATCGCGGTGCGCGAAGCGGGCGCCGACAAGGTGGCTGAGTTCGTGCCCGTCCGGATCGGCCTGCGCACCGAGGGGTTGGCGGAGATTGCGGTGACCGGTGACACCCTCAAGGAGGGCGACACGGTCGTGGCCGCGGGCGTGGGTTCGCTTATCCTCTATCCGGGCATCAAGCTGGCGCCGCGGCCGCTGCGCGCCAGCCTCCAGCAGGGGGAGAACGGACGATGATCCTTTCGGACCTTTCCATCCGGCGCCCGGTTATCTGCCTGGTCGCATCAATCGTGATTTTGATCATCGGCTTCCTGGCCTTTGTCGAACTGCCGGTGCGCGAATACCCGAACATCGATTCGCCCGTCATCTCGGTCGATGCCGGGTATCCCGGTGCCTCGGCGGAGGTCGTGGAGAGCAAGATCACCGAGCCGCTCGAGAAGGAAATTGCCTCGATCGACGGCATCCGCGTCATCCGCTCCACCTCGGCCGAGGAGTATTCCCAGATCTCGGTCGAGTTTAACCTGAGCCGCAACATTGACGAGGCCGCCAACGATGTGCGTGACCGCGTGAGCCGCGCCCAGGGCCGCCTGCCGCCCGAGGTGGACAACGTCCGGGTTTCCAAGACCGAGTCGGATTCGAGCCCCATCATGTCGATCTCGTTCAACTCCAAGCGGCACACCCGCACCGAGCTTTACGAGATCGTCGAGCGCATCGCGCTGCAGCGCCTTCAGACGGTTCCCGGTGTCGGCGCGGTAAACATCCGCGGGCCCCGCTATGCGATGCGGCTTTGGGTCAATGCGGACCGGCTCGCGGCCTACAACCTCACCGTCACCGACGTCGAACGAGCCCTGCGGCAGCAAAACGTTGAGATCCCGGGCGGCCGCATCGAGTCGGTCTCGCGCGAGTTCCCCATCAAGGTCCAGGGCAACATGGGCGAGGCCGTAGAGTATGAGAACCTCGTGCTTGCGACGGTCGGAGATTACCAGGTGAAGTTTGCCGACGTTGGCCGCGTGGAGCTCGGGCAGCGCGACTACCGGGGCGAGTCGTTTTTTAAGGGCCGCCCGACTGTGGGCGTGCAAGTGTTGCGCCAGGCGCAGGCCAACCTGCTTGACGTGGCCAACGGCATCAAGGCGCTGCTGCCGGTGATCCAGGCGGAAATGCCCGATGGTGTGAACGTCGAGGTGGGCTATGACACGAGCGTGTTCGTCGATCGGTCGGTGCGTGAGGTCTACAAAACCCTGTGGGAGGCTTCGATTTTGGTCATTCTGATGATTTTCCTCTTCCTGCGCGACTGGCGGGCGACGTTGATCCCGTTGCTGGCGATCCCGGTCTCGCTCATCGGTGCGTTTGCCGTGATGAACTGGCTGGGCTTCTCGCTCAATGTGCTGACGCTCCTCGCGCTCGTCCTCGCGGTCGGCCTGGTCGTCGACGATGCGATTGTGATGCTTGAGAACATCTACCGCCGCATCGAGGAGGGTGAGGGGCCGATCCCCGCGGCGATCTACGGTGCCCGGCAGGTGGCCTTCGCGGTGATCGCGACCACGCTGACGCTCGCGGCCGTCTTCCTGCCGGTGGCCTTCCAGAAGGGCCAGACCGGGCGGCTGTTCTTTGAGTTTGGCATCACGCTTTCGGTTGCCGTCATCGTCTCCGCGTTCGTGGCGCTCACGTTGACGCCGATGCTGTGTTCGCGCCTGCTGCGCGCCAAGATCGTGGATGGCCACGCCAAGCACGGCTGGTTCTACGAAAAGACGGAACCCTTCTTCGTGTGGCTCAATGCCCGCTACAATGCGATGCTCGGATGGTCGTTCCGCCACAAGATCACCGTCCTCGCCGCCACGCTGCTGCTCACGGTCGGCGGCTTCTGGCTGTACGGCGGCCTGCAGCGGGAGCTGACGCCCTTGGAGGATCGCGGCATCTTCACGGTCAATTTCATCCCGCCGGTCGGCTCCACGCCGAAGTACATGCAGGCCTATTCCTACGAGCTCGAGCAGGAGGTGCTGAAGATTCCGGAGATGGAGCGCACCTTTCATCGCACCGGCGACGGCAGCCGCGCTTTCATCTTCGCCACCCTCAAACCCTGGGAGGAACGTGAGCGCAAGACGCAGGAAATCGTCGGAGAACTCCGCGGGCGCCTGCAAAAAATCAGCACCGGCGGCCAGGCGTTTGCCTCCCCGGTCCGTCCGCTCGGCGGCCGCCGCGGCGGCAGCGGTGTCGAGATGGTGCTGCAGGGCAGCGACTTCGCGGAGCTGCAGCGCCTCGGCCAGAAGTTCATCACGGAGATGCGCTCCAGCAGCCTGTTCCTCCTTCCGCGCGTCGACCCGTCGCCGACCAAGCCCCAGCTCGATGTGCGCATCGACCGGGCCCGCGCCGCCGATCTCAAGGTTCCGGTGGCCGACATTGCCTCGACGCTCGAAACGCTGCTCGGCAGCCGGCGCGTGACGGAGTTCCAGCGTGGCAACCAGCAGTATGACGTCATCGTCCAAGTGGAGGATGCCGACCGCACCTCGCCGCGCGACCTGACGCGTCTCTACGTGAAATCCACGGCCGGCCACCTGATCCAACTCGGCAATCTGGTCACGATCGACGAAAACGCGGTCCCCGAGAACTATCCGCATTTCAACCGCCTGCGGTCCGCGACGGTCTCCGCGCAGCTCGGGCCCAACGTCACGATTGGCGATGCCGTCGCCTATCTGCAGGCCAAGGCGCCCGAAATCCTGCCCGCCGGCTACACGATTGCCTGGGACGGCGAGTCGCGGGAGTTCGTCGAGAGCAGCAGCGACACCTACATGCTGTTCGGCCTCGCGCTGCTCTTCACGTTCCTGATTCTCGCGGCGCAGTTCGAGTCGTGGATCCATCCGCTGACGATCTTCACTGGCGTCGCCATCGCCCTGGCTGGCGGCCTGTTCGTGCTCTACAGCACGCGGTTCTGGGGCACGGCCATGACCGACAACCTGTTCTCGCGGTTCGGCCTCATCATGCTGATCGGCATGGTGGCCAAGAACGGCATTCTGATCGTGGAGTTCGCCAACCAGCTCCAGGTGGCGGGCAAGGCGGCTTTTGAAGCGGCCTTCGAGGCCGCGACACTGCGGTTCCGGCCGATCATCATGACGTCGATCTCGACGATCCTCGGCGCGGCCCCGATCGCGTTTGCGGCGGGTGCCGGCGCGGAGACGCGCAACCCGATGGGCATCGTCATTGTCGGCGGCCTGTCGATCGCCACCTTCCTGACGCTCTTCGTCGTGCCGATCTGCTACGTGCTGATGGACCGCATGTGCGTGCGCTTCACCGGCAAGTCGAGCGCCCACGGCCTCATCCAAGCCGACGAGATCGAGCGCGAGACGCGCGAGTTGACGCCGCCAAGGTAGGTTGCGCACCCACCGGCGGATGGACGCGGCGCGTAAAAAAAGCCGCGCCGTACCTGGGTACGCGCGCGGCTGGTCAAAGGGGAGGGTGCCGTTTAGCCCGTCTTGCCGGCCTTGGCGGCCTTGATGCGCAGGCCAGCATTCAGGATGCGTTTGCGCAGGCGCAGGTTCTTGGGCGTCACCTCGACGAACTCATCGGTCGCGATGTATTCGATCGCGCGCTCGAGGGAAAGCTTGGTGGCAGGCGTAAGCCCGACACCGACGCCTTCACCCTGGGAACGGAAGTTGGTGAGCTTCTTTTCGCGGACGGCGTTGATGGAAATGTCCTCATTGCGGGGGTTCTCGCCCACGATCATCCCTTCGTACACCTGTTCGCCGGGGCTGACGAAGAGCTTGCCGCGCTCCTGGCACATCACGAGGGCATAGGCGGTGGTTTCGCCTGCCTCCGTGGCGATCAAAGTGCCCGTAATGCGGGTGAGGACCTCGCCGGCATATGGGCCGTATTCCTTGAAGAGGTGGCTGAGCACGCCGCGACCGCTGGTGGCGTTGACGACATCGATTTCCATGCCGATGAGGCCACGGGTCGTGATGGTCGCCTCGATCATGGTGGAGTGCGGGAGCTTCTCCATGTTGGTGAGGCGGCCCTTGCGGTTGGCCAGGTTCTGCATGATGGGACCCACGCACTCGTCGGGCACCTCGATCCAGACCGTCTCGTAAGGTTCGTGGCGCTGACCATCAACGGTTTTTTCAATCACGGTCGGGCGGGAAACCAGCAGTTCGAAGCCCTCGCGCCGCATGGTCTCAACCAGCACGGCCACCTGCATGGCGCCGCGGGCCTTGACGTTGTAGACGCCGGCCTTCTCGGAGTCTTCGATATAGATGGAAACATTGGTCTTGAGCTCCCGCATCAGGCGCTCGCGGAGCTGCCGGGACGTGACGAGCTTGCCTTCCTGGCCCACGAGCGGGCCGTCGTTGACGCAGAATTGCATCTCCAGGGTCGGAGGGTCGATCTGGGTGAATGGCAGGGCGTGGCCGTTCTCCTCGACGGTCAGGGTGTCGCCGATATCGATATCCTCAAAGCCGGAAAGCCCGACGATGTTGCCGGCCACGGCGGTCTCGGTTTCGCGCGTGCCCAGGCCGGTGAATTCGAAGACCTTGGTGATCTTGGTCCGGGAACGTTTACCGTCGGCATGACGGACGACAAAGAGGGTTTCGCCGACATTCGCGGTTCCGCCGAGGATCTTGCCGACGGCGATCCGACCGACGTAATCGCTCCAGTCAATGTTCGAGACGAGCATGTGGAAGGGCTCGTTGGGCTTCGCGAACGGGGGCGGGACGTGGTCGAGGATCGTCTCGAACAGCGGGGTCATGTCCTTCCGCTCGTCGCCGAGGTGGTACATCATGTAGCCGTCGCGGCCGGAGCCGTACACGACGGGAGCGTCGAACTGCTCCTCGGTGGCGTTGAGCTCCATGAGGAGCTCGAGCACCTTGTCGTACATCTTGGCCGGCTCGGCGTTGTCGCGGTCGATCTTGTTGATGACGATGACGACCTTGAGGCCGTGGGCCAGCGCCTTGCGGAGCACGAAACGGGTCTGGGCCTGGGGACCGTCGTACGCGTCGACCACGAGGAGGACGCCGTCGACCATGCGGAGCGCGCGCTCGACCTCACCGCCGAAGTCGGCGTGCCCGGGGGTGTCGACAATGTTGACGATCTTGTCCTTCCAGTGGACCGAGGTGTTCTTCGCCTTGATCGTGATGCCCTTCTCCTTCTCGAGATCCATGGAATCCATGGCGCGCTCCTCGACCTGCTGGTTGGCGCGAAACACGCCGCCCTCCTTGAGCAATTTGTCGACGAGGGTGGTCTTCCCATGGTCAACGTGGGCGATAATGGCGATATTACGGATGTTCTGGTTCATGGCACGGACGGGTTCTGGCGGGTGAAAAAGGGGAAGAAAGTGCGGACCGGGTCCGCCGATTGCAAGGCCGAAGCCGGGCGGGACGATTGGGACTTGCGGGTCGGGGCCGTTCGGGGCTGGCTGAGGCCATGGGGCCAGCGCCGGAAACGACCGAAAAGCCTGCGGGCAGGCGGGTTATCGCCGAGACTCTGGCCGTGGCGCCGGCGGTGCTGAACCTGCCGCTGGCGGAGCCGTGGCGAAGGCTGACCGCCATCGCGGTGGACGTGACGGTCGTGGCGCTCCTTTCCCTGCTCTCGACGCCGATCCTCGGCTTGGCCACCGGCGTGCTGGTCATGGTGCTCCTCGGCGGCCGCCGGGAAGTGCCCTTGGCGATGAAGGTCGTGCGGTGGGTCTTGCGCGGCTTCGGCGTGGCGATCGTACTGCTTTCCATCCTGGCGCTTGGCCACGTGTCGTCGGTGCAGTCGCGCGAGCTCAATCTCGACGCTCTGACCGGGCGGGCCGAGAGCGCGGCCCTGAAGGAGACGGTTTTCGTGTCACCCAATCCCTCCGCCGCGGAGCTGCGGGCGGCCAATGCGCGGCTGCGGCAGCAGGTTGACGACCTGAAAAAGGAGTTCCGCGAGCAGCAGGCCGCCGGGTCCTCCTGGCTGTACCGGACCAAGGCCTTCACGGGGGCGCTTGGGGTGACCTTCGGCTGGTCCGGCGTCTATTTCACGCTCATCATCGGTGCCTGGAACGGCCGGTCGCTCGGGAAGTTCCTCTTCCGCGTGCGGGTGGTGAAGATCAACGGCCAACCGCTGACCTTCTTCGATGCCTTCATCCGCCAGGGCGGCTACGTCGCCGGGGTGGCGATGGGCATGATCGGTTTCCTGAAGATCCTGTGGGATCCCAACCGCCAGACCGTCGAGGATCGCATCGCGGGTACGGTGGTGGTGAAGGGTTGAGACCCTGAAAAACAGTGAACCCGGGACCTTGCGGTCCCGGGTTCAAAGTGGGGGTGGGCGTTCGCCACGCGCTCTTTCCCGGCGGCACAACATTGGGCGCTCTCGCTTTCGCGGGCTGTGTGCTCCCCGACGCCACTCAACGCGGCAAGCGCTGATCTCGGTCTCATGGCGGGACCGTCCCGGCCGTTTCCGGCTGGGATTTATCGAGTGAGGCCTCTTCGCCCGGTTCGGTCGACTCCTGCCGGAGTCAACTCGCCGGACGGGGTGCAGACACGCCTGCAATCCGTCGATTTCTTCGCGTCGGCACCTAAACCGCAAGGACGGCGCCGGCTGGTAGCCGGCCGTTGGCCCTGCGTTACGGGTCTGACCTCTTAACTCTCAGGTTGCGTTCGGCTTGCAGTAGGGTGATGCGGTTTTTCACACCGCCCCATTGAGGAGGTTGACAGGCTTTGCCAGGCCCGCTCACTCCCCGCGGCCACGCTTCCCTTGCGCGCCCCGCTCCTTTCGGAGCCGGGCCTTTTGGCGGGGGTCGCCCGCCGGGATGCGCGACTGCGTTCTGGTCCGCGCAGTAGCAACCATAACCCTCTGGGTAACTGCGTCAGTCCGCAGGTCGAAACGTCCTGTGGACCTGACTCGGCTCGGTCGCGGTTTCTAATCGCACCTTGCCGCTCAGCTCCTGATTCGTGCTGAACTGGATCGGTCACGACACCGTCCAGAGGAGCTGGTGATATCTGCCTGCCGAACGCGTTGCCGCGTCAGAGGGGCGGGTGGCACCAGCTGCCACCGGCCTTTCCCCGGTCGCCCGGGATTATCCCAGTCGTGCTCTCGGTGAACCTTTTCAGGCCGCCGCGCTGCGACTGTTCTATCAAGGAACGAGTGCCAACATGCGCACGGCCCCGGAATTGGGAAGCCCTTGTTCTGCACAACTTCTGCACCGCCCAAATCGGTGAATAACTTGGGAGCAATCCGGCTCACCGGTTATTCACAACGATTTCCGTTATCTGGCGGCCGGGTGGCGCGAGCGGAGCCGGAGCAGGCCGGCGATGCTGATCGCGATCAGGAAAAGCAGGCTGGGGGCCCCACCGCCGCCTCCACCGCCCCCGGTGCTGCCGGTGGGTGGAGGGTTCGTCGTGCCCTGGCCCGCCGACACCGCCAGGGTCGCCGGGAGGCTGGTGACGGCGCCGGCATCGTTGCGCACGATGACGGTGTAACTGCCCGCATCGGCTGTGCGCGCGCTCGTCAGCGCGAAGCTTGGCGCCGTGGCCCCTAGGATGCTGGCGCCGTCCTTGTACCACTGGTAGGTGAGCGTGCCGCCACCGCTTGCGGTGACGACCAGCATGACGCTGCCGCCGGCGACGACGGTTTGGTTGGCGGGTTGCGTGACGATCCACGGCGCGCCGGTCCTCAGTTCCAGCGTGGTCACCGCTCCTTCAGGCGAGATGCGCCGTATGGTCGAGTTGCCCGTGTCGGCCACGAACACCGTGCCATTGCTGGTGACGACCAGCGCCTTGGGCTGGTTGAACCAGGCCTCCGGTCCGGAACCGTCCTTTTGCCCTCCGACGGTGGCCAGCCCGGCGAGAGTCATGACCGCACCAGCAGGACTGATCTTGCGGATGACGGAGTTGCCGGTGTCGACGACGTAAAGATTGCCGGCGCTGTCGATGCCCATTCCGGTCGGCTGATTGAAGAGGGCCGCCGTACCGGTGCCATCCTGATGGCCGGCGATGGCCGGCACGCCAGCGACTGTCGTGACGACGCCACCGGACGAGATGCGGCGGATCAGGTTGTTGTTCGTGTCGGTCACATAGAGGGTCCCGTCGCTCGCGACTGCGACGCCGGTGGGATAGCTGAAGCGCGCAGCGGCGCCGAGGCCGTCGGAGGCGCCCGACACGCCGGCCGTGCCCGCGAGCGTGCCGACGGTGCCGTCGGGTGCGATGGAACGAATGGTGTGGTTGCTGGCGTCGGCGACGTAATAGACGCCAGCCGAATTGCGGGCGACGCCGGTCGGGGCCGAAAACCGGGCCTGGTTGCCCGGGCCGTCGGTCCCGCCCCGGTTCGTGCTCGAACCGGCAACAGTCGAGACCACGCCCTCTATCGTGACGCGTCGAAGGGTGCCATTGGCGGTGTCGCTCACGAGCAGGTCGCCGCCGGCGGTGGCGCACAATCCACCCGGCTGGTTGAATCGGGCTGCGGCGCCCTGGCCATCGGCGGTGCCCGTTTGGGCGCTGGCACCGGCGAGGGACCACACGCTCAAGCTGGGATCGATCTTTTGAATCGTGTGCAGGGTCGTGTCGCTGACGAAGAGGTTGCCGGCGCCATCGGCGGTGATCGCCACGGGGAAGGGAAACAGCAGCGGTGCGACCTTGATCGTGGTGGCGTTGCTCGCGACGGTGCCGCCGGCGGTGGTGCTTACGTAGCGGATGCGGGCATTGTCGATTGCCGCGTTGGCGCCGTTGATCTCGAGGGTGGTCGTGGCGGCGCCTTGGTAGGTGCCGTTGTCGATCAAGTTTGTCCAGGTCAGCCCGCCATCGGTCGAGATCTGCCATCGGATGTTGGAGCCGGCAGCGGAGGCGGATAGGGACAGGTTCTTGCCGGTCGTCACAGCCTGCGATGCAGGCAAGGCGCTGGCCGATCCCAGCGTCAGCCGGTTGGTGGGCTTGTAGGCCAGCGAGCGCGCCACCGACGAGCATGACAATGCGGTCGTCGTCCGGAGTCGCCCCGCGTCGAATGGCTCCAAAGCCGACATCCGACGAGTAAAGTCCTGGCGATGGCAGGCCGAACTGGGGGTCGATCGAACCGTCCTCGCGGAGGCGAACCGTGGTCCTGGCTTCTACGGGGAATTCCGGATCGACGAATTGCGGGCCGGAAATCACCAACCGGCCGGCCGAATCGTAAGCCCCGGTAAACGCCATCGACGCGCGGACCGTGAGCGCAGGTGCGGCAAACGCCGGATCGCGCGTGCCGTCGCGGCGGTAGCGGTGCAGCGCGGGCGTGATCCCGCCGGTGACGAAGGTTGAACCCGAGCAAAGGACATAAAATCCGCCCGCTGGCGTCGGCACGAGCTGCATGGACTGGCTATCCCAGCCGAGGTGGAGCGTCGCCGTGAAGCTCGCGGCGGGACGTAGTGAAGGCCACGCGGTCAACTGCCGGCCGTCCGATCCGAAGGCATAGACGGCTCGGGCATGATTGTTGCGGGTGGCGGATGCGCGATCGAGAATCAGGAAACCGCCGACGATCGTGCCGTCCGTCAGCTCGGCAACCGCCAGCGGAATGACCTGGCTGTTTAGGATCAGGTCGGTGCCGAGAGGTTCCGGTGCGGTCGGGTCCGTGACCAAATCGACCGGACGAGGGAGCAGTCGCACCAGCGCGCCGTTGCCGCCATGCCAGCGTATATTGCTCGAGCTGTCATCGGCCACCACGAGGTACCCGCCATCGGCCCGGGGCACGATCTGGAGCACACGACCTGGTCCGTCGTAGGAGAATTCAGGATCGATCCTCCCGTCCGAGAGCAGGCGAACCAGGCCTGACGCGGGCCGACCGCTGAAGGTGGTGAAGCTGCCGGCGACCAGGATCTTCTGGCTGGAATCGACCACGATCGCATTGATCGTGCTGCGGTCTGCGCCGCTGCCGACGGCGAATCCAGGGTCCAGCGTCGAGTCGGCATTCAGGCGGGCGAGTCCCTTCTGGTTGACGCCATTGATAAGGAAGGTGTCTCCGCTGACCACGAGCCTGCCGTCGGCTTGCGCCGCAACCGGCAGGGTGGCCCCGGGGTAGGCGGGCAGCGATGCATCGATTTCGGGCGTGGAACGGATCTGCGCGAAGCCCGTTGGTCCGGTGCAGGCGAGGAGGAACATCCCGGCGGCGCAGGCCAGGCGGGAGAACAGACGAGGCCGCAGCGGCGAGGCGAAGGCGTTCATGGGAACAGAGTTGCTGGCGACCGGCAATGGGCCGTCCACCATTCATGACAATCGAGTGGGCGATTTCCGCTATCGGATCGCGGGAGACTCCGTTCTTGCCTGACGCCGCCCGACAAAACCATACCCACAGGGTGTCTCCGCGCGAACTGCCCATCTACGAACTCGAGTCCGCCGCCGTCGCTGCGCTTCGGTCCGGCGGACGTCTGATCGTGCAGGCGCCAACCGGGTCGGGCAAATCCACGCAAATCCCGCAGATGCTGCTGCGCCACGGTTTTCTCGACGGCGGCGAGGTGGTCGTGCTCCAGCCGCGCCGGCTCGCCGCCCGCCTGCTCGCCAAGCGCGTGGCGGAGGAGGTCGGCACCCGCCTGGGCGACATCGTCGGTTACCAGATCCGCCTCGAGTCGCGCGTCAGCGCCGCGACCCGCATCCGGTTCGTCACCGAGGGCATTTTGCTCCGGCAGATGTCGTTCGATGCCACGCTGCGCGGGGTCAACGTGCTCGTATTCGACGAGTTCCACGAGCGGCACCTCTACGGCGACATCTCGCTGGCCCGGGCCCTGCAGATCCAGGCGACGCTGCGCCCCGACCTGAAGATCGTCGTCATGTCGGCCACCCTCGACACCGAGGTGCTGCGCCCGTATCTTGCGCCGTGCGAGGTCCTCACGTCGCAGGGACGCATGTTCCCAGTCCGGATCGAATACCAGCCCAAGACGGTGAACTTCGACGACGAGCCGGTGTGGATCGTCGCCGCGCGCGAATGCGAGCGCATCGCTGCCGCGACCGATGGCGACATCCTCGTGTTCATGCCGGGCGCCTACGAGATCGGCCGCACCGTGCAGGAGGTGCAGGGCACGCGGGTGCTGCGCGACTTCGTGTGCTTCCCGTTGCACGGCGAACTCCCGCCCGAACAGCAGGACCGCGCCGTCGCGCGCTATGACGCGCGCAAGATCATCGTCTCGACGAATGTCGCCGAGACCTCGCTCACCATCGACGGCGTCACCGCCGTGGTGGATTGCGGCCTTGCGCGGATGGCGCGCTTCGATGTGCACCGCGGCATCAACACGCTCCTGATCGAAAAGATCTCCGTCGCCAGCGCCGACCAGCGCGCCGGCCGTGCCGGCCGCACCGCGCCTGGCGTCTGCGTGCGGTTGTGGACCGAGCGCGAGCATGCGCAGCGGGCGCGGCAGGAACTGCCGGAGGTGAAGCGCCTCGACCTCGCCGAGGTGGTGCTGACCCTGAAGGCGAGCGGCATCGACGACGTCCACGGCTTCCCCTGGCTGGAAAAGCCGGACCCGAAGGCGCTGGAGCGGGCGGAGACGCTGCTGGCGGACCTGGGGGCGTTGGGGACGGAAGCGGATGCTGCGCCGCGGCGAATTACCGAACTCGGCCGCAAGATGCTGCGCTTCCCGGTGCATCCGCGATACGCCCGCATGTTTCTCGCGGCGCAGGAGCGCGGGTGCGTGCGATCGGTGGCGTTGATGGCGGCGCTGACCCAGGGTCGAAACTTCCTCATCCGCGGGGTGGACAAGCGCACCGAGGAGGCGCGGGAGGATCTCTTCGGCGAGGAGCATGAGAGCGATTTCTTCCTGCTGATGCGGGCCTGGCGATTTGCCGACAAGGCCAACTACGCCATGGACGCCTGCCGTCGCATCGGGATCCACGCACAGGCGGCGCGGCAAGTCGGACCGCTGTTCGAGCAGTTCCTTGAAATTGCCGCCAAGGAGGGTCTCGACGTGAGCGAGCGCCGCATCGACGGCGACGCGGTGCGCAAATGCGTGTTGGCGGGATTTTCGGACCAGCTGGCGAAGCGCCTGGACGGAGGGACGCTCCGCTGTGCGCTGGTCCATGGGCGCAAGGGTGTGCTGGCGCGCGAGAGCTGCATCCAGCGCGCGCCACTGCTGGTGGCGGCCGAGATCAGCGAGATCGAGGGGCGAGGCGGGGAAGTCAATGTCCTGCTCTCGCTCGCCACTGCTGTAGATGAGGCCTGGCTCAAGGAGATCTTTCCGGACGACTACCGCGAGACGCGCGGCGTGGTGTACGACGAGGCGATGAAGCGCGTGATCTCGCGCCGCGAGCGGCGCTTTCGCGATCTTGTGCTCGAGGCCAAGTCCGCCAGCGACGATGCGCCGTTGAACGAGGCCGCGTCCCTGCTCACACAGGAGGTGCTGGCCGGGCGCATCAAGCTCGAGGCTTGGGACGAGACCGTGGACCAGTGGGTCATCCGCGTGAATCGCCTGGCCGAGTGGTTTCCGGAGCTGGAGGTGAACCTCATCACTGACGCCGATCGCGCCACGCTCATCGAGCAGATCTGTTACGGCGAGCTGAGCGCGCGCGATGTGAAGGACAAACCTGTGATGCCCATCCTGCGCGACTGGCTCACGGCGGAGCAGTTGGCGGTGCTCGACAATTATCTGCCGGAGCGGCTGACCATGGCCAACGGCCGCAAGGCGAAGCTGCGCTACGAGAAGGAGGGACCGCCGGTCCTGAGCGCCCGGATCCAGGAGCTTTACGGCGTGAACTCCACCTTCGCCGTCGGCCACGGCCGCGTGCCGGTGAAGATCGAGGTGCTGGCGCCAAATCACCGGCCGATCCAGGTCACGGATGACCTCAGCGCCTTCTGGCGCGACATGTATCCGAAAGTGAAGGCGGAGCTATCCCGCCGTTATCCGCGCCACGAGTGGCGCTAAAAGTCTCAATCAAGCGGGCGGAAGTTGGACTTCGTTCCGCTCGAGGTGCTGGTGGCGTACGTGTGTTTGACCGGGGTGACCGGCTGGCCGGTGGTCTCGTCGACGATGACGAATTCGCAGTAACGCCGGTCGTCCTTGGGATCGATTCCGGGGGTCATCTGCAGCAGGTAGGTCGCCCCGGCCTTGGCCTCCAAGCTGAACACGGTGCGCGAGCGGAAGACCGAACTCCGGTACTCCACCGCGAGATCCTGCGGGCCGGAAGCCAGGGCGAGAGATTGCGCCCAGTTTTCCTCCGGGTCGCGCACGAACTTGCCGTTGACCATGAGCACATAGGCCACGTGGCGGGAACCGAAAAGCCCGGGGTCCTGCAGCGTGCTTCCCTTGATGCGCGCGGTCGCCGCGGCCGCCGGCGGTTGGTACATCAGATCCTCCGAGGGCGCGGTGGTGTTGCACCCGAAGAGGGCGAGACAAACGGCTAGGAGGGCAAGAACAGGCAGGTTACGCATCGCTGAATGGGCCGAGGAAACAGGATAAATGAAGATAGGGCGGGAGTGAACGGCGAATTGCGCTCGGCGATGGATTTCACCGTCGGTTGCAGCGGCCTGTAGCCGGGCTACTGCTAGCTGCGGCGCTTCTTCCCGGCGGTCCGGTCGATGTTGAGGTAGGTTTTCGCCAGCATCTGCGACTCGTAGAATTCGACGAGGCGCACGCCTTCGCGGGGCTTGATGAGGTCTTTGCGGGTGGCGTGGTCGATCTGCTGCTTGATGCGGCGGCAGAGCTCCTCCCACTGGTACTGCACGCCCTCGATCACGTCGGAGACGCGCGAGCCGGCGAGCGCCTCCTCGATGTAGAAGCCGTTGGGCTCGTCCTCCTCGAGGAAGACGTGCACCTCGTTCACGCGGCCGAAGAGGTTGTGCAGGTCGCCCATGATGTCCTGGTAGGCGCCGGTGAGGAAGACCCCGAGGTAGTAGGGCTTGTTGTTCAGCGGGTGCAGCGTGAGGTAGTCCTTCGTGTCCTGGAGGTCGATGAACGACGAGATCTTGCCGTCGGAGTCGCAGGTGATGTCGACGAGGATGGCGTTGACCGAGGGTTTTTCGTTGAGCCGGTGCAGCGGGGCGATGGGGAAGAGCTGCTTGAGGGCCCAGTGGTCGAGGAGGGACTGGAAGACGGAGAAATTGCAGACGTACTGGTCGGCGAGGAGCTTCGAGAGGTCGTGCAGTTCCTCGGGCTGGTAGCCGGACTTGCGGCCCTCGCGGTCGATCTGCTCGCAGATCTGCCAGAAGAGCGATTCGGCGGCGGCGCGGTTCTCGAGGTCGAGGTAGCCGAGGTTGAAGAGGGAGAAGGCCTCCTCCTTCTTCTGGATCGCGTCGTGGAAGCGCTCGAGGCGGCCGAGCTTCGTCTTGTTCTTCAGCATCACCTCGAGGTCGGTGACGACCTTGTGCTTCACCTTGGGCTGGTGCTGGTGGCCGAGGGACTCGCGCTTGTTGATGCGCTCGAAGACCTCGACGACAAGGAGGGAGTGGGGGGCGACGATGGCGCGGCCGGACTCGCTGACGATGTCGGGCACGGGCACGCCGGAGGCGGTGCAGATCTCGCGGATGTTGAAGACGACGTCGCGGGCATACTCCTCCATGGAGTAGTTCATGGAGGACTCGAAGTTCGTGCGGGAGCCGTCGTAGTCGATGCCGAGGCCGCCGCCGACGTCGAGGTAGCCCATGGGGAAGCCCATCTTGGCAAGCTGGCAGTAGAAGCGGGCGGCCTCGATGACGGCGTTCTTGATCGTGATGATGTTCGGGACCTGCGAGCCGATGTGGAAATGGACGAGGCGCAGGGCGGAGGTGAGTTTGGCGGCGCGGAGCTTCTCGATGGCGAAGAGGATTTCCGCAGTGTTGAGGCCGAACTTGGCGTTGTCGCCGGTGGAGAGGGCCCACTTGCCCTCGCCGCGGGTCTGGAGCTTGCAGCGGAAGCCGATCATGGGCTTCACGCCCGTCTCCTGGGAGATGCGGATGATGTCGTCGAGCTCGGCGAGCTGCTCGACGACGATGATGATCTTCTTGCCGAGCTTGCGGCCGAGGAGGGCTAGACGGATGTAGTCGTGGTCCTTGTAGCCGTTGCAGATGATGAGGCGCTGGGCGCCCTCGTGCATGGCGAGGGCGATCATGAGCTCGGGCTTGGAGCCGGCCTCGAGGCCGAAGTTGTAGTCCTTGCCGGCGGCGATGATCTCGTCGACCACCTCGCGCAACTGGTTGACCTTGATGGGGAAGACGCCGCGGTACTCGCCCTTGTAGCCCTCCTCCTTGATGGCGTTGCGGAACAGTTCGTTCAGCTGGGTCACGCGGTGGCGCACGAGGTCCTGGAAGCGGATGACCATCGGGGCCTTGAGGCCCATGCCGAGTGCCTCCTGCACGACGTCGAGCACGCGGATGCTGCGGCCGTCGGTCAGCGGCTGCACATTGACGCAGCCCTCAGGGTCGACTGCGAAGTGCCCGGAGCCCCAGCGGCGGAAGCCGTAAAGCTCCTCGGATTTGGCCGCCGACCAGGCGGAAGCGGATTTGTTTTTCAACGGGGTAGGGAGGGGAGTTATGGCTTGCTATTGGCTGAGGCCAATCAGTTAGATGCGTGTTTTCTTTTTTCAAATCAACCAACACGCAAACACGAAAATGTCCCTCCTGAACGACTCGCTCCTTTTCGCCCAGGCCGCCCCCCAAGCCCAGAGCCCGCTGCCGACGCTCCTTTTCTTCGGCCTGATGTTCGCCGCGATGTACTTCCTGATGATCGCGCCGCAGCGCAAGAAGCAGAAAGAGCACGAGAAGATGCTCGCCGCGCTGCAGACCGGTGACGAGATCGTGACGACTGGCGGCATCTACGGCCAGATCACCAACGTGAAGGAGGACCGCTTTGTCCTGCGCATCGCCGACACGACCAAGATCGAGGTCGGCAAGGGCTTCGTCCACGCCGTGGTCCGCAAGGCCGGCGAGGAGAAGAAGTAACCGCCCCGCGCCCTGTTTTCCGCCCCGCTGCCTGACCGGCCGGGGCGCTTCCCTTTACAAAAACCCAACCTGACCATGCTTAGAAACAACCTCTGGAAGCTGACCTTCACCCTCGCCATTGTGGCTTGGGCGCTGGCGACCCTCCTTCCGCTGCAAGACCGGGATTTCGCGGAATACGCCAAGGCGACGGCCACCGCGAAGACGACCGAGTTCGCCAAGCTCATTGACGAAGCCACCGCCCGGAGACAGTCCGGCCAGTCGATGAGCGAGTTCGTCGCCCTCAAGCAGATCGCCAAGGAACGCCGGCTCGACCTGTCCCAGTTCTTCCCCGACATCCGCCTCGAGGAAAAGCTCAAGAACATCGAGAAGCGCAACGACATCCTCCTGACCGAGCTCCTCCGCCAGGCCAAGGCCCCGCTGCAGCTCGGCCTCGACCTCAAGGGCGGCATCGCCTTCACCCTCGAGGTGGACGAGGCCGCCGCCGCCGACATCAGCCAATACGAGCGCCAGGAGAAGCTGACCAAGGCCATCGAGATTCTCGGCAACCGCATCAACGGCCTCGGCGTCACCGAGCCCGTCATCCGCCCCGTCGGCAACAACCGCATCGAGGTGCAGCTCCCGAGCGTCAACACCAAGGACAACCCCGAGGTGGTCGAGAACGTCAAGAAGCCCGCCCGCCTCGACTTCCGCACCGTCCACCCGAGCCTCACGCCCCAGACGACCGCCGAGATCCCGCCCGGCTACGAGCTGCTCACGCTCGAGTACGAGACGGCCCGCGGCGAGACCGGTGTAGAGGAAGTCTTCGTCAAGCGCATCCCCGAGATGACCGGCGAGGGCATCGCCAACTCCTTCGCCCGCCCCGACCTCTACGGCAAGCCCGAGGTCATCCTCCAGTTTAACGACGAGGGCCGCAAGCGCTTCGCCGAGGTCACCCGCGAGATCGCATCCTTCGGCCAGCAGACCGGCCGCCTGGGCCGCCTTGCCATCGTCCTCGACGGCAAGCTGTATTCCGCCCCGACGGTGAAGGAGGAGATCGACAGCGACAGCGCCCAGATCACCGGCAGCTTCAGCGACCGCGAGGCGCTCAACCTCGCCAACGTCCTCAACAACCCGCTCGACCTCCCGCTTGTGGTCAAGGAGCAGTACGAGATCGGCCCCTCGCTGGCGGCCGACGCCATCAGCAGCGGCCAGAAGGCCTTCATCATCGGCACCGCCCTGACCGCCGCCTTCATCATCGTCTTCTACACCACGGGCGGCTTCCTGGCCGTCCTCGCGATGGTCGCCAACGTCGTGATCATCCTCGGTGTCATGGCCAGCATCGGGGCCACGCTCTCGATGCCCGGCATCGCCGGCATCGTCCTGACGATCGGCATGTCGGTCGACTCCAACATCCTGATCTTCGAGCGCATGAAGGAGGAGCTGAAGCTCGGCAAGTCGCTCTCCGCCTCGCTCGAGGCCGGCTTCGACAAGGCCTTCTCCGCGATTCTCGACGGCAACCTCACGACGCTGATCGTCGCGGCGATCATGATCGCCCTCGGCACCGGCCCGGTGAAGGGCTTCGGCGTCACCCTCGCCATCGGTATCTTCTCCACCATGTTCGCGGCGCTGGTCGTCAGCCGCCTGCTGCTCGAGTGGGTGATCAACGGCGGGATCGTCCAGAAGATCCGCATGCTCACGGTCCTCGAGAAGACCAACTACGATTTCCTCAAGTACGCGAAGCCCGCGTTCATCGCCTCGTGGCTGATTGTGGTCATCGGCATCGGCACCGTGTTCTACAAGGGCAAGGATATCTACGGCATCGATTTCACCGGCGGCGACCAGGTTGCGCTGAAGTTCGACAAGAAGGTCGATCTTGCCGAGGTCCGCCGCGTGGCCACGGCCGCCGGCATCACCGAACTCAACATGAGCTACACGCAGCCGATCGGCGGCGATCACGAGGTCCTGCGCCTCACGACGCCGTTCGACCAGGCCGAAATGCTCGTCAAGGCCCTGCAGGCCAAGCACCCCGAGGCCGGCTTCGCCCAGGAGGGCATCAGCCGCATCGGCGCCAGCGTCGGCAGCGAGATCCAATCTAACGCCTTCTGGGCGATCTTCTGGTCGCTCATCCTCATCCTCGTCTACGTCGCCTTCCGCTTCGAGTTCGGCTACGGTATGGGCGCCGTCGTCTCGACCCTGCACGACTTGCTGATGACCGTCGGCATCTTCGTGCTCTTCGACCGGCAGTTCAACGCCTCCATGGTCGCGGGCATCCTCCTCATCGCGGGTTACTCGATCAACGACACGATCGTCGTGTTCGACCGCATCCGTGAGGAGCTGAAGCTCAACCCCGCGGGCACGCTGCGCGACATCATCAATCACTCCCTCAATCTCACGCTGTCGCGCACGCTCATCACCGGCGGCACGACGTTCCTCACCGCCATCGTGCTCTGCACGGTCGCCGGCGGCGAGGTCAACGACCTGGCCTTCACCCTGATCATCGGCGTCATCACCGGCACCTTCTCGTCGCTCTTCATCGCCAGCCCCGTCTTCTACTGGTGGCACAAGGGCGACCGGAAGCACGTCGAGGCGCACCACGACATCGCGCCGAAGTACGAGTGGACCGGTTCCAGCAAGGCGTCGGAGTGATCCCGGCCTGAGTCCAACCGCGCGATGCGCTGGACCTATACGCCGCTCCCGGCCGACGAGGTCGGGGCGATCAGTGGTCAGGCCGGGGTCGATCCCGTCCTGGCCGAGCTGCTGCTGCGCAACGGCCTCCGCGGCGAAGCCGCGAAGGAATTCCTCCAGCCCGCCCTCGCGGGCCTGAGGGATCCCTTCCTCCTGCCCAACCTCGAGGCCGCCGCGACGCGCCTGCGCCAGGCCATCGCCCGGCGCGAGGCCGTGACCGTCCTTGGCGACTACGACGTCGACGGCGTGAGCAGCACCGCGCTCCTCGTCAGCGTCCTCCGCCGCTTCGGCCTCCAACCGCATTTCGTCGTGCCGCGCCGCTCCGAGGACGGCTACGGCCTCTCGCGCAGCGCCATCGACCGCGCCCTCGAGGCGGGCCGCCCGGCGCTGTTCGTCGCCCTGGATTGCGGCACCAATTCGGTCGAGGAGGTCGCCTACCTCGCGGCGCAGGGCATCGATGTCCTCGTCATCGACCATCACCGCAGCAAGGGCCAGCTGCTTTCCGGCGGACTCCTGGTCAATCCCCACACCGGGCCCGACGCCGCCGACGGCACCGACGACACCCGGAACCTTTGCACGGTCGGCCTCGTCTTCAAACTCGCCCACGGCCTCCTCAAGCAGCTTCGCGCCGAGGACCATCCGGTGGCCTTCAGCCTGCGCCTGAGCCATGACCTCGATCTCGTGGCCCTCGGCATCATCGCCGACCTGGTGCCCCTGCGCGGGGAGAACCGCATCCTCGCCCGCCACGGCCTGCGGATGCTGCAGGAGACGTCGCGCCCCGGACTGGGTGCGCTCATGGAGGTGGCCGGTGTGCGCCGCGGCCAGCCGATCATGCCGGTGGACATTTCATTCCGCCTCGGTCCGCGCATCAACGCCAGCGGCCGCCTCGCCGACGCCGCGCTGTCGGTGGAGCTCCTGCTCAGCGACGACCCGCAGTTCTGCGCCGACACGGCCCGGCAGCTCGACCAGTTCAACCGCGAGCGCCAGGATATCGAGCGGCAGATCACCGAGGACGCGGAGCGGCAGATCGAGGAGCAGTTCTCTGAACACCATGGCATCGTGCTGTACAGCGACACCTGGCACCCGGGCGTCGTGGGCATCGTTGCCGGCCGGGTCACCCGCAAGTACAATCGCCCCTGCGTTGTCCTCGGCAATGAAGGCGACCTCGCCAAGGGCTCGGGCCGCAGCGTCGACGGCATCAATCTGGTGGAGGTGCTGTCCACCTGCCGCGAGCACCTCACCAGCTGGGGCGGCCATCCCATGGCCGTGGGCGTCGCGCTGGCGAAGCATGAGCTCGAGGTATTTCGGCGTCGGTTTGCCGAGGCCGTGCGCGAGCATGCGGGCGGCGACATCGCCGAGGCGAAACTGACCCTTGCGGCTTGGATGATCCCGGAACGGATCCGGGAGACCTTCATGGAGGCCCTGGAGGCCCTCAACCCCTTCGGCCAGGGCAACCCGGAGCCGATCTTCGGGGTAGGCGGCGTGGTCCTGCGGCAGCGTCCGGAAGTCTTCAAGGAGCTGCATTTCCGTTTCATCGTCGAGGATGGCACCGGCCGCCGCCTGCACGGCGTGGCCTGGAAGATGGCCGATCGCCTGCCGCCGCTCAACGTCCCGCTGGACCTTGCGGTCAAGCTGGGCTGGAACCACTACAACGGCCGCCGCCTGCTCCAGATGGAACTCATCGACTGGCGCCACGCCGAGGCTCCGGAAGTAAGCGTGTAGGCCAGCGCGCAGGCGCGGTCGCCCGCGAATTTCAGCTCAGTTCACGCTCGTCGAGCGGTCGTAGGTCTTGAGCCGGTAGTACTGCAGGTCCAGCGGCTCCTTGCTCGGATAAAAGGCCTCGACGTCGGACAGCGACATGAGGATCCAGGGCGCATTCGGCGAGGCGCCGTTTTTCGTGAAGACGATCTCGGCGGCGATGTAGACGCACGAATGGATGATGCTGCCGTCGGGCTTCGCAAACATGATGATGTCGCCGAAGGTGGGCTGCCCGGTCACGGGATAGTAGTCGTTGAGAAAGGCGGCGGTGACCGCGTCCAGCTGCTGGTAACGGTCGTCGGGCCGCATGTTGAAGAAATTCAGCACGGTCCAGTGGCAGTCGAGATAGCTGGTGCTCCCCGGCTCGTTGATGGCGGGGTAGGTGTAGAGCAGCGAACGGGGCAGGCGCGGCAGCAAATGGATGATGTCGATCGTTGAACCGGTGCCGTCGCGGACGAGGGACTGGAGGAGGGGCTGGATGTCCTTGGTGCGCTGCCCGCGGCCCCAGTAATTGTCCAGGGCCTCGATGTCGGAGGAGGCGCGGATCCGCAGCTTGACCATGAGGGTGGACTTGCGGGCGAGGGTCTTGATCAGGCGGACGCGCTCCTGGAGCGACGGGATGCGGCCGAGGACGAGCCCCTGATCGGAGAAGACCAGCGAATTGCCACGGCGGTAGAGCAGCTTCTTGACCAGGGCGACGGTGGTGTCGGGCAGGCCGCTGTACCGGAACCACTCATCGGCCGCATCGGCCCGGAAGCGGTAGGGGTCGTGCTGGTCCGGGTTCTCGGGGAACTCCGACAGGGCGGTGTAGATGATTGCGCGCGATTCCGGCGACAGCCCCTCGATGAATGTGGCGGGCGGGCGCAGGACGATGTCGCCGCCTACCACCTCACGGTTGGCGGGTTCGGCCGTGTATTGCCGCTGTTCCAGCGAGAGCCCGGCGGCGTCCATTAGCGCGCCAAACGTGTCGGCCGAGTGGCGCTTGAAGACCCAGACGGCCTGGCGCGGCGCGGAATAGACGGCGCGGATGAGCGACTCCGGCGGTTCGATGACGATGCGGTGGTAGGAGAGTTCGCCCCAGGGACCGGCCTTGACGGCGACTGCGTTGTTGCCGACGTCGGGCGCCGCGACGCTCGCGCGGGTTGCGGGCTGCGTAAGCTCCGTCTCGTGCCGATGGCTGAGGACGAGGAGGACGCCCCAAGGGAGGATCAGCAGCAAAACGAACAGGCTGATCGCCTTATAGGAAAGGTGCAGCGTGACGGGGGCCCGCGGGGAACCGAGATCGGTGCTCACGGCGGAAGGCAAACCCTACTGGGCCTGGCGGGCAACCTTCCAGACCGCCGGCTGCTCGCCGGCCGGCAGGGCCAGGAGGTCGTAGTCGCGGTAGGCGTTGATCGTGACGGTGGCGAATTCGCTGACCGGGAGGGAGCGGGGCACGTAGACGCGGCCGTCAATGTCGGGCGCGTCAGCCTCGCCGCGGGCGACGCCGGGCTCCTCGACGAGGACCTTGAAGCGCTTGCCCACCCAGGCCTGGGAGACCTCGCCGGCGATGCGGTGCTGGAGGGCCATGAGGCGGTGCCAGCGGGCCTCCTTCACCTTGGCCGGGATCTGGTCGGGCATCTTGGCGCCGCGGGTGCCTTCCTCCTGCGAGTAGCGGAAGACACCGAGACGCTCGAATCTGGTCTCCTCGATGAAGGCGCAGAGCTCATCCACGTCAGCCTCGGTCTCGCCGGGGAAGCCGACGATGAACGTCGTCCGGACGGCGATGCCCGGCAGGCCGGCGCGGATGCGGCGGATGAGGTCGCGGATGTACGCGCCGCTCGTCTCGCGCTGCATGCGGTCGAGCATGCGGTCGGAAATGTGCTGCAGCGGGATGTCGATGTAGCGGGCCACTTTCGGACATTCGGCGATCGTGCGGATGAGTTCGTCGCTCCAATGCGCCGGATGGGTGTAGAGCAGGCGGATCCAGAAGTCGCCCTCGATGGCGTTGAGCTCGCGGAGCAATGTGGTGAGAGCGGTGCCGCGGGCGGAGTCGACCGGGGTGCGGGGGTTGGGGCGCTCCTCCCAGGTGTCCATGCCGAAGAAAGTCGTGTCCTGCGAGATGAGGTTCAGCTCCTTGACGCCCTCCTTCACGAGTTGGCGCGCCTCGGCGACGACGCTGGCCACGGTGCGGCTGCGGTGCCGGCCCCGGATCTGCGGGATGATGCAGAAGGTGCACGGGTGGTTGCAGCCCTCGGCGATCTTGACGTATGCGAAGTGTTTCGGAGTCAGCCGGAAGCGCGGCGTGTCGTAATCGGGGATGTAGGTCGAGCGCCCGGCCACGAGATTGACGGGGGCCTCGGCCCGGCCGCGTTCCCTGGCGTAGATTTCCTCAATGATCGGGGCGACCTTGGTGACCTGGTCGAGGCCGATGAACGCGTCCACTTCATCGTGCAGCGAGTTCGAGAGGTCCTTGGAGAATCGCTGCGCCATGCAGCCGGCGACGATGAGTTTCTGCTCCTTGCGGCGCTTCCGCATGCCCTTGTTCTGGTGCACCTCGAGAATGTGGCCGATGGATTCCTCCTTCGACGAGTCGATGAACGAGCAGGTGTTGACGATTACCACGTCGGCTTTTTCCGCCTCGGGGATGACCTTCATGCCCGCCTGGTGCAGGTGGCCTACCATGATCTCGCTGTCGACGAGGTTCTTGGCGCAACCGAGGGAGATGAGGCTGACTTTGATCATGCGGGCGTGGTGCGGGCGCCGGCGGCAAAGAAAAACCGCGGCCGGGGCCGCGGTCGATGCTGCCGGCGGAAGTGCGCGAGCGTTACTTCTTCTTCGCGGGCACCGGGGTACGGGCCTTCTTGCGCTTCAGGTAAGCGATGCGGCGCTGCTTCTTGATGGTCTTGTTGTACTGTTTGCTCATGGGTTTTGGAAATGGAAGGGGGCCAGCATTCGGGTTGTCCCGCGCGAGTCAAGTGCCGGCCGGAGCCTGCAGGGGTTCGGGCGGGGGCGGGAGGGGGTCGGATCGCGGGATCAGCGGGACCAGGGCGATGGCCTTGTCCTCGCCGATCCAGGCCTTGAGGTGCGCCGTCTGGGCTGCGGTGGCATCCTTCCGGATCTCGAGGCGACGGTTGCTCGGCGGCTCGGCGGCGAACGTCACTGGCAGCCGGAGGAGCTTTTCGCGACGGGCAACGAGCAGCACGACGTTGTCGCCGGGCTTGTAGGCGCCAAGGCGCTGGCTGAAGCGTTCGGCGGCAACGCGGTAGTCGTCGATCGCGAGGATCTCGTCCTGGGCGAGGACCCCGGCCTTGGCCGCCGGCGACCCGGCGCGCACGGCGGTCACAGAGAGCACGCCCTGTTCGGCCCGGGTGTCCGCCCCCAGCCACGCGCGCGGCGGGTCGGGCGGCTCGAGGCCGTTGGGGGCGATCTTGTTTTCGGGCGGCGGCGTCACGAGGGCGAGGCCATACCAATCCAGGAAAGGCTGCGGATCCCATTCGCCCGGATTCTGCACCGTGCGGCGGAACCAGTCGGCGAGGTCGTGGCCGGCCACCTCGCCGGCCAACGCGATGAACTCGGCCTCGGTGTAGCCGCGCTCGCCGCTGTAGCGCGCGTAGGCGGCCCGCATGACGTCGTCGAGGGACTTGGCGCCGTCGCTCACGCGGCGGACCTCGGCGTCGAGGAGCAGCATCGCGAGGGCGCCGCCGCTGTAGTAGCTGAAGTGGGCGTTGACCGAGTTTTCGTCGGGCCGGTAGGCCTTGATCCAGGTATCGAACGAGGCGGCGCTCAGCGACTGCATGAGGCGCGCCGGCGCGCGCTGGACGTCATTGAAGCCGCCGGCAACCGTGCTCAGGTAATCGTCGCGCGTGACAAAGCCCGCGCGGCGCAGCAGCAGGTGCTGGTAGTAACTCGTCACGCCCTCGACGACCCAAAGCGACTGGGTGTAGGCCTCGTGCTCGTAGTCGAAGGGACCGAGCCCGGCGGGCCGCAGGCGCTTGCCGTTCCAGACGTGGAAGAACTCGTGGCTGGCGAGGGAGAGCCAGGAGTTAATGCCGCTGCGGTTGCGCGAGTTCCAGCGGTCGGCCCCCATGACCGTGCTGTGGGAGTGCTCGAGACCGCCGCGGCCGATGCCGAGGAGGTTGAAGAAATAGTACGGTTCCTGGTAGGGCAGGCCGCCCCAGAATTTGGCCTGCTCTTCGACGAGGCGCGCGAGGTTGCGGGCGACGCGGGCATTGTCCCACACGCCGTCGCCGCCGAGGGTCACGAGAACGTGTTTCACGCCGGCGACCTCGACGCTGTTCACCAGCGGCGAACCCACCACGATCGGACTGTCGATGAGGTGATCGAAACTGTCGGCCGCGAAGACATCTGCCTCGGCCATGGGTCGCAACGGGGTCTGGCAGGTGGCCCAGCTGGCGGGCCGGACCACGCGGACGACAAACCCGCGCGGACCGTCGTCAGCGAGGTTCAGGAAGGTTGCGGCACCTTTGAGCACGGCGAAGTCAGCCTCGACCCAGCTGCCGCGCACGTTCATCTCGCGGGCGAAGACCCGGTACTTCAGGTGCACCCGCTCGGCGCCGCCGGTGGCGATCGTCCAGCGGTTCTTCGTGGTCTTCTCGAGCGCCAACGCCCCGCCGGTCGGGTTCTGGGCTACGATGCTCACGATGTTGCGGGCATACTCGCGGATCAGGTACGACCCGGGGGTCCAGACCGGCATGAACACGGTGAGCTCCGCGCGGCCTTCAGCCGGCAAGACCGCCTCGACATCGACATAGCTGGAAGTCGCGTCGGTGAAGCGCAGCGTGTACTCAATAGGCGCGCGCTCCGCGGCGATGGCAGCAGAGACAGCGCAAGTGAAAAGGAGGAAACGGCGAAACATGGATCGATGGCAGTGAAGGCGATTTCTGCGGCGGCGCGAGAAAAGAGATGAGGTGACTCAGGGGACGAAAGCAAAGCATGCCACGGTAGGCCGCCCGCTTGCGGGCGCTTGGATTGGCGGGCGCATGCCGCAGGAGCGCGAGCGAGCTCGCGGCCTACTGGAGCGCGGTTTATGCGCCGAGGCGTTGGCCAGTGGTGACCTTGTCACCATCGCGGGTCCAGCGGTAGACGAGGGGTGCCTTGGTGCGGTCGAGCTCCTTGAAGAGCGCCGGGTCCGCGCGTTTCGGGAGCGTCAGCTCGGCGAGGCCGTCGGCGTCGCAGTTGAGGAAGCGCGCGTATGGCTTGAAGTGCTCGGCACGGCCGATGAGGTGCGACCAGCCGGGCGCGGGCGGCGGGGCGGTGCGATCAAGCACGAGGAAGCTGTACGGCAGGCTCCGCAGGTCGATGCCGGCGCGCTGGCCGAATTTCACCCAATCGGGATTGGCAAAGATTTCCGACGGCGGCGCGGCGAACTGGTGGCACCATTCGCGCTCACGGCCGGGGGCGAGCGCCGGGCAGGCGCTCGCATGCGTGCAGGGGGCGACGACGGTGAACTCGCTGCGGGCCTCGTCGCGGATCGCGCCCAGTTGCCGGCCCACGGCATGCGTGCCGGGTTCGACCCAGATCACCGCGGTCGCGCGCCGCACGAGGCGTCGTAGTTCGGCCAGCGCTTCAGGCGCGAGCTCGTTCAGGACGTGGCTGACGACGAGGAGGCCCAGCGGCTCCTCGCCCGCGAGGAAGCCGGGTGTGACCTGGTTCACGCGCAGGCCGGGAAACGCGCGGCCGGCGGCGCCCGCGGCGAAATCCGCCGCGATCGGCTCGTGGTCCCACACCCAAAGATCGTCGAAGCGCTCCGGCCCAAAGGCGCCGATCACGCGGCGGGCCGCAATGCCGCTGCCGCAGCCCCAGTCGAGCACGGTGCGCGCAGGGGGCGTCCAACCGCGGATTTTCAGCTCGAGGAGCACGTGGTCCCATTTCCAGCCGATGCGCTCGCCAAAGGTGAGGTCATAACTCGCGAGCGCCGACTCCGTGCGCCAATACGGCCCCGCCGCCGCCCCGCCGCTGAGAAACCCGTCGCGCAATCGGTCGAGCGCCAGCCAATCGAGTTCGGTCCAGTTCATGTGAGATGCCGATCAACCGGAAATTTGTGCCCTGGCAGGTTTACAGGAGGAAACGGAGGCAACGGAGGATGAAAAAACCAAACCTCTGTTCCCTCTGTTTCGTCCTGTAAGATTCGGGATCACGCAGATAACGGAAATCCCAACAGTGTCGCCAGGTGGTGGTGGCGGATGCCGTAGAAGGCGGCGAGGACGCGAATCGCCTCGACGCGGGCGGGATCGCCGGGCGGTGCGTGACGAATGGCAGCGATCATCACGTTTTTGGCCGTGTGCTCGGTGGAGACGAACTCGAAGACCTTGGTGCGGCAACCCGACCACTCGAGCAGTTCGGCGCGGAGGGCGTCGGTGACGAATTCCGACTGGCGCTCCTGGAAGATCCCGTGCCGCAGGGCGTCAGCGAGGACGGGTGGGGCGGTAAGTTGGGGCCTCAGTTCCTTCTGGCAGCAGGGGGCGACGACAAGGAGCGTGGCTCCGGCGCGCAGACCCTGGGCCAGGGCGTCGTCGGTGGCGGTGTCGCAGGCGTGCAGGGCGATGAGGATGTCAATCGGGCCGGCCGGGGCCGCCGCGATCTCGCCGACGGTGAACTGCAGGCGCGGAAACCCGTGGGCTCGGGCGACGGCGTTGCACTTCTCGACGAGATCCGCCCGGCGTTCGACGCCGCGCACCAGTGCGCGATCGCCGAGAAGGTGGGCCACGGCGAAGGTCAGGTAACCCTTGCCGCAACCCATGTCCACGACGTGCAGCGGTCGGTCCTCAGGTAGCTTTGCCTCGGCGATGAGATGACCGAGGAGTTCGGTGAATTTTTGGATCTGACGGAACTTGGCCGCCATGCCCTCGCGCGGCTGGCCGCGGTCGTTGGTGACACCGAGGGCGCGCAGCCAGGGGGCGTCAGCCGGGATGGGGTGCTGCCGGATCTGGTCATGCTCGCCGGCCGCGGCGTGGTCGGGAGCGCCGACCGGGGCGGCGTTGATGACCTTGAGCCGGGCCGAGCCGTCGGGCTGGCACTCGAGTTGGGCGGTGACGGGTCCGGCGAAGAGATGGGCGTCGAGGAAATCGGCCCCGATCAGGCCATCGAGCGTCGTCAGGGCCTCGGCGGGCGGGAGGTTCTTGGTGACGTCGCGCGTGGCGTGGCGCCAGAGGAAGCTGAGGTGCAGACCGGCCTTGAGGGTGACGGGGCGGATGAAGACGTTGCGCAGCGAGGCGTCGGCGCCGCGGTACTTGCCGAGCGTGAGCTTGCCGAGGGTCCCGTCAGCGACTGCGCGCTGCAGGAGTTCGCGAAACTGCTCGATCTGGCGGACGGACATGTCCGCAGGAAAGGGGAAACGCGGAGGGGATACAAATACAGATCGATGAAGGAGGAAGCCGGGAAACCCGGAAGGGTCAGGATAGATTCCCGTAGGCCGCCCGCTCGCGGGCGCTTGTTTGGCGTGCGCGAGCGAATCAGTGCGAGCGAGCTCGCGGCCTACCGGGGCGATTACCTCTCGGGTAAAAACTCCGTCGTCATCGCCTTCTCGACGGCGACTTTGCCCTTGGGCAGGATGGCCAGCTCTTCAAGCTGGCGGATCTGCGTGGCGTAGCGCTCGGGAGAGAGGCGGCCGATCTGGGCGACGCCGCCATCGGCGTCGCGGCCGGTGACGAGGCGGCCGTCGATCAGGAGCTGGCGCGAGGCGAGCATGAAGGCATCGGTGTTGTTCACGTTCGCGGCTTTCATGGCGGCGTGGGCCGCGGTTGGGTCGCCCTCGATGTAGTCGCGCCAGCCGCGGATGTAGGCGCGGAGGAAGGCGCGGAGCTGGTCCGGGTGAGCGGCGGCGAATTTGCGGCTCGTCACGAGTACGGCATAGGCGCGGAAGCCGGCGTCCCAAGTCGAGAGGAACCGCGGCTCCTTTCCGGCGGCGGCGACGATGTGGTACGGCTCGGCGATGTAGTAGCCCTGCTGGATCGCCTCCTTGTTGCCGAGGAAGGCGGCGACTGAAAAATTCTGGGGGACGACGTTGAACGCGATGCCGTACTTTTTCTTCAAAAACGGCAGGAAGGCCCACTCGGGGCGGGCGATGAGGGTCTTGCCGTTGAGGTCGGGGAAGGCGCGCACGGGGCTGTCGGCATTGACCAGCAGACCCGACGGATCGTCCTGGAACACCGCGGCGAACTGCACGAGGGGCAGGCCCTCGGCCTGCTGGAGAAGGGTGTTCGTGCTGTCGGCCTGGCCGATGTCTGCCTTGCCGGTGGCGACCTTGGGGAGGACAAAGGCGTTGGGTCCGCCCGGGATGATCGTCACGTCGAGGTTCTCGGCGGCGAAGTAGCCCTTGGCCTGGGCCTGATAGAATCCGCCGTGCTCAGGTTCGGCGACCCAGTCGAGCTGGACGGTGAGCTTGAACGGCTCGGCCGCAAGGGTGGTGGCGGTGAGCAGAAGAAGGGTGGCTAGGCGGGGTGCGATCATGGTGTGGAAGAGGAGCGGGGGGAACCTCACGTATCGGATCGGTGGTAGGAGTCGTGCCACTTCGAGAGGGACAGCCAGCTGAGGATATGCACACCGCCGGCGAAAACAAATCCGAGGACGCAAGTGACCGCGGCGGTGGCGAAGAGGGCCGGGTACTTGGCCTGGCTGCTGTAGATGATGGCCTGGAAGCCGAGGCCGCCGCCGTCGCCGGCGGAGCTGCCGGCGGTGTAGTCGCCGACGAGCGCGCCGATGGGCGCGAGGACGGCCGCGATGCGCAGGCCGGTGAAGAAATACGGCAGCGCCGCCGGCACGCGCAGGAGAAAGGTCTCCTGCCAGCGGGTGGCGCGATACATGCGGAAGAGTTCGACGAGATTGCGGTCGGTCGAGATGAGGCCCTGCGTCGTGTTCACCACGAGCGGGAAGAAGCAGATCAGGAAGGTGATGATGACCACGCTGTTCAGGCCGGCGCCGACCCAGAGGACGAGGATCGGGGCGATGACGATGATCGGCATCATCTGCAGAATCATCAGGTAGGGGTAGAGGCTGGCGCGGATTAGGTTCGAGAGGGAAAGGACGAGGGCGAGGCCGAAGCTGATGACGACGGCGAACGCGAAGCCGAGGACGGCGCCCTTGGTGGTGTTGAGGGTGGCGCGGGTGAGGGACTCGGAGTTGGCGTCGAGCGCCGCCCAGATCTCGTCGGGGGTCGGCAGGAGGAACTTCATGTCCTCCGACAGCCCGTGGCGGATCGCGTACCAGATGCCGACCATGAGCACGCCGGTGCCGAGGGGGAGGACGAAATTGAGGAGGCGGCGCGACATGGCTCAGGCGGACTCGACGGAGCGAAGGAGGCGGGAGACCTCCGACACGAGGTCGTGGTAGGGTCGCGACAGGCGCGTGGCCTCGGTGCGCGGGTAGGGGAAGTCGACCTGCACCTCGCGATGGATGCGGCCGGGATTGGCCGACATGACGAGGATCCGATTCGAGAGGAAGACGGCCTCGGCAACGGAGTGCGTGACGAAAAAAGTGGTCCACGCCTGCTGCTGGCGGATGTCGAGGAGTTCCTCGTTGAGGTGCTCGCGCGTCATTTCGTCCAGCGCGCCGAAGGGTTCGTCGAGCAGGAGGATCTTGGGCTCGAGCGTGAGGGCGCGGGCGAGGGAGACGCGCATCTTCTGGCCCCCGGAGAGCTGGCGGGGGAAGGCGGTTTCGCGGCCGGTGAGGCGGACGAGTTCGAGGGCGCGGCGGCGGGCGGCGGTGCGGGCGGGGGTGGGGACGCCGCGGAGTTTCTGGGCGACCTCGACGTTGTGGCCGACGTTGAGCCAGGGGAGGAGGGTCGGCTCCTGGAAGACAAAGGCGAGTTCCGCGGCGGCGGCCTCGGGGGTGCGGCCGTCGACCGTCAGAGCGCCGCTGGTGACGGGGCTCAGGCCGGCGATCAGCCGGAGGATCGTGGATTTGCCGCAGCCGCTGGGGCCGATGAGGCTGATGAAGTCGCCCGGTGCCGCGTCAAAGCAGACGCCGTCAAGCACGACCGGCCCGTCGCCGTAGCGTTTGACGACGTTGTTGAGGGCGACGATGGGCGGCACCGACATGGATTCGCCAAAGACAACGCGGACCGGCGCAGACGCAAGCTCGCGCGTCAGGTTGGCAGGCGCGATCCGCAGTAGCCAGGGTCGCTGACCCCGGACCGGCTTCAGAGAGGCCGGCTACAACCAAACCTAGGCCGCCCGAGTGTCGGACGGCACGGCGAAGCGGAACAGGGCGGCTGAGGCGGCGAACAGGAGGGCGAAGACGGTATTCAGGCCAAAGACGAGCCATGGGATCTCGGGCTGCCAGATGATCAACGCGAACAGGGGGACCAGCAGTTGGGCGAAGGCCATGGCGGAGAGCGTCAGGGTCATGCCCTGCGGCCGGAAACGGGTGACGGTGGCACCAATGACGCCGATCAGGAGCACACCGCCGTAGAGCAGGTTGGCGGGATTGCCCTCATCACCGATGAAGCCGACGGCGAGGTTGCCCCAGACGATGAGCAGGGCGGTGACGACCGCCAGGCCGGTCGCGGCACGGTAGGCGAGGTGCCCGGTCCGGTGGGTCACCAGCTTGTAGGCGAAGCCGGTGCCGGCGAGCAGGACCCAGGCGACGGCAAAGTCGCTGCCTGTCCAGTTAACCTCGCGGGTGAACTGCATGGCCACAAGGGGAACCAGCAAGAGGGCGGCGGGGATCAGGGTGATGAGGGCGA
This sequence comes from uncultured Opitutaceae bacterium, assembly GCA_964355715.1. Taxonomy (GTDB): domain Bacteria; phylum Verrucomicrobiota; class Verrucomicrobiia; order Opitutales; family Opitutaceae; genus UBA2377. The sequence goes on along the minus strand of CAYHEW010000008.1, from coordinate 20,252 downwards.
AGTCGCGGGTACGCATGGTGCCGGAAGGTTAGCGTGGGTTTGTGAAGGGATGATGAACGTGCGATGAAATCGGCCGGGGATTCCTAAACCGCGAAGGGCGCGAAGTGGCGCGAACGGAGGAGCACCTACAGAAAGCATATCCGGTGAACCTTCCAACCCAGCCAACACCCAGCCAGCGAACCAAGGCCGCTCCACAGAAACGATGCCATGATTTCGCAACCGAGCGCGTCCGCGGCCCAGCCGAAGGCGAGTCCGCAGACAGTCACACCGACAACTATGCAGAGCTTGGCCATTGGCGTCAGGTGCGCAGGATCTTCTCCAAGGGCCTCCCTTTGGCCAACTCGTCGACCAGTTTGTCGAGGTAGCGGATTTCGCGCATGATCGGATCGGCGATGTCCTCGACGCGCACGCCGCAGACCACGCCGGTGATCAGCGTCCGCGCCGGGTTGGGCTTGGGGGCTTCGTTGAAGAAGGTTTCGAAGTCCGTCTGCTTGCGCAGCTGCGCGTCCAGTTGCCGCTGCGTGTAGCCCGTGAGCCAGCGGATGATCGCGTCGACCTCGGCCTTCGTGCGTCCTTTCTTTTCGGCTTTGGCGATGTAGTAAGGGTAGACGCTCGCGACGCTGATGGAGAAGATCCGATGCTTGGTGGCCATGGGGTGTGGTTCGTCGGGGCCTGCGTGGGCGGTCAATGGATGAAAAATCCGCCGACCTTGCCATCCTTCGTGCTGAGGCTGGCGAGCGCATCATCGGATCCGTTCTTAAAGCAGAGTTTCCACAGTGTGACGTGGTAGCCGCGCTGCCTGAGTTCGCCGAGGTAGGTGATCTCGTGCCCGGCCTGGAGTCTCGGGCCCAGTTGCGCAGCCACGGCGGCAAACTTTTCCTTGGTCATTTTGCTAAACGCGGCCTCGCCGTCGGCGATGAATGCCGCGTGGTCGGACACCTCGATTGCCTTGATGAGCCGCGCGCACAATGCCGCATCAGCCTTGGCGGGTTCAGCCGCGGCACACGCGACCGCGATGCCACAGAGCAGGGTGCCGATCATGAGGGCCTTGATCAATCGGGAGTTCATTGGGTTTAGGCCAAGTATGGTTCCAGATTTCCTGATTTCCACATTCGTTTTCAGAGGGGTCGATGCGCGAACTGGGGCCAAGGGCGGTGGTTCGGGAGCGATCTTGCCTGACAAGCCGCTGGCGCTCGCGCACGATTGTGCGGCCGCCTCCGCGTGGTGCGGGGCGGCCGGAACTTCATGAGCAAGACGACGATGACCGGACGGGAACGCATCTTGGCGACCATTCGCCACCAGGAACCAGATCGCGTGCCGATCTCGCCGCGCATCTGGGCCTGGTTGCTGGCGGAATACGGCCGCTGCGACCTCGCCACGCACCTGCGCGAGCTGCCGGACCTCGATCCGCTCCATCCGATCGACGACGGCACGATGAATGTCATCGACGCCTTCCCCGCCACCTACGACCTCGCCGACGTCAAGGTGGAGCAGCGCAAATATACCGAGGGCGACTTCACCGCCGTGGAGCGCACATTCCACACCCCGTCCGGCAAGCTGTCAGATCGCATCCTCATCGCGCCTTCCGGCCGCGAGTTTGGCGTCCAACCGAACCCGGTGCGCACCGAGCACCTCCTGAAGACGCCCGACGACCTCGAGAGCCTGAAATACATCCTCGCGCCGATCAACCGCGACTACAGCCACTACCATGCGGCGCGGCGCGAGCTGGGTGACCGCGGCGTGCTCGTCGTGACGGTGCGCTGCGCCCTCGACCACAACGCCGGGCACGCCCGTGACATGGAGGACCTGATGGTCGACTACTACGACAACCGACCATTCTTTGACGCCAACCTCCGGCTCTTCCACGAGCGTTCGCTCGCACAGATCAAGGAGGCGCTCGAGGCCGGCGCCGACGGTATATTCGGCACATGGTACTTCGCGTCGTTGTCGACGGGCTGGTCGCCCGCGATCTTCAAGGAGGTTTTCGTTCCGCTGATCCGTGAACACGTCGAACTCACGCACCGCTACGACGCGTTCTACAACTATTACGACGACGGACGTCTGGCGGATTCGATGGAACTGATCGCCGGCGCGGGCGTGGATGTGCTCGAGACCTGCACGCCGCCGCCGACGGGCGACTTTGACCTCGCTGCGGCCAAGGCGAAGATCGGCGCCAAGGTCACGATCAAGGGCTACATTGACCTCCTGCATGTGGTGAAGGACGGCACGCCGGCGCTGATCGAGGCGACCGTGCGCGACGCCGTGGCGATCGGCAAACCCGGCGGCGGGTTTATCCTCGGGAGTTCGGACAGTTTCCGCGAAGGGACGCCGCGGGCGAACATCGAGGCGTACTTCGCGGCAGGGCGGAAGTACGGGGTGTATTAGGTGAAGTATACCCGGACCTGCCCTACTTGAGCTTCGCCAATGCGTCGGCGGCGGGCTTGAAATTCGGGTCGAGTCGCAGGGCGCGCTCATAGGCAGAGCGGGCCGAGGCGGGGTTATGGTGCTTTTCGGCGATTTGGCCGAGGCGCAAGTGGACAGCGGCGTGGCTTGGGTCACCTTTGTCAGGCGTCAGCGCGAGGCAGCGCTGCAGGTGCTTTTCGCCGGCGTCATGGCGCAGGCCGCTCTCGGCGGCGAGGCGACCCATAGTAAAATGGGCGATGTAGAGGTCGGGTTCACGCTGGAGCAGCTCGAGGGTGACGGCGAAGGCTTCATCGAAGCGCTTCTCGCCTGAGTAGAGCTGGGCAAGGACGATCGCCCCGCGGCGGGCATCGCGGCGCCGGATTTCCTCCGCCTGCGCGTAGGCCTTGTCCATCCCGCCACCGACGAACCCCGGGGCCTGGCGGTAAAAGCTGACGAGGCCGTTGCGGGCGTCGAGGCTATCGGGGTTGAGCGCCACGGCCTTCTCGAGCGCGAGGCGACATTTCTTGGCGAGGGACATCTGGGCAAACATGCCGGCCGATCTGGCGGCGCTGCCGTAGGCGCTCCCGAGTTCGGCAAAGTAGTCCGAATTGGTCGGCGCTAGCGCGGTTGCCCGCTCGAGGCTCGCGATCGCCTCGTCGTAATGGCGCTGCTTGATCGCAGTCACGCCGAGGAAGTAGTGATACTTCGGATTGGCCGGCTCGGCGGCGACGAGGGCCTGGAATGCGGCCTTCGCCTCGGGGTACTTCTGGATCTTGTAGAGGTCGAGCGCCTCGCGGTAGGTCGGCGCGGCCGGGAGGGCGGCGGCGAGGAGGAGGGTGAGGGTGATGATGCGGGCGAAAGACATCGGAAGAACGCTCAACGCTTAACGTTTAACGCTCAACGTTCAAATGGCGACGGGTGCTGCGGTAGGCCGCGAGCTTGCTCGCGCTCGATTCGCATGCGAACGGCAGACGAGCGCCCGCGAGCGGGCTGCCTACGTCGCCTCGCCGGCTATTCGTAGCGCAGCGCCTCGATCGGGTCCAGCTGCGCGGCCTTCCGGGCGGGGTAGAAGCCGAAGAAGATGCCGACGGCGGCGCTGAAGACGAAGGCGATCACAATGGCGTTGGTCGAGACGAGGGTGGGCCAGCCGTTGAAGTGCGTCATGAGCTTCGACGCACCGATGCCAGTGAGGATGCCGAGGGTGCCGCCGAAAACACTGAGGACGACGGACTCGGTGAGGAATTGCAGCATGATCTCCTTGCCGTGGGCGCCGATGGCAAGGCGGATGCCGATCTCGCGGGTGCGCTCGGTGACGGAGACGAGCATGATGTTCATGATCCCGATGCCGCCGACGACGAGCGAGACACCGGCGATGGCGCCCAGAAGCCAGGTCATCGTGCGGGAGGTCTCGGTGGCGGCCTGGGCGAGCTCGACCTGGCTGCGCACCGTGAAGTCGGGCTCGCGGCCGGAGCGGCGCTGCTGGAGGAGATCGGTGATCTGCTGCTGGATGTGCGGGATCTGCTCGGGGGTCGCGGCCTGGACGATGATCGAGTTGAGGTATTGCCGGCGTGAAACGCGGCGCAGGTGGCTCGTGTAGGGGATGACCACCGTGTCGTCCTGGTCCTGGCCGAAGAAATTGAAGCCCTTGGACTCGAGAATGCCGAGGACCTTGAAGGGAATGTTGCGGATGCGGATCGTGCCGCCGACGGCGTCGCCATCGGGGAAGAGCTGGTCGGCGACGGTCTTGCCGATGACCGCGACCTTGGCGTAGCTGCGCACGTCCTGCTCGGTGAACATGCCGCCCTCGGCGAGGCCCCACAGGCGGATGCCGAGGTAGTCGGGCGCCTCGCCCATGATCATCGTGTTCCAGTTGAGACCGTTGGCGAGGACCTGGGAGCGGTCGCGCATCTCGGGGCTCACGGCGACGACGCCGGGGACCTCGCGCAGGATGGCCTGCGCGTCCTCGGGCGTGAGCGAGCTGGCGGAGCCCCAGCCGCCGCGCATCCCGCCGGACGTGGACGTGCCGGGGAAGACGCTGATGATGTTCTGGCCGAGGCTCGCGATCTGGCCCTCGACCTGCGCCTTGGCGCCGTTGCCGATGCTGACGGTGGCGATGACGGCGGCGACACCGATGATGATGCCGAGCGAGGTGAGCGTGGACCGCAGGATGTTGCGGCGCAGCGCCCGGAAGGAGATGATGAGGGTGGAGGCGAGGCGCATGGGCTCAGGGTTGCGCGTGCAGTTGGGCCGCGGATTCGGCGGCGACGATCCGTTGCATCTCGGTGCGGGCTTCGAGGCGGTTGGTCACGGCGGTGTCGCTGACGACGCGGCCGTCGCGCATGACGAGGTTGCGCCGGCAGTAGTGGGCGATGTCGAGCTCGTGGGTCACCATGAGGATGGTGATGCCCGAGTCGTTGAGCTGCTGGAACACGCCCATGACCTCGACGGAGGTCTTGCTGTCGAGGTTGCCGGTGGGTTCATCGGCGAGGAGGATGCGGGGCTCGTTGACGAGGGCGCGGGCGATGGCGACGCGCTGCTGCTGGCCGCCCGAGAGCTGGCTGGGGAAATGGTCGGCGCGGTTGCCCAGGCCCACGATGTCCAGGGCGCGCAGCGCGCGGTCGCGCATCTCGCGGCGGGTGACGTGGTGCCGGCCGTAGAGCATGGGCAGCTCGACGTTCTCGAGCGCGGTGGTGCGGCTGAGGAGGTTGAAGCCTTGGAAGACGAAACCGAGCTTGTGGTTGCGGATGTCGGCGAGCTCGTCGCGCTCGAGGCCGGAGGCGTCGATGCCGTCGAGCAGGTAGGTGCCGCGAGTCGGGCGGTCGAGGCAGCCGATGAGGTTCATCAGCGTGGACTTGCCCGAGCCGCTGGCGCCCATGATGGCGAGGAAGTCGCCACCGTGGATCTCGATCGAGACGCCGCGCACGGCATGGACCGCGACCTCGCCGGAGTCGTAGGTCTTGTGGATATCCTGCAGGTGGACGACGGCGCTCATGAACGCAGGGCGGCGGGTCAGAAGCGGCGCGGGCCGCCGAACGGGCTGCTGGAGGGCGACGCGTTGTTGGTGGTGGCGCCGGGAAGGAAGACGCTGGAGATGAGCACGTCGCCCTCGGCGAGGCCCTCGATGATCTCGGTGTGGGTGCCGTCGGTGATACCAAGCTTCACCGTCACGGGCTCGGGGAGCGGCTGGGCGGATGTGCCGCCGAGCTTGTACACCGTGCGGGTGGTGATGGCGGGCTGTTCGGCACGATTGCCGCCGCGGCCGCGGCCTAATTCGGGCAGGGTGAGGCCGCGCGACTTGGCGAGATCGGCCAGCTTGGCGCGGATCTCGGGGGACGGAGGACCGGAGCCCGGGGTGAAGCCGACCTCGGCCAGCATGGCCATCATCTGCTCGCGGGTGGCGGTGACCGGCGCGGCGCCGGCGGCAGGCGCGGCACCGGAGGCAGCCTCGGGCTTGGCGGCGGGGAGCAACTGCTCGGGAATGCGGGCGCGCAGGGCGCCGTTGGGCAGGCGGAGGGCGTCGGGGCGCTCGGCGATGACGATGGAGACGTTGGCGGTCATGCCGGGCTTGAGCTTCTGGTCGTCGTTCCGGACCTCGATGATCGTCTGGTAGGTGACGACGTTGGATTCGGTCTTGGGCGAATTGCGGATCTGGATCACGCGGCCGCGGAACTGGCGGTTCGGAAACGCGTCGACCGTGAAATTCACCGGCTGTTCGACGGCGACGCTGCCGATGTCGGCCTCGGCGATGGAGGCGTGGATCTGCATCCGGGTGAGATCGTTGGCGATGATGAAGAGCGTCGGGGCGTTGAAACTGGCGGCGACGGTCTTGCCGACGTCGGTCTGGCGGTCGATGACGATGCCGTCGATCGGCGAGAAGATGGAGCAGCGGCTGAGGTCCACCTTGGCGTTCTCGACGGCGGCCTCCCGCGTGAGGAGGGCGGCGTCCGCCTGGGACAGCTGGGCCTCGGCCTGGTCGAGTTCCTGCGCCGAGACGAGATTCTGGGTGCGAAGGGTGCGGGTGCGCTCGGTGTTGAGGCGGGTGAGCGTGTGGCTGGCCCGACTGGAGGCGAGGTCGGCCTCGGCCTGGCGCAGGCGCTGCTCGTAGGTGGAGCTGTCGATCTTGGCGATCAGCTGGCCGGCCTTGACCGGGGCATTGTAGTCCACGAGCACCTCGGTGACCAGGCCGGAGACCTGGCTGCCGATCTCGACGGAGGTGACCGGCTGCAGGGAGCCCGTGGCGGTCACAACCTGCGAAAGGCTGCCGCGGTCGACCGTGACGGTGGTGTAGACGGGTTTGGCGTCGGCGGTCCGGCCGAAGTAATACCAGCCGCCCGCGGCGGAGGCGAGGAGCAGGACGATGACGATGAGACCGGTGGAGCGACGGGACTTGGCCATGATTAAGCGTTCAAGATGTGAAGGGAAAATGTCGGCGGGCAAACGAAACCGCCTGATTCCCAACAGGACAGTCCGTGCCGCAAGCCAAGACGGCGCCGAGGGCCGGGCGGTGACACTGCGGGCGAAATTAAAGTGCCGATCGGAGGCCCCGGCCTCAGTGCCCGTAGGCGTGTTTGAGGGCGGCGGCGACGTTGGGCGGGACGAAGTGGCTGACGTCGCCGCCGTACTTCGCGACCTGCTTCACGAGTGTGGAGCTGGTGTAGCTGTACTGCTCGTTCGGCATGACGAAGATCGTCTCGATCTCGGGCTTCAGGTGCCGGTTCATCAGGGCCATGTTGAACTCGAGCTCGAAGTCGGTGAGGGCGCGCAGGCCGCGGATGATGGCCTGGGCCTTCTGGGCGATCACGAAATCGACGAGCAGGCCGTTGAACGTGGTGACGGTGACGTTCTTGAACTGCGCCGCGTTGGGCTTCACGAGCTCCAGGCGGTGCTTGGCGCTGAAGTGGGGACCCTTGCCGGGATTCTCGGCGATGGCCACGGTGACGTGGTCGAAAAGCTTGGCCGCCCGCGCCAGCACATCGAGGTGACCGAAGGTGATGGGGTCGAACGTCCCGGGATAGATGCAGTGACGCATGATTGGGTAGGCGGGGAGCGAAGTATTTTCGGGGACGGAAGTCGAGGGCCGAGGTGGACCCGCGCCGCCACCCTCTCCGCTATTGCCTTTGCCGGAGGCGCATGCGTGTCTGGCTACCTGTGCGTTTCAACCTCCCCAACATCCTGACGATCTCCCGCGTGCCGGCGATGTTCGCGATCGTGGGGCTGATGTATTCGGACTTCCTGTGGGCGGCGACGATCGCGTTTTGGCTGTTCATCGCCGCGGCGCTTTCGGACTGGCTCGACGGGAAACTGGCGCGCGCGAGCGGACAGGTGTCGAACTTCGGGCGGTTCATGGATGCCGTGATCGACAAGGTGATGGTCATCGGCCTGATGGTGGCGCTGGTCAACGGCGGCTACTTCATGGGCTACCGGATCACGGCGATGCTGCTCGTGCTGGCGATCATCGGCCGCGAGTTCATGATCTCGGGCCTGCGCATGGTGGCGGCGTCGAAGGGCGTCGTCGTCGAGGCCGACGCGGGCGGCAAGGTGAAGACCTTCCTGCAGTTGAACGCCATTGGCTGGCTGCTCGGCACGCGGATGCTGACGAACGATTTTGGCGAGGTCTTCAACGGCCATGAGCACTGGCAGGTCCAGGTCGTGCACTGGGTCGGGCTGACGTTCTTCGTGCTTTCGGTGATCATGACGATCACGTCGGGCTACGCGTATTTCCGCCGTCACGGCCACTTGGTGAGGGATTGAGGCGATGCGATTGCCGCAACCGGTCTGGACGCGCTTCCTGCCCACCGCGACCGTGCTGGGTTGCGCCACGCTGGGCCCGGTGGGTCGGCGGTTGCCGGCGCCGGGCACGTGGGGGTCGGTCGCGGGGCTGCTCTACTTTACCGTGTTTTTCCATCCGCTCGGCTGGATTGGCAACCTCCTGCTGAGCGCAATCGGCGCCTATGTCGCGATCGCGATCTGTGGCGAGGCGGAGTTTCGGCTGGGCCGGCGGGACCCGGGCGAGGTGGTGCTCGATGAGTTCGTGGCGATGCCGCTGTGTTTCCTCGGCTGGCCGGCGCTGACCGCGACGTTGCCGCCCTGGGCCGTGTTTTTGACGGGGTTTGCCCTGTTCCGGTTGTTCGACATCGCGAAGCCGTTTGGCATCCGCAAACTGCAGGATCTCCCCGGCGGCTGGGGCGTGGTGGCCGACGACATCGCCGCGGCGCTCGTCACCAGTGCGACGATGCACCTCGGGCAGTGGGTCTGGGTGCGGTTTTTCTGAACTCAGGGCAGCGCCTCGAGATTCTCGATGGGCACGCGCACGAGGAGGCCTTGCCGGAGCACGTCGACGGAAATCACGATGCCGGCGGGGTTCTTGGGATCGTCGACGTAGCCTTCGAGGCCGTGGAGCGGACCGCCGGTGACCTTCACGCGCCGGCCCTTCGAGAGGAGGGGCAGGAGACTGAGCTCGAACCCGGATTCGACGATGGCCTTCACGTCGGCGAGCTGCCGCAGGAAGGTCGCCTCGTCCTCCACGGGGATGGCCCGCGCCAGCAGGTCCTGTTGGTAGATGCGGGCCTTCTTTTCGAACGGGACGCGGGCGAAGACGTAACCGGGAAAGAGCGGCTTGGTGAAACGCTTCGTCTGCTGGCGGTAGCGGCGGATGCTCTGCACGAGTGCGAGGTAGTGCTCGAAGCGCTCGGCGGCCATGAGCGCGGCGAATTTCTTCTCGCAGCGCGGCTTGGTGTGGCAGACGAACCAGACGAGGTCGTCGGGGGCGGGCGTGGCGGCGGTCAAGGGTTTCGGTCCGGGTTCAGAGTTTCTGCAGGAGCTGCAGCGCCTCGACGTAGCCGGGGAAGCCCTTGCCGCAGATCATCGCGCGGCAGGCACCGGCGGTCATCGAGGTGTGGCGGAATTTCTCACGCTTCTTGATGTCGGAGATGTGCACCTCGATGGCGGGCTTGTCGGACGCGGCGAGGGCGTCGCGGAGGGCAATGCTCGTGTGGGAGTAGGCGCCGAAATTGACGATGAACGCGTCGATCCCGCGGTCGGTGAGCGCGTGGATCTTGTCCACGAGCGCGCCCTCGTGGGCCGACTGGAAGAACACGGTGGTGAAACCCAGCTGCTTCGCCTCGCTGCGGATGAGCTGCTCGAGGTCCTTGAGCGTGGCGCGGCCGTAGATCTCGGGCTGGCGTTTGCCGAGGCGGTCGAGGTTGGGGCCGTGGAGGATGGCGATGCGTTTCATTCGGGGGATCAGAGGGGATTGTCCGTCGGGATGAATTCCCACGGCAGTTTGAACTTGGCCGCAAGCTCGGCCGCGAGGGCTTTCACGGCGTGGACCTCGGTGGCGTAGTGGCCGCACAGGAAGAGGTTGAGGCCGTTTTCCTGGGCGTAATTGAAGTGTTCCTCCCGCAGTTCGCCGGTGACGAGCGTGTCGGCGCCGGCGGCGGCAAGGAGGGGAATCGCGCTGTTGCCGCTGCCGCTGCAGAACGCGATACGGCGCGGGCGGGCGGAGCCGTACTCGATGGCGATGACGCGCGGGTAGAGGGCCTCGAGCCGGTCGCGCAGGGCGGCGCGGGTCAGGCGGTTGGCTGCGGTGCAACCGATGTCGCCGCCGGGGTTGGGGATGAAGCCGCGGTCGGCTTTGAGGCCGAGCTGCCGGGCGAGGAGGGCGTTGTTCCCGATCTGCGGGTGCGCATCGAGGGGCAGGTGGCTCGAATACAGGGCGCAGTTGCCCTCGATGAGGGTCGCGACGCGTTCGTAGGCCGGGCCGGTGAGCGGGCGGGGCATGTCCCAGTACATGCCGTGGTGCACGATGAGGAAATCCACGCCGGCGGCGACGGCGGCGCGGAAGGGCGCGACCCCGGCGTCGACGGCGGCGCCGATCCTGGTGACGCGGCCGCGGTTCGCGACCTGCAGGCCGTTGGCGGCCCCGGGCGCATCCGGGAACGCCGTGCGGCGCGTACGGCGGTCGCAGTGGACGACGAGTTCGTGGAGCGTGGGCATGACGGCCGGAACTTGGGGGCTTTTGGGAACAGACGCCAGCGAAAGGAGGGGTGTCTTCGCCGGTCTTGCCCGCCGCCCGGTCGGTCCCCATGTTTGGAGCCGACCCATGAAAAAAACCGCGCGCAACCCGGTGGACCTGATCGCCGCCGCCACGGAGGATTTTCCGCAACGCCCCTCGTGGGACGAGTATTTCATGGCGACAGCCGTGCTCATGTCCACGCGCTCGCCGTGCGAGCGCCTGCACGTCGGCTGCGTGATCGTGACCGGAGGCAACCGCCGCAACCGTCTCGTGGCGGCGGGCTACAACGGCTACCTGCCCGGATCGGCGCACGTCTCGCACGTGAGGGAGGGTCATGAGCAGGCGACGGTGCACGCGGAGCAGAACGCGATCGCCGATGCCGCGCGGCGCGGCAGCTCGGTCGAGGGCTGCGTCGCCTACGTGACCCATTACCCGTGCATCAACTGCGCCAAGATCCTCGCCTCGGCGGGCATCGCCGAGGTTCGGTACCGGCGCAATTACCACAACGACCCGTTGGTCGAGAAGCTCCTCACCGACGCGGGGGTGAAGATCCTGAAACTGTAGCCGGAGACACCGGCAACAAAATCCATGCGCGAGCGCAGCACCAAGTCGAAGGTCAGCCTGGCCGGCTCGCTCCTGCTCGCGCACCCCGCGATGCGCGATCCGAATTTCCGGCGCACGGTGATCTTGATGTCGGAGCACAACGCCGACGGGGCGATGGGCATCGTGCTGAACCGCCCGCTGGGCAAGCGTCTCGGCGAGCTCAATGGCGAGTTCGCCCTCGGGCCGCTGGCCGGCGTCCCGATCTATCAGGGCGGGCCGGTGCATCCCGAGCAGCTGTTGCTGGCCGCGTGGGAGACGAAGGAGGACGGTTTCCGGCTCCATTTCGGCATCGAACCGGCAAAGGCGGGCCAGCTGCTCAGCGAACCGGGCGCAGTCGTCCGGGCGTTTCTCGGCTACTCGGGCTGGTCCGGGGGCCAGTTGGAGAACGAGTTGAAGCACAACACCTGGGTGGTGGCCGACATCCCGGGCGACCTGTTGGAGGGCGCGCAGGACAACACCCTGTGGCGCGAGATCCTGGCCCGGGAGGGCGACGACTGGCGCCTGCTGGCCGGCGAGCCGGAGGACCCCGGTCGGAATTGAGCGGGAAACCGCGGACAATTCAGTTGACAGGGGCTGCAGCGCACTCTGTTTTCCACGCTTTTATGAAAGTTGTCTCCTCCATCAAGTCCGCCAAGAAGCGTCACCCGGCCTGCCAGGTGGTGCGTCGCAAGGGCAAAATCTACGTGATCAACAAGGTCGAGCCGCGCTACAAGGCCCGCCAAGGTTGATATAACCCGTTCATTACCGCCGTGAAAGCCGAAGGTCATCCCACTCTCAACAACGTCTGCTTCCTCGATGTCGCCACGGGCAAGCGCTTCCTGACCCGCTCGACCCTCAAGTCGGCCCGCAAGGAAACGATCGACGGCGTCGAATACCAGGTCGTCCTCCGCGACGTCACCATGGACTCCCACCCGGCCTACACCGGCGAGAAGCGCCTAGTCGACACCGCCGGCCGCGTCGAGAAGTTCACCTCGAAGTTCAAGCGCTCCTCGAAGAAGTAAGGCGCCGCTTCCTTTTAAGCAGCCCTCCGCCAAAACGCGGGGGGCTTTTTTATTTGCGCAGTTCGGGGTTGCTGGCTCGTTGGGGGGCGTGTCCCCCGTGAAGCTCATCATCTTCGACTGCGACAGCACGCTCAGCGCGATCGAAGGCATCGACGAACTGGCCCGCGGGCACGGTCCCGAGGTCTTCCGGCAGATCGAGGCCATGACCCACGATGCCATGGAGGGACGCATCCCGGTCGAGAGCGTCTTCGGCCGGCGCCTCGACATCATCCGCCCGACGCGCGCCGACGTCGCCGCGATCGGCGAACGCTACATCGCGACCGTCGAACCGACCGCCCGTGAGACGATCGCCACGCTCAGGGAACGCGGGTGGACCCCCGTCATCATCAGCGGCGGTTTCCGGCCCTGCATCCGGCCGCTGGCGCAGTTCCTGGGGATCGAGCGCGTCGAGGCGGTGGACCTTCATTTCGATGCCGCTGGAGACTATGCCGGCTACGACCGCGATTTCCCGACGACGCGCTCCGGTGGCAAGCCGCTCGTCGTTGCGCGCCTGAAGGCCGAGTTCCGTCCTGCCAAGGTCATCGCCGTGGGCGACGGCGTGAGCGATCTCGAGATGAAGCCGGAGGTTGACCTGTTCGTCGGCTTTGGCGGATATGTCGCTCGCCCTGCGGTGCGGTCCCAGGCCCACTGCTTTCTGCGCAACCTCGGCGAAATCCTGCAGCATCTATGATGAGACCCCTGACCAAACTGATCCTTGGCGTCGTGGCGATGGGTTGGCTGGCGTGTGGCCTGCAGGCGGCTGGGGCCGCCACCGAGGCGGCAGCTCTCCCGATACCGCTCGATGCGTATGCTGATCCGGTTGGCGGCGGGATCGTGGACGTGCTGCTGGCGCGTTTGAAGGCTGAGCCCTTCAACCTCGCGGCGTCGGCCATCTTCCTGCTGGCGGTCATCCACACCTTCCTGACGGCGAAATTCCGCCATTGGGCCCACGAGGTGGAACTCGCCCATCACGAGAAGTTGAAGCTCCGCCGGGAGCACCTGGCGGATTCCGACGAGGATGGCTGGCCGGACGAGGTGAGTTTCAAGGGCCAGATCCTGCACTTCCTCGGCGAGGTCGAGGCGGTCTTTGGCATGTGGGTGCTGGCGCTGGCGGGTGCCATCACCTGGTTCAAGGGCTGGGACGCGATGATCCACTACATCGGCACGCATGTGAACTTCACGGAGCCGATGTTCGTCGTCATCATCATGGCGATGGCGTCGACGCGGCCTGTGTTGAGCTTCGCCGAACGCTGCATGCGGGCGGTCGCTGCGCTGGGCCACGGGTCGGCCGGAGCCTGGTGGTTGGCCATCATGATCCTCGCCCCGATCTTGGGTTCGTTCATCACCGAACCCGCGGCGATGACCATCGGCGCGCTGCTCCTGGCCCGCCAGTTCTACGAGCTCAAACCGTCGCCAAAGTTCGCGTATGCAACGCTTGGACTATTGTTCGTCAGCATCTCCGTGGGTGGCACGCTGACCCACTTTGCGGCTCCCCCGGTGCTGATGGTCGCGGCGCCTTGGGGCTGGAACACGCCGTTCATGTTCCTGCACTTCGGCTGGAAGGCAGCGTTGGGGATCGTCATTTCCACCCTGCTGTTATATGCCTATTTCCGCAGCGAACTCGCGGAGCTCGAGCGCCGGCGGGCCGACGCCGCCCAGGACACGGTGACCAAGTCGGACCGGCCGGTCCCGCTGTGGATCACCGTGGTGCAGCTGCTCTTTATGGCGGCGACCGTCTATTTCGCGCATTATCCGGCGCTCTTTATCGGCGGCTTCCTGTTCTTCCTGGCATTTGCGCAGGCGACCGCGCACCACCAGAGCAAGCTCGACCTGAAGCCGGCCCTGCTCGTCGGATTTTTCCTCGCGGGCCTCGTGATCCATGGCGGCCTGCAGGGTTGGTGGATTGCGCCGGTGCTCAAGAGCCTGGGCGAGTTCGAGCTGTTCCTGGGCGCGACGGTGCTGACGGCGTTCAACGACAACGCCGCAATTACCTATCTGGCGACGCTCGTTCCCGGTTTCACCGAGGAGCTCAAATACGCTGTCGTGGCGGGCGCCGTCACCGGCGGCGGCCTCACGGTCATCGCCAACGCGCCCAACCCGGCCGGTCAGTCCATCCTCAACCGTTTCTTCCCCGAGGGCATCGCCCCCGGCGGCCTTTTCCTTGGCGCGATCCTACCCACGGTGATCATGGGCCTGTGCTTCATGCTGCTTTAGGCCGATCGCGGCGCTGGGTTGGCGGATGCGGCTCGAAGGAGCGCGAGCGAGCTCGCGGCCTATGGTGGCAGGGACGGGCAACGGTAGACAGCCCGCTCGCGGGCGCTCGTTGGGTACCCGCCAGCGGTTATCCCGTCCGCAGCTGACGCCGCAGTTCCGCTGATGCCAGCAGGCAATCGAGCACGTAGGTGCGAGAGGCGCCGCGGGCGAGTTCCGCGGTGTAGAAGGCCAGACCCTCGGTATCGGCGGGGCGTCCGAAAAGGGCGGAAAAGGCGGCGGCGACGAAATCCGCATCCGCCGCGCCGCGGTGCTGCTGCTCGAAGCGACGGGTTTGGTCACGCAGGGTGGCGCGGCCGGCGACTATGTCAGGCATTGCCATCGCGGCCGGTTGCCCGAGGCGCGTGAGCAAGGAGGCGAGGGCAGTCTCGTTCCACCGTACCGGACGCACCCGCACCGAATCCGTCGTGGCGCGACCGGCTTCCGCGCGGCGAACCGCGGTGATCCAGAAATACTGCGTACCTTCACCCCACGTGTCGGCGACTTCAAATCCACGGTTGTCCAGCACGGCCCGAATCTCGGCCGCGGTGTACCAGGCGCCGAGCCAGGTGTCGGACCCGCGCCAGAACGACCGGCGACGACCATCGACCTGGAATTTGAAGACACCGCCGCCCCGGAGGACCCTCGCGGCCTCGTCCACGTAACCGGCGATGACGCCCTTGGCCGGGATATGCTGGAAGACGGCGAAGGAATAGACGAGGTCGAGCGAGGCGTCGGCTATGCCGTCGAAGCGACCCTGAGTGACTTGGAGCGACGCGTTGGGCAGGTCGGCGAGCAGGCTCCGGCCCTGTTCGACCATGGCCGGGGCGATGTCGACGCCGATGACCCGGGTGGCGCGGGCGGCGAGGGGACGCAGGAGCCGGCCGACGCCGCAGCCGATCTCCAGCGCGGAGGCGCTGGGAGCGAGTTCAAGCCCGTCGAGGATCAGCCCTTCGAGATCGGGCGACCCCGAGGCCCAGAACTGGGCGTCGGAGGCGGAATAGCCGCGTCCGATGAAGCCTTGGGGGTCGGTCTGCGCGCGCTCGTTCCACTCCCGTTGCATGCGGTCGACCGGCCGCCACCACCGGCTGACAAGCCGGCGCCAGAAACGGGGACCGCCGATTGGAGACTGCATGGAAAAGCGAGACAGGCAGCCATTTGGCTGCCTGTCTATTTGTTATTGGTTCCCGATTCCGCTTACGGGAACAGACCGCGGGCCATCTTGGCGTCGGCGACGCGTTGGATGCCGAGGGTGAGGGCGGCGAGGCGGCGGCTGAACTTGAACTTGCGCTTCTGGAACTCGACCGAGTCCTTGGCCCGATCGAGGATGGCGTACAACTTCGTCAGCACCTCGTCGCGGGTCCAATAGAAGTTCTGCAGGTTCTGGCACCACTCGAAGTAGGACACGATCACACCGCCCGAATTGCAGAGCACGTCCGGGATGAGCTCGATGTCCTCGCGGGCATCGATGATCTTGTCGGCCTGGTTGGTCGTGGGGCCGTTGGCACCCTCGGCCAGGATGCGGCACTTCAGGCGCGGCGCGTTCGTCTCGGTGATCACGCGCTCGAGGGCGCAGGGCGCGAGCACGGTGCACTTCAACTCGAGCAATTCGGCGGGGGTGATCTCCTCACCGCCATCGAAGTCCTTGAGCACGCGCTGCGAGCTGACGTAGGCGAGGGCCTTCTTGATGTTGATGCCCTTGGGGTTGTAAATGGAGACCGTGTGGTCACCGAGGCCGATGATCTTGGCCCCGTAGTTCTCGAGGGCGGCGGCGGTCTCGCTGCCGACATTGCCGAAGCCCTGGACGACGACCGAGGCCTTGCGGACCGGGATCTTCAGGTCGGCCAGGTACTTGGTGACGAGGTAGGCGACGCCGGCGCCGGTCGCTTCGCGGCGGCCTTGGGAGCCGCCGATCGAGATGGGCTTGCCGGTGACGATGCCGGGCTCGATGTGGCCGACGTGGTTGGAGTAGGTGTCCATCATCCACGCCATCACGCGCTCGTTCGTGCCGACGTCTGGGGCGGGCACGTCCACATGGGGCCCGATGAAGGGAATCAGCTCCTGCATGTAGCGGCGGGAGAGGCGCTCCAACTCACCGAGGGACAATTGGTTGGGATCCACGATCACGCCGCCCTTCGCGCCGCCGTAGGGCAGGCCGACGAGCGACGTCTTCCAGCTCATCCACATCGCCAGCGCGGCGACTTCGCCGAGGGTGACGTTCTGGTGGAAGCGGATGCCGCCCTTGGCGGGGCCGGTCGTGAGGTTGTGCTGGACCCGGTAGCCTTCGAAGACCGTGATGCTGCCGTCGTCGCGCTTGATGGGCAGGGCCACCGCGAACGTCCGCCGGGGGTATTTCGTGCGGTCCCGGATGTGCTCCGGGAGGTTGATCGCGTCGGCGGCCTTGTCGAACTGGCGGCAAGCCATCTTGAAGACGTCCGAATCGTATAAGGAAGAGACGATAACTTTGGACATGGAACGAGGTTTTAGGGTGAGGTTGTGGGGTATCCCCTTGTCTTTTGTTGGCGGCAGCTTGGGTGAACGCGGTGGCATTAGCAATTGGCTTCCGGCCGCGGAGAACCTTGAATCAAGCCGCCTAATCCTCTCGCCGTCCCGTATTCATACATGGCTGTCCTGCTGAAATTTGCCCGTTGGCTACTCACCAAAAGCGCGATGGCAGTCGTCATCGTCGCGGGCGGCCTCGCGGTGTACGGCCTGTGGCAGTTCCTGCGCGACAACGTCGACCTCGACCTGCGCCACCACGAGCTCGTCCGCGCGATCACCGGCGAACGGGCCCAGGTCAAGGCGGCCCTCGGCGACGTCGAGATCCGCCTGGCGCAGAACCGGGCCGACATCGCCGCCGCCCAGGAGCGGATCCGGCAGATCGACAGCATCATCCAGCGGCTCAAGGAGCTGGAGAGCACCTGGGACAAGGTCGTCGGCAACCGTGAGCAGCAGGAGGCCAACGCCGCGCAATTGCAGCGCATGGGCGAACTACACCGCGAGGCCGTGGCGGAGCTGACCCGACTGCAGACCCAACTGACGCGCACGACCTGGGAACGCGACGGCCTGCAGGTCGCGCTGGGCCGGCTGGATATACGACTCCAGGAGGTCAACACCCAGCGGTCCCGCTTCGTGCATTACGTGCAGGATCTGTGGGCGCGGACGCGGTTCTGGCTCCTGCTGGCGCTGGCGGTCTATTTTCTCGGTCCGAGCGCAGGCAAGCTGGTGCTCTACTATGGCGTTGCCCCGCTGATCACGCGCGGCCGGCCGGTGCGGCTGGTGGCGGAGATGCCGGTGCTGCCGGAAATCGCCGAAAGCCGGGTGGCGCTCAATCTCAGCCTGCCGCCGGGCACCAAGTTGTGGTTGAAGGAGCGCTTTCTGCAGACCGCCGACGAGGGCCTCGAGCGGAAGACCCGCTTTCTCCTCGACTGGCGGATCCCGTTCACCTGTCTCGCCAGCGGATTGATCGAGCTGGTCGAGATGCACCAGCCGGCCGCGGCGGCGACGCCCCGGCAGGTGACCTTGTCCAACGAGGCCGACCCCAGCGTCGAACTGGCGCTGGTCACGCTCCCGGCTGGCAGCGCGTTGGTCCTCCGGCCGAGCTACCTGATCGGCGTCGGCGCCGGGGCGGGGGAGCGGCTCGTGATCCGCCGGCGCTGGCAACTCTTTCGCTGGCAGTCGTGGATCACCCTGCAGTTCCGCTTTTTCGAGTTTGCGGGTCCGTGCCGATTGGTCGTCGCCGGCAGCCGCGGCGTGCGCGCGGAGCGTCTTGACGACCCGGCCGCCGCGCGCCGCACGAACCAGGACTCGACCATCGGCTTCACGCCGAACCTCGATTACCTGCCAGCGCGCGCGGAAACCTTCTGGGGCTACTACCGCGGCATGAACCCGTTGTTCGACGACCTGTTTGCCGGCCGCGGGTTCTTTCTTTGCCAGCAGGTGTCCGCCGCCGGCGACGCCGCCCGCGCCCGGAAATTCTGGGCTGGCCTGTGGAGCGGCACGCTCAAAGCCTTCGGGCTTTGACCATGGCTCACGACACACTGGGGATCATCTTCGACTGGGACGGCGTCATCATCGACTCGGCCGCGCAGCACGAGGAAAGCTGGGTGCGGCTCGCCGCCGAGGAGCGCAAGGTGCTGCCGGGCGACCACTTCAAACTGGGCTTCGGCCGCAAGAACGAGTGGATCATCCCGGAACTGCTCGGTTGGACCCGCGACCCGGCGGAAATCCGACGGCTCTCGCTGCGCAAGGAAGCGCTGTACCGCGACATCGTGGTCGAGCGCGGACTCGAGGCGCTGCCGGGCGTGCACACGTTCCTCGACCGCCTGAGGGCCGCGCGGATCCCGTGCTGCATCGGCTCATCCACCCATCGGGAGAACATCCTGACCATCCTCGGTGTGCTGCGTTTCGAGGGCTATTTCGACGATATGGTGACCGCTGAGGACGTGAGCCACGGCAAGCCCGACCCGGAGGTGTTCCTCAAGGCCGCGGCGAAGATCCAGCGGCAACCGGGGCACTGTATCGTGTTCGAGGACGCCCACGCCGGCATCGAGGCCGCCCGCGCCGGCGGCATGAAGGTCATCGGCGTCGCCACCACGCATCCCCTCAGCGCCCTCGAAGAAAAGGTGGACCGAGTCGTGCATCGGCTGGACGAGTTGGAGGTCGCAGACCTGGAACGCATCGTGGGACAGGTTTGAACCACGGATTTCACGGATTGCACGGATTAGGCGGATGGGGCGTGACGGGATGGCCACAGAAGGCGCAAAAGGCACAAGAGGATATTCAGAATTTTTGTGCCTCTTGTGCCTTATGTGGCTATTAGTCGCCGTCTCATCCGCGAGTAGCCCAATCCGTGCGATCCGTGTAATCCGTGGTTAAAACACTTCAGCTCCGTTTCCGTGGTTTGCATCGCCTGGGCTAGCGGTCCACGTTTTCGGTTTCATGCTCTTCAACCTCAAGGCCGACTACGAACCCACGGGCGATCAGCCGCAGGCGATCACGCAGCTCGTGGCTTCGATCAAGGCGGGGAACCGGCACCAGACGCTTTTGGGCGTCACCGGTTCGGGGAAAACCTTCACCATGGCCAACGTGATCGCGCAATGCGACCGGCCGACGCTCATCATTTCGCACAACAAGACCCTGGCGGCGCAGCTGTATTCGGAGTTCAAGAATTTTTTCCCCGACAGCGCCGTCGAATACTTCGTCAGCTACTACGACTACTACCAGCCCGAGGCCTACATTCCGTCGAGCGACACCTTCATCGAGAAGGACTCGTCCATCAACGAGGAGATCGAGCGCCTACGCATCGCGACCACGAGCTCGCTCGTCTCGCGGCGCGACGTGATCGTCGTCGCCAGCGTCTCATGCATCTACGGCCTGGGTTCGCCTGAGGATTTCACGGAGCTGCGCATCGCGCTGCGGAAGCACGACCCGCTGGGCCGCAATGTCCTGCTGGAGAAGCTCGTCGACAACCTCTACGAGCGGAACGACTACGAGCCGAAGCGCGGCTGTTTTCGCGTGCGCGGCGACGTCGTGGACATCATGCCGGCCTACTCCGAGCTCGGGCTCCGCGTGGAGTTCTTCGGCGAGGAGATCGACGCGATGCACGAGTTCGACCCGACGACGGGCAAGGTCCTGCGGCACCTCGACCAGTTCGACCTCTACCCGGCGAACCAATACGTCACCACGCGCGGCAAGCTCGAGCCGGCCATCGTCGCGATCAAGGCCGAGCTCGAGGAGCGCGTGGCCGAGTTCGAGAAGAACGGCCAGCTCCTCGAGGCCCAGCGCATCCGCATGCGCACCAACTACGACCTGGAAATGCTCCAGGAGATGGGATTCTGCAACGGCATCGAGAACTACTCGCGTCACCTCACTGGCCGGAAACCCGGCGACCGACCGTTCTGCCTGCTGGATTTCTTTCCGAAAGATTTCCTGCTCATGAT
>CAYHEW010000007.1:83064-106475 GCA_964355715.1 uncultured Opitutaceae bacterium | reverse complement strand
CTGGTACACCGCCTACACGCCCTACCAGGCCGAGATCTCGCAGGGCCGTCTCGAGGCGCTGCTCAACTTTCAGACCGTCATCACCGACCTCACTGGCCTCGAGATCGCCAACGCCTCCATGCTTGATGAGGGCACCGCCGCCGCCGAGGCCATGATGATGTGCCACCGCGTGAAGCTCGGCGACAGCGCCGGCGCCAGCACGTTCTTCGTCTCCGAGAAGTGCCACCCGCAGACGATCGACATCGTTCGCACCCGCGCCAAGCCCCTCGGCATCACCGTCGTCACCGGCGACCACCGCACGTTCAAATTCGAGGGCAATGTCTTCGGCGTCCTCGTCCAGTATCCCGACACCACCGGCAGCATCAGCGACTTCACCGCGTTCTTCGCGCAGGCCCACGCCGCCGGCGCCCTCACGGTCGTCGCGACCGACCTCCTCGCGCTCACGCTCCTGCGACCGCCGGGCGAGTTCGGTGCCGATGTCGCCGTCGGCTCCGCCCAGCGCTTCGGCGTGCCCATGGGCTTCGGCGGCCCGCACGCGGGCTTCCTCGCCACCAAGGACGCGCACAAGCGCCAGATGCCCGGCCGCCTCGTCGGCGTTTCCAAGGACACCCACGGCCTGCCCGCCCTCCGCCTCGCTCTCGGCACGCGTGAGCAGCACATCCGCCGCGACAAGGCCACGTCCAACATCTGCACCGCCCAGGTCCTCCTCGGCGTGATGGCCTCGATGTACGCCGTCTACCACGGCCCCGACGGCCTCCGCCGCATCGCCCAACGCACGCGCCTCCTCACGCAACTCCTCGCCCGCGGCCTCGTCGCCGCCGGCGCCAAGGTCAACGCCGAGCCGGTCTTCGACACGCTTACGGTCGGCAACGTCGCCGCCGAGCGCGTCCACGCCGCCGCCGCCGCCAAGCGTCTCAACCTCCGCCCGATCGACGCCTACACCGTCGCCATCTCCCTCGACGAGACCACCACCGTCGCCGAGGTGCAGGCGATCCTCGCCTGCTTCAACGAGTCCGCGCAGCTCCCGATCGCCGACCTACCCGCGGCCCTCGCCGAGCTGCCGGCGCCCTTTGCGCGCACGTCCGCCTTCCTGGCCCACGCCGTCTTCAACCGCTACCACACCGAGCACGAGATGTTACGCTACATCCGCCGCCTCGAGGCCAAGGACCTCTCGCTGTGCCACTCGATGATCTCGCTCGGCTCGTGCACGATGAAGCTCAACGCCACCAGCGAGATGTTCCCGGTCTCCTGGGCCGAGTTCAGCCGCCTGCATCCCTTCGCCCCGGCCGAGCAGGCGCGCGGCTACCAGAAACTCTTCAAGGACCTCGAGACCTGGCTGGCTGAGATCACCGGCTTCGCCGCCGTCTCCCTCCAGCCCAACGCCGGCTCGCAGGGCGAATACACGGGCCTCCTCGTCATCCGCGCGTATCACGAGGCGCGCGGCGAGGGCCACCGCCACATCTGTCTCATCCCCACCAGCGCCCACGGCACCAATCCCGCCAGCGCCGCGATGTGCGGCTTCAAGGTCGTGCCCGTCGCCTGCGACACCAACGGCAACATCGACGTCGCCGATCTCAAGGCCAAGGCCGAGTTCCACGCCAAGGACCTCGCCGCGCTGATGGTCACCTACCCCTCGACCCACGGCGTGTTCGAGACCGCGATCCGCGACATCTGCGCCGTCATCCACGGCCATGGCGGCCAGGTTTACATGGACGGCGCCAACATGAACGCGCAGGTCGGCCTGACCTCGCCCGGCTTCATCGGCGCCGACGTCTGCCACCTCAACCTGCACAAGACCTTCGCCATCCCGCACGGCGGCGGCGGTCCCGGCATGGGGCCCATCGGCGTCGCCGCGCACCTCGCTAAATTCCTGCCCGGCCACGCGGTCGCCGCGCCGGCCATCGCCCAGCCCGGCTCCGCCATCGGCGCGGTCTCGGCGGCGCCCTACGGCAGCGCGAGCGTCCTCGTCATCTCGTGGATGTACATCCGCATGCTCGGGCCCGACGGCCTCAAGCGCGCCACGCAGTTCGCCATCCTCAACGCCAACTATGTCGCCAAGCGCCTCGATGCGCTGTTCCCTGTGCTCTACAAGGGCGGCACCGGCTTGGTGGCGCATGAGTGCATCCTCGAATTCCGCCCGTGGAAGAAGCACGGCCTCGAGGTCGAGGACGTGGCCAAGCGTCTCATGGATTACGGCTATCACGCGCCGACCATGTCGTTCCCCGTTCCCGGCACGCTTATGATCGAGCCGACCGAGAGCGAGACCAAGGCCGAGCTCGACCGATTCTGTGATGCCCTCACCGCCATCCACGGCGAGATGGCCGCGGTCGCCAGCGGCGAGAGCGACAAGGCCAACAATCCGCTCAAGCACGCGCCGCACACCGCCGCCGTGGTCACCGCGACCGATTGGCCGCACCCGTACTCCCGCGAGGTCGCCGCGTTTCCGGACCGGCACACGCGGGCGTCCAAGTTCTGGCCCAGCGTCGGTCGCGTCGACAACGTCTACGGCGACCGCAACCTCGTCTGCTCCTGCGTCGGCATGGAAGCCTACGCCGAGACGAAGGCGTAATTCCCCGGATCCATCCGCTCACGCGCCCAGCGCGCAGGCCTCGCGGCGGAAATCGCACCGGAGATGCGGGCAGTACTTGCACGGCACGAGGTCGGCCGGCTCGCCGGCCGCCTCGCCCGCCGGGGCGAGGGCAAAGACGGCGAGCTGCGACTTCTTCGGCCGCAGCATGCCCGAATCCATGACCTCCAGCGGACCCGCCACCGCATCGGAGGCGAAGAGTGAAAACACCTTGGCCTGGTCGCCCACGCTCCAGCCGTGGTAGCCGGGGCTGTAGTGCGGCAGGAGCACCCGCCCTTGCGCATCGGCCCAGGCGCAAAGCCGGACCCGCGCCTCGACGATCAGCGCCTCCACGACGGCGGAGGCATACGACTCCATGAAATAGTAGCGGTCCGGTTCATCCGCCGCCCAGCGCACGGCGGCCTCCGCCTCGGCCTCAGGACCGGCACTCGCAGCCACGACTATGGCCGAGCGCGCCTTGCGGAAGCGGCGGGCGAGTTCGCGGCTGTGGACAGTCACGCCGTCGAGTCGGACAGCTTCGCCATCGGCCTCGCACTGCTCCACGGCCACGGCGCTGAGCCAGGGCCGGCCGTGAGCGGCGAACCAGGACTGCACCCAGGCCGCATGGTCCGCGAGTTCATCCTCGAACGCATAGTCCGGCGGCAGGCGCAGCAGGCGCTTGAACTCCGCCATGCGCACCGTCGGGTGGAGATTGGTCTCGTGCAGGATCATGCGGATTTCACGGCAAGCCCGCAGGCTGAAGCCGCGGGCTCAGCGCGTCGAGCCTGCGCAATTTTGCCAGTGCAGGAGTACGGTTCGAATGTAGCCGGCCTCGTTGAGGCCGGTCCGGGGTCACCGCCCCGTCTCAGGAATCCTCGTTGAGGCGCTTGTAGGATACGGTCGTGCGGACCTTCGTCTGCACGTGGCGCTCGACGACGGGCCGCGGGGACCCGCCGTTCTCCTCGCCCCAGATGAGTACGACCTCGGAGCCGTCGGCGACGTCCTCATCGAGCATGGCCAGGGAGAACCAGCCGCGCACGTTGACGGTGTAGACGGTGTAGGTGGAGAGACCCACCAGACGGTCGCCGACCTGCACCTTGTCGAAGGGCAGGATCGCGTAGTAGGCGTTCGGCATCTCCATGTACTTGTAGCGTTCGCCCTCGCCGAACTGACTGGCGAAGATCTTCAGCGAGTCCTCCTTGTTCCAGCGCAGCCAGACCTTGCGGCGGTGCGGCTGGGTCGCGAGCTTCTCGAGCGCCTCGCGGCCGATGAAATCGTGGTCGAACTTCACGTGGCGGCCGTAGCCGAGGTCCCAGGGCGTCTGGTAGTAGTCCTCGATCCGCGGCGAGCTGAAGCTGCCGCCGAGGGACGCGTTGGCCTCGAAGCCGTCGGCGCTGAGCCACTCGCGGTAGGGCTTCATCTTCTCGCCGTGGTAGATCGCGGGCATGGGCGACGGGATCCAGCCACTCTCGGGCGAGACCGTCGAGTAGGAGCGGCTGCCGCCCTGCACTAGGCCGAGCTTAACGCCCGCCTTGAGGATGGCCTCACGCACGACGTCACCGTCCTCGGCCGGGCCGTGCAACTCGAGGCCGCCCATGCGCGACATGCTGTGGTTGAGCGCGCGGACGCGGCGGCCGGCGATCTTGAGGTCACCGAGGTTGAAGAACGGGATCTCCGGGAACTGGCCCTCGTGCACGCTCTTGATGAGCTCGAGCGCGTTGGGTCCCTGGATCTGGTAGCGGTAGATGAGGCGGCGGCCCTGGTTGGCGACCGTGCGCTCGTCCCGCGTGACCTTCACGTTGTAACCGCCCTTGATGGCGTTGAATTCCACCCAGTTCGGCACGGAGGGACGGCCGACCACGCTGACCTTGTTCTCGGCGTGACCGAAGAGAATGGCGTCGCCGATGACGTGGCCCTCGTGGTTGCACGTGACGATCTGCTTGGCCTTGTTGGGGCCGAAGTTCTTCATCGTGTTCACGGCCACATCGGAGAGCAGCCGCATGACGTCCGGGCCCTCGAAATAGACGTCCTTCATGTGGAAGGACTGGTCGAAGAAGACGACGGCGTTCTGCCAGGCGGCCTGTTCGTCGCGCCAGTTGGAATATTCCGGCTTGTCGGGGAACTGGTAGCCACCGACGGGGGCGTGGCGCAGCATTTCAACGGCGCTGCCGTAGTGCTGGAGTTTGGCTTCGAGGCTGGAGGGTTTAGGTGTGTTCATGGGTAAGTCAGGCGCCGGGGCCGGAGCCCGTACCGGGCAGCCGGGCGGCGAGGTGGTCGCGGCCGAGCCAGGTGTTGGCCCAGCTGGAGGTGCCGCGGAGTTTCTGGTCCTGGATGACGGGGGTGTGGGCGAGGAGCTCCTCCTCGCGACCCTCGTGCTTGAGGCGGTCGTAGGCGCGGGCCCAGATGCACTCGAAGTCCTCGACCTCGCATTTGCCGTCGCGCGTGCCGCCGCAGGGGCCGTTGCGCTGGTTCTTGGCGCAGGACGACTCCGGGCAGAGGAACGCGATGTCGGGCAGCGAGCAGTCGCCGCAGTCCTTGCAGCCGAACATCAGATTCTTCCCGAGATGTTCGACGGCGTGCATGCCCGGCGGACCCTGCAGCGGATCCTTGGCGCTCGCGCACAGCTTCGCCCCGAGGTTCCACAGGCCCTTGCCGGGCGTGAACATCAGGTCATGCGTGAATTTGGAAAACCGGTAGGTGAAGGTGACGTTGCGCGTCGCCGGGCGCGTCCGCAGTGAGGCGGCGTAGTCCGGGTGCAGTTCCTCGGGCTTGGCCAGGCCGGTGGCCGGATCCTCGGCGAAGCAGAAGAATTCACCCGGGCGCGAAAAACGGATCTCGCGGGCGAACTGCTTCCAGTCGTCGGGTGCAAAGCTGCGTTCGAGGTCGAGGATGCGCTCCAACTCCGCCAGCGTGTGCACGCCGCCGATGTAGCCGCCGCGGTAGCCGAGGCCGCGGTAGATCGCGACCTGCTTGGCGGCGAATTCCAGGAAGAAGGCCTTGCCCTTGTCGGGGCTGGCCGCCTGACGCTCGCAGACGGCGGCGAGCTCGTCGGAGAGGCTCACCCCGGGGATCCGCTGGGCGCGGAAGACCTTCGCGACGCCGGGATTGAGCACGTAGACGTTGCCGATGAGCGGCACCGCGCCATGGCCGCGGCGACGGAACCAGGCGATGAGCTCGTGGACCTTGCGCGAGTCGTAGCCGATCTGGTTGATGAACCAGCGCGCGCCGGCGGCGATCTTGCGCTCGGCCTTGAGGAGCTGCGGGATGACCTCGTTCTCGTGCAGCTTGAAGTTGGTGACGACCGCACCCGGGTAGAACGGCACCGGGGCGAGGTGCGCCGGCTGCTTCGCGCCGGGTCGCGTCACGTCGAGGCCCGCGCCCATGCGGCCGAGCAGGGTCAGGAGGCCGACGGAATCGATGTCGAAGACCGGCTTGGCACCGCCGCTGACGCCGATGCCCGCGTTGTCGCCGCTCAGGACCAGGAGATTGCGGAAGCCCTGGTCAGCCAGGTGCCAGGCCTCGCTCTCCAGGGCGTTGCGGTTGAAATCCTTGCAGGAAAGGTGGATCACGGCCTCGCGGCCGGCGTCGCGCAGCGGGCGGGCGAGGGCGAGCGGCGCGAGCATCGGATTGCCGCCGGCATTGTCGGTGATCGAAACCCAGTCGATGCGACCGAAGCCCGCCAGGTCGTGGGCAAAGGCCACGGTCCTTGCCGCCCGCGGCTCCGCGGTGGTGCCCCGAGTCGACACGAGTTCGACGCCGAGCAGAAAATCGGAGGACGCTTCGAGTTTGGCCTGCAAACCGGACATGGAGGTGGGGATGGGAGGGGCGTGACGCCGGGTCAGACGCCCACCGCGGCTTCGCGGCAGGCGCGCCTCACGGCGAGGACGTTTTCAGTCGGGGTGCCGAAAGGGATGACCGCCGTGCCCATCATGAAACCGGGCAGGTCGCGGCCCCGGGCGATCTCGCGGACGGCCGCCGCGTGGATCTCCTCGGGCGTGCCGCTCTGGAGGAACCGGGGCGAGAGATTGCGGCGCATCGCTTTCTTGGCCCCGCGGCAGACTTTCGCCCAGGTGTCGAAGTCCGCCGTGAAATCGCAGAGCAGGTTGTTGCAGCCGGTGCGGGCGAGGAGGTCCGCGATCTTCGTCGTGTTGCCACCGATGACGAGCGGCACGTCGCGCACGCCCTGGGTGGCGGCCCACGCGGCGAGGTCCTGCATGCCGGGGAGGACAAACTCCTCGAACATCACAGGCGAGAGAAGCTCTGGCGAAGCCTGGGAATCAAAGACGATCAGCTCCGCGCCTGCATCGATGTACCCTTGCGCGTACTCGCGGATGATGCGGTTGGCATAACCGAGGAGCTGGTGCACCCACTCGGGCTGGTCCATGCACGCCATGAAGAGGTCCTCGGCGCCGACGAGGTTGGTGGCCAGCGAGAAGGGACCGGAGACTGCGCCGCGGAGCCAGTAGTCGTCGCCGACTTCGCGGCGCACCCGACGCACAGCCTCAAGATTGATCGGCATCCGTCCGTCGGTACGCGGATTGGGGACCTTCGCCTGGCTGAGGTCGTCCCCCACCTGCACGATGTGGTGGCCGGGCTTGATGCCAGGGATGCTCGTGTCATTGCCCTCGTAGTAAGTCACCGTGCAGCCGACGGCCTCGGCCTCGACGTTGTAGACGTCGACGCCAACCGCGAGCGCGTCGGGGCCGATGGCCTCAAACTCCGCGAGCAAGGCGCGAGTCAGGAGGTCGGTGTTCCGCGAGATCGCCGACGGCGTACTCCCGACGAACCACGCCTTGTGCTCATAGATGGCGGGAAGGAACAGCGGCGCAGGCCGGGCCGCCTCACAACGGAGGACGGATTCCACTTCGGCGCGCGTGGCGACGGGATGCAGGGGCCGGGGCATGTTCGGATCGGATTGGGAAAACGGGCGATCAGTGTAGCGAATTTCCACCATGCCGTCTTGGCTTTTCGGGCTTGGCGGAATTGGCGAATCGGGCACTTTTGGGGTCATGCCCGTCCTGCGTCCGATCCTGGTCCGCCTGCCGCCTGGCGGGGTGGCGTTTGTGGAAAGCGTGCATGGGCCCGGGTTCCGCATGGCGGAACGGGCCGACGCCTTTCACAAGCTGATCTATGTCCTGCAGGGCAGCGTGGAGTTGATCCCCACCGAATTCGGTCGCCCCCTGGCCGCGCGGGCCGGATCGGTGCTCTGTGTCGCCGCCGGCGTCCGCCACCGGATCGCCGATCGCGAGCCCCCCACCCTGCTGCTGCTTTGTTTCGCACCGGAGCTCCTCGAAAGCGATCTCCCGCTGCAGAAACTCTGGGCCGGCCTCACGCCCGGCCGCGCCGCCGTCCGGGCCGGCGAAGCCTGGGGGCCGCGGTTCGAGGGTCTTTGGCGGGCGGGCATCGCCGAGCAGGCCGGCGACCGGCCCGGACGCGACGTGGCCCTGCGCGCGGCGGCGGAAAATATCCTGGTCGCGGTCGCCCGCGCCCCGGCGGACGCCCCGACTGACGCCGCCAGCCAGCGCGTCTCGGCCGTCGTGCGCGAACTGGCGGGGACGTTTTACGAGTCCTGGAGCCTTGAGCGCGCCTGCCGGCGGGCCGGCATGTCGCGCCGGCATTTCAGCAAGCTCTTCCGGGCGCAAACCGGGAAAACGTTCCTCGATCATCTCACGGCGCTGCGTCTCGAACACGCCGCCGCCCTCCTGCGTGAAAACCGTCATTCGATCGTCGGCGCCGCCTTCTCCTGCGGCTACGGCGACCTCTCGCATTTCTACCGCCTCTTCAAAGCCCACTTCGGCGAACCGCCGCGGACGTGGCTAGTGCGCAATCGAAATATGAATACCCTTTAACCACGGATTTCACAGATGGCACGGATTCGGCGTAGGAAGCATGAAGGGATGGCCTCAGAAGGCACAAGATGCACAAACCGATCCGACGTGATTTTTCTGAGCCTTTTGTGCCTTCTGTGCCTGCCCTCCGTAGGCCCGGCGAAGGAGGGGCTATCCTCCGAGCCCCGATTTCCATCCGTGCAATCCGTGTGATCCGTGGTTCAAATCCCGTCTTCCCTCCCTCTCCCCCATGAAGATCATCCGTCATCTCACTCCGACCGGTCCGGCCTACGCCGCCCTGCAACCTGATGGCTCCGCCCGGGCCATCGCCGGCGACATCTACGGCGCGCACCGCGTGACCGACCAGGTCGTGCAGCCCGGCAAGCTCCTCGCCCCCATCGTGCCGACGCAGATCCTCTGCATCGGCCTGAATTACCGGCAACACGCCGCGGAGTCGGGCGCCAAGGTACCGGAGCGCCCCGTGCTGTTCGTGAAGGGCATCAATACGCTGCAGAACCCGGGTGACCCGATCCTCATCCCGCAGCACCTGCGGAGCGACGAGGTGGACTACGAGTGCGAACTCGCGGTCGTCATCGGCAAGATCGGCAAGAACATCCCGCGGGCCAAGGCCCTCGACCATGTCCTCGGCTACACTTGCGCGAACGACGTCTCCGCCCGCGACCACCAAATCAAGCTCGGCGGCGGCCAGTGGTGCCGCGGCAAGTTCTTCGACACCTTCGCCCCGCTCGGACCCTGCCTGGTCACCCCGGAGGACATCCCGAACCCCAACGCGCTGAAGCTCGCCACGATCCTCAACGGCAAGCGCGTGCAGGACTGGACGACGAGCGACATGATCTTCGACGTGCCGACGATCATCGAATACCTGAGCGGCAGCACGACCCTCCTCCCCGGCACGGTGATCCTCACCGGCACACCCCAGGGCGTCGGCATGGCCACCAAGCCCACTCCCGTCTGGCTGAAGCCCGGCGACACCGTGAGCATCGAGATCGAAAAGATCGGGACGCTCACCAACCCCGTGGCGAACGAGCCGATCTAGCAACACCGGCCCATGAAGCACGTCCACCTCGACCAGATCCCGTGGTACGAATGGTCATCGCCCGGCGGGAAGTTTCACGGGATGGGTCGGGGCGTGTCTGAGGCGCTCGGCGCCGTGCCCACCGCCACCCTCGCGGCCGGCGGTCATCCCTTCGACCTCGAACTCGGCAAGTTCAGCCCGGGCAAGTCGGGCTGTCCCTTCCATGCCCATTCCGCCCAATGGGAGTGCTACTACATCCTCAGCGGCACCGGCACGATGCGGCACGGCACCGAACGCCGCGAAGTGCGGGCCGGTGACGTGATGATGCATCCGCCCGGCAATGCCCACCAGCTGATCAACACCGGCACGACGGATCTGCTGTATTACCTCGTAGCCGACAACCCGCTGACGGAATACTGGCACTATCCCGATTCCGACAAGTGGGGTTTCAAGCCCGGTCGCGCGATCTTCCGCAAGCAGGACGTGGACTACCACCTCGGCGAGGAGGACTCGCCCGAGGCGCGCCAGACGCCGCCGCCCAAGCCGATCCCGCCCGGCCCGCCGGCGACATTCGTCAACGTCGCCGACCTCGCCTGGGAGCAGCGGCGCTCGCCCAAGGGCAAGTATCACACTCGCTGCCGCAACCTCTCGCTCGCGCTGGGCGGCATCCGCAATGCGGGCGTGCAGGCCGGCGGCCATCCGTTCGATCTCCAAATCCGCCAGGTGGTGGCGGGCGCAGCCATCTGCCCCTACCACAGCCATGCGGCCCAATGGGAATTGCTCGTGTTCACCGCCGGGCGCGGCGTCGTGCGCACGCCGGAAGGCGACCGCGAAGTCGGGCCCGGCGATGTCGTGCTGCATCCGCCCGGCTCACCTCACCAGACGCGGGCCGCCGCGGACGCCGATCTGGAATGCCTGATCATCGCCGACAACCCGCCGGTGGAGATCTGCCACTACCCCGACAGCAACAAATGGGGCATCGACCCCGGCAAAACGTACTTCCGCATCACCCCGGTCGATTACTTCGACGGCGAGGAGTGAGGAGGAATCAACGCTTGCGCGGCGTGAGCACCTTTTCGCGGCCGACCAAATACAGTAATACCGCAAGGCCCGCGAACGGCAGCAGGGCCAGCAGGTCCGCGTACGGACCGCTGTAGAAGGGATTGTGGGCTGTGGACCACGCCGTAACGGCAGCGTCGAAATCACTCAGGACGCCCGCGAGGAAGGCAATGATGATGCCCGCGATGGCACCGCCGGCGATGTAGCCCGAGGCCAACAGCACGCCGGGGCTCTTGTCGCCCTCCGCGATATGCTGCTCGTCGGTCAGATGGGCGCGGTCCTCATGGTTGCGCCAGTGCCGGTCAACGAGCCAGCGAATCAGCCCGCCCACGAAGATCGGCGACGACGCCGACAATGGCAGGTAGACGCCCACGGCAAAAGCCAGCGCCGGCACGAAAGACATCTGCAGCACGACCGCAATCGCGACGCCCAGCAGCACCAGCGCCCACGGCAGCTGGCGGTCGAGGATGCCCTTGATGATGTACGACATCAGGGTCGCCTTCGGGGCATCGAATTTCCGCACCGTCGTGCCGTCTGGGCGCGTCGAGTAGGTGCCGTTGATGCCGGGGTCGACCAGCCACACGGCCTCGCCGCGGTCGTTGATGAAGTATTTGCCGGGCGGCCCGCCCGCGGTGTCGGTCTTGTGCCAGACGCGATAGGCATTGCCGTCCGTCTTCGCCTGCGGCCCGGCCAGCGTCTCCTTCGCCGGAGTCACGTTCGCCATATCCGCCACCAGCCCCGGCGCCACCTGAGCGGCGGGGACATAGACAGTCGCTGAATCGTTGAGCCGAAGCAGAATCGGCCCGAGGAACACCGCCGAAGAAAATGCGCCGATCAAGATCGCGTACTGTTGCAGCTTGGGCGTGCCGCCGAGGAGAAAGCCGGTCTTCAGGTCCTGCGAGGTCGTGCCGCCGTTCGACGCTGCGATGCACACGATGGCGCCGATGGAGAGCGCCGTCACGTAGTAGGGTCCGCCCGTCCAGCCGACGATGAGGAACGCGAGACACGTGAACAGCAGCGTGGCCACAGTCATGCCCGAGATGGGGTTCGACGAGGAGCCGATCTCACCGGTCAGCCGCGATGACACCGTGACGAAGAGAAAGCCAAAAAGGATGATGAGCAGCGCCCCGAGCAGGTTCATGTGCAGCGCCGGCGCCAGCATGATCGCGGCGAGGAGCACGATGATGCCGATGCCGACGAAGGTCATCGGCAGATCCCGGTCGGTGCGCGGCACGTCCTCGCCCGCCGCCGCGCCGCGGCCGAGATTGAGGCCACGCAGGCTGCCCCGGATGCCGTGCAGGATCGTGGGCAAGGCTTGGAAGAGGCTGATGATGCCGCCCGCCGCCACCGCGCCCGCACCGATGTAGAGGATGTAGGCCCCGCGGATGCCGTTCACACCCATCTCGCGGATGGGCACGGTGCCGGGCGCCAGCGGCTCGGGATTGCCCTCGCCGAAGAACTGGATGAGCGGGATGAGCAGCAGGTACGACAGCACGCCGCCCGCGCACATGATCGCGGCGATGCGCGGCCCGATCACGTAGCCCACGCCGACGAGTTCGGGCGAAATCTCCGCGCCGACCGAGCCGGACTTGAGCGGCGCCCCGAAGACCTTCTCCGGGACGTCCTTCCACCCCTTGAACGCCACCATGATCGTCTTGTACGCGAGCCCGAGGCCGAACCCGGTGAACACCACCTTGGCCCCCGGCGAACGCCCCAGCCCGGCAGCCTCGGCCGCGGCAATCTCGGCCCGCGCCGACGGCGATGCCGCCGCGCGCGATTCCTCATTGGCGCCAGCCTTCAGCACCGCGGCACAGGCCGTACCCTCGGGATACTTCAAAGTGTAGTGCGACTGCACGATGAGCGACCGGCGCAACGGGATCATCATGAGGATGCCCAACAGGCCGCCGAGGAGCGCAACCAGCAGAACCCGCGTGAGCTCCAGATCGAAACCGAGGATCAAAATCGCCGGCATGGTCACGCCGATGCCGAACGCGATCGACTCACCGGCCGATCCGGCCGTCTGCGTGATGTTGTTCTCGAGGATGGTCGAGTCGCGCACGCCGAATTTCGACAGGCCCCGGAACACCGCGAGGGAGATGACCGCAACAGGAATCGAGGCGCTGACGGTGAGGCCGACCTTGAGGACGAGGTAGAGCGACGAGGCGCCGAAGACGATCCCGAGGACTGCCCCGGTGAGCACGGCGCGCAGGGTGAACTCGCGCAGGTTGGTTTGGTCGGGAATGAACGGCTCGACAGCCGGGCGTTGAGGGGAAGCCATGAGTTTTGTGCCCGGCACTATGGCGGGGCCGAGAGTCGATTCAATGCGGGAAAACGGGGCTCCCCCGCCCTACACCTACCCGACCAACAGTGCCACCTGCACGCCCGGGCCATGGACGCCCTCGATGAGGATGCCCTCGACGTCGGCGGTCTTGGACGGTCCCGTGACCCAGATGACATTCGGGTCGTCCGGCAGCGCGGCCAGGGCCGCGGATATGTCGGCGTGGATCTGCTCACGCCGCAGCACGGCCACGTGGACCCACGGCGCCAGCGCGGCGAGCCGCGACGAGGTGCCCGCATCGGTCAGGACCAGCGTGCCGGTCTCGGCAATGGCCCCGGTCGCAGCCGTGATGCCGAAATCGTAGTCGTCCACCCGCGTGCGATCATAGGTCGTCTCGACCTTGAAATCCGCCGGGAACGCGGCTTCGAACTGCGGCCACAGCGCCGGGTCGCAATAGCCGCGCTTCCAGTTGTTCTTCGCGAGCAGCGCAACGAGGTCGGCGACGGCGGTGAGCGGCGTGCCGTTGACCAGCTTGATCCGTTCGGCAAAAAGCGTCCACCGGTCGGTGGCCGGCTGGATCGTGCGGACGTGGACCAGTTCCTTGTCCCAATCCGGCAGGGCGGCGCGGGTCGTCAGCGGCTGCAGCGCCGCGCGGACGCGGTCGAAGATGGCTTGGCGGTCGGCGGTCATGACTTCCTCCGTTCCTTCAGCCACCGGCGGAACTCGCCACCGCGCCACGAGGGCAGCGTGCGCGAGTCCTCCCAGGCGCGTAGCGGCGGGATGGGCAGCAGTTTCGTCGGGAGATAATTGATGATGTAACCGCCGGTGAGCGCGGCCTTCCAAGCGGTCGGCTGGGAGGCGAGGAGCGCCCAGGCGCCCATGGGCGGGGTGCCGACGGAGGCCTTGCTCGCGCCCTCGCGCTTGCCCTTGTCGCGGAGCCGCAGGAGCAGATCGGGGATCGGGATGTCCACGGGACAGACCTCATTGCACGCCCCGCAAAGCGACGAGGCCTTCGGCAGGTCGGCGAGTTCCGGGAAGTTCTTCCCGGCCAGGAGCGGCGAGAGCACGGCGCCGACCGGACCCGGATAGACTGCCCGGTACGCGTGGCCGCTCGTCTGGCGGTAGACCGGGCACACGTTCATGCAGGCGCCGCAGCGGATGCAGCGCAGGATCTCGCGGCACTCGCTCGCGAGCACCTCGCTGCGGCCATTGTCGACGAAGATGACGTGCATCTCCTCGGGACCATGCGGCTGGGTCGACGCCTTGGGGCCGCTGATGAACTCCGTGTAAACCGTGAGCTGCTGGGCGGTCGCCGACCGGGCCAGCAGGTTCAGCAGCAGCCCGAGATCGCGGTCGCGGGGCACGAGTTTCTCGATCCCGACCATGGCGATGTGGCACTTCGGGGCGGCGAGGCTGAAACGGGAATTGCCCTCATTGGTGACGAGGACGATCCGGCCGCTCTCGACCGAGACGAAGTTCGCGCCGGTCAGGCCGACGTCGGCCTGGAGATACTTCTGCCGCAGGAAGACGCGGGCGCGGCGCGTGATCGTCTGCGGGTCGTCGTTGTACGCTCCGAGGCCGTGCTTCTCGAAGCTCGTCGCGATCTCGCGACGGTTCTTGTGGATGATCGGGCGGACGATGTGGCTCGGGTGGTCGTGGTCGATCTG
Source organism: uncultured Opitutaceae bacterium (assembly GCA_964355715.1). GTDB lineage: Bacteria > Verrucomicrobiota > Verrucomicrobiia > Opitutales > Opitutaceae > UBA2377. The sequence continues at coordinate 92,041 of CAYHEW010000007.1, read as the reverse complement.
GACGATGAATTCGCCGAGATCGGTCTCGAGGGCCTCGATCCCCTGTTTTTCGAGGAAGTGCGCGAGGCCGGTCTCCTCGCTCACCATGGTCTTCGCCTTGACCATCTTGGTGGCGCTGCGGGCGCGCATGATGGCGAGGACGGCTTGATTGGCGGCCTCGGCCGTGGCCGCCCAGTGGACCTTCACGCCATTGGCCTGAAGCTTCGCCTCCACGGCGGGCAGGAGCGTGTCGAGGTTCTCGAGGACGTGCTGCTTGATCTCGCCGGCCAGCTGGCGGAGCCGGTTGGGCTCGGCGAACTGGTCGAAGAGCATCTTTGTCCGCTTCTCGTGCGTGGCCTTGGTGCTCTGGTAAACCGACGTGCGCTTGTCGGGCGGCAGCGTGGCGGCGAACTGGTCGATGAGTTGCTTGGCCATGGCGTTCAGGCGTTTTTCAGGGCGTCGCGCAGGATCTGGGCGACGTGCATGGTCTTGATCGGCTGGCCCTCGCGCTCGGCGCGGCCGCCGAGGTGCATCATGCAGCTCATGTCCACCGAGGCGACGAGGTCGGGCTTCGCCGCCCGGATGTGCTCGAGCTTCAGGTCACCCATGGCGGTGGAGACATGCGGGAAGGCGACCGAGAACGTGCCACCGAAGCCGCAGCATTGCTCGAGCTCGCCGAACTCCACGACCTCAACCCCCTTGATGGAGCCGAGGAGGGTCAGCGCGGCCGCCGTGCTGCCGGTGCCGCGGGTGTGGCAGGGGCGGTGCAGGGCCACCTTGGCCTCGAAGCTGCCGGGCCAGGACTTGAGGCCGAGTCCGTTGACGAGAAAATCCACCAACTCCCAGGTCCGCCGGCCCAGCGCCTCGACCTGCGGGAGATCCGGTTCTTTTTCAAAGGCCAGCTGCGCGCCGTGAAAGAGCATCGCGGCACAGGACCCGGAAGGGAGGATTACCGGATCATCGCCCGTGAAGGTGCGCAACGTATGGCGCACGACCTTGCGCGAGGCGGTCCAGTCGCCGCCGTTGAAGGCCGGCTGGCCACAGCAGGTCTGGGCCTCTGGAAAATCGATGGTGCAGCCCGCGTGTTCCAGCACCTCAACTGTGGCCTTGGCGACGTCCGCATAGAACGCGTCGCACAGACATGTGGCCATCAACTGCACCCGCTTCCCCGTCACCGGCTTTCGTTCGGCGTTGAGCATTTTTGGATTGGAAAACTTCGCCCTGCGAAGAGGTTGAAGCAACCGAAAACCCCATCATGGCCAAAGTCATCCACACCGCCGCCGTTGATCTTGGCGCCACCAGCGGACGCGTCATCCTCGGCGCCTGGTCCGGCAACAGACTGACGCTCACCGAAGCGCACCGTTTCCCCAACGCCTACCGTGACCTCGGGGCGCACACCTACTGGGAGATCGGCACCCTCTGGCACGAGGTGCAGACCGGCCTGCGCAAGGCCGCCGCCCTTCTCCCCCGCGGGGCCAAGCTGGCCTCGGTCGGCGTGGACACCTGGGGCTGCGACTACGTCCTGGTCAATGACGCCGGCCGCGTCGTCTTCCCGGTGCACGCCTACCGCGACGCCCGCACCCAGGCCGGCCTAAAGACCCTCGCCGCCAATGGCGCGAGCCGCATGTATGCCGCGACCGGCGTCCCGAATGTCTTCTACAACACGAGTCTCCAACTCGCCGAGGCCGTCGCCCGGTGTCCGGCGGTCACCGATCTCGCCACGCGCTGCCTGTTCCTGCCGGATTATTTCAACTACCTCCTCTGCGGGCGCATGGAGAACGAGCTCACCGTCGCCAGCACGTCGCAGTTGCTCGACGTCCACGGTCCCGGCGAGTGGTCGCGCGCCGCGCTCAGCCATTTTCACATCCCCGCCGAATGGTTCACCGGTCCGATCAAACCCGGCACGAAGCTTGGCCGCGTGATCAACTTCCCCGAGCTCGCCGGCGCGCAGGTCATTGCCGTGCCCAGTCACGACACAGCCAGCGCCTACGACGCGATGCCGGCGGCCGAGGACGGCAATGACCTCTACCTCAGCTCCGGCACCTGGTCGCTGATCGGCTTCGAGAGCAAGACGCCCGTGCTCGGAGCCGAGGCGGAGAAGGCCCGCGTGGCCAATGAACGCACGGGCGACGGACATTTCCGACCGCTGACCAACGTCGTCGGCCTCTTCCTGCTTGAGCAGATCATGAAGGACTTCAAGCAGCGCCCGCAGAACGACCGCGAATGGGCGGCGCTGATCACGGCGGCGGAGAAGCAGCCCGCGCCCGCCGGTCTCCTCGACACGACGGATGCTGCGTTCACGAGCCCGGCCTCGATGAAGGCGGCCATCGACGCGCAATTGAAAAAACGGAAGCTGGCCGCGCCCAAGAATCTCGCCGGCTACGCGCGCCTCATCTGCGACTCCATCGGTGCCGGCCACGCCAAGGCCGTGGCGGCCTTCGAGCGCATGACCGGCCGCCAGTTCCGCCGCATCCTCATGGTTGGCGGCGGCTCCAAGAACCGCCTCCTCTGCCAGGCGACGGCCGATGCCGCCGGCATCCCGGTCGTCTCCTTCAACCTCGAGGGCACCGCCGTCGGCAACATGGCCCGCCAGCTGATCGCCCTGAAAGCCGTGAAGGACCTCAAGACCTTCCGCCGCCTCCTGGGCGCGACGCTGCAGCAGAAGACGTACAAACCGCGGTGAATTGACCGCGACTTCAGTCGCTCGTCATGCTCCGTACCGGTAGGCCGCGAGCTTGCTCGCGCTCTGTTGGCAAGCGCACACCCAACGAGCGCCCGCGAGCGGGCGGCCTACAGCAACGGCTTGATGAACGCCAACCCCTGGCTGACGAACGCGTCGCCGTCGGGGCACAGGTTCTGGAAGATGCCGCGGTTCCAGCCGAAGTCGCCGATGGCGGTGTTGTAGCCCTCGAAAGCCACGTAATCGGCCTTCGTCTGCTTGAGCGCCGCAAAGATATCGCGCCACGGCACCAGGCCGCCGCCCGGGACGCCGCGGTCGTTCTCGCACGCGTGCAGGCCCCACAGGAGGTCGCCCGTCGCGCGGATCGCCGCGGCGGGGTCACGCAGCTCGGTGATCATGTGGTAGGTGTCGAACAGCACGCGCATGTTGGCCGGCCGGCCGGCCAGCTCGATCAGTTTCACGGCCTGCGCCGGCTGGTTGACGAGGTGCGAACGGAAACGGCTCATCGGCTCGATCGCGAGCATGATGCCGGCCTTGGCCGCATGGGCCGCGAGACCGCGCAGGCCCTCGGCAGCACGCGCCAGTTCGTCCGCCGGCGGACGCCGCCGCAGCGACTTGCCCGGCCGGCCGTACAACGCGCCGGCATAGCAGATGCCACCGACCTCGGCCGTCTCGTCGATGATGTTGCGATGAAAATCGAAGGCGGCACGACGGTGCGCGGGGTCGTCGGCCGCGAGGTCGGCATTGTCCGGCCAGGCGCCGCCGGGACCGACCACGAGCGTGATGCCGGCATCCTTGGCGGCGCGGCGGGTCAGGGCCCGGTCGTAGGGAACGTCGAGCCCCACCGAAAGCTCGATCGTGTCGAGCCCGAGCTTTTTCGCCCGCTCGAAGAGACCGACTTCGCGGTCGGACCACTTTTCCATCCAGAGGTAAATATGCGCGCCGAGTTTCATGAATGAAGGCCGCTGAGCACAGAGGATGTGCTGCGGGGTGTCGAATCATCTTCGATGGTGGAGACGACTATGCCGTGATTTTCGCCGCCTTTGTCGGAAGCAGCTCTCTCGTGCAGATAACGCTCAACGTTTAACGCTTAACTTTTAACGCTTAAGTGGAACCTGAGAGAGTATGTGGCCGGTCACTTGAGCGTTAAAAGTTGAACGTTAAGTGTTGAGCGTTGGCTCGGCGGTTCTCGGCGACCCTGCCCTACAGGCATAACCGTCGCAGCTCCGCCTCCAGCGCCGCCAGCCGCGGCGCGGCCACGCCCGCCGCCTGCGCGCGGCGCAGGGGCTCGGCCCAGATGGCGCCCACCTCGACCTCGCGGCCGGCGAGGAAATCCACGAGACTCGACGGCGGATAGGCGCCCATCGGCGGGGTGACGTCGAACTGCAGTTTCAAAAACTCGTCCGGGATCGCGAAGCCGAAGGCCGCCGCCGCGTGCTGCACCTCGCGCATGAGTTCGCGCACCTCGGCCGCCAGCGCGGGATCCGCGCACAGCTTGTCGGTCGTGATGCCGCCGCGGGCGATGGCGAGTCCGTTGAAGGGCACGTTCCAGACGAGCTTGCGCCAGCGCGCCTCGAACAGATTGGCGGCAATCCGGGTCTTCACTCCGGCGGCGTCGAACCGAAGCGCGAGCTGCCGCGTGCGCTCAAGGGGCCGGCGGCCGAACTCACCCAGTGTGAGCGAACCCGGATGGTGACAGGTGACCTCACCCGGCCCCGACCGCGTGACCGCAATGAAAGCCAGGCCGCCAATCACGCGCTCCGCGCCGAACTGCGCCGCAATGGCCTCATCGGCGCCAAGGCCGTTCTGCAGCGTGAGGATCGCCGTTTCTGGGCCGAGCAGCGGCGGCAGCAGCTCCGCCAGGGCGGCATTGGCCGTGGTCTTGAGCGTGATGATGACAAGGTCGACCGGGCCGATCTCGGCGGTCGTGCGGAAAACCTGCGCCGGCTTCAGCTCGTGAACGCCATCGCGCAGCGTTACGCGCAGCGACCCGCGCTGGCGCACGGTTTCATAGTCGCCGCGCAGCAGGAAGCGTACGTCTGCCCCGGCCAGCGCGTGGCGCGTGCCGTAATAGGTGCCGATGGCCCCCGAGCCGACGATGGCGACGCGCGCAAACATGCGGACACGCAAACGCGGAGGAAGCTATCGGGCAATCGCGATTCAGCCCTTGATCTGCTGCAGGATCTGCTCGGCGATCTTCTTCACCAGCGCCTCGACCTCGGCGTCGGCCGCGGGGCCGTCAGAGCCGGGCTTGGTCGGAGCCGAGCACACGGCGCCCGGGCGGAAATCGATCGTGTCGCAGAGCTCGCACTCCTTGAGGTTCGCACGCGGGTCGGGCATGCCGAGCTTCTGGCGAAGCTCGACGAGCTCCTTCGCCTGGCTGCCCGTGAAGCGGTGCAGCCCCGTGCCGAGACCAGCGGCGATCCAGATGGTGCGGCAATAAGAGTCGATATTCTCCATCTTCCAGTACGCGTCCTCGACGTCCTTGCCCCAGACGATGACGCCGTGGTTCTGCATGAGGACGGCCTGGTGGTCCCTGCCCACCTCACCCACCTCGTCGGCATTGGCCGGCGTGCCGGGGGTCTGGTACTTGGCGATGCCGATCTTGCCGAGGAAGACCTCGGCCTCGGGAATCAGGCAGGACGGGATGCCGGTGTTGGCGATGGCGAAGGCGGTGGCGTGGGGCGGGTGCGCATGGACGCAGGACTTGCAGGCCGGCTGACGCTTCATGATGCCGAAGTGGGTCATGGCCTCGCTCGTGCGCTTGCGCGTGCCGGCGAGCTGCTTGCCGTCGAGGTCCACCAGGCACATGTCCTCGGGCTTCATGAAGCCCTTGCAGATGAGGGTCGGTGTGCAGAGGGCGAGGTTGTCACCGACGCGGATGGTGATGTTGCCGCCGTTGCCGTCGGTGTAGTCGCGAGTCCACAGGCGGCGGCCGATGTCGCAGATGCGCTCCTTGAGAATCTCGACCTCGGGCGAACGGAAGAACCGCTCGATCTCGGCCGGCGTCTTCGGGTCGGAGCCGGGCGTCCACTTGAACTCGAGGTCGGGCGTGGAGGGCTCGGCCGACTTGCCCTTGGCAGTGGCGGGGGCAGACCCGCGACCGGGGAGAATCGAGGCGCGGCCCCGGAGGGCGTCGCGGGCAGCCGGCGTGAGGATGGCGTCGTCCGGCACCGGCTGGCCGGTGCGGAGGAAGGTTTCAACATCCTGGGCGGTGATGACGTGGCGCATGGGAATTTAGGGAAGATTGATAAGGGATGCTAACGGCCTCAGGCGGCCGGGGGCGTGTAGAAGATCTGGTTGATGATGGCGGCGTTGTAGGCGTCGACCGGAGTCGGCTGGGAAAATGGCGCGGTGGCCTCCGCCCCCTCGGTGAAGCCGATGATCTGGCCGAGGCCGGCGCCGAGGTTGTCGTACACGACCACGGTCGAGCCCTTGGCGAGGGGCGTCATGGGCGCGCCGGCGAACTGGGCATGGTCGAATGGCTGAACCAGCAGGAAACGCGCGCCGGTCAGCCCCGGGTCCTGGGTGCTGAGGGTGACCTTGCCGATGACGTAGCCGAGGCGCATGGGTTCAGGCGGCGGGCGCCGCCGGGTCGGCGATGGCGCAGATGAAGTTGCGGAGCGGGGAATGCTCGTCGCCAACGAGTTCGCGAGTCGCGGAACCGTCGGTCGAGATGATGACCTGCTGGTGCAGGCCCGCGCCGTGGGCATCGACCGCGAGGACGGGGGTGCCCTCCGGCTGGCCCTCCGCATTGAGCGGCTGGCAGATCACGGTCCGGAACCGCCCCATGCTGGGGTGGCACACGGTCGCGACCACGACGCCGTCTACGCGGGCAAGTTGCATGGCGGGCTCAGTAGATGCGCAGGTTGTCGACCATCGCGCAGCGCCGCGTGCGGGTGAAAGTGCGCGGCGTGCAGATGCCCTCGCCCGTCGTCGTGGCGATGGAGTAGTTGAGGTAACCCTCGCCGCCGAGGCCGAGGCCGGCGGTGCTGGGTCCATTCTTGACGAAGAGCGTCGTGTCGAGGGCGCGGGCCATCTGGGTCATGCGGTCGACGTTGAGCGAGTGCAGGATGGCGGAATGCTTGTAGCCGTGCTCGCTCTTGAGCGCATAGGCCACGGCCTCGTCAAAGTTCTTCACGCGCACGACCGGGATCATGGGCATCATCTGCTCCTCCATGACGAAGGCGTGCTCGGCGTCGGTCTCGGCGAAGAGCATCGGGCAGTCGGGCGAGACGGTCGCGCCGGCGTGCTGGGCGAGGACGGCGGCATCCGCGCCGACGAGCTTGCGGTTGAGCACCGGGTGCGAGCAGCCGCCGGCGTCCTTGGCGTTGGTGAACGCGACGGACGTGAGGCGGGCGAGCTCGGCCGAGGTGAGCTTGGCGGCGCCGGCGGCGGCGAGCTCGTTCATGAAGCGCTCGGCGACAGCCTCGAGGACGAAGACCTGCTTTTCGCCGACGCAGAGGAGGTTGTTGTCGTAGGCGCCGCCCTTGATGATGTCGGACGCGGCCTTGGCCAGGCTGCCCGTGCCGTCGACGACGACCGGGGGATTGCCGGGGCCGGCGCAGATGGCGCGCTTGCCGGATTTCATCGCGGCGTTGACGACCGCCGGGCCGCCGGTGACGCAGAGGATGCGGGTCAGCGGGTGCTGGCAGAGGGCGGCGAAGGTCTCGAGGGTCGGGTCGGCGATGAGGCAGACGAGGTGCTCGATGCCTAGTTCGGCGTGGATCGCCTCGTTGAAGGCGCGGACCGCGACGGCGGCGCAGCGGGCGCCACCCGGGTGCGGGTTGACGACGACGGCGTTGCCGGCGGCCACCATGGAGACGATGTTGCCCGCGATGGTGGGCACGGAATGGGTGACGGGCGTGACGGCGCCGATGACACCGAAGGGGGTCTGCTCCTCGAGGGTGATGCCGTGGTCGCCGGACATGCCGTAGGGCCGCAGCCACTCGAGGCCGGGCACGAGCTTCACGATCTGGAGCTTCTCGACCTTGTGGTTGCGGCGGCCGATCTTGGTCTCCTCGAACTCGAGGTTGCCCCACGCGACGGCGTTCTTCTCGCAGAGCGTCTTGACGATCTCGACCACGCGGGCGCGGCCGGCGAGGCCCTTCTGCTGGAGTTGCAGGAAGGCCTGGTGTGCGGCGGTGCAGGCGGCGCCGACATCGGTGAAGATGCCGTAGCGGGAGTCGCGGCGCGGCGCGGTGATGACGTTGGGGGCGGCGGCCGGGGCCGGAGTGGACGACGCGGGCGCGGCGGAGCGGCCCAGCCCGCGCATGACTTCGTCGACGACGGCGCGCAGGAGTTTTTCGTCAAGTTGCAGCGAGTTGCTCATGAGGATCAGCGGGAGGCGGGCGGATAGATCTTGCGGTTGAGGACGTCCACGGTGTCGACGATGCCGATGATCACGGCGTCGACCGGGAGGGTCTTCATGCCGGAGGCCTGGCGGGCGGAACTGCCCTGGCAAAAGAGCACGACCTCATCGATGCCGGCGCCGAGGGCGTCGACGGCGACGATCGTGTTGGTGCCGGGCTTGAAGCGGTCGGGATTGGCCTCATCGACGAGGAGGGGCCGGAGCAGGAGCAGTTTGCGACCGGTCATGGCGGCGTCTTTCTTCGTCGCGACAACCGAGCCGATGACACGGGCGAGGAACATGGCGGGGAGCCCCCGGCCCGCGGCGGCACCGGTCGGAAGACCGGCGGCACCGCGGCCACGGAGGGAGGAGGGTTACTTTTTGGCGGGCGCGGCGAACTTCGGCAGGATCGAGGCCACGTCGTCATGCGGACGCGGGATGACCTGCACGGAGACCACTTCGCCGACGGTGCGGGCGGCCTGGGCGCCGGCGTCGGTCGCGGCCTTCACGGCGGCGACATCGCCGACCACGATGGCGGTGACGAGGGCGTTGCCGACCTGCTTCATGGGCGCGGCGAGCGTGACGTTGGCCGACTTCAGCATGGCGTCAGTGCCGGTGACGAGCGCGGTGATACCGCGGGTTTCGAGGAGACCGATGGCTTGGGACATAAGGTTGTGGGAGTTGAGGATTGAGGTTGAAAAACGGACGGGAAAATCAGGCGGCGCCGAGGTGGCGGCGCGTTTCGCGGGCGACGACGAGCTCCTCGTTGGCCGGGATCGCGAGGACGCGGGTGCGGGAAGAATCGGCGGCGAGATTGGTCTCGGGCACGCCGGCCTGGTTGCGGGCCGGGTCGAGTTGGAGGCCGAGTTCGGTCAGGCCACCGCAGACGAGGTCGCGGAGCCACGGGTTGTTTTCGCCGATGCCGCCGGTGAAGACGACAGCGTCGCAGCCGCCGAGGGCGATCCAGA
>CAYHEW010000007.1:0-82964 GCA_964355715.1 uncultured Opitutaceae bacterium | reverse complement strand
TCGCCGATGCCGCCGGTGAAGACGACAGCGTCGCAGCCGCCGAGGGCGATCCAGAAGGCGCCCAGATAATGGCGGATGGAGTGCACGAAGGCCTCGATGGCGAGCGTGGCGCGGGCGTTGCCGGCGAGCGAAGCGGCGCGGATGTCGCGCAGGTCGTTGCCTACACCCGAGAGGCCGAGGAGGCCGCCCTGCGCGGCGAGCTGCTTCTCGATCTCGGGGATGGACAGGCCGAGCTTCCGGTGGATGTACGGGATGGCGAAGCTGTCGAGGTCGCCGACGCGGTTGTTCTGCGGCAGGCCGGACTGGGCGCTGAGGCCCATGCTGGTGCCGATGGCGACGCCGTTGCGGATGCCGGTGACGGAGCTCGAGCCGCCGAGGTGGCAGGAGATTACGCGCAGCGGCGGGGCGGCCACCTCGCGGGGACCGGCCTGGTAGAGCTCGCGCACGATCTTGGCGACGTCGGCCCGACCGAGGAGCTCAGCCGAGCGCTCGGCGATGAACTTGTGGCTCGCGCCGTGGAAGCCGTAGCGGCGCACGCCGGCCTGGAACCAGGCTTCGGGCACGGCGTAGCGGCGGGCCGGATCGGCGACCCACTGATAGAACGCGGTCTCGAAGAGCGCGACCAGCGGGACGCCGGGGAGTTTCTGGCGGAACTGCCGGATGCCGGCGGCGTAGACCGGGTTGTGCGCCGGGGCGAGGTCGGCGGCCGCCATGAGCGCAGCCTCCACCTTCTCATCGGCCGTGAGGCAGCCGGTGACCTCGCCGCCGTGGACGGCCTTGAAGCCGACCGCGTGAACATCCTTGGGCGAACGCAGGTGCCCGGCCGACTGCAGCGACGCGAGACAGTCCTCGATGGCGCGGCCGAAATCGGTCACGCGCTCATACCCACCCTTGGCGACGAGCGTCTCCGCCCCGTCCGCGAAACGGAACAGGCGGTATTTGAACGACGTCGAGCCGAGGTTGGCGACGAGGATGTTCATCGGGACGGAGTCAGCTGACAGGTCCGGCCGGAATGGGTCAGGCGGTCGGGGGCGTGAGCCACTTGCCGAGGCCGGCAAGGTCGTCGTGCGGCCGCGGAATGACCTGGACGCTGACGATTTCGCCGACGCGCTTGCCGGCTTCGGCGCCGGCTTCGACGGCGGCCTTGACGGCGGCGACGTCACCGCGGAAGAACGCGGCCACATAACCGGAGCCGACGGCCTCGTAGCCAGTCATGACGACGTTGGCGGCCTTGAGGGCGGCGTCAGCAGCCTCGGTGAGGGTGCAAAAGCCTTTGGTTTCGATGATGCCTAGAGCGGACTGTGCCATGGGAGTAGGAAGTTTGACGGAGGTTGAGGGATGAGGCGCCGCGCTCAGGCCAGGCCGAGCTGCTTGAGCAGGTCGGAATGCGGGCGGGCGATGACGTGCGAGCAGACGAGCTCGCCGACGCGTTTGGCGGCCTCGGCGCCGGCCTCGACGGAGGCCTTGACGGAACCGACGTCGCCCTTGACGACGACGGTCACGAAGCCGCCGCCGATTTGAACCGTGCGCACAAGCGAGACGCTTGCCGCCTTGACCATGGCATCGCTGGCTTCGATGGAGCCAGTGTAGCCGCGGGTTTCTACGAGACCGATGGAATCACTCATTGTTTATTGGGTTTGAGGGTGGAGATATGAACGGAAAAGGGGATCAGGGGACGAGTTCGACGGGGGTGTCGGGACCGAGCTCGCAGGCGTTGCCCTCGTCGGTGTCGATGTGCACCTCGAGTTTGAAGTCGGCGTGGACGCGGACAAGCAGGCGGTCGAAGGTGATGGCGCACGGACCGCCAACCTTGAGCTTCATGAAGTCGCCGGCCTTCACACCGTAGAATGCGGCGTCGTCGGGGTGCATGTGCGCGTGCGGCGCGGCGCGGATCACACCCTCCTCGAGCTCGAGGAAGCCGGCGGGACCCATGAGCATGCAGCCTGGCGTGCCCTTGATGTTGCCCGACTGGCGGACGGGGGCGTCGAAACCGAGCGCCACGGCGTCGGTGCGGGCGAGCTCGACCTGGTTGAGGTCGCGACAGGGACCGAGGATGCGGAGATTGGAGATGATGCGGCTGCGCGGGCCGACGAGCGTGACCATTTCCTGCGCGGCAAACTGGTCCTTCTGGTAGAGCCACTTCATCGGCGTGAGCGTGCGGCCCTTGCCGAAAAGGGTCTCCACGGCCTGCGGAGTCAGATGGCAGTGCCGGGCGCTGATGTTGACGAGGAGGGGATTCGGCGCCTGCGCGCCTTTCGGCGCGGGCTTGCCCAGCCGCTGATAAAGCGCCCGACGCACAAGATGCTCGATTTCAGCACGGTGGGGAGCGGGGGGAGGCAACATGGCAGGGTAAAGGATGCGACGGAGAGTTAAGCTTTTGGGACGCCGGCCGCCCGGCTGCAAGCAATTTTGAGATGTTTTGAACTAAATCTACCAAAATCTATCATTTTTGCCGATAAAGCGTGATTCATCACCGGCATAGTCCGAACTCTAAACCGATCCAAGTCGGCTCAGAGCACGATGTTATCAATCAACCGAATCTCATCCACCCACGCGGAGATGGCCAGCATGGACCGGCCGGGAACCAAATCGCGGGCGGGTTCCATGGTCTGGAGGTCGACCACGGTGATATAGATGATGCGCACCCGGCGGTGCTGGCTCAGGATGTGCGTCGCCTCGGCGATGAGGCGGTCGGGGCTGCGCACGCCGCCGTCGAACATTTCCTTCACGCGCTTGAGCGCCTTGCTGAGGGCGAGGGACTCCTGGCGCTGGCTGGTGGTGAACTCGCGGTTGCGCACGCCGGCGGCGAGACCGTCGGGTTCGCGCACAGTCGGCACGACCACGACCTCGACGTCAAAATGCAGGTCGGCGGCCATCTTGCGCACGACCGCGGCGCGCTGGGCGGTCTTCTGCCCGAAGTAGACGTAACGGGGCAAAATGATGTTGAACAGCTTGGCCGTCAGCGTCGCCACACCCCGGAAATGCGCGGGGCGCGACTGGCCGCAGAGCGGTTTGCTCAGGACTTCCTCGGCGACGTAGGTGGAGTAGCCCCGCGGGAAAATCTCCTCGGTCTCCGGGGCGAAAACGATCGCCGCGCCGCAGCGCTCGCACAGCTTGAGGTCCTCGTCGAAGCTGCGCGGGTATTTGGCGATGAGTTCGTTAGGAGCGAACTGCAGCGGATTGACGAAGGTCGACACGATGACGACATCGGCCTGGGTGGCGGCGGCCCGGATGAGCGCCTCCTGGCCCGAGTGCAGGGCACCCATGGTGGGCACGAGCGCGAGGGACTTGCCCGCGGCCCGCCACTGGGCGGCCACCATCCGCATTTCAGTCGTCGTCTTGATCGTTTGCATGGGGGAAGGGACGCGCATTCGCCAACGTCGGGCTTGAACTAACCCGAGCCGGCGAGTTTGTTCAAGTTTTTCACCCAACTTCCACACCCATAATCCGCATCAACGAGAACTACACTTCGCCTCAGCTTGCCTGAGGACGAACCCGCCGTAGCCCGCCAGGGCGAAGGCGGGCGGGCGCAACCCATCTCAATTCCACACCCATGATTAGAATCAACGAGAACTACACCAAGCTCAAGGCCTCGTACCTCTTCAGCGACATCGCCAAGCGCGTGAGCACCTACACGGCCGCGAATCCCGCCAAGCCCGTGATACGCCTCGGCATCGGTGACGTGACGGAGCCGCTGCCGCCCGTTTGCCTCGAGGCCTTCCACGCCGGCGTGAGCGAGTTGGGCGACCGCGCCACGTTCAAGGGTTACGGTCCCGAGCAGGGCTACGCCTTCCTCCGCGAGGCGATCGCGCAGCACGACTACGCCGCCCGCGGCTGCAAGATCGAGGCCGACGAGATCTTCGTCTCCGACGGCTCGAAGTGCGATTGCGGCAACATCCAGGAAATCTTCGGCACCGACATCCGCCTCGCGATTCCCGATCCCGTCTACCCCGTCTATGTCGACACGAACGTCATGGCCGGCCGCACCGGCGCGAACGTGAACGGCCGCTACGAAGGCGTGACCTACCTCGAGAGCACCCCGGCCAACGGCTACGTGCCCGCGATCCCGACGGTCGCGACCGACCTGATCTATCTCTGCTTCCCCAACAACCCGACCGGTGCCGTCGCCACCAAGGCGCAGCTCGCGGCGTGGGTCGCCTACGCGAAGAAGCACCAGGCCATCATCCTGTTCGACTCCGCCTACGAGGCCTACATCCGCGACCCGCAGATCCCCCACTCCATCTACGAGATCGAGGGCGCCCGCGACGTCGCGATGGAGTTCCGCAGCTACTCGAAGACCGCTGGATTCACCGGCACGCGCTGCGCCTACCTGGTCGTCCCGAAGACGCTCCAGGCCTTCGACGCCGCCGGCAAGCCCCACTCGCTGCACGCCCTCTGGAACCGCCGCCACACGACGAAGTTCAACGGCGTCTCCTACCCCGTGCAGAAGGCCGCGGCCGCGATCTACACCGACACCGGCAAGCAGCAGGTGCGGGCGATGACGGACTTCTACCTCGGCAACGCGAAGCTCATCCGCGAGGCCATGGCCAAGCTCGGCCTCCCCTGCGTCGGCGGCGACAACGCCCCGTACATCTGGATCAACACCGGCCGCGATTCGTGGGAGTTCTTCGACCTCCTGCTGAACAGCGCCCAGGTCGTCTGCACGCCCGGTGCCGGCTTCGGCAAGTGCGGCGAGGGCCACGTGCGCATCAGCGCCTTCAACTCGCGCGCCAACGTCGAACAGGCCCTGGAACGCATCGCCCGGGCGCTGAAGTAAGCAGGCCCGCGCCGGTTATTTCTTCTCCGGCAGGGCGGCGACGATCTCCTCGCAGAGCGCGGCCACGTCCTGGCTGAGGGCGCGGGCGAGCGCGGCGTAGTCTTGGCCGTCCCATTCCGCGTCGGGCGCCTGGAAGACCTTGCGCAGCACGACCTGGGGGTCATCGCCGCAGGTGGTGACCTCCACGGCCGCGGCGAAGCGTGCCACCGTATGGTTGCCGGTCACGCCTTCGCAACGGATGATACTGAGCGACACGTCGTAGTCGCGCTGCTGGTCGAAGGAGAGCGGCGCGTGGTAGACGCGGCCGATACCGGGCGCGGCGAGAAGGCGGGCCTGCACGATGCGGGCGACGCCGGCGTCAAGCGGCTCGGCCCAGCGGATGTAATCGTCGTAGATCACCTCATGCGTGCCGCGGCGGACCGCCATCGTCGGCTTGCGCAGGTAGGGCGCGATCTCGACGGCCTTGAGGCCAACCTTGAGCGCGCCACCGAAGTTGCGCACGCCGTCGTCATTCAGGTTCGGACCGGTCAGGACGAAATAACGCGTCGGGTCCGCCGGCGGCGCCGGCAGGATCGAGCAGCCGGCGAGACCGAAGCCGACGACGGCGAGGAGCACCGAGACGGAGCGCAGGAAACTAGGAGGTTGGGCGTTCATGGCGCAGGAGGTTTCAAGGCAGCTTCTCAGGCCGCGGGCGTCCGGCGAGGAGGGCCTGCGGGTTGCGTTCGATGAAATCGGCCAGGCGTTGCACGGCATCCGCCGCCTCGGCCAGGCGCGTGAAGGCCTGATTGGCCCCCTCGCCGAGGTTCTGCTGGGCGTTGATGAAGCGGCGCAGCGTGACCGCGGTGTTGTTGAAGGCGGCGAGGGCCTGCTGGGCCTCGGCCAGGGTGGCGCCGAGCTTCTCGCCGGCGGGATCGATCTGGCCGTCGAGCCGGGCCAGAACGCCGCGCAGGTCGGTGACGGCGCCGTTCAGGTTGGCGAGCGTGGCCTTGAGCTCCGGATCCGAGGCAAAGGCATTGACCGACTCAGCGGCCTTCGTCCACTGCGCGATAAGTTCCTTGACGTCGAGGGTGTTCACCTGCCGGCGCGTGTCGGCCAGGAGCAGCTTCACCTCCTTCGAGATCCCGACGAAATCGACCTTGCGCACGCCGGCCAGAATCTCGGTGAGGCTGGCCTGGAACTCCGAGATGGCCGACGGCACCGCCGGCATGATCGCGTAGCGCAGCTCGGCGGTGCGGTGCTTGTCGGGGTATTCCTTCGGATCGAGGAAATCGAGCTCGACGTAGAGCAGGCCCGTCGCGAGGCCGATGACGCCCAGCTGGGCGCGCAGGCCCTGGTCGATGAGTTGCTGCAGGGCCTCGCGGTTGGCGACGTTGATCGAGACACCCTGGTTGTCGGCCACGAGGCTGCGGTTGAACTCGCAGATGACCATGACGACGGACTGCTGCGTCTTGTCGTCAAAGCGCACGTTGAGATCCACCACCCGGCCGACGCGCACGCCGCGGAGCTTGACGGGCGAGCCGAGGTCGAGGCCGTGGATGGACTCGTCGAAGTAGACGATGAAGCGCTGCGGCTTCGAGAAGAGGTTGATGCTGCCGAAGGACAGCAAGGCGATGATGCCCAGCGCAAACGCGCCGATCACGAAGGCGCCGACCACGGCGGGACTGACCTTGGTTTTCATGCTCGGATGGTTGTTGGCGGGGCGACGCGCCGGTTCAGGTGCGCCAGCCCCAATGGATTCGAGGCTTCGCCACCGATGACAAAGCAATAATTCATGCGGCACCTCCCGGCCGGTCGCCCCGGTAGAGGAACTCGGTCACCCGCGGGTCGCGGCTCGTCTCCGCCAGCGCCTGCGGCTTGCCCTCGGCGATGATGCCCTTCTGGGATTTGTCGAGCATGATGACGCGGTCAGCGATGCTGAAGATCGAGGCGAGTTCGTGCGAGACCACGACCAGCGTGGTGCCGAACATCTCGCGGATCTCGAGGACGAGGTCGTCGAGCTTGCGCGACGTGATGGGGTCGAGGCCGGCCGACGGCTCGTCGAGGAAGACGATGGCGGGATCGAGCGCGAGCGCCCGGGCGAGGCCGGCGCGCTTCTTCATGCCGCCGCTGATCTCGGCCGGGTAGTAGTCCTCGAAGCCGGTGAGGCCGACCTGGGCGAGCTTGAGGGTGGCGATCTCCTCGATCTCGCGCTTCTTCAGGTCGGTGTATTCCTCGAGCGGCAGGGAGACGTTCTCGCGGAGCGTGAGGGAGCTCCACAGGGCGGCGCTCTGGTAGAGGACGCCGAAGGTCCGGAGCAGCCCGCGGCGCGTGGCCGCGTCGGCATGGTTGAAGGGCGCGCCGAAAAACCGCACCTCGCCGGCCGTCGGGAGATGGATGCCGATCAGGTGGCGCAGGAGCGTGCTCTTGCCGCAGCCCGAGCCGCCGATGATGAAGAAGATCTCGCCGGGGGGCACGGTGAAGCTCACGTCGCGCAGGACGATGTTGCCGCCGTAGCCGCAGGTGACGGCTTCGACCTCGATGGCGGGAACAGGTTGGTCGGGCGTCATCGCGGGTCAGATGCCGAGGATGTCGAACACCACGGCGTAAATGGCGTCCGCCACGATGATGAAGAGGATGGCGGTCACGACCGCCGAGGTGGCCGCCCGGCCGACGCCGGCCGCGCTGCGTTCCGCCTGCAGGCCGCGGAGGCAGCCGGCCAGACCCACGATCGCGCCGAAGGTCGTGGCCTTGACCATGCCCGAGACGATGTCGGAAAGATCCACGATCGTCAGCATCTCGACCCAGAAAGCGGTCGGCGAGATTTCCAGCACCATCGCCGCCACGGTCATGCCGCCCGCGATGCCGAGGCAGTTGGCGTAGAGCGACAGGAGCGGCATCATCACCCCGAGCGCCAGCAGGCGCGGGGCGACGAGGAAGTCCACGGGCGAGATGCCCAGCGTCTCGAGGGCGTCGATCTCCTCGTTGGCCTTCATGTTGCCAAGGTGCGCCGCGAAGGCCGCGCCGGTGCGGCCGGCGAGGACGATGCCGGTCATGAGGGCGCCCATCTCCCGCACCATGGAGAGGCCGACGAGGTCGGCGACGTAGATGTCGCCGCCGTACTGCCGCAGCACGAGCGCACCGGTGTAGGCGAGCGTGAGGCCGACCAGAAAACTGATGAGGCTCACGATGGGCAGCGCCATGGCGCCGCATTGCTGCATCTCATGGACGCAGTCCTTCCAGCGGAACTTGTGCGGCAATTTGGCGAGCTTGAGGGCGCTGTAGGTGCACTCGCCGACAAAGTGGGAGATGTCGCTGCCCTTCTTCCAGACCTCCATGGTCGCCTGGCCGACTGCGGTGACGAAGCTCTCGGTCCGGTCGAACGGCACGCTGGTCTCGTGCGAACGGGAGAGCTGTGCGAGGAGGGCCTGCAGCTTTTCCGGCAGGGCCTCGGTGTCGAGGTGGGCGCCCGTCATGCGGGCCCACTGCCGCACTTCAAAAAGGAACAGGAGGAGGGAGCTGTCCCATTTCTCCACTTGGTCGACCGTCACCTTCACCCACCGCGGCGTTCGCCCTTCAAGAACATCCAGCCAATGCGGTCGCGGCTCGGTGACGCGCCAGCGACCGGCGAGCGCGACCTCCAGGACTTCACCTGCCAGCGCGGCGGTGACGGTCGGGGGATTAGCGGCAGGTGCGGCGCACATCAGGCTCGGTTGTAATGGGCCGGCCCCAAAGCAAAACCCCAAAATTGACGTGTTTTCACCGACCCGCATCGGCATGTTCGGAAGCCGCATGGCCTTCCGTAACGTACTGCTCGACCTCGATGGCACCCTCGTGGATGCGTTCACGACCATCCACCGGGCCTATGTGCACACCCTGCCCCAGTTCGGCCGGCCGGCGCCGACGATCGCACAGGTGCGGCGGGCCGTCGGCGGTGGCCTGGCCAATGCGATGAGCCACTTCCTCCCGCCGGACCTCATCCCGGCGGCGATGAAGGTGCACCTGGCGTACTCCCTGCAGATCCTGCTCGAGGATGTGAAGCTCATGCCGGGTGGGCTGGACCTGGTGCAAGCCCTGCACGCGCGCGGCGTGAAGCTGGCGGTCTTCACCAACAAGCACGGCGACTCCTCCCGGAAGGTGTGCGCCCACTTGGGGGTCACGCCTTACCTCGCGGGCAATTTCGCGGCCGGCGACACGCCCTGGTTCAAGCCGCAGCCGGAGTTTGCCGCGCATGCGCTGCGCGAGCTCGACGCGAAGCCGGCGGAAACACTGCTGATCGGCGATTCGCCGTTCGACGTGCAGGCGGCGCACAACGGCGGCTTCGCCTGCTGGTGCGTGACGACCGGCACGCACGACGCGGCGGAACTGAATGCCGCGGGCGCGGAAAAGGTTTACCCGGATTTGCCGGCGCTGGGGCGGGATTTGCTGGCGAAGCTGTAGCCGGGGTCGCTGACCCCGGTCCGCCGCCTCCGGTGTCAACGACCCCGGCTACAAGGAAGGCACCAGCACCTTGCGCGCCGGAAAATCCAGGTCGAACGGCTCGTCGGCCGCCGGCGCGTGGTAGGTGCTGATGATCGCGTAACGGTCCTTGCCGGCCGTGTTGGCCGTGGAACCGTGGACCAGCCGGTCGGAGAACACGATGGCCGTGCCGCGCTTGATCGCGCAGGTGACCACGTCGCCGTCCTTCCACCCGCCGCCGTCGATCTCGTATTGGAAATCGCCGCTCGGCAGGCCCATCTTCACCATGCGCCAGTCGCGCTTGTGGCTGCCGGGGACGACCGTGAGCGTGCCGTTCGCGGCCGTGGCGTCATCGAGCGGAATCCAGACCGAGAGCTTCGGCCGCGTGTTGCGCCAGTAGAAACAGTCGATGTGCCAGGGTGTCGGGAAGGTCTTGTCCGGCGCCTTGTAGACGATCTTGTCGCTCAGGAACATCACGCCCTGCGGCATGACCGCCTGGAGCACGCCGACAACCCGCGGATCCTCGGCCAAGGCGCGAAAGGTCGGGTTCACAACGGCGACATGCACGTAGACCGAGGAGCCGGGCTTGGCGTGGTGGTCGAGGACGTCGCGGGCCGCGGCCTTGAGCCTGTCGCATTCCTCGGCACTGATGAGATCGGGGACGACGACGAAGCCGTCGCGATCATACTGCGCGGACAACTGGGCGGGTGCGGGAACTTTCATAGGTGGGGTACCGCAATCTAGCAGGCGGCCACCGTTTCGTCTTTAGCAGCGACCGGGGATTGTTTAGCAGAAATCGCCATGCCCATCCCCACGCCGGCCGGCCCCTCCCCGATCGAGAGCATTCGTCTGGTCGAGCGCTTCGCGCGGCCGGAGCGCGATTACGCGTTCACCGCGACCTCGTTGCCCGGCCACCTGATCCACCTGGTCGTCGCCGGCGAGGTCGAGCAGACGTGCAACGGACGCAGGCAAAAACTCGGACCCGGCACGGCCGTATGGTACCACGAGGATGAGTGGGTGGAGGGTCGGGTGCTCAAGGCGCCGTGGATCTATTATTCCGTCAACTTCGCCGCCCCCACCCTCAACCCGCCCGACTTTGCCCAGCGCCTCCTGCCGGGCCGGTCGGCGCTGGCCCGCACCTTCTCCGAGTTGCACGCCGCCTGGCAGCTGCCGCCCTCCTGGGCCCGCGACTGCCGGTGCCAATCTCACCTGCTCGCGTTGATCGCCGGCTTGGAGGCCCACGAGGCCAACCGGCCCCCGGCCTCGCCGTCGGGCAAACTGTGGTGGGACGTCGAGGCGTGGGCGCGGCAGCAGATCGAGCGAACGGTCACCCTCGACGACCTCTGCCGCCAATCGGGCCGCAGTCCCAACACCCTCGCCCGTGCCTGCCGCGAGGCGGTGGGCTTGGCGCCGATGAAGCGGTTGAAGCAGATCCGGCTGAGCCTCGCCCGCGGCCTGGTCCTGTATTCCGACCTCAACATGACCGAGATCGCGGCCCGCATCGGCTACGCGCGCGTGCACGAGTTCTCGCGCGACTATCGCAAGACGTACGGCCGGCCGCCGACGGCCGAGCGTGCGGCGCGGTAGTGTTGGGTACGGGAATATTCGTCCAGAATCCGCTTTATTCGCCGCCGCGTTCCGCCAGCCTCGGCGCTCTCGCTCGCCCTCTCCCGTTCATGTCCCTCACCCCGCTCGACTGGCTGATCATCGTGCTCTATCTCGCCGGCTGCATGGTCGCCGGCCTATGGATGCGGCGCTATGTGCGCGGCGTGGAGGAGTTTGCCGTCGCCGGCCGCGAGATGGACGTGAACCTCGGCATCGCCTCCCTCGCCGCGACCGAGCTGGGGCTCGTCACGATCATGTACACCGCCCAGCTCGGTTTCGAGAAGGGCCTCGCGGGGGCCTCAGTCGGCGTGATCATGGCCTTCGCCTTCTGGATCGTCGGCCGCACCGGCTTCATCATCGGTCCGCTGCGCACCGCGGGCGTGATGACGATCCCGGAGCTTTTCGAGAAGCGCTTCAACGTCCGCGTCCGCTGGCTCGCCGGTCTCTTCGTCGTGCTCGGCGGCCTGCTCAACATGGGCATCTTCCTGCGGCTCGGCGGCGAGTTCCTCGTGTGGTCGACCGGCATGCCGCCGTCGTGGCTCGAATGGGTGATGACGATCCTGCTCGGCCTCGTCCTGGTCTACACGGCGCTGGGCGGCATGCTGTCGGTCCTGGTGACCGATTACCTGCAGTTCCTCGTGATGGGCGTCGGCATCGTCATCACCTCCGTCCTGGTCATCGTGAACGTCGGCGGCTTCGACCTGATCACCTCCCTGCAGGCCGCGTGGCAGGGCCAGGCGGGGATGAAGCTGAACGCCCACCCGTTCAACCCATTCCATGAGTCGAGCCTCGGCACGGGTTATCTCCTGTGGATGGTGCTCTGCCAGCTGGCGGCGGCCACCACCTGGCAGACGGTCATCAGCCGCGTGCTGGCCGCCAAGGATGCCGCGACCGCCAAGGCCATGTACCGGCGGACGTCGTTCTATTTCGTCGGCCGCTTCCTCCTGCCCGGTCTTTGGGGCGCGGCCGCGTTCGTCTACTTTGCGCAGCAAGGCGGCCTGCCCGAAGGGACCACCTCCCTCACGGCGATGCCGCAGTATCTCGGCACGTTGCTCCCGGTTGGCATCATCGGCATCGTGATCGCCGCGATGCTCGCCGCCGAGATGTCCACGGACAGCGGCTACATGCTGACCTGGGCCACGGTGATCTACAACGACCTCATCTCCCCCTGCCTGAAGCGGCCCCTGTCGCCGAAGGGCCGGCTGCTCCTCACCCGTCTCCTCGTCCTCGGCATCGGCATCTTCCTGCTGTTCTACGGCCTATGGTATGAGATGCCGGGCAATGCCTGGGACTACCTCGCCGTCACGGGCAACATCTACCTCGCGAGCGTGTTCACGTTGCTCGTTGCCGGCCTCTACTGGAAACGGGCCACCGCCCAGGGTGCCTACGCCGCGTTGATTCTGGGTGCCATCGGCCCCATCACTTTCCTCCTGATCGGCAAGCAGTACTCGATCCCGCCGCAAGTCGCCGGCGCCGCCGCCTTCGGCCTCGCCGCCCTCGGCATGGTCGCCGGTTCACTCCTGTCCCCGCGTCCCGCCAACCCAGCCTGAATCATGAAAGATCCTTTTGTCCTCATCTGGGTCGTCCTGATCCTCAGCTCAGTGTTCTGGTACGGATTTCTGGTCTTCTACGTCGGCATCAAGGCTGGCCGCGACATCGTCCAGATGATCGCCGCGCTCAAGCGGGACCACGCCGAATCCGACCCGCGCTAGCCGCCGGCCGCGGTCACGTCATCAGGCGCACGGCAAAGGTCGCGAGCCAGTGCTCGCCGACATAATCGCCGCTCGCCACGCGCACGAGTCCGACCGCCGCATGCCGCTGGGCCGAGGCAAGCAGGTCAACTTTCGAGGGGTCGTCCTTCGGCAGGCTGCCGGCGATGCCTCGCAGCATCCAGGCGCGGCTCAGGTTGAGACCGTCGAGGTGCACGAACTGCGGATCCGTGTGGTCCAGCGGCACCGCCGGCTCGAGCAGCGAATCCGGCAGGCGCGGCAGGAACTGGTGCCACCAAGCCGCAAAATCCGACTCCGGCAGGATCCGGCGCATGAGATCAGCCTCGGCCAACGCCGGCGAGATGAAGTCGGATCCACCCGGCTCCCAGGCCGCGGGTATTGCCCGGTCATTCGCGTACCATCCACGACTGCGGGCAACGATCACCCGTTCGAGCAGCGGATCCCGGACCGTCCGGGCGTAGTCGAGCATGTGGGCGAGGGCGAAGGCCGTGTTGGGGTGCAACCCGCACCGCATCGGCTGGCCCAGGCGCGAAAGCCAGTCGACCGCGACCCGGGCCAGGTGCGTTTCCAGCGGACGCAGCGCGGCCCCCCAGCGCTGGGCCGCGGGGTACGAACCCGCCCGCACTTCTGTGGCGAGCATCAGCAACCAGGCCCAGCCATAGGGGCGTTCGAATGCGCCGCGCCCAGGCGACATGAAATACGCCAGCTCGGCGGCAATGTTCTCCGGAGTCAGGTGACGATCAAGCGTCGCGTCAATCGCGCGTGCCACCGGCAGCCGCGGAAAAAGCCGCCGCAACCGCGCCAGCATCCAGTGCGTGTGCACGGACGAGTGCCAGTCGTAGCAGCCGTAGAAGGCGGGATGCAATTCGCGGGGGCTGCGCACATCCGCCAGACTCTGGGCCAGATGCTGGTAGGCGTGCGGCCATTCGCGACTGATGCCGGCCCGACCCAGCCGGGCATATTGCAGGGCGCGAGAGCGCGAGAGACCGGGCAGGGACATTTTCATGGGCATAGTCGCAACGCCGGCGGGGTGCCCGACTTCAGCTCGCCGTGAGACAGACGAGGCCGAGCGCCACCGCACCAGGCACCGCCTGCACCCACAGGATCTTCCGGTGCGCCGTGGCGGCACCGAAAATTCCGGCCACGATGACGCAGCCGAGGAAAAACACTTTGACCGGATAACCGGCCTCGCCGGCCCAGAGACCCCAGGCCAGCCCGGCCGCGAGGAACCCGTTGTAGAGCCCCTGATTGGCGGCCAGCGACCGCGTGGCCTCGGCCCGTTCAGGTGTCAGCCCAAAGGTCCGGCGCCCGTATGGTGTCGTCCACAGAAACATCTCCAGCACCAGAAACCAGAGGTGCAGCAACGCCACCAAGGCGACCGTCCCGTCGGCCAACAGGGTCATGTCCCAAACAAAGCAAGATGCCGCCGGCATGCAAAGGCGCAAAGCGGCCCGCCCGGCGCAATGAAGCACAACTGCTGAAGCCTAGCACCGCACCTCAGTCCGTCGCCGGCGGCAGCGGATGCCGTCGAGCGATGACCAAGCTCGCGGTCATGTCCTGGACGATTTTCCCGTGCTGGTTGAGCGTGCGGCAGTGCAGGCGGATCAGCCCGCGCTCCGGGCGATGGGCGAGCGGACGGAGTTCCACCACCTCCATCACCACCCGCAAGCGGTCGCCCGGGAGCACCGGGCGCGGCCAGCGCAAAGCCTCCACTCCCTGCCCGATCACGCCGCCGTCCAGTTCCATGTCGCTCAGCACCATGAGACGCATGCTGACCGCCGCCGTGTGCCAGCCGCTCGCCACCAGCCGCCCGAACAGCGTGCCGCCAGCGGCAGCCGGATCGGTGTGAAACGGCTGCGGGTCAAACTGCCGGCCAAAGGCAACGATGTCTGCCTCGGTGATCTCCAACTCGCCCGTGTGGAACCGGTCGCCGACGTTCACGTCCTCGAAATAACGCATGCCGGGAAAATGGCGCATTCTTCTCCAAAGTCCATCGCGCCGGCAGTTGCGTCACCGCCCTTCCCGGCTTTGGCTCGGACCCGACGTGGCTTCTCCCGCAACCAACACCCTCACCGGCGTCCTCGAGCGCATCATCTTCTTCAATGAGGAGAACCACTACACCATCGCCGAGTTCCGCCCCGACCCGTCCTCCGCCAAGGCTGCGGAGGGCAAGTCGGCAGAAGGCAACCGCCCGGCGCCGGTCACGATCGTCGGCCCGCTGCCCGGCGTTGAGTGCGGCGAGACGCTACACCTCACGGGCGAGTGGACGAAGCACGCGCAGCATGGCGCACAGTTCAAGGTGCTCGCCTTCAAATCCGAACTTCCCGCCTCCGTCTACGGCATCCGCAAGTACCTCGGCAGCGGCCTCGTCTCCGGCATCGGCAAGGTTTACGCGAACAAGATCGTCGACGTGTTCGGCACCGACACTTTCCGGGTGCTGAGCGAGGAGTCGGCCCGCCTCCGCGACGTCCCCGGCATCGGCAAGAAGCGGGCCGCCGCCATCAAGGAGGCCTGGGATGCCAAGCGCACCGAGCGCGAACTCTACATTTTCCTCCAGACCTACGGCGTGACGCCGGGCCAGTGCGTGAAGCTCGTGAAACAGTTCGGCGCCGAGGCGAAGCGCATTCTCACCACCGAGCCCTACCGCGTGGCCCGCGAGATCGAGGGCATCGGGTTCAAGACGGCCGACCGCATCGCGATCAACCTTGGCTTCGCCAACGACGCGCCACCGCGGCTTGATGCCGGCATCCTCTTCGCCCTCGAAACCCTGCAAGAGGAGGGCCACACCGCTTTTCGCGAGGCCGATCTCGGTGACTATACCGCCAACCTGCTGGAGACCGACTCGAAACTCGTCGCCGCCCGCATCGAGGCCTTGGTGCAGGCCAAATCGCTCGTGCGGCACTGGCCGGCCAATGTCGCTGACCCCCTGCCCGGTTCGGCGCTCATCCAGCTCCCGCACAACGACCGCTTCGAGGAAAAGATCGCGGCCACGGTCGATCGCCTGACGAAAGTCGGCAGCGGCCTCCCGCCCATCAAGATCGACGCCGCCGTCGCCTGGGCCGAGGAAAAGGCCGGCTTCGAGTTCCACCCGTTGCAGCGCTCCGCGGTCAAGAACGCCCTCGCCCACAAGGTCTCGGTCCTCACCGGCGGACCGGGCACCGGCAAGACCACGATCCTGCGCGCCCTCGTCGAGATCCTGAAGGCCAAGAAGGTGCGGGTGCACCTCGCTGCGCCCACGGGCCGCGCCGCCCAGCGGCTGGCCGAAACCACCGGTGGCTTCGCCTCGACGATCCACCGGTTGCTCAAGTACGACGCCGCCCGCGGCGGCTTCGTGGCCAACGAGTCGGCGCCGCTCGCGACCGATTTCCTCGTGCTCGACGAGGCCTCGATGCTCGACACGCGCCTCGCCGCCGCACTGTTCCAGGCGGTGCCGTCGCGGGCCCACCTGCTGCTCGTGGGCGACACCGACCAGCTCCCCAGCGTCGGCGCCGGCAATGTGCTGAAGGACCTCATCGGCACCGAACGCATCCCCGTCACCCGCCTCGCCGTCATCTACCGCCAGCAGGGCCAGAGCCAGATCGTGACCACCGCGCACGCGATCAACGCCGGCGATGCGTCGCTCCCGCCCGCCGTACCCGATGTCGCGGGCGCCCAGGTGTGGTGCGACCTCAACTTCATCACCGCCACCGACGCCGAGGATTGCCTGCGCAAGGTGATCCAGCTCTGCACGGAGTTCGTGCCGCGCAAGCTCAAGTGGCCGCACCCCATCAACGACGTGCAGGTCCTCGCCCCCATGCACAAGGGCGTCGCCGGCGTCGCCAACTTCAACGTTCAACTTCAGGCCGCCCTCAACCCCCACGGTCAGGGCCTCCGCACGCCCGGCGGCGAGTACCGGCCCGGCGATAAGGTGATCCAGCTGCGGAACAACTACGACAAGAACCTCTTCAACGGCGACATCGGCTCCGTCGTCAGCACCGACGGCGTCGAGGGCACGCTCATCGCCGACTTCGACGGCGAGAAGCACACCTTTGACCGCGGTGAATTCGGCGACCTCGCCCTCGCCTACACGATCAGCATCCACAAGAGCCAGGGCAGCGAGTACCCGGTCGTCATCGTGCCGCTCCTCAAGGCGCACTTCATGATGCTGCAGCGCAACCTCCTCTACACCGCGATCACCCGCGGCCGGAAGAAGGTCTTCATCGTCGGCGAACCCGCCGCCTACGCCATGGCCGTGCGCAACAGCGAATCGAAGCAACGCCTCACCCATTTGCAGCAAAAGCTGGCCGCCGACCGCGACTGACTTGCCGCCTTCGGCAGGCGTCGCCGAAGCTCGGGCATTGGCATGACGAGCGATGTATCCCTGATCCCGGCCGAGCGGATCGAAAGCCGCATTTTGGTCCTGCGCGGCCTGCGCGTGGTCCTCGACCGCGACCTGGCCGCGCTCTATGGCGTGAGCACCAAGCGGCTGAACGAACAGGTGCGACGCAACCTGAGCAAGTTCCCTTCTGACTTCTGCTTTCAGATTGATAGACAGGAAGTTGTGCGTTCAAGGTCGCAAAATGCGACCTTGAAGCGAGGCCACAACGTCAAGTACCTCCCCTACGCTTTCACCGAGCACGGCGCCATCCAAGCCGCCAACGTGCTCAACAGCGATGCCGCGGTGGAAATGAGCGTCCACGTCGTCCGCGCCTTCGTCCGTCTGCGCCAACTGATGGTCAACCACAAGGCCTTGTCCGCCCAGCTTGCCGCGCTCGAAAGCCGCGTCGGTGCCCACGACGAGCAACTCGCCGCGATCGTCGACACCATCCGCCGCCTCACGACTCCCGAAGCCCCGACCCACGGTCGCAAGATGGGCTTCCACCCCGGCAACCGTTGAGGGACCGGAAGTCGGCCCAAATCGTCCCACCGCGCACCTTCAATCTTTTTCTCCCTGCCCCCATGCCCTCCCCCGCCCCCCGCTTCCCCGGTCCGCAGAGCGCCGCCATGATGGCGGAGCTGCGCCGCTATGTCCTGGCCGACCCGTATCCCTTCGGCGTCGACCTCGAAAAATCCGAGGGCATGTGGCTTGCCACGGTGGAGGGCGCGAAGCTCTTCGACTGGGCTGGTTACTACGGCTCGAAGTGGATCGCCCACAATCATCCGCGCCTCTTCGAGCCCGCGTACCTGCGCCGGCTCGGCTACGCGGCCAACAACAAGCTCGCGAACCCCGACTTCCTCACCCGCGAGTGCCTCGACTACTACCGCGCCCTGCGCGAGGTCGCGCCGCGGTGCATGCAGAGCGACCGTCTTGAGATCTACACCGTCAACTCCGGCGCCGAGGCCGTGGAGAACATGATGAAATACCTCATCAACCTCCACGACCGGAAGCGCGGCCGGCAGCCGGGGCCGCGGCGCTTCATCTACTTCGACCAGGCCTTTCACGGCCGCACGATCTTCGCCCTCAACGTCACCGAGCTCACCCATGCCCCCGTGATCACGCGGGACTTCCACGGCCTCGTGCACGGCAACGTGCAGGTGCCGTTTCCCGCCGTGGACAACGACGCGCCGGCCGCCGACAACCGCGAGCGCACCCGGCAGGCCCTCGAACGCGTCGAAAGCATCCTCAAGGCCAACGCCGCCGAGACGGTCGCCATCGTCCTCGAACCCCTGCAGGGCGCGGGCGGACATCGTGCAGCGGAAAAAGAGTTTTTCCAGGGCCTGAGTCGCCTCGCCCATCAGTACGACGTCTTCCTCGGTCTCGACGAGGTCCAGACCGCGGGCGGACAAACCGGCGAGTTTTTCATGGCCGACCAGCTCGACCTGCCCTACCCGCCGCAGGCCATTGCCTCCGGCAAGAAGCTCGGCAACGGCGTGATCTACATGCTCTACCCCATGGAGGACGAGGGCGTCCTCGACTCGACCTGGGGCGGCACCCTCGCGGACATGGTGCGCTTCGTGCAGGAGCTGCGGATCGTGCGCGACGAGCAGCTCATCGAGCAGGTCCCGGCCAAGACCGAACGCCTGCTGCAACACCTGCGGGAGTTGCAGACCCGGCACCCGACAAAGCTGCGCAACATCCGCGGCGCGGGCCTGTACCAGGGTTTCAGCCTGACCTCGCCCGCGCTGAAATCGGCTTTGGTCAACCGCGCCCTCGAAGAAGAAAACCTCCTGCTTCTCGCCGCCGGCGAAACCACCGTGCGCCTGCGTCCGCACCTGCACGTGACAGCCGATGACATCGACCGGCTCGCCCAGATGCTCGACCGCCTGCTGACGTCGAGCGCGTGACCGCGCCGACAACCGACCGCCCGGCCTGCAATCGCGCCGTTCATCCCCAGACCCGGGCGTTTCATCGGGAACCACTTGGCTTGCGCCCGCTTTCGGCTACCGTCCTCACCCACGTTCACCCTATGAAACTTCACACCCTGCTAGCGATCGTCCTCCTGGCCTCGCCGCTCGCCGCCCTGCGCGCCGCCGACCCGGTCAAGGTCGAAGGCTTCACCCACGTCAAGACCGTGGGCGCCATCGATGAATACACCTTGGACAGCAACGGCCTCACGGTCCTGCTCATGTCCAACCGCACCGTCCCGGTCGTGACCTTCATGGTCACCTACCGCGTCGGCTCCCGCAACGAGGTCACCGGCACCACCGGCGCCACCCACATTCTCGAGCACCTGATGTTCAAGGGCTCGGAGCAGTACAATGACGCCAAGGGCAACAGCGTGAAGCAGTTCCTCGAGACCATCGGCGGCAACTACAACGCCACCACCTGGCTTGACCGCACCAACTACTACGCCGAGGTCGGCAGCGAGCACCTCGAGGGCTACATGGCCATCGAGGCCGACCGCATGCGCAACCTCTGGCTGCGCGACTCCGACCGGCAACCCGAGATGACGGTCGTCCGCAACGAGTTCGAGATCGGCGAAAACGATCCCACCGAGGCCCTCGACAAGGAGATCGGCGCCGCCGCCTACGTCGCCCACCCCTACCACCACAGCACCATCGGCTGGCGCTCCGACATCGAGAAGGTCTCGATCGAGAAGCTGCGCGAGTTCTACGACACCTTCTACTGGCCCGACAATTCCACCGTCACCGTCATCGGCGACTTCGATCCCGCCGCCGCGCTCGGCCTGGTGAAGAAAAACTACGGTGTCTACCCCCGCGCCCCGAAAGCCATCCCGCAGGTCTACACCGAGGAGCCCGCGCAGACGGGCCCGCGCCGCGTCACCGTGAAGCGCGCCGCCCAGCTCGGCGTTGTCGGCGTCGCCTACAAGACGCCCGCCGCCACGCACCCCGACACGCCCGCCCTCCGCGTCCTCGCGTCCATCCTCGGCACGGGCAAGGGCAGCCGCTTCTACAAGGCCCTTACCGACAAGACCCTCACGACCGGCGTCTCCGCCGGCGCCGGGTTCTTCCATGATCCGAGCCTCCTCAACATCTACGCCGACCTCGCCCCCGGCGCCACCCACGAGCAGGTGGAGAAAATCATCGTCGCCGAGGTCGAGCGCGTGAAAGCCGAGGGCGTGACCGACGCCGAGGTCTCCGCCGCGGTCAACCAGCAGCTCGCCCGCATCGCCTACTCCCGCGACGGCTCCTTCGCCATCGCCAGCGCAATCAACGAGTTCATCGCCGCCGGCGATTGGACGATGTTCTACACCCTCGAGGACGCCTACCGAAAAGTGACGGCCGCCGACGTGCAGCGCGTCGCCAACCAGTACCTCCTCGAGGATCAGAGCACGAGCGGCTGGTTCGTCCCGCTCGTCCCCGCCGCGGCCGCCGCCAAGTAATCCCAACCCCGCATTCCTTCCTGTCATGAAACTTTCCAAGCTTTTCCTCCTCCTCGCCCTCGGCGGCGCCAGCGTCGTGTCGCTGTCCGCGAAGATCGCCGACAACATCCAGCGCGCCAAGGTCGGTACGATTGACATCGTCACCCTCGCCACCGGCGTGAAGGACGTCGTCACCATCCGCGGCACCCTGCCCGTCGGCAACGTCGCCGCCCCGGAAAACAACCCCGCCCTCGCCCGCCTCACCGGCAGCATGCTCGACAAGGGCACCGTCAAGCAGGACAAATTCGCCATCGCCCAGCGCCTCGAGGGCGTCGGCGCCACCCTCAGCTTCGCGGTCGGCAGCGACTACCTCACGATCTCCGGCAAGTGCCTGAAGAAGGACGTGCCGCTCATGATCAACCTCATCGCCGAGCAGCTGCGCGCCCCGGCCTTCGCACCCGCGGAATTCGCCAAGGTGCAGAAACAGTACGCCGGCGCCCTGCAGCGGTCCCTCGATGACACCGACACCCGGGCCTCCGACGCCTTCACCCGCGCCGTCTACCCGCTCGGCCACCCGAACCGTCAGCCCCCCACCGAGGAACTGCTCGCCGCCATCAACGCCACCACGCTCGACGCCGTGAAGGCCTTCCATGCCGAATACTACGGCCCTGCCCACCTCACCCTCATCCTCGTCGGCGATGTCGAGACCCCCGCCATCCACACGGAGGTCAGCCAGGCCTTTGCCGGCTGGACCGGCGGCAAGCTCCCCACCCCGCCCACCGCCAAGGGCGGCGACCTCGACGCTCCCCGCGACCAGACCGTGTACATGGCCGACAAGACCAATGTCAGCGTCACCTGGGGCATGGCCACCGGCCTGCGCTACAGCGAGCCCGACGCCCTGGCCTTGCGCCTCGGCACCGCCGCGTTCGGCGACGGCTTCAGCGCCCGCCTGATGGGCAACGTCCGCGACAAGGAGGGGCTCACCTATGGCATCGCCGCCTTTGTCTCGGGCGACAACGCGCGCGACGGCGACTGGCGCATCTGGGCCAATTTCTCCCCGGCCCTCCTGGAGAAGGGCATCGCCTCGACCAAGCGCCAGCTCACCAAGTGGTACGAGCAGGGTATCACCCCGCAGGAACTCGCCCAGCGCAAGTCCGACATGACCGGCTCCTACAAGGTCGGCCTTTCCACCACCACCGGCATGGCCACTACCATCATGAACACCCTCATCCGCGGCTACGATGTCACCTGGCTCGACGAATACCCCGAGCGCGTCCAGGCCCTCGATCTGGCGACGGTGAACGGTGCGATCAAGAAGCACCTGCACCCCGACAAGCTGGTGCTCGTCAAGGCCGGCACCGTCGCCGAGGCCGTGAAGTAAACCCACCCGACCCTTTGCTTGAGCCAAAACTCCCGCCGGCTTTCCGGCGGGAGTTTTTTTATTCAAACTGGCCGGTCCCATTATGTCATAAGGCCGCTTGCCAGCCGGCGGAGGATTCCTCTTGTGTTGGTCCTTTGCTCAATGCGCCCCCAGTTCCGCCTTCCCGCCGCCGCGCTGGCCTGTGTACTGCTTTCGACCGCGCCCGGCTCCGCCGCAACGTCGCCCGATCCGTGGCGCCTGACCCGCGAGGTCATGCCCCTGGCCCAGGCGGTCGAGCTCACCCTCGATCCTGCCAAGGATGACTACACGGGCCGGGTGCGCATCGACGTCGTCGCCAGCGCCCCGTTCCGGTCCTTCCGCCTGCACGCGCTCGGGCCGGTGATCGGCACGGCGACGCTCACCGACCCCGCCGGCACTGTCACGCCCCTCACGACCCAGGTGACCCGCGCCGATCTCGGCTTGGTCGAGCTCACCGCCCCCGCCGCACTGCCGGCCGGCCATTACCAGCTCAAGGCCGACTTCACCTCCCGCTACACCCGCGACGGCCTCGGCCTCTACAAGACCGTGAGCCGCGGCGACCCGTACCTCTTCACCCAGTTCGAGGACAGCCACGCCCGCAAGGCCTTCCCCTGCTGGGACGAGCCCGCCTTCAAGATCAACTGGCAGCTCACGCTCACCGTGCCGGAGACACTCGAGGCCGTCGCCAACGCCCCGGTCGCCCGCGAGTCACGCGCCGGCGGCCTGAAGACGCTGCACTTTGGCCGCACCCCGCCGATGTCATCGTACCTCGTGGCCATGGCGGTAGGCCCGCTCGAGTACGTGCCGGTCCCCGACCAAGGCATCCCCGGCCACATCATCACCCCGCGCGGCCAGTCCGCCCTCGCCGCCGAGGCCGTCCGCCTCGCCCCGCCCATTTTGGCCCGGCTGGAGGAGTACTTCGGCATCCCGTACCCGTACGCCAAACTCGATCAGATCGCCGTGCCCGAATACGTCTACGGCGCGATGGAGAACGCCGGGCTCATCACCTACACGGACCGGCTCCTGTTGATGGACCCCGCCCGCCCTTCCTTCAGCGCGCGGCGCCGGCTCGCCAATGTCATGGCTCACGAGATCGCGCACATGTGGTTCGGCGATCTGGTGACCATGGAGTGGTGGGAAGATCTCTGGCTCAACGAGTCCTTCGCCGACTGGATCTGCGCCAAGGTGGTGGACCAGCAATACCCCGAGTTCCGCATCGGCATCCAGCAGAGCAAGGAGATCAAGGGCGCCATGCGCTCCGACGCCCTGCCCTCGATCACCGCCATCCGCCGGCCGGTGACCTCCGAGACCGATCTCGCCCAGCTCGCCGACGAGCTCACCTACAGCAAGGGCAAAGGCATCCTCTCCATGGTCGAAAATTGGATCGGACCCGAGCAGTTCCGCGCCGCCATGCAGGCCTACTTCCGCAAACACAGCTGGGGCAATACCCAGGCCAGCGACCTCTGGAGCGCCTTCAGTTCCGTCTCGGGCGATGACATCACCGCCCTGCTGTCGGCCTATATCGAGAAACCGGGCGTGCCCCTGGTCACCCTTGCCTTCGAGTCCGACGGCCGCCTGCGCCTGAGCCAGCGGCGCTTCACGAATCTCGGCGATCCCGCGGCCCCCGGAAAATGGCAGGTGCCGGTGGTGCTCAGCTGGAGCAAACAGGGTCGCCTGCACCGCGAACGCCTGCTGCTCAAGGACGACACCGCGACCTTCGCGGTGCCCGGCCTGGCCGAAGCGGACTGGATCTATCCCAACGCCGGCGAAGCCGGCTACTATCGCTGGAGCCTGCCCACGGAGCACAATCTTCGCCTCGCGCGCCACGCCACCGAACTGCCCCCGCTCGAGCGCGTCGGGCTCCTCGACAACAACTCCGCCCTGTTTGCCGCCGGCCTCATCGACGGCGAGGCTTACCTGGCGTTCCTGACCGCCAGCGGCCGCGACGAGGATCCCGACGTGATCGCGAGCGTGTTCGATGGCATCGGCGGACTGCAGGGAACCTTCGTCACAGCCGAACTCGAACCCGCCTACCGGGCCTACCGCGCCTCGATCCTGCGGCCCGTCCTCGACCGCATCGGCCTGCAGGCCCGCGCCGGCGAGCCCGACTATGTGGCGCCCTTGCGCAGCACGCTTTACGGCACTCTCGGCACCGACATCGGCGACCCCGCGGTCGTCGCCGAATGCCGTCGCCTCGCCGCGCTCTACCTCGAGAATCCACGACAGGTTGATGCCAGCCTCGCGTACGTCGCCCTCAACGTGGCCGCCTTCCACGGTGACGCCGCCCTGTTCGAGACCCTGCAGGCCGCGGTTGAAAAAGCCGCCACGCCGGCCCAGCGCTCCGCCTTCATCGGCGCCCTCGGCGGTTTCCGCGATCCGGCGCTCGTGCGCCGCGCCCTCGACTATTCGCTCACGCCGGCGCTCAACTCCACGGAGTTCCTCAGCATTCTGCTCGGCTCCCGCGGCCGCAGCGGCGCCAGCGGTCGCGAGGACCTGCGTGCGCTGTGCATCCAGTGGATGATGGACAATTACGACGCGATCGCCGCCAAGGCGCCCGCCGAGTACCTCGCCCGCCTCATCTCCGTGGCCGGCGGCACCGATTCCGCGGCCTTCGAGCGCGTCCGGGCCTTCCTGCAAAGCCCCGGCCGGCGCAGCGAGTTCGGCGACGTCGTCATTGCCAAGGCGGCTGACCGCCTCGCCGCCCGCCAGCGTCTCAAGGCGAAGGAACAGGCCAACATCGCCAAGTACCTCACTACCTTCCCCGGTCGCGTTCCGCAGGACTAGGCAGCGGCCACCGGGCCGGTTGACGCTGCCGGCGAGTTCGTGTCAGCCTCATTTCCGCCAATCCGGCGGCCCATGCCCATCCCGACCCTTCGCGACCAGCACGTGCTCATCACCGGCGGCTCCAGCGGCATCGGCCTCGCCATCGCCCGCCAGGCCGCCGCGGCCGGCGCCCGCGTGAGCCTCGTGGCGCGGGATCCGGCCAAGCTCGCCGCCGCCCGCGCGGCCATCCAGGTGGCAAATCCCGGCGCTGCGGAAATCGTGACGACCCCGGCCGACGTGAGCATCGAGGCGGAAGTCCTGGCCGCATTGCAGGCCGCCGAGCGTGTGCACGGCCCGGTGGATATCTTGGTCACATCGGCGGGCGTCGCCCGTCCCGGCTATTTCGAGGAGGTGCCGGTGGCGGTGTTCGAGCGCACGATGGCCGTCAACTATTTCGGCACGCTCTATCCCTTAAAGGCAGTCGTGCCGGCCATGCGGCAGCGCGGCCGGGGCGCCGTCGCCATCGTCGCCTCCGGCGCCGCGCTCTTCGGCCTATTCGGCTACACGCCGTACGCGCCGACCAAGTTCGCGCTGCGCGGACTGGCCGAGGCCTTGCGCGCGGAGCTCAAGGGCACCGGCGTGGGGGTCACCATCGTCTATCCGCCGGACACGGATACGCCGCAATTGGCGGAGGAAAACCGCACCAAGCCGCTGGAGACGAAGGCGCTCACAGCCGCCGGTGGGTTGTGGACGGCCGACGCGGTCGCCGCGCTCACCTTGGCAGGGATCCAGCGGGGGCGCTTCGCGGTCACCCCAGGATTCCCGCTCACCGCCCTCGCCTGGCTGCACAGCCTCCTGGCTCCGATTCTGCGGTGGCATTTCGATCGCGTCGCCGCCAAGGCCCGCGCCGCGGCGAAGTAGACCGGCCCGACACCGGGCGCAAAAAAACCGGGGCGAGGAATCGCTTCCTCGCCCCGGCGTGTTTTTCTTGGATTAAGCTGCGTTGCCGAGGTTCATCACCCGGCGCGTCAGCGGCTGCCAGACCTGGCGGCGGAACACCTCGGGGAGGCGAACGACCGACTGGGTCCAACTGCGGTTATCTTGTGTCTGGCGCGCAACTTGGGTCGCCACTGCGGTGGCGGGCGGGAGATCCTCCTCAAGACGGGAGTTTTCATCGAACTCGTACGTGGAGAAAAGGATCGCGCCGGAACCGAAGCAGCCCGGTTGCACGACATATATGGTCTTGGACTTTTTGTTCATGGTCAGAAGAGGAAGACTCGCGCGACTCGCGGAATCTTCCAGGCCGACCAGGAACTGCTAAAGAACAGGGACCCGGAAACCTGTGGATCGGAGCCCGCCCGTCAAGATCGGCGCAGGCCATAACCGTTTTACCATCTCTGGTGCAATGGGTTGCGCCATCAATTGACCGTCAGAATCTCGCCGATCCTGAAGCTCCCCAACCGCCTGTACGGCTATTTACCCAGTTTCCGCAGCGCTTGGTTGATCTTTTCCAAGTCGCAGATCTCCGGGTGGTAATCGGGGCCCAGCCACTCGGCCCACTCGCGGCCAAGGTCGGTTTCGGGTTCCTTGAGGCAGGCCAGCATGTCGTGAAAAGCCTCGAGCCCGCCGCAATCCTCGGGCGGGCCCATGTGCTCCCCGGCGATGCAGACCGGATACTTGACGCCCTTCTGGGGCGCGAGGGTCTGCTCGATCCGGATGTCCACCCGCCAGCCCTCGCCGAAGTCGTAATGGTAGACGAAGCCGTGCCGCTGACCAAGGTCGAGATCGGCCAGCGTGACGTCGCGGTCGTCCTCGATCACGAGGTCCTCACGCTTCACGGGATTGCCGAAACGCAGGTCCTCCAGGTCGAAGCCATGGGTCTGGTAGTCGAACCAGTCGAAGAGGATCTGGATCGAATCGTGGAGCCGCGACAGCCACATCGTCTCGCGCACCAGCAGCCGGCGCCAGACGCGGGGCGTCGTGCCGGCGACGTCGAGGCGCAGCGCAAATACCTTCTCCGGGGCCTTGCGCTTGGTCGCCGAGCCCCGGCCTTCGTGAAGTCCAATCATGCCCCCACGGTGGCGCCCGCGCCCCGGACGATCAACGCCAACCTTGCCCGAACAATCCATGCGCGGTGTTAGGCGTTGACGCTGTTCCGCCCCCGCTGGCCTGCTTGCGGACCATGGCCGGCCCCCTTGGTTTCGACAACGAACGGTATCTGCAGCAGCAAAGCGCCGCGATCCTCGAGCGCGTCAACGGCTCCCACGCCCGCCTCTACCTGGAGTTCGGCGGCAAGCTCCTCTTCGACTACCACGCGGCCCGCGTGCTGCCGGGTTTCCACCCGAACGTGAAGATGCAGCTCCTTCAGCAGCTGAAGGACCGCATCGAGGTGATCCTCTGCATCTACGCCGGCGACATCGAAAAGCGGAAGATGCGCGCCGACTTCGGCATCACCTACGACACCGACGCCCTGAAGACGATCGACGATCTCACCGAGCGCGGCATCACCGTGCGCGCCGTCGTCATCACGCGCTTCGACCGCCAGCCGGCCGCGATTGCCTTCAAGAACCGCCTCGAGCGCCGCGGGCTCCGGGTCTACACGCACGGGGTCACGAAGGGTTATCCGACCGACGTGGACATGATCGTCAGCGAGGAGGGCTACGGCGCGAACCCGTACATCGAGACCGAGCGTCCCATCGTCGTGGTCACGGGCCCCGGGCCCGGCAGCGGCAAGCTCGCGACCTGCCTGAGCCAGCTTTACCACGAGCACCGGCGCGGCGTGCCGGCGCGCTTCGCCAAGTTCGAGACCTTCCCCATCTGGAACCTGCCGCTCAAGCACCCGGTGAACGTGGCCTACGAGGCGGCCACGGCCGAGTTGAAGGACGTCAACCTGATCGACCACTTCCACCTCGAGGCCTACGGCGAGGCGGCGGTGAACTACAACCGCGACCTCGAGGCCTTCCCCCTCCTGCGCCGCATCATCGAGCGCATCACGGGCGAACCCTCGTTCTACAAGTCGCCAACCGACATGGGCGTGAACCGCGCCGGCTTCGGCATCGTCGACGACGACGCCTGCCGCGCGGCCGCCGCACAGGAGATCATCCGCCGGTACTACAGCTACGCCTGCGAATACGCGCTGGGCCTCGTGGAGAAGGACACCGTGGAGCGGGCCGAGCTCATCATGAAGGGGCTGGGTTTGAAGAAGACCGACCGGATTGTCGCCACGCACGCCCACGCCGCCGCGGCGGCCGGCTCGGCGGCGGGCAAGGGCGCCGACGGCATCTACTGCGGCGCCGCCGTCGAGCTCGCGGACGGCCGCGTCGTGACCGGCAAGAATTCGCCGCAGCTGCACGCCGCCTCGAGCCTCATCCTCAACGCTGTGAAGGTCCTCGCCGGCATCCCCGACCACCAGCACCTGCTGCCGCCGGCGATCACGCAGTCGCTGACGCACTTCAAGAAGCACGTGCTCAAGGGCAACATGATGAGCCTCGACGTCGAGGAGACCCTGATCGCCCTCAGCATCAGCGCGACGCACGACGCAGCCGCTCGGCGGGCGGTGGAAAAACTGCCGGAGCTGTCCGGCTGCAACGTCCACCTCACCCACCTGCCCACGCCTGGCGACGCCGCCGGCCTGCGCAAGCTCGAGCTCACGGTCACGAGCGACCCCGAGTTCGCCTCGAAATATCTGTTCGTGAGTTGACGCCGTTCGTCAGCCGCGGGCCTTCCGCAGGTCGGTCGCGATCCATCCGGCCAGCTCCTGGCACGCCTGAATCTGCTGGGTTTCGAAGCTGAGGCCGCCGATCATTGCGGTCGCTTCTTCCAGGAGGGCCAGCCGGCGGGCGCGTCCGGCGGCATCATCGGCCTGCGCCCGGGACAAATGGTAAAGCACACTGCTGAGGTTCTGCACGAAAAAGGCGCCACTGGCCCCCTGGCCCTGCAGCTTGCGGAAATGAGCCTCCGCCGCCTCGAGCGCTTTGCAGGCCTCGGCCCGCTGGCCGGTGCCCAGCAGCGCCTGCCCCAACCGCATCTGGTTCCGGGCCATGACGTCGTCGACGGTGAGCTTGTCGAGCCGGCCGGCGAGCGGCTGGTCAACCGCCGCCCGGGCGGAGGTGAGCGCCTCTTCCATTCGATTTAGCCGCAGGGCGGCATCGATATGCCAGCCGCGGAGTCGTCGCTTGGTGTCGTCCGAAAATTCCTGATCGAGGGGATTGTCGATCTTCAAGCGATCGATGCGCGTCAGCAGGTCGGTCGCCGTAGCGTGGATCCGGTCATAGTTTCCCGCTGCGGCCAGCAGATCCAGGTCGAGCGATTCCAACTGGACGTCCCTGATCGCCTTGAGCGCCGGTTCCAGCAGGCGCGCCTTGAACACCGGCACGGCCACCCGGCGCGCCTCGCTCAGCGCGGCGCGGGCTGCCGACGGGTTGCCTCGCTGGGCTTCGATCCGCGCCAATGCGACCCAAGCCTGGAAAACAGAAATATCAACCCCGGTGCGGTTGCGGGGATCATGTTCAAGCCTGGTCGCCTCCTTGAACCGCTGCAGGCCCTCGCTGATCCGGCCCTGGTTGAGCTGCACATCGGCCAAGTCCAGGTCGCTGCTGCCGAGGTTGCGCCACCCAGTGCTGTCCGAAGGGTTGAATAAGGTGTAGTTCCGGGCCGCCTCCGCCGCCTTGCGAAAGTGGGCCTCGGCCTGCACGAAGGCGAATCGGTCGGCGGCCACCTGACCCAGCATGTTGGCCGCGAAATAACGGTTGCGCATGGCTCGCAGGTCACCCGGACGCTGCGCCAGGACTTTCTCGGAGATCTCGCTGACCTCCCGGGCCAGGCGCTCGGCCTCATCGATTCGGCCCAGGCGCTGCGCCATGCGGGACTGGGAGTCGGTCACATCGCCATAGATCGAGGCGGCCGTCAGGTCGGACAGGTCCAGCGCCCCGAGCCCGGCCAGGATCTTCCGCGATTCCTCGCAGGTCGCAAAGCCCTCCTCCGGCTTCTGCCCATGGGCCAGGAACTGCAGCAGGTCACCCAGCGCCAGCCGGGCGCTGCGGGTGGCCCGCCCCGAGGCGACCAGGGGCCGCAGCAAATCCACCGCGGTCTGAAGGTCCTCAAGATGCGCCCGGGAAAATCCCGGGACCAACTTGGCCGTCAACGCGAGCGCCAGTCCGACCGTGGTCTCGTCATTGACGAGACCCTCGCGGCGCAGCCCATCGAAAATCGCTTGCGCG
Source organism: uncultured Opitutaceae bacterium (assembly GCA_964355715.1). Lineage (GTDB taxonomy): Bacteria > Verrucomicrobiota > Verrucomicrobiia > Opitutales > Opitutaceae > UBA2377. Next base: position 53,295 of record CAYHEW010000007.1, on the reverse strand, counting down.
GATTTCGCATTGGCGGCCGCGGGTTCCTGATTGCCGGATTCCGCCAGGGCACTCGCCTTGCGCGCCAGTGCGAGCCCATGATAAATCTGGGTCTGGGGCGTCATCAGCTCGGGCGGCAGGCCATCATAGTAGGCCACGGCCTTGTCCGCCAATCTGCCCACAATCTCGATGCGGCCGGTCGGCTTCAGTTCCTCGTAGAAATCCTCGAGGAGGAACCCGATCAGCTTCTCCGACTCGGTGCGGGCCTGTTCCGCGAGCTGGCGGGCTTGGCGCGTCTGCGCCTCGGCCGCCCGTGCGCGACGGAGGTTGATGAAGCCGAAGACGGCGCTGCCGACAGCGCCGATCATGACCACCACCGCGACCGCGGCCACGAGCCGGGCCCGGAACAGCGACCGGCGCGTGTCGGCCTCGCGGGCTTGTTGGGCCGCCAGCTGGCGTCGCGACTCCTCCAGCGCCTCGCGCTCATGCCGCACGCTGCGGCTGGCGCCAATGACACTGCACAGGACGTCGTGGGTGATCTCCACCCGCCGCAGGTCGAGACGATCCTCCACGCGGAGGAGGCGCCGGTCGACCAGGAGCGCCAACGCTCCGGGCGCGGCGCCCGCGGCGACGAACGCCTTGCGCACGCGCTCCTCGGCCACGCTCTCGCGGAAGCCCGAGTCGGTCAGCATCTCATCCTCGATGAAGATCCGCACGCCCGCCGGCTGGCCCACCAGGGCCCGCTCGTAGAACTCCGAAAGGATCGTGTCCCGCGAACCCGCCAGCAGGTCGGCGGAAATCTCCGCCCGGCCCTGTGCCAGCCGGGTGTTGTTCAGCTCGCGGCAGATGAGGCTGAGCAGCGACGGCTCCACTTCGGCGTGCGCGAGGTCCGCGCCGCCGGCGACAAACCGCACGATCGCCTCGGCGACCGTGACGCTGACGAGGTGCGGCGCCGGGGCGCACACGGCCGCCACGGCCTGCGCGCCGGTCATGCGGGCGAGGCGCATGCGGTTCTGGGTCACCGAAGGCATGCGACCCTTCAGCCCCTCGAGGTGCGCCAGGTAATCCTCGCGCAGCGAAATCAGGATCCGGTAGTCGGCGCGGGCAAAATCGAAGCGCGCCGCATCCGCCTCGTCGCGCTCGATGCGGGTCTCGAGCGCCGCCGGCGGGCGGTTCTCGACGAGATCCGCGAGATCGGCGAGGAACTCCTGCGCCCGCTTGCGGCCGGCATCGTCCGACTGGGCCAGGGTGAAGATCTCCTCGAATTGATCGAAGATGAGGATCGGGATGAGCGTGCGACCCTGGGGGTCCTTGAGCACGTCATCGCGGTGATGGAGGAACTCCCACAGGGTCTCGCCCGTGACGGCCGAGCCGCTCTGGGTCCAGGACCCGGCCGCTTCCGTGGCGCGGAAGACGGCCCGCTTGATCTGTTCTGACGGCGGCGGCGAATGCGGATCGTAATCGAGCCGCACATAGACGGGGCAGAAACCCTCCGGGCGCAGCCGCGGCACGAGACCGGCCTGCAAGATGGAGGTCTTGCCGAGGCCGGACTGGCCGAAGAGCACCGTGAGGAGCTTGCGCTGCACGCGGCGGCCGAGCTCGGCCGCCTCCTCTTCGCGACCGTGGAAATAGCCGCGGGTTTCCTCGGTGAAGGAGACCAGGCCGAGCCAGGGGTTCTGCTCGTTGACCGTCGCGATGGGTGTGGTCGAGGTCGGGTTCATGCGCGGCGGTTTTGGGTGAGCTCCTGCAGGCGGCGGGTGAACTCCGGGGTGGGCCCACCCCCGGGCAGCCGCGCGAAATGCACCGCCTTGAATTTCTCGGGCACGATGGCGTCGGCCTCGGTGGTCTCGTCGATGCAGACCGGGAAGATGAACACGGCGCCGTCGGCCATGCCGCGGGTCCGGTCCACCGCGTAATTCCACTCGCGCCGGAAGTAGGCCTCATGCCGCCGCTGGGTCGTGGCGGAGACGATGGGCAGGAAAAACGAACAGCGGGCGATGTTGTTGCGGATCTTGCGATCGTAGTCATCGCCGCTTTCCAGCCGCTCCATGTCGAACCAGGTCGTGATGCCGGCGGCATCGAGGCCGGCCTTCAGCTTCTGCACGGCCGGCAGGTCCTCGCGGGCGTAGCTGATGAAGACGGCGTTTTCCGGCATCTCGCGCGCCGGCGGCAGGAAGCGCAGCGGATCCGCACTTGTCGGCGCGGCCGGCTGGCGGCGCGCCATCCAGCGGCGATGCAGCTCGGCCACGAACTGCTCCGCCCCGGAAAACATCCGCGTGCGCACGCTGACCTGCTGGAGGAACGAGACGAGGCGCACGTCGGTGAGGCTGTGGCTGTCGGCGAGGATCTCGCCGACGTCGCGCGGATCGGAGAGCCGACGTCGCTTCGTCATGCGCAGGAACAGCCGGGCGAGCCAGTTGGAGAAGTCGCTGCCGATGACGAGCAGGTGGTTGTGTTCCAGGGCGTGGAAGAGTTTTTCCGGCGTGAGGTGTTCGCTCTGCAGGGCGCAGACGAACTCGAGCATATCCTCGTCGGAGATGACGTAGGTCGGCGAGGCCGAGAGCCGGCCGAGGAGATGATAGACCACCGGGCGCTGGAGGTCGTCGCGCTCGACCGGGAGGTCGGCCACCCGGTTGGGCGCATACGCGATGACCTCGGTGTTCGTCGCGCCGCCGAAACGGACCGCATTGACGGCCTGCTCGAGCAGGGGGTCGAACGTCATCGTGACGTAGAGGTTGAAGTCGGTGATCTCCGCCAGCTGCCGCAACGGCAGGGGCGGCTGGAACGCCGCCTCGCGCATGATTGTGCGCAGGCGCGTGTAGGCCTCCTCGCGCCGGCCGTGGTTGGTCAGGTAGCAGCAGACGACATCGTTGAGCGTGAGCGGCTGCGCGAGCGGCGCGGTGTCGACGTTGAGGCGGGCGGCCAGTTTTTCGGCGAGCCACTCCAGCAGGAGCCGCGGGCCACTCTCGGTCTCAACCTTGAGGAGCTCGGGGCCGACGATGGGAATGACGCGCTTCTCCTCGATGTAGTTGAGCAGATCGTCCCAGACGTCGTCGTTGAACGATGCGGCCGAGACGGGTTCAGGAGCGGTTTCGGGGGGCATCAGGGGTGTGTGGTGACAATTCGGAAAAGTCAGAACAGCGGGGCGTTGTTCTGCGGATCGTCCAGCAGGGCCTGGAACCGCGGATCGCCGTGCAGCGTGCTGTAGCTGCGCTTCATTTCATGGACGTTCAGCAGGACCGTCGACGGCGCCTTCAGCAGCCGGGCGTATTCCGCCAGCGCCTTCTCCTTCTCGCCGACCCAATCATAAGTGAAGGCGCGGAAGGCGGCATACGTGACGCCGTCGAGGGCATCGCGGGACTCAGGCAACAGCGCCACGCTGCGCTCGACGCAGCGCAGTGCCTCCTCCTTGTGACCGAGGATCACTTCCATGCCGGAGAGAAAGGACCAAAGCCGGCCGCTGTTGGGCTCCCGCTCCAGCTTGGCGCGCAATTCAGCGGGAAAGTCTCCCAACCGCTTCCGCGCATTTTCCAAGTCTCCCAGCGCGTAATAGTTGAATGCCGCTGCATAGGCCTGCTCGTAGTGCGGAATCCCATCCTCGTCATAGTAAGGTTGCAGCCGGTCCAATCGGACCGCTTCTGCGTAATCGCCCAGGGTCACGGCCCAATTCTGGCGCAGGCTGATGCCCAGCGGGGAATTCAGCTGTTCCTGACTTAGCCGCGCAAAAAATACATCGCCCTCGCGGGTCGAGCCGTTGGCCTGGAAATAGCAATAGGCGAGCTGATAGGTTACTTCGAGGTCGTCCGGCAGTAGGGCGACCATCCGCCGCATGGTCGTCAGCGTTTCATCCCAGCGCCGGCCCGCCCGCAGCGTGGCCAGCAGGTTGCGCTGGTAGGGGAGGTTCGCCGGGTCGAGTTCGGTGGCGCGACGCGCATTGGTCAGGGACTGGGCCCAGCGACCCTGCCGGCGCTGGATCAATGCGAGTGAATTGAAGACCGTTGGTGAATTGGGCTGCATGCGCGCCCGCCGTTCAAACTGCTCGGCGGCGCGATCGTAGTCGCGAAACCCGTAGTAGTAATAGGTGCCCAGGCTGCTGAACACCTCGGGATCATTCGGCGCCAACTGTACCGCCCGCTCGATGGCGGCCTTGGCCCGGGCCATGTAGGCGTCCATGTCGTCGAAGGTGAGAAAATACCAGAAGGCGCAGGAGGCCGCGAGGTCGCCCCAAGCCTGGGCAAACCTGGGGTCGAGATCCACGGCGCCCTGCAGCAGGGCGATATGCCGGGACCGGGCCGCCGGCGTGTTGCCTTCGCGGTTGACGATGTCGCGGGCGCGGAGGAACAGGTCGTAGGCGGCGGGGTTTTCCGTCGGCTTGCGGGCGATGAGCAGTTGTTCCTCGGGGGAGAGCGCGGCCTGCAATGCCCCGGCGATCTGCTGCGAGAGCTCGGCCTGGATGCCGAAGATATCCGTGAGGTCGCGATCGTAGGACTTGGCCCAAACGTGCTCGTCGGTGCCCGCATGAATGAGCTGGCCGGTCACGCGCACCTTGTTGCCCGAGCGGCGCACGCTGCCCTCGAGGATGTACGTCACGCCCAATTCCTGCGCGATCTGCTTCATCGGCTTGGTCGTGCCGCGGTAGGACATGACCGAGGTACGGGAGACGACTCGCAATTCGCGAACGAGTGCCAGGTTCGTGAGAATGTCCTCGTGCATGCCGTCCGTGAAGAACGCACTGTCCTTGTCGTCGCTCATGTTGGTGAACGGCAGGACGGCGATGGATTTGTCGGAAACGCGCGCGGTCGACAACGTGGGCGGGACGATCTTGCTCTCGGCCAGCGGGACCGCCGGCGGCATGGATGCCGGCTCGGGCTTGCGCCACAAGAAAACCCCGACCGCGACCGCCCCAATGGCGACTGCCCCTAGCCCCCATGCCCACGTCGGCATCGATTTCTTTGTCGCCGGGGTCACCGACCCCGGGTTTCCGGCCTCAACGAGGCCGGCACCAACGGCAGACTGTTTCGCTCCTTTCCTGGGCTCCTCGAGCAATTTCTTCACCTGCCCGACGAACTGTGGCGTCGGCACGCCGTGATCCAGGCGGGTCCACTGCACGCGCATGAACTCGTCCGGCACGAGGGCATCGGATTCCCTCGTTACATCCGTCACGACCGGCAGCAAAAACGGCACGCCGGCCGCCATGTCATGCGTGCGCTCGACCGCCAGTTTCCACTCGCGGCGGAAGTAGCCCTCCCCGCGTGACTGCGTCTGGGCGGAGATGATCGGGACAAACAGCGTGCAGGTGCGGATCTGCGTGCGGATCTTGGCATCCCAGGAATCGCCACCGCGCAGTTCGTTCTGGTCGAACCACACCTCGACGCCAAAGGCGCGGAGCGCGTCGGCGATACGTCGCGCCGCGTCGGTGTCTTCGCGGGCATAACTGAGGAATACGGCGCCGGGAGAGGGGGCTGGATCCGGCATAAGGTAATCTGTTGTTGTCTATTAAGGTTATAACTTGCCAGCCCAAACCGGCGCTGCCACCGCTTGGCTCGATCCAGCCGGACCGATGCCCCCCTCGCCTGTCACTCCCAGCCAGTTGCCCTTATTCCATGTCGTCGGGTTCACCGGGCATCGGCAGCTGGCGGACACCACCGGCACGCAAGCGGCTATCACCGCCACCCTCGAGGAACTCCGCCGCGAGGCGCCGGGCGAATGGATCGCGCTGTCCTCGGCGGCCGCGGGTGCCGACGTGATGTTCGTGAAGGCCGCGTTGGAGCTTGGCCTGGGCTGGGAGGCGGTGCTGCCGCTGCCGCTCGTGGATTTCGAGCGCGACTTCGCCCCCCGCGACTGGCTCGAGGTCAAGGCGCTCCTGGCCCGCGCCGAGCACCTCGAGGTTTCGTCCGAGCCAGGCTCGCGGGAGGAAGCCTACCTCACCGGCGGCTTCGAGATCGTGAACAACTGCGACGTGCTGCTCGCCGTCTGGGACGGCCTGCCCGCCCGGGGCAAGGGCGGCACCGCCGACATCGTCGCCTACGCCCGCGCCATGGGCCGGCCCGTGGTCATCATCAATCCCGATTCGAAGGCCGTGCGCCGGGAAAACTTCGAGGCCTTGCGGCTGCACGACGCCAATCTCCGGTTTCTGAACAGCGTGCCCGGACCCCAGCCCCGCGGCGACGGCCCCGCCCTGGAACGCGTGGCCGCCTTCCAGCGCAAGGTGGACGACGCCGCGACGCACAGCTCGCCGCATTTCCGCCGCCTGATCGCGCTCACCCTCGGCCTGCATGTGACCGCCACCGCCCTGGCCACCGCGGCGCTCGCCTTCGAATGGCACTCGGATCTGCTGCCCTGGGGCAAGCTGCTCTGTCTCCTCGGCGCCCTGGGCGTGGCGTTCATCGTCCGCTACCGGCGCACCCAGCACAATTGGACGCGTTGCCGCCTGGCGGCGGAAATCACGCGCTCGGCCCTCGCTATCTGGGGTTTGCCGCGGGCCACGCGGCTGTTCGCCGATTTCGACTGGTCGGGACTGGAGCCCCTGCGTCGCTCGCTCGACGTCCTCCATCGCCGGGCCGCCCGCGAGGCGCGGCCGGACTTCGACACGTTCAAGCAGAACTACCTCGCCGGCCGCATCGACGACCAGACGGCCTATTTCACCCGGCAGGAGCAGAAGGCCATTCCGCTGCTGGCGCGACTGCGCTTCGGGTTCACGGCCAGTTCAGTGGCCGCGATCATCTTCACCCTCGGCTATGCGCTGAAAGGTCCGCTGCACTGGGAAGTGCCGCTCCTCGTCGAGGAGTTCTTTTTCCACTTCGGGCCCATCATCCTGCCAGTGCTGGCCGCCGCGTTCATCTCGCTGATTTCCATCAACGACCTGCACCGCCGCGTCGCCCGCTACCGGGAGATGTGCATCCGGCTCGGCACGGCGCGCAAGGAGATCGCCCACAGCCAGACGTGGGCCGGTCTCGAGCGCGCCATCGCCAAGGCCGAGCGCGTGCTCCTACAGGAGGTGTTCGAGTGGCACTCGATCACCAGCTTCACGGAGTCGCACTAAAGCCGTCTTGCAGGAGGAAGCAGAGAAAACAGAGAGTCTGGTCGGAATCCCTGTTTCCAGAATAGATCCGGATTTTTGCGCCTTATGTGCCTTTTGTGGCCATTTGGCTACGCCGCCCGGCCTTCCATCATCCGTGTCACCCGTGAAATCCGTGGTTAAGAACCCTATTTCGCGAGCAGCTGTTCGACCTCGTCGAGCGTGCGCTCGAAGGTTTTCATGGCCGCCTCGACGGGGGCGGGCGTCGTGAGGTCGACGCCGGCGCCCTTGAGGAGTTCGAGCGGCGGCTTGGCGCAGCCGCCCTTCAGCATGCCCAGGTAATCCTGCACGGCCGGCTCGCCGAGCTCGCGCACGCGGTCGGCGATCGCGATGCCCGAGGACAGGCCCGTGGCGTACGCATAGACGTAGTACTTGTAGTAGAAGTGCGGGATGTAGGCCCACTCGAGACCGTCGTCAGGACCGACGGTGAAGCCGGGACCGTAGTAGCGCTGCACGAGATCGCGGTAGGTCGCCTCCAGCTTGGCAGCGGTCAGCGGCACGCCCTGCTCGTGCAGGGTGTGGACGGCGCGCTCGAACTCGGCGAACATGGTCTGGCGGAAAATGGTCGTGCGGATGGACTCGAGGCGCTCGACGAGCAGGTAGGCCTTCTCCGCCTTGCTTTCGGACCGGGCCACGAGGTAGTCGGAGAGCAGCATCTCGTTGCAGGTCGACGCGATCTCGGCGAGCAGCGTGGTATAGCGATAGTCGGGATAAGACTGCGCCTTCATCGCGAGGTCGCTGTGCAGGGCGTGACCGTACTCGTGGGCCAGCGTCGACATGTCATCGAGGGAGTTCTGGTAGTTCATGAACACCCACGGATGCGGACCATAGGTGCTGGCCGAGAACGCGCCGCTGCGCTTGTCCTGATGCGGGAAGAGATCGAGCCAGCCGCTCTTCGGGTCCAGGCCCTCGACGAGGCGCTGGCCGTACTCCGTGCCGAGCGGCTTGAGCGCCGCCGGGAGGATCTGCTGCGCCTCGCTGAACGGGATGTCCTTTTCCACCCCGGCGACGATGGGGATGTAGAGATCGTAGATGTGGATATCCGACAGACCGAGAGCCTTCTGCCGCAGGGCGACGTAGCGGTGCAGGAGCGGCAGGTGGGCGTTCACCGTGTTGACGAGGTTGTCGTACACGGCCGGGCTCACGTTGTCCTTGTCGAGGTAGGCCGCGAGCGCCGTGTCGTAGCCGCGGGCGCGGGCGTAGGCGACGTCGAGGCGCACCTGGCCGGAGAGGGTGCTGGCGAGCGACTGCTCATGCTTGCGCAGCGTGCTGAAAAGACCGGCGACCGCATCACGGCGCACCTCGCGGTTCGGGGAGGCGCGGAGGCGGCCGTAGTTGGACAGCGTGAGCTGCACGTCCTTGCCGGTGGCGTCTTTCACCTTCGGCAGCGCGAGTTCGGAGAGGATGGCGCCGTGGGTGTCCTCATGCCCGGACGGCAGCTCGTTGAGATCGATCTCGGCCCACAGGTTGTCGCCGAGGAGGCCAAGCGCCCGCTCCGCGTCGGCCGACAGCACCCGGCGCGAGCGACGCTGGAGGTTTTCGACGTAGGCCCGGTAAGGCGTGAGCCGCGGCTCCGCCTTGATCGCCGCCGCCACCTGGGCGGGCGGCAGCGCCAGCACCTCGCGACGGATGAAGGTCGCGGCCCGCATGAGTTCGTCCATCGCCGCCAGGCTGCGCGTGACGAGCGCGTTGGCGGTGTCGTCGGTCAGCGCCGTGCTCTGCCGAAGGTTGGCGTACAGGGTCAGCTTGTTCGCGTCGTTGTGCAGGCGGAAATAAAGGTCGAGGCAGTCGAAGAGCGTCGCCGGATCGGCCAGCCGCCCGGAGAACGGCGCCAGCGCGGGGATCTCCTGCCGGAGGCGCGCCAGGCCGGCCTCGAAGCCGGCGTCGGCATCGAACAGCGGCTTGAGGTCCCACGTGTACGCCGCGGGCACGGCGCTGCGGGGATGATTGGAATCCGGCGTGTAGGCCGGCAGCTCGGCGGCCCGGAGGGTACCGGCGGCCAGCAGGAGCAGGAAGAAAGCAGCGAACAGGGATTTCATGGGTGGTTTTTCCGGAGTCTCAGCCGCATTGCCGGGGCGGCTCAAGGGCAAAGCCGGGACCAAGGCCGCGACGATGATCGCGTAGGCAGTCCGCTTGCGGACGCTCGTACCGCGCCCGCAAGCGGGCTGCCTACCGAAGCGCCTAAGCGTCTTCGCGTCCTTCGTGGTTAAGTTCTGTGATTACTCGAGGAACCGCTCGCGGTAGGTCGGGTTCTCGCCGGCCATCTTCATAAAGACGTCGAGGGGTACGATCGCGAACTCGTCGCCGAGCTGGTCGCAGATCGACTTCACGCGGGCGACGTCGCTGTTCTCGCGAACGTGGACGAGGAGGAAGTACGGGCGGGCGTCGTTGATCTTCGCAAGTTCCTGCAGGTCGGCCACGGCCTCCGCCTCGGGCTTGGTCGCCGGGAGGTAGTAGTCATACGACAGGAACGGCCGGTCCTCGCGCACGGTGAACGTGTTCGACGCGTAGTAGCCGTTCACGAAGCCGATGGCGTTGGGCATGTTCGCGTAATACATGTCGACGATGTCCCGCGGCAGGTTGTTCTCGGCCGCCTCGGTCGCCTGGCCCGCGTAGTCCATGATCTCGAAGACCCGCAGGTCGAGTTGCTCCATCAGCTCGCGCGCCTTAGTGATCTCCTTCGGGAACCACTCCTTCGGAAAGGCCTTGGGGTAGCAATACGACGAACCCGAGAGGCTCCCGATGAAGTAATCGTTGGGCGTGGCCTGGTCATAGTAGTACTCCAGCATCGCCGGCGAGAGGTTGATGAACTTCATCGTCACCTCCCAGGCATACGGGATCGATCCGCGCCCGGGCTTGAGCCAGGCGCCGATGCCGAGGCCGTCAGTCTGGATGAGCGCGAGGTACACTTTCTTTTCGGGCACGTATTTCCGACCTGGCTCGACATTGTGGTGATTGCGGAACTTGAAGCCGGGCGAGGTCGGCACGTGCACGAGGAAACTCGTGTTCGGCATGGTGTTCAGGCCGTCGGAGGTCATGGCATACGACGACACGAGGCTGATCATCTCTTCCTCCATGTCCTTCTTGTACGAATGCCAGCCCCACGCCTGGCTCAGCGGCTTCATCTCGGCGAGGAGGCTCTTCGCGAGTTCATACTCCTCGGTGTCGGTGCGCCGCGCCGAGAGGTCGGAGCAGAAGCCCTTGTTCAGAATGCCGAAGTCCGCCGCCGCCGGCATGAGCTGCGTGCCGTGCACGCCGCCGAGCCACACGATCACGTCGCGGGAGCAGCGGGCCCAGTATTTCTCCTTTGCCCACGCGTAGATCTGGGCGTCGCTCTGGCCGGTGAACCGGCCGCGGTAGTCGTCGATGGGCTTGAGACCGTATCGTTCCGCGAGCGGGATCAGGTCCTCGCTGACCACGATGCCCTTCTCGAGTCCGGCCAGCGTGTACGCCACGATGAGCGAGGTTCGCACATTCTTGTCCCAGACGATGTAGCCCTTGAGGTCATCCCTGTAGGTGCGGATCGCGTCCTCGAGGGTCGCGAGGCGCGTGAAGGTGAAGTGGCGGCGCTTCTCGAGCCAGGCGCGCAGGTCCTCGGTGTAGTTGAAGGGATACTCGGGTCCGAAGGTGAAGTAGAGCCGCGCCGCGTTTTCATTCACGATGCCCTGCAGCGAGATGAGGCAGGCCTGCTCGGGGAGCTTCGAGCCGATTTCCCAGTCGTCGGCCATCTGCATGTAGTGGGCGTTATCGGCCTCGCGCCGCTTGAAGAAGTAAACGACCTCGGGCCCCGTCGTGCGTGTGCTGCGGTTGACGCGGCAGGTGAGGAGGTCGGTCAACGGATCGTAGGCGAAGTGGCGCGTCATCGTCATCGGCTTCGTGCCCTGCGAGGCGTGCACGTCGAAACTCTCCTCGAGCCGCAGGTGCCGCTCGTCCTCCCAGGTCGCGGTGACGGTCTTGGTGCCACCGACCGGCAGCTTGAGGCCCAGGAACAGGTTGGTCGCGAAGGTGCTGTCCTTGATGGACATTGCCTGCGGCCGGCCGTCGGCCCGGAAGGTCAGGGTGTCATGGTAGGGCCGGCGCGGCCCCAGGTCGGTGGTCAGGGTGACCGTGTCGGGCGCGACGGTGAAGCCGAGGACGACCTCACGGAAGTAATCGAAGTCCGAACTCTGCGCCTTGAGCAGGATCCATTGGCCGTTGAAGCCGGAATCCCGGGCGAGGGCCGGACCTGCGAGCATTAAGCACAACCCAGCGAGCAGGCGGACGGTCTTCATGTTTTTGGGGGAGCGCGCTCCCGCCCCTTCCAACGCCGATCTGCTGCGAAAGGCAAACCCCGCCCGCGGCGCCGTGCACCGGTATTCAAGCCGGTGACGGCGCGCAGAACCGAGGCTACTGCCCTGCCTAGAACCGGTACGCCACCGTCACGCCCACCTGACGGGGGTCGGCGCGTGACTCGTAGCGGGTCTCGATGTAGTCCGGATCGGCGTTGCCGAAGAAGTACACGCGCTTGTCGTAAGCCTCGTCGAAGACATTCCGGGCCCACACCGCAACCGACCACTCGCGCCAGGCGTAGCCGAGCGTGGCGTTGACGACGCTGAAAGCGCGGCGCGCCTCATTCTGGTTATTGGAATCAAACTGCTCGCCGCGGCCGACCCATTCCGCGCTGCCGAAGAATCCCGTGGTGCCGCCGTAGCGGGTGCCGAGCGTGTAGCCATATTCCGGCGCGTTCGCGAGCTCGCGTCCGCCGCCGGTGTTGCCGTTGGCGAGGGTGAAGCGCTTCAGCTCGGAACGCATCAACGCGAGCGAGGCCTGCACCGTCCAGTCACGGGCGAGCGCCAGGGTGCCCGCCGCCTCCACGCCCTGCACCCAAGCGTCATCGCCGTTGTCGGTGAAGAACCGGTAGTTGCCGCCGAATCCCGCCGAGTCGCGCACCTGCGTGTCGCGCCGCGCCGTGTGAAACGCGGTGATCTCACCGGTGAGGCTCCCGTCGCGGCCGTGGCCGCGCAGACCCACTTCGGTGTTCCAAAGGGTCTCGGTGCCATAGGTGACGGGATCCGACGCGAGATCGATGCGCGCATCCACGTTGATGCCGCCGGCCTTGTAGCCGCGGGTGACGGAGGCGAAGACGAGGACCTGTTCACTCAGGTCGCGCTCCAGCGTGACCTTGCCGCCGACCAGCGTATCGGCAAACGAGGGTGCCACCGTCACCTCGGGGTCGAAGGAGCCGCTGGCCTTGCGGAACCGGGTCTTGAGTCCGGTGCCATCGATCTCGACGCGCTCGGTGCGCAGGCCGACGATCAGGCGGGTCGCGCTCGCGAGTTCGAAACCGATCTGACCGAACAACGCGCCATTCGTCGCGCCGTAGCTGGTCCGCAGGCCGCGGATGTTGCCGGGGTCCTCGTTCGTGTAGCGCGAGGTTTCGTCGGTATCCGAAAAGAACGCCCCCACCGTCCAACGGCTGAGCGCCCCACCCTCGCGCTGCGGCGCCGAGTCAAAACGCACCTCCTGGTTGAGGACCCAGCGCGTGCGGTGCAGGTCGCTGAAACCCATGTAGGACGCAGCGGTCCAGTCGTCGTCGTAGCTGTAGCGCGAGCGCGTGCGGGCGCCGCTCGTGACCAGGCTCAAGCCAACATCGTCCCAGCCGCGGTACGTGCCGCGGAGACTCGCGGCGACCGAGTGCTGTTCGTCATGGCCGGGCTGGTCGCTGTAGGTGTACTCACCGTTGTTATCGAGGGCGAAGTCGTCGTAGCCGTTGTCGAAATCGGCCGCGAGGAAAGCTGCCTCCCAGCGCCACGCCGCGTTGGGGTTCCAGGTGAGGCGCAGGCGGGCGGTGAGCTCGTCGCGGGCGTTGGTATCGCGGTCGAGCGTGAGGTTGCGCCGAAAGCCGTCGCTCTCACTGCGCTGCACGGCGAAGCGCATCATGAGTTCCTCGGGACGAGCCGTCACGAGCGGACCGCCGACCGCGACGCTGCCGGTGCGGAGATCGTCGCCGCCCAGCGAGCCCTCCACCCGTCCGGTCCAGAACGGCGTGGGGGCATTGGTCACGAGGCGCACGACGCCGCCGGCGGCATTGGCGCCGAAGGCCCCGGCCTGCGGACCGCGGAGCACCTCGACCTGGCGCACGTCGAACGTGCTGCCGATCGTGCCGAGGCCGGTGAAGTCGAAGTCATCGACGAGGAACCGCACCGCGGAGTCGGGCGTCTCGCCCTCGAACTGTGAGTTTTCGCCGCTGCCGCGGATCTGAAAATAGCGCGGTCGCGAGGTACCGCCGGTCCAGGTGAGGTTGGGGATCTGGTCAACCAGGTCGCCGAGGTGGCGCACGGACCGCGACTCGAGCGCCGCGGCGTCGAACACCGTGACGCTGGCCGCGAGGTGGCTGAGCGGTGATTCCCAGAGGTCGGCTGTGACGCGGATGGGATCCAAGGTCACGGGCGCCGCCGGGTTGGCGGTTTGGGCCAGCAACGGCTGGGCGGCCGCGCTGGCGAGGCTGAGGAGGAGGATTCGTGTCGGGAGTTTCATTGGATTTGAGCCCGACCCAAATCGGACTCCCGAGTGAAGGGGCGCCGTGCGCCCACAAGGCGCTTTCGCGGCGCCTGCTGTTTCCTTCGTCGGCATGATCCGTTCAGGTTCGAAGGGTCGAGCGGCCGAGTCGTGCCGCAATCTCAGTCCTCCGCGGAGGACACCCCTACAGGCAAGGCGCAGCGAATGCCTTTGCCCCACCGATGCAAGCCAAAGATCCGGCGCCGCCGAGCTCGCTCAACGACAGAGGGCCATCAGACGGCCGCGGGTCGGCACCTGCAGCTTGGCCAGGCAGGCTGCCACCTGATTCTTGACGGTGGCGACCGATTTGCCGAGCCGGAGCGCGATCTCCTTGTTGGTCATCCCCTCGCACAGGCAAGCAGCCACCACGCGCTCAGCCGGGGACAACCCGGTCAGAATGGGATGCACACCCACGGCCCGGCTGGCATACTCGGGCCAGCTCATCGTGGCCGAGGGGCATTCACGGACTTCGGGCTCGTTGATTCTGAGGGAAACCATGGCGGACCGGCGCTTTGGCTGGCTGGCGCGGACCGCGCCAGCCAGCCACCACACACACAGCAATCAGGGGGATTCGCCCTTGGCCGCCATCCCGCACCGGCGCAGGAGTTCGGCCAGACCCTGGGGTCCAACCTCCGGCACCTTCCATGGAAACGTGCCCACGAATCGGCCCTCGGCATCGACCACGATCGAGAACGGCGTGGGGACACCGAATTGAAATGTGCGAAAGATCGCGCTTTGGCGCAGATCCCCCAGCGGTGCCGGGTCGAAAGCGATGGCGAAGCGGTGGCCTCGCTCCTGGTGCAATGCCAGCCACGCGTCGAGGTTGGCCCGCGTGTCGCGGGTCACCAGGGCCAGTGCCTGCACGCCGGCTGCGCCGTACTGCGCCACCACTCCGTCGAGAAACTCGGACGGTATCATTTCGGCCGTCACGAACACGAGCACCAGCGGGTGCCCGCGGAATTCCGACAGCTTGCGCGGCGCGCCGTCGGCGCCCTGCAGATCGAGGTCCGGCAGGATGTCGCCGGCTTTCAACCGGAAAATCTCGGTCATGAACGGCGGCGGGAGCTTGCGGGGCGCCGGCGCCGCGGACGCGCTGGCGGGCGGCGGACGGCGCTCGGGCACCTTCTGCGCCAGCACCGCAGGATCGACCTTCACGCCCGCGGCGGCCAAGGCCTGCTCGAGGGAGGGATCACCGGGAAAGTAGCCACCGGTCGTGCCGACGATCTTCCCCTCCCGGTCGATGATAAACTGCGTAGGAATGAAGGGAACCCGGTACAGCGCCAACGATGCCCGTTGATCCTGTTCGGGGGAGCCCTGCTCGTGGGGGTCGCACACGAAGCGGATGGCCGGATAATCCCCGGCCTTGAGCCGTACCCAATCCTCGAAGCGCGTGCGCTTGTCCCCCGTGCACACCGCGAGGACGGTCACACCCTGGTCGGCATACTTCGCCGCCACCGCCTGCGTATGCGGCATCGAGGCCACGCACGGGGCGCACCACGTCGCCCAGAAGTCGAGGATGAGGACCTTGCCGCGGTAATCGGAGAGACGCACCTCGTTGCCCGCGAGGTCACGCGTGACGAAATCAGGCGCTGGCGCGCCCGGGCCGAGCATCGCCGGCGCCGGTACGGCCGGCGCCACCGCCGATTCCTTGCCGGCTGTTGCCGGCGCATCCAGTTTCAGCAGACGACGAATCTCAGCCTCGAGCTTCGCGCCGCGGGCCTCGGTCGAGACGACCAGCCCTGCTTGGTCGAGCAGGAACATTGCCGGGATGGCCTTGATGGAAAACCGGGTGGCGAACTCGTTCTTCCACCCCTTGCCATCGAAATGCTGCGGCCAGGGCAGGCCTTGTTCGCGGGCGTAATCGATCAATTTCTGCCGGTCCTTCTCAGCGTCGAGGGAAACGCCGACGACCTCGAAGCCCAAGTCGTGGTATTTGCGGTAGTTCGCGAGCACGTTGGGCAGTTCCTCCTTGCACGGTCCGCACCACGTCGCCCAGAAATCGATGAGCACGACCTTGCCGCGCAGCTGAGCGAGGTCGACCTCGCGGCCATCGACCGCCGTGAACTTCATCTCCATCGCCCGAACCTTGCTGGCCTCCAGGTTGGCCTTGCCGGCGGCCCAGCGCGAAACCTCCGGAATCGGACTCAACGCACGAGCCTGCAGGAATTCGGCGTAACCGGCGGGATCCGCCGCCTGCAGCGGGCGCATGGCTATCTCATACGCCCGGGTCAGTTTGACCGGATCGGCAACCCGCCGCTCCATGGCCGCGATGATTGGCGCCATGGCGGCCCAGCGGTCCGCTGCCGCCGCGCCCCGCCGCAGGGAGACGCGGTAGACGGCATTGGCATACGCGTCAGCGAGGATCGCAGCGGGAACGTCCGGCGCCGCAAAAAGCTCGGCCTCGATCTGGTCCAACCGCCGATCCCACGCGGCCCGCGCCGCCTCGTCACGAACGATGAGACTTTGGACCCGCGTCTGGTCGCGGGCCGCGACCGCCTCGTCATAGCCCGATTTCAGCTCGACGATGAAGCTGCGCATCGTCTGGAGCGCGATGAGCCCCGCCTCCCAGCGACGCGGGTCGCCGGGATGGGCTTCGTAGACGCGCACCGCCGTGTCGCCGAGGCGGTTCAGGTGGTCGGTCATCCAGCGCGTGGCAGCCGAGGGCGTGACGGGCTGGCCGGCCCGCGCGCGGTCGGTCCGCTCCGCCACGATCGCCCGCAGGGCGTCCAACTCGGATGCAATATCCGCCGCGGGCTCGGTCGTGGCCCCCAGGGGACCAGCCGCAAACCCCAGCAGGAGGGCCGCAAACAGTAGGCGTCTCATGAGTGATGGGATGTCCGCGCCACTCAGAACACGCGGCTCAGCGACAGCGCGAAGCGACGCAGACGCGAGTCGAGCACCGTGTTGTCCGGGAAGTAGAGGTCGTCAAAGGGCGGCTGGGTATTGAGGACGTTGAAGACCGTGAGGCTGAGCTTCGTGTCCGCGAACACCGCATGGACCCAACCCGCGTCGCGGTCCCGCATCCAGCCGGCCTTCGCGAAATCGTAGTTGCACTGGCAGTCCCAGCGAATGGCCGACGGCGTCACGGCGCGATCGGCGGAGACGCGGTTGGCCGCACGATAGGTGGCGAGCGCGCCCACGCCCCAGGCGCCGCGGGAGATGAACAGGTTGCCGTTGACCTGCACCGGCAGGCTGTCGGTGTTGACCGTCGGCGACGGCACGCCGCCCGGCGTCGGAATGAACACATTGCGCGTGTACTTGGTGCCGCTCAGGCCGGCCTGGACATCGAACCAGGCGAGGCGGCGGTCGTACTTCACCCCGATGTCATAACCGGTGATCTGGCTGTAGGCCACGTTGATGGGGCGCAGGTCGGCGGCCGTGACGGGGCCAAGCCAGCCGGCCTGATCGGTGGGCAGGTTTGCCCCACGGGTGATGCGCTCCGGGTAGAGCAGCGCCATCTGGTTGAAGAGCAGCGTGCCGATGCGGTCGTTGTAGAGGTTGTCAAACCAGTCGAAGGACAACGACAGCCCCTTGACCGCGGGCACCTCGACCACGAGGCCAAAGGTGGTGTTCTCCGAGGTTTCGGGCCGCAGGTCGGCCTTGCCACCGCGGGTGATGGGGTGGACCGGATTGACTGTATTGCCTCGGAATGGGTCGAGGTTGGTAACCACCGGTGACGTTAAGCTGTTGCTCACGGTGTTTGGTTGGGTGCGCTGCTGCAGGGTCGGCACCTTGAAGCCTTCGCCGTAGCTGCCGCGGACGAGCAGCCACGCCGCCGGGCGCCAAGCGAGGCCGGCGCGGGGATTGCGGGAGACGCTGCCGGCACCGTAGTCCTCCTCCCGGTAGGAGAACGAAAGGTTGAGCTGGTGCAGCAACGGCTGGCGGAAATCCCCGCCAAAGATCGGCACGTTGACTTCGGCGAAGTAGGCCATCACGTCGATACTGCCCGGCAGCGCCGTCTGCGTGTCGGTCGACAGGCGCAGCGGGAAATCGACATACTCCTCGCGCCGCTCCACGCCCATGGCCGCGGCGAGGTCGCCGCCCGGCAGCGACCAGATCGGTCCGTCGAATTGGAGCGCATAGACCCAGGTCTGCGCCTCCTCCTCGTCGCGCGTGGGCGAGGTCAACGCTTCGATCACTCCCGCCGCATTGGGGTTGGCGACGACCGAGCCGTCATAGAAGAGGTTCGGTTGCTGGCCAGCGGCCACCGCCGCGTTGAAGAGCGTCGAGACGATGGAGGTGCCCGCATCGCCGTCGCTGCGGGTCCGGCTGTCGGCGCGACTGATCGAAACATCGTATCGCCACTGCCCGGGCAGACGGCCGTCGGCGCCGATCGTGAAGGCCGTGGTCTCGTTGATCGCCTCACGCTCTGGCTGCAGATCGCGGAAGGTCTTGTTGAGGGTGATCGGAATTCCGAACGGATTGCCGGGATAGCCGGCCGGAATCGAGAGGTTGATCGCCTGGATGGGGGCCGCGGTCTGGAAGTTGCGGTTCCGGGCGAAGCGCGCCGAGGCATAAAGGTTGAGCCAGTCACGCACCGTGTAGTCGAACTTCGCCAGGACCGAGTAGCGGTCGTAGGACGCGGCGTACTGCGAATCCTGGCCGACATCGTACGGATCGGCGATCGCGCCCGCGGCGGCATAGTTGGCGACGGTCAGGCCCGTGCCGGTCGTGCCGACGGGGATGGCGGATTGGGTCGCGGTCAGGCCCGGGAGCGGAACCGTGCCCGTACGGCTGACCCGCCCGGCGCCGCCCGGCATGTTGCTGGAACGCATGTCAATACCGCCGTAGGGCCGGCGATCGAAGCTGGCGATGAAGTCGCGATCCCGCAGCATCAGCTCGTTGGACTCCTCCCAGGCGGCGGTGACGAGGCCGCGGAGCTTGCCGGCGCTGAAGCCGTGCGCGAGGCTGCCGGTCAGGACGCCGACGTCGGTGTCGAAGGTGTTTTCATAGCCCAGGCGCAACTCGGTGCCGGCATAGGCCTTCTTGAGAATGACGTTGATCACGCCACCCATGGCGTCGGCACCGTAGACGGAGCTGGCCCCGTCGAGCAGCACCTCGATGCGTTCGACCGCGGATAGTGGGATGCCGTTGAGGTCGAAGCCATCGGCGCTGCGCGACTGGTTGTTCTTCGGGGCGCGTTTGCCGTCGATGAGGAGCAACGTCGCGCCGGCCGGGGCGCCGCGGATGGTCGCCGTGACGAGGCCCGCGGTCCCGGTGATTTGAGTCGAGCCAGCCGTGAAAGTCGTCTGGCCGGTTTGGAAATTGATGAGGGCGTTGCGCTGGTTCTGGGTCTGGCCCTGGCCGAGGGTGAACGCCGAAACCTGGGGGATGTAGCGGAGAACGTCCCCGATGCTTTGCGCCCCGGTGCGGTCGATCTGCGCCCGGTCGATCGTGAGCACCGGTTGGGCGGAGGATCCCTCCAGCAGACCGCGAATACGGCTGCCGGTGACCTCGACGCCCTCCAGCACGACCGGGGCGTCAGCGGTGATCAGGATCGTCTCCGGGCGGTCGCCGGCCTGCGCCGCCCCTGATCCGTTTGGGCTGCCATTTCCTTTCAGCGCCAGCGCACCGGTTTCCCGATCCTGGACGACTGCGAGGCGGGTCCCTGCGACCATGGCTTCGAGGGCCTCGCGGGCAGTCATCGCACCTTTAACGGACTGGGTGATGACGCCCGTCACGTCGTCGGGCGAAAACAGGAGTTGCTCGCCTGACTGGGCGATGAACTGCTTGAGGGTGGCCACGGCCTCGCCGGCCGGAAGGTTGAACTCTTTCTTAACGGCCTCGGCAGCGGATGCCGGGGCGAGCAACAGGCCAAGGGCAAACAGGGCGGCGAACGCCGCCCGCAGCATCACGCAGGCAAACCGGTGGTTCGAGCCACAGGTACGGGTTGGGTGGGTCATGGTAAGCAGGGGTCCCGCAGGAGTGCGGGATGAAGTTAACTGACCATGACGGTCGGCCGGGCCGGATTATCTAAAAGTTTTTTTAACCCCGCCGGCTCATTGGGCCCGCCGCAGGACGATGTCATCGCCCTCCCGCGCTGCCGCCACGCCGAAATTCTGCTCCAGCAGACGCACGAACGGCTCGTAGCCCTCCGCGCGGAAGGATCCGCTGAATTTCTGGGCGCCGAGCCGCGGATCGGCGATGATGAGCTTGGTGCGATTGTAGCGGTTGAATTCCGCCACGACCTCACCCAGCGGCCGGGCCTCAAACTCCAGCCGCCGTTCCTGCCAGGCGAGCGCACGCTGCACCTCGACCGGCGCCACCAGCGCCACCACGGCCGGGGTGGGCCTCGCCGCATCCTGGATCTCGGCCACCGCCGACGCAGGGATGACCGCCATCTCGCCCTGCACCAGCAGCGAAGGGGCGCCGGCCACGTCCACGCCGAGAAGGGATCCGCCCTTGAGCGAATCGTTCACCTGCACCTTGCCCTCCGTGACGAGCACCTCCACGGCGGCCTCGCGGAGGCGAACGTTGAACGCCGTGCCAACCGCCCGAACCGCGACGCCGCCGGCGCTGACGATGAAGGGCCGGGCCGGATTGGGGGCGACGTCGAAGAACGCCTCGCCGCGCAGCAGCTCGATCCGGCGCTCCTCCGCCGTGAAGCGCGTGCGCACCGCGCTGTCGGTGTTGAGCTGCACGACCGATCCGTCGGCCAGCCGCAGTTCACGGAATCCGCCGATATCGGTCTCGGCTGTCGGTCGCGGGGCCAGCAGCTGCCAGACGCCGACGCACGCCAGCGCCACTGCTGCCGCAGCCGCCAGCCCGCCCGCGACCCACCGCGAACGCCGCCGGGGCTGCAGCCTCGGGGCGAGCAGGTCGGCATCATCCTCCCTCGCCTTCTCCGGCCGGGCCACGGCGAGGCGGTCGAAATCGCGCCAAGTGGCATCGAGCGCCGCAAAGGTCTCGGCGTGGCGCGGATCGTCCTGCATCCAGCGCATGAACTCGGCCGTCTCGGATTCGTTCATGCCGCGGTCGCGCAGGCTGAGCCAGACCGCGGCCTCGGCCTCGATCAGTTCGGGATCATGGGTCGGTTGACGGGGATGGGAGTTCATGTCGCGCCTCCGGAATGGGTCATGCCATGGGCGCGCAGGTAGTCGCGCAGGCGGAGCACGCCGATCGCCACCTGCGCGTTGACCGTGTGCTCGGAGATGCCGAGCCGCGTCGCGATCTCGTGATGCGAGAGTCCGTGGATTTTGCGCAGGGTCAGCACTTGGCGGCAGCGGGTTGGGAGCGCCTGGATGGCTTGGGCGAGCAATTGGAGTTCTTGATCATGGCAGACGGTTTCGGCCACACCGGGCCTATCTTCCAAGACGGGCAGGAGTTCGATTTCTGCTATGCCGTCGATCGCAACAATCTTGCGGCGCCGGAAGAAATCGAAGGCGGCGTTGCGTGCCGTGGTGAACAGGAACGACTTGGGGCTGTGCACCGGCCCGTGCTCCCGGGCCTGCAGCAGGCGGGCATAGGTTTCCTGCACGAGATCCTCGATGTCGGGATGTCCTGGGAACTTGCCGCGCAGGTAGGCACGCAACGCGCCATCGTGCGGCTGCACGTTCTGGGCGAACCAACGGGCTTGTTCGGGATCCTGCGGGGGCACAGTGAGCGAATTGAGATCCCTTCCCTCGGACTGCCGTCGTCCGGTGTCCAGCCGATTGATGGCCTAAAATGACTTCATCCCTGCGATTCCCGACCCCGGAAAGCACAAGAGCCGCCCCTTGCGGGGCGGCTCGAGTGACCTAACACCAAGCAAACCGTAAGAACTACAAACATTCACTGCTTTACCAGAGCAGTGCTGACTACACCGAGAAAGACGCGGCCAGATGCAAAACGCTCAAAATTCTCGCAAGATTTTTTCAAGAAAAACGAAATCTCTCTAGCGCTTGATTTTCAACGTTTTGCCGATTGTGAATTTCATTGTTTGGACAACCGCGCCGCGTCTGCCGCATGGGTTGACGACACTTTTCCCATGGAAACCTCCCGCCCTCACCTTTTCGGCCTCCTGGCCGGACTTTTTCTCGCCGCCGGCATCGCCTTTGCCGCCTTGGTCGTCGCCGGGGCCTGGTCCCGGATCGCCGAGTCCCAGGTGATTAGCGTCACCGGCTCGGCCCGCAAAAACGTGCGCTCCGACCTTGTGGTCTGGCGCGCCGGTTTCAACACCGAGGCTCCGACGCTCCTCGAGGCGCAGCAGAAACTGAAGGCCGACCTGGCGCGGGTGGAGGCATTCCTCGGGAGCCGCGGCGTGCGGGAGTACGCCCTGGCGCCGGTGCAGATCCGCGAACTCACGGCGAAGGTCAGCGAGGATGGCGAGACCTCGGCACGCCGCGTCGGCTATCGCCTCGGCCAATCGATCGAGGTCCGCTCCACCGACGTCGAGCGCATCCCACGCCTCAGCAACGAATCCACTGAACTCCTCGAACTGGGCGTCGCCTTCATGTCGGAGTCCATGGAGTTCATCTACACCAAGGCCAACGAGGCGAAGGTCGAGATGATGGCCGAGGCCACGAAGGACGCCCGGGCCCGCGCCGACCAGATTGCCGCGCAGGGCGGACGCCGAATCAAGGAACTCCGCGCCGCGCGCATGGGCGTCGTGCAGATCAACCCGCTCTACGGCACGGAGACGAGCTGGGAGGGCAACAACGACACGACGTCGCTGGAGAAGACGATCACGTCGACCGTGAGCGCGACGTTCTCGCTGCGGTAGACCCAGCCCTCAGTGCAGCAGCGACCCACCCACCGGGCGCGCGATGTCGGCCGAGGTGGTGTCGGGGACCGGCGTGCTCTTGAGCGGATAGGAAAAGCGGCGGCCCTCGTAATTGCGGAAGATGACCTCCTCGTCGGTGATCTTTTCCAGGTACTCGGGGTTGATCGGCACCTTGCCGCCGCCGCCCGGGGCGTCGATGACGTACTGGGGCACGGCGTAGCCGGTCGTGTGGCCGCGCAGCGCGCGGATGATCTCGATGCCCTGGCGGACGTCGGCCTTGAAGTGCGCGCCGCCCGTGATGAGGTCCATCTGGTAAATGTAGTACGGCCGCACGCGCATCCGCAGCAGACGGTGGACGAGGGCCTTCATGATTTCGGCATCATCGTTGATGCCGCGCAGGAGGACGCTCTGGTTGCCCAGCGGCACGCCAGCGAAGGCCAGGCGTTCGCAGGCGTCCTTCACCTCCTTCGTGGCCTCCTTCGGATGGTTAACGTGGATGCTCATCCAGATGGGCCCGTGCTTCTTGAACACCTCGCAGAGGCCCGGCGTGATGCGCTGCGGGAGAAAGACCGGGATGCGCGTGCCGATGCGGATGAACTCCACGTGCGGGATCGCCCGGAGGCGACCGAGGAGATGGTCGAGCTTCTTGTCCGAGAGCAGCAGCGGGTCGCCGCCCGAGATCAGCACGTCGCGCACCTCGGGATGCGCCGCGATGTACTCGAGGGACCTCTCGTAGGCCGGGTGGAAATCGTAGTGCTGGGCGTTGGAGACCAGCCGGCTGCGGGTGCAGTAGCGGCAGTACGCCGCACAGCGGTCCGTCACGAGGAACAACACCCGGTCCGGATAGCGGTGCACGAGGCCCGGGACCGGCGAGTGCTCGTCCTCGCCCAGCGAATCGAGCATCTCCTCGGCCGACAGCTGCATTTCGCCGGCGCGCGGGATCACCTGCTTGCGGATCGGGCACTCGGGATCGTTCCGATCGATCAGGTTGAAGAAATACGGTGTGATCGCGAGCGACAGCTTGTGGCTGGCAAACTCGCAGCCGGCCTTTTCCTCCGGCGTAAGCGTCATGTACTGCTCCAGTTGCGCCGCCGTCGTCAGGCGATGCTGGAGCTGCCACGTCCAGTCGCGCCAGTCGGCTTCGGGGATGTGCTGCCATAGGCCCTGACCCTCGAACCAGGCGGCGCGGTCTTCTTGATAGGACATGTAAGTGGGAAAGTGGTAAGGCGCCTAATCATCGCTGTCAAATGGCGGAAAAAGAATTTCTCGGGGCGCGCTGGGGATTCCCCTTGGCACGGACGAAGCGAGACCTTTTCGTTCGGCTTTAATGTCCACGCCCAAACCCGGAATCCTCGCCCTAGAAGATGGCAGCGTGTTTCACGGCCGCGCCTTCGGTGCCGATGCCACCATTGCCGGCGAATGCGTGTTCAACACCTCGATGACCGGCTACCAGGAGATCCTGACGGACCCCTCCTACTTCGGCCAGATCGTGACGATGACCGCCCCGCAGATCGGCAACTACGGGGTAAATGACGAAGATACGGAAGCGTGCGTGCCCAAGTGCTCCGGCTTCGTCGTCCGGGAAGTCTCCTCGGTCGTCAGCAACTGGCGCGCCACCCAGTCCCTGCCCGACTACCTCCGGAAACACGGCATTCCCGGCATCAGCGAGATCGACACCCGCGCCCTCACGAAAAAGCTCCGCGTCGACGGGGCGATGAAGTGCTGCCTCAGCTCCCTGCCGATCAGCGACGCCGAGGCGGTGGCCCGGGCCCGCAACTGGCAGGACATGGCCGGCAGCGACTATGTGAAGGACGTCTCGTGCACCGCGCCCTACGTCTGGCGCGCCGACGATCCCGCCAACCACAACACCCCGTACCTGCCGGTCGGCACGACGCTGATCGCCCCGACCGCCCCGGCGACGAAGTTCCGCGTGGCCGCCTTCGACTTCGGCGCGAAGTTCTCGATCTTCCGCAAACTCGTGCACCACGGCTTCGAGGTGCACGTGTTCCCCGCCACCGCGACGGCGGAGCAGATTCGCGAATTCAATCCCGACGGCGTCTTCCTCTCCAACGGCCCGGGCGACCCGGCCGCGCTCGCCTACGTGCACAAGATGGTGACCGGCCTCGTGCCCCACTACCCAATCTTCGGCATCTGCCTCGGGCACCAGATGCTCACGCACGCCCTCGGCGGCACCACCTTCAAGCTCAAGTTCGGCCACCGCGGCGGCAACCAGCCCGTGAAGAACCTCGAGACCGGCAAGGTCTCCATCACCGCGCAGAACCACGGCTTCGCCACCGACCCGAAGTCCCTCGAAAAGGGCGGCGCGCTCGTCACCGAGATCAATCTCAACGACCAGACCGTCGAGGGCCTCCGCCACCGGGAGCTGCCGATCTTCTCCGTGCAGTACCACCCCGAGGCCGCCCCCGGCCCCAACGACGCGGATCCGCTCTTCGTCGACTTCTACCGCCTCGTCGAGAAGCGCAAGGCCGGGAAGATCTGAGCGCGGCCCGCGGCCGTCACCCCAGCCACTGCTCGAACTTCACCGCGTCCTCCGGCGTGTCGACGCCGATGGTCGGGTCGGTCGTGAGGTCGCAGGCGATTTCGTAGCCGTTTTCGAGGACGCGCAGCTGCTCGAGTTTTTCGATCTGCTCCAGGCGCCCGAGCGGCAGCTTCGCGAACTTTTCCAGAAGGTCGGCCCGGTAGGCGTACAGGCCGAGGTGGCGGTGGCACGGATTCGCCCGCACCCACGCGTCGTCCACCCGCCCCTGCATGTCGCGGGCGTACGGGATCGGGGAGCGCGAAAAATACAGCGCCCGGTGCGTGCCCGGCGCGATCACCACCTTGACCTGATTGGGGTTCTGAAAATCCGCCGCCGTCGTGAAAGGCGTCCCCAGCGTGGCCATCGCCGCGCCGGTCTCGAGGAGGCCAGCCAGCGCCCGGATCTGCGCGGCGCTCACGAGCGGCTCGTCGGCCTGCACGTTGATCACGCGGTCGGCCCGCACCGTGCGGTTGGCCTCGGCGATGCGGTCCGTGCCGCTCTGATGCGCCGCACTCGTCAGGATCGCGGCGAAGCCCTCCTTGCCGACGCAGTCGCGCAAAAGTTCGTGATCCACCGCAAAATAGAGCGGAAATTCCGGGGTCTCGCGGCGGATCCGCTCGGCCACCCAGAGCAGCAGCGGACGTCCCTTTATCTTGTGCAACAGCTTGCGCGGGAAGCGGGTAGACTCGAGCCGACACGGGACAATGATCGCGACTGAGGGCATCGGGAGGGATACTGTAGGCCGGATTTTAAGTTGCAAGCCGGGCACACATCCCAAACTTTCACGCCCCTGCATTTCATTTGATGGACAAGACTGAATCTACGGCCGCGCCCCAGCTCGTGAAAGAGCTGTTGGTGCAGAACAAGATGGGCATCCATGCCCGTCCCGCCGCCATGATTGTGCGCATCACCAACAAGTTCAAAGCCGACGTTTTCGTCGAAAAGGACGAGGAACAGGTGAACGGCAAGAGCATCATGGGCCTGATGATGCTGGCGGCCGGCAAGGGTTCGAAGGTCAAGTTCCTCGCCAGCGGCGAGGACGCCGTCCAGTTGCTCGCAGAGCTCGAGGCCCTGTTCGCAAAGAAGTTCGACGAGGCCTGAGGCGGCGCGGCAGGTAGCGGGTACCCGCCTCATGCCTTGGAAACGGTTTATCCCTTTGGCTGGTGTCACCCTGATTTCCAGTCTGGGTGCGACTCCGGCCTCTTGGGACCTGGGCACCGAGGTGAGCTGGCATGACAATGTGACCAACGCCGAGCGCCCGGAGGACTTGCTGCCGGCTTTGCAGTGGCGCACGGAATTGGACGCAAGTGTCGCGCGCAGTCTGCGCGACGGTCACCACGTCGAGGGGGGCGCAGGGCTCCGGGTCGAGAAGTGGTCACGTTTCGAAGGATTGGATTTCGCGGCACCAACCCTATCGATGGCTTGGAAATTCAAGCCCGGATTGGGGCCGTACCGCCCAGTCTTCGTCGCGGAAGGTGCGGGAGAATGGCGGATCGCCCGGGAGCCGGACCGGGGTGGGCTGGGTGGTGCCGGACGACTATCGGTGCGCCAACGGGTGGGGGCGGCGTGGGTATTGCTCGTAGGGCATGAGTGGCAGCGTTTCGACGCCAAAGGGCGTGCCTTCGACCGCACGGGCCGCGAGTGGTCGGGTCGGTTGGAATGGACTCCAGGGGTGCGCTGGGCTTTGGCCACGGAAGCGCGCGAGCGATTTGGCGATGTGGTTTCGTACTCCCAGCCGCCGCGGCCGGATCTGGAGGCGATCGGCAAGCCAATCACCACGGTGGACACTTTCGAGCAGCAGGTGCCTTGGATCGCCTACTATTTCAAGGCCCGCACGCGCAGTGTAGCCATCGAGTTGCGGCGCTCGTTTGGTCGACAAGGCCTGCTCCTGCGGCACGAATACCGGGAAACTCTCCACGCCGGTCCAGGCTACAAGAATCAGGTTACGACGATTCGCTACTTCCTTGG
Source organism: uncultured Opitutaceae bacterium (assembly GCA_964355715.1). Taxonomy (GTDB): domain Bacteria; phylum Verrucomicrobiota; class Verrucomicrobiia; order Opitutales; family Opitutaceae; genus UBA2377. Next base: position 26,493 of record CAYHEW010000007.1, on the reverse strand, counting down.
CTTCTGAAGATCTGTTTTTGAGTTAGGTGGAGGCCGCCACCATTAGTCGCGCAGTCAGCTCCCCTCCCCCGTACAATCCCTCCTTCCTTTCATCCATGAACCGCCGTGAATTTCTGGTCTCGTCTGCCGCCGCCACGTCCTTAGCTGCACTCGGGGCCCGCGCCGCTGATACCACGCCTCCCGACAGTTTCCTGCGCGAGTTGGTCCGCGCCAACGACGCGCGAATCCCCGACCTGCTGGCCAAGCAGGAGCGCCGCGCCGGCCATCGGTGGCTCGGCGGGGTGCCAAACGGCAACGGCATCTTCAGCGCCGGCGGCGCGGCGGGGTTGGTTGCGTCACTGGCGAACGCGGCCTGCGGACCGGACTCGGCATACTTCCGCTCCGCCACCCTCGTTGAGCCCCTGCAGCTCGCGGTGGGCCATCTGCTCGCGATCCAGCACGAGGACGGAACCATCGATCTGCCGGAAACCAACTTCCACTCGCCGCCGGACACCGCCTTCTGCCTCGAGGTGCTCTGCCCCGCCTACGTCCTCCTGAGCACGAGTCCGGACCCGGCCCTCGCCGCCGTGGCCGGCGACCTTGGTGCGTTTATCCGCAGGGCCGGCGAGGGGCTGGTCATCGGCGGCGTCCACACCCCGAACCACCGCTGGGTGGTGTGCGCCGCGCTCTCCTGGATCCATTCCCTCTTCCCCGACCCCAAGTATGTTCGGCGCGTCGACGCGTGGCTCGCCGAAACCGTCGATATCGATCCCGATGGCCAATTCACCGAGAAAAGCACGTCGGTCTACTCGCCGGTGGTTGATCGCGCGCTGCTGACCGTCGCACGCCTGCTCGACCGCCCCGCGCTCCGCGAGCCCGTGCGCCGCAATCTCGAGATGACGCTTTATTACGTGCATCCGGACGGCGAGGTGGTGACCGAGGCCTCGCGGCGGCAGGACCGCTACCGGCGCGGTAGCATGGCCCGCTACTACTATTCCTACCGCTCCCTGGCCCTGCTCGATGGCAACGGCCGCTTCGCCGCGATGGCGCGGCAGATCGAGCGCACGGCCGGTGCCCAAATCGGCGAACTCGGCGCCTTTCTCACCGAACCGGAACTGCGCCGCGCCCTGCCCGACGATGCCCCGTTGCCGACCGACTACGCCAAGGTGTTCGCCCATTCGAGTCTCGCGCGCATCCGACGCGGCCCGGCCAGCGGCACGATCCTGGCGAACAACACCACGCTGTTTTCGTTTCGCAAAGGCGCCGCGGCGCTCGAGGCCGTGCGCCTCGCCAGCGCGTTCTTCGGCAAGGGTCAGTTCATGGCCGACACGCTCGAGGTCAGCGATGGTCGCTACATCCTGCGGCAAAAGCTCGAGGGCCCCTATTTCCAACCGCTCTCGCAGGAGCAAATTGCCAGCGGCGAGCTGGTTCGGATGGCGCCAAGCGGAACGCTCGCCATCGACGGCCACGCCGCCCGCGCCCGCAGCAACATCCAGAACTACGAGGCCGTCGTCGAGGTCACCGAATCGGGCGGCAAGTTCACCCTCGCGATCGCGATCACCGGCACGGCCGACGTCCCGGTCGCCGTGGAGCTCGCGTTCCGCCACGGCGGACAGCTCGAGGGGGTCGAAGCCGTGGCCGACACCAAAGACGCGTTCCTGCTCCGGCGCGGCATGGGCCGCTATGTGCTGGGGAGTGACGTCGTCGCGTTCGGCCCCGGTCGCACCGAGCACACCTACACCCAGGTCCGTGGTGCGGCGACCAAGTGGGATGGCCTCAGCGTCTACCTCACCGGGCTGACTCCGTTCGAGACCAAGCTCACCATCTCCTAGGCGGTCTGGAGGCAATCGGCGAGAACGCCGAATCTGTTACTGTTGCTGCCCCAGCCCGAAAAAGCGCCGTGCATTCGCCGTGGTGACCGCGGCGAGTTCAGCGTACGGCACGCCGAAAACATCCGCCGCGTACTCCGCCGTGTGACGCACGAATGCCGGCTCGTTCGGCTTGCCGCGATGGGGCATCGGCGTGAGGTACGGCGCGTCCGTCTCGACCATCAGCCGGGCGAGCCCCTGTGCCTTGGCCGCCTGCCGGATACTTTCCGCCGACTTGTAGGTCAGGATCCCGGTGAACGAACCGTAGCCGCCCCGCCGCGTCAGCTCGGCCATCTCCGCCGCGCCCTCGGTAAAGCAATGGAACACGACCTTGGTCCAGTCCACCCCGCTCGCGTCGATCATCCCGACGCACTCCGCGAAGGCGCCCCGCGAATGCACCACCACCGGACACCCCAGGCGCTTGGCGATTGCAAGTTGCGCCGCGAACGCCTCGCGCTGCCAGCCGAGGATCCGCTCCGCGGCCGTCGCGTCATCCTTCGGCAGGTGAAACCGGTCCAACCCGCACTCGCCGAGCGCCACGGGTGCCGGACCGGCACCGGACGACCAGAAAGCCTCCAACCCGCCCAATTGCCCCGACCACTGCTCATCCACCGAACAGGGATGCAGCCCGGCCGCGTAATGCACGAAGCCCGGATGCTGCTGCGCCAGACTGCGGTAGAGCTCCCAGTCCTCGGACGACGTCCCGATCGTCACCATCGCTTCCACGTCCGCCGCCCGCGCGCGCTCGAGCGCGTCCGCCAGCGTGCCGCGGTGATGGAAGGACTCCAGATGCGTGTGGGTGTCGATCAGGCCCATGCCGCCAAACCAAGGCGGGGCGCCGCTGACCGCCAGCAAAAACCCGGGGTCACAGCGCGAACAGCGGCTCGCCTGCCTCGATGACGACGTTGCCACTGCTCGCCTTCAGGTCGAGGAGCGGGCCGCCGCCCTGGTAGGTGCCACGGAGCTTGCTGCGGCCGTTGCCGCCCTTGACCGAGGCCACGTCCACCCTGGCCAGCACCTTGCCGAAACTCGCCGCCGCCTGCAGCGAAAAGGCCTCGCTCGGGTTCACCGTGGCGTGGATGCTGCCCAGGGAAGTCTTGATGCGCGACTGCTCGGCCAGCTTCGCAAAGCCGGCCGTCACGTTGCCGTTGGCCGTCGCCGCGTTCACGGCCGCATAGGCTGTCTGCACCTCGATGTCGCCGTCGACTGTCTGCAGCGACGCCCGGCCGCCCACCGCGCCGATGCGCACGTCACCCTGGACCGACTTCAGGTTCACCATCCCGGTGCAGCGCGAGACGATGACATTGCCAGTATGGGTCGCCGCGTCGACCGAGCCGTCGACCTGGCGAAAGAAGATCGTCCCCAGATCGCCCCGGGCGCGCATCTCGCCGCGCAGCGGCGCCACCGTGATGCCGCCGTCGGGTGTCTGGAGGTCGAGATTGCAGTGCGCCGGCACCGTGAGGTGAAAGACCACCCGGGGCCGTTCGCTCTTGTCCCAGGAAAAACGCGTGCCGCTGTCCTTCGGATTGCGGGCGAGCAACCGGATCTCGTTGCCCGCGGTGACGGCGGCGAGCTGGAAACCCGCCAGCACAGCCTCGGCGTGTGCGTAGCTTTCGGTCACGTAGTCGACGGTCACCCGCACGCGCACGGCATCGTCCGTGCCGGCCTCCACCCGGATTGCGCCGCGGTACGCATCGAGCCGCACCGTGCAGCCGGGCCGCACGGCGAAGGCCTGCTGTTCGACCCGCTGGGCCGCCGCCGCTGAGCCACACAGGAGCACAGCCGACAGGAGCGGGAGAAGGAGGAGCACACGCGTTCGCATGCCTTCCCATCATATGGCCCCGGCCCCACCTGCAAGCGGCGGGCGCCGGGTATCATTACGCCATCACTGGGTAGGATTACGCCCTACCGCCGCGCCGCCCATCAGTGGCCGGCGGACAGCGCCCGGACGCCGATGTCGCCGCCGGAGGTGCGGAGCTTGAGGAGCGGGCCGCCACCGTTGACGGCGCCGACCAGCTTGCTCTTGCCGTGACCGCCGCTCTCGACCGCCACCGTGAGGTTGCGGGTTTTCACGTCACCGCCGCTCGTCGAAGCATCGAGGCGGAAGGCCGCCGCAGCTCCGACCTCCACGTCAACATCGCCACCGCTTGTGCGGAAGTTGCAGTCGGCCTTAGGTCCGCTCTCGAGCCGTGCCTTGATGTCCCCGCCGCTGGTCGAGGCGTCGACCGTGGCCGCAACGGAGCCGACTTCGATGTCGCCGCCGGACGTGTGCAGTTTCACGGCGCCGGTCGCGCCGCCGAGTTCGATGTCGCCACCGCTCGTGTGGGCCTGCACCTCGCCGTCGATGCGGCCTAGGGTCACGTCGCCCCCCGAGGTATGGGCGGTGACCTTGCCTTGGAGACTGCCGCTGACGATGTCGCCGCCGGACGTCCGCAGCTCGAGATTGAATTTCTCCGGGACCGTCACCTCAAAATCCACGGCCACCGGCGGCCAGATGCCCGTGATGGAGAAGCCGCTCTTGCCGGGGTACTTGGCCTTGGCGACCACGTCATTGCCCTGCGGCTCGAGCGTCAGCTCGAGCTTCGCAAGGATCTCGTCCGCCTCCGCCTCGGTCTTGGCCCGGATCGTCTGGCGGGCGACGATGCGCACCTGGTCGCCGGGGCCGGAGTTCACGACGATGTCCCCGCCGGAGGTCTCGGCCCGGAACGTGCCGCCCGGCTGGACGGCGAAGGATTTCTCCACGTTGCGGGTGATCTTGGCCTGGGCGGAAAGCGGCAAAACGGCGAGCAGGCCGGCCGCGAGGAACAGCGATGAGGATTTCATGGGAGTTGGGACTATCCCAAGAACCCGCCGGGCGCGGCAAAGTTACAGGCTGATTCGGCGGCAGCGCGACCCGCGCCGAACGGTAACCGTAGGCAGCCCGCTTGCGGGCGCGGGTTAGGCGGGCGCACGCGAAAGAGCGCGAGCGAGCTCGCGGCCTACGGGAGCAGGATTCCCGTCACACCTTGGCGCTGTTGTCGCACTTGTAGTGGACCGTGGATCGTCGCAGCGCATGGGTGCGCAGGGCGGCGGTTTCGGCGCCGACGCGGCGTTCGAACTTCTTCGGGCCGGTGGCGGCCGTGGTCTCCTCGAAAGCCGCCAACGCGGCCACGCACAGGAGCTGCTCGGCCGCGGCCGGCAGGCGGCGGGCGGGGAAGCCCGCATGGGCGGAGAGCCAGGTGCAGAGTTGGGTCAAGGGATTCATGATTTGCGCAAGGCCGCTTGCCACGCGGCGGAGTCGAAGCCAACCAACGCCACGCCGGGCCCGATCGCAAACGGGCGTTTCACGAGGTTGCCGTTGCCAGCCAGGAGCTTGAGGGCGGCCTCGGGGGCGAGGCCGGGCAATTTCTCGCCGAGTTTCTGTTCGCGGTAGTCGCGGCCCGAGGTGTTGAACAACCGGCGCACTTCGCCCGCGTGCGCCGCGAGCATGGTCCGCAGCTCCGCCAGGGTCGGCGGGGTCTCGCGGATGGGCTTCTCCACGAAGTCCACCCCCTCCGCCCGGAGCCATTTCGAGGCGCGGCGGCAGGTGTCGCAGTTGGCGTAGGTATAGACGGTCAGCTTGCTCATTTCAGGATCCAGCTCCGGTCGCGGATGACGAATTGCCAGCGGCCCTTGTATTGGCCGAGTTCACCGTAGAAGCGGATGCGCTTGCCGACCTCGTAGGACTCGCGCAGGCGGTCGCGCAAGGCCGGGTCGGGGCACCAGACGTCGTAGAGGTCGCCGCGCACGCGCACCGTCAGGTTCTTGCCGGCACCGGCCTCGCCATCCACGAGGAGGACCTTGCCCGTGTGGCGGCCGTCGCGCAGGGAGGCGTCCTTCGGCAGGTCCCTCACGACGATTGCCACCTTGGAGAGATCGACCTTGGAGAGGTCGACACGGTTGACCGTCTCCGTGCCGTCCTCCTGCGCGGCATTCTGCAGCGCCACGTAGCGGTCGGGCTGGTTGTCGGGCACGACCGTGAATTTCGCGTAGACCGGAAAATGATCCGAGAAGCCCCCGCCGGCCGGACCCGCGAAGGTCCACCGGTTCGGGAGGCCGAGGTAGTCCATGTTGACGCCGCGCAGCCGGGTGACGCCGAAGGAATTGTCCACGTACTGCACGCCCCGCAGGTCGTAGAGCCCCCGGGTGATGAGCAGCTGCATCAGGGTGCCCCACTCCTCGCGGAAAGTGTCGCTGCCACGCTGCGAGGCGGGCAGTTCGAACCAGAGGTTGTAGAGATCGCGGTCCCTGCCCCGGATCGCGAGCTCGTTGCCCTGGGAGCCCAGGGTGTCGTTCATGCCGGTGACCTTCATCGCCGCATAGCGCTGCTTCTGGTTGTATTGCGAGTTGAAGTCGCCGCCGATGACGATGTCGGCCTGGGGGTCGGCCGCGAGAATGGCGTCGAGCCGCTGGCGCAGGGTGCGGGCGTTGGCGACGCGGGTGGGCTCGCTCTTCGGATCGCCGGCGCCGGACTTCCAGTGGTTGTTGAAAAGGTACAGGGTCGCGCCCTCGACCTCGACCTGCACCTCGAGGATGGCGCGAGCATCGAGCGTCGGGTGCGAACGCGCCGCCTGCACCGGGAAGCGGGTGAACGTCACGCACTTCTGCGCGAGGGGATTCGTCGACTCGGCGTGCGTGACACTCTCCCCGGCGACGACGTGGTACCCGGTCAGGCCGAGGTCGTGGAAGGCCTTGAGGAGGAGCGCCTCGGCCGGGAGGTCGGCGATCTCAGGGGTGAATCCGCTGCCGAGCATGGTGCCGATGTTGGTGCCGGCGTAGCGCTGGAGGATCGCCGCGTAGTCGGGCGGCGTGGCGCCAGGGGTCTGGTCAGCTTCGATTTCCTGAAAGAGGATGATGTCGGGACCCTTGCCGCCCTCGAAGGAGGCCACGACGCGACTGATGTTCTTCAGCTTCGTGAGCAGGTGCGGACGGCCATAGCGCTCCGGCTGGTAGTCGTCGAAGACCGCCTTGCCGTCCACGTCGACGAGGTTCTCCACGTTGTAGACGAGCACCGTAAACGTCCGGGCCGCGAGGAGGCCGGGCAGGAGCAAAAACAGCAAAAGGGGGCGCAGGAGGCTCATGGCGCCACGGTGTCGGCAATGCCGATGGAGGCAAAGGGAAATCCGGGCGGCCCGTATGGTTGACCTGCCCGGGGCGCGGGCGGCAGACTTTCGGGTGATGTCGCCCATCCTCGAAGTCCAGGGCCTGCGCGTGCAGCGCGGGACGACCACGATCCTCGACCGCGTCGACTGGCGTGTCGGTCGCGGCGAGCACTGGGTGATCTTGGGCGCCAACGGCTCGGGCAAGACGTCGCTCCTGCGGGCGCTGACCGGCTACCTGGCGCCTACATCCGGCGACATCCGGCTTTTGGGCGAGCATTTCGGCGAGAGCGACTGGCGGGAGCTCCGCCTCCACATCGGCGTCGTGACAAGCTCGTTCGCAGCCCTCGTCCCGGTCTGCGAACCGGCACTCGACACGGTGGTGAGCGGCAAGTTTGCCCAGCTCGACCTCTGGGCCCGCGTGACACCGGCCGACCGGGCCGCCGCGCGGCGGCTCCTGCACCTCGTTCGCGCCGGCCACCTCGCCCGCCGCGAATGGCAGCACCTGTCGCAGGGCGAGCGCCAGCGCGTGCTGATCGCCAGGGCCCTGATGGCCCGGCCGCGGTTGCTGATCCTCGATGAACCGTGTGCGGGGCTCGATCCGGCGGCGCGGGAGGAATTTTTGCGCTTGGTGGAGAACCTCACCCGAAGACGCCGCGGCCCGGCCCTCGTACTCGTGACGCATCACGTCGAGGAAATCACCCCGGGCTTCACGCACGCGCTCCTGCTCAAGGGCGGACGTGTCCTCGCCACCGGCACCCGCCGCCGCGCGCTGACGTCGGCGAACCTGAGCCGTGTTTTCGACGCCCAGGTTCGTTTGTCGCGGTCCGGTCGGAATCTGCGTCTGGCGATCCGGCGCTGACTGACCCGCGGGCGCGACCGCGAATCAGCGGGCGAAGAGTTCCGCGAGGAACTGCCGGCAGTGACCCCAGGAGCGGTTGGCGGCGGCGGCCTGATAGCCGATGCCGTTCAAGCCGTGCTTGGCTCGCATGGCGTCGGCACCAGGATTGGTGAAGGCGTGGATCGCGCCGGCGTAGCTGACGAACTGGTAGTCGATGCCCGCGTCGTCGAGCGAACGCAGGAAGCCGTCGAGACCCTCCTTGGTGATGAAGGGATCGACCGCACCGTGGCAGACGAGGAACCGGGTCGCCACGCGGCCCTTGGCATCGGCCGGCGCCGGAATCGGACCGCCGTGGAAGCTCACGATGCCTGCGAGCGGCGCGCCGCTGTAGGCCAGAGCCATGGTCGTGCTGCCGCCGAAGCAAAACCCCGCGGCGGCGACGCGTTGCGCGTCGACCAAGCCCGTGGCCAGCAGTGCGTCGAGGCCGGCGCGGGCCCGGGTCGCCATGAGGGGTTTGCCGTAGAATTGCCCCGCCAGCTCACCGGCGCGTTTCGGGTCGTCGGTGGTCACACCGGCGCCGTACATGTCGGCCGCGAAGGCGACGTAGCCCAAGGCGGCGAAGGCCTCGGCCCGCTCTTTCGCAAAGGCGTTCAAGCCCCACCACTCGTGGATCACGAGGACGCCGGGGCGCTTGGCGTCGGCCGGCGCCGCGTCGTCGTAGGCGAGCCAGCCCTCGAGCTTCACGCCGTCATGCTCGTAGGCGACGGCGCGGGTGGTGATCTTGGCCTGCGCGGCAACCGCCAGGACCAGGGACAGAAGCAGCAGTGTGGGGGTCTTCATGGTGTGGGAAAAAGTGCGACAGCGGATCGGGACGTCAAATGCCTGCAGCATCCTAATCCTGTAGCCGGGGTCGCTGACCCCGGTCGTCGATCCCCGGGGTCAGCGACCCCGGCTACAGCTCAACAACGGCGCCGACCTCAGGTCGACAGCTCGCCGCTGATGTAGCTCTTCAGCGACTCGGCCTCGGCGCGGTTCACGTCGGACAGCCAGCGGGAAATGTCGCCGACCGAGATGAGGCCGACGAGGCGGCCGCTATCGAGCACGGGAAGGTGGCGGCAATGGCGTGAGGTGAAAATCGCGTGCGCCTCGTCAATACTGGTCGCGGGAGTGATGGTGGTGAGGCCAGCCGTCATCACGCTGCTGAGGGGCGTGGCCTTGGGGTCCAGGCCCGAACCGACGACGCGCCGGAGGACATCGCGCTCGGTGAAGATGCCAGACAGGCGACCGTTGTCCACGACGAGGATCGAGCTCACCTGCGCCTTGTTCATCATCAGGACCGCATCGAACACCGTGGCGGACGGCGGCAGCGTGTGCACGGCGGAACCCTTGCGATCGAGCAAAATTGAGACGGAAGCACTCATGAGGTAATGGGGTTGTACTGAGTGTACGCCGCCCGCTGGGCCTCACAACCGCAAAGTCCCCCAGCCTGGGAAATATTACCGGTCCTGTTGGCGAAAAAGACGGTCGAGCGCTCCCAGATTCTTGAGCGGTGCCGCATTTTTTGCGGTCTCCGGCGCGACCGGGCGAATCCGGGCCGGCGCGGGCGGCGACGCGGGCTCGCGGCCGGGCGTGAGCAGACGGTCAAGTTTGACCGCCGACACCGGTTCGGCCGTCCCGAGTTCCTGCGCGAAGAGGCTCACCCGGTATTCTTCCACGAGCCAGCGCAGCGCCGCGGCGCGCTCGCCCACCTTGGCCAGCGCCGCCTCGTAGCGCGCCATCTCGCGGGCCCGCTCGGCATCCTTCGCGGGCTGCTGCCGCCAGCGGTCGGCGCGGAGCTTCATCGCCTTCAGATAACGCGGAAAATGCGCGAGCTGGGCAAACGGCGTCACCCGCAGGAAACCCGGCGGCAGCAGACCGGCGAGGTCGCGCTCCAACCCTGCGAAAGGCTGGGGATGCACGAGCAGATCCTGCCGCAGCGTGAGGATCTCCCGCAGGAGATCCGTGAACCGCGGCACGAGACCGCGCAGGTCGGCCTTGGCCCGGTCGAGCACCGTGGCAAAAACGGCGGCATGCAGGGGCTCGACCGGACGGCCGCACACCCAGGCCCGGATCGAGCCGAGAGCCTGCGCCTGCAGGTCGGCGACCGGGGCGACGGTCGCGATCAGGGGCCCGAGATCCCGCAACGCCTTGAGATCGCGCTCCAGCCAGCCAAGGTCGTAGCGCAATTGGAGCGCAAAGAGGGCGGCGAGGCCGTCGCGGGTGGCGGCCTGGGCCTCGTCCGCCGTCTTGAAAAGCCGCAGCCCAACGCCGGTCGCGGCGGCGAGGAGGCCAGGGAACGCGTCCACCGGCACGCCGGCCTGCTCGGTCACCCGCACCTGTGGCGGGATGTCGCCGAAGGTCCAGGCCGTCTGCGGCGGCTTCTCCCACTGCGCCCGGGCCTGCCGCCAGGCGGCGGGTTCCTCGCGGACACTCGCCACGCGGGCCTCGTGCCGACGTTGGCCAAGCCCAGCGTGGATCTCGGCGAGGTCGCGGCTCGCGCACAGTTCGCGGCCGTCGTCGTCGAGGACCCGCACGCGGACGCGCAGGTGGTCAGGCAAGGGTTTGTCGACCCAAAGCGCCGGGTCGATCGCGATGCGAAACCGCTCGCGCAGCTGCGCGGCCAGCGCCTCCGTGAGCGTCTCCCGGCGGGCCGTCAGCCGGTCGCGCTCGGCGATCTGGACGGCGACGCTCCGCGCCGTCTCGGCGAGTGGCATGAAGGCGCGGCGCAGGTCCTTCGGCAGCGAACGCAGGTAGTGCTCCACCTTGGTTTCCAGATGGCCCGGCACCGCCCAGTCCAGGGCCGCCGGCGTGAGGTCCGCGGCCTCGCGCACGTTCACCTCGAGCGTCACGCCGTCCTCGGCTTCGCCGGGTTTGTAGGCGTAGTTGAGCGGCAGGGCGCGGTTGTCGAGGGGAAGCGCCTCGGGAAACGCCGCGGCGTCGGGCGTGAGCGTTTCGGGATCGCGCAGGTCCTCGGCCTCGCATTGCAGGAAGCGCGGCTCGGCCGCCTTGCGCTCGCGCACGAGATCCACGAGCTCGGCGACGGAGGAAACGGGAATGGGCGGATTGTCCAGCAGCCGTGCCGCGTAGAAGCGATACAACGCCTCGTCGAGATTCAGGTAACCGCTGTCGCGGGTGCGCGTGAGGATGAGCTCGATGCGCTCGCGCACGCGGCGGTTGTGCGCGAGGAAATCGAGGGGCCAGGTGATCGTGTCGTTAACCAGCCCCTCGCGGATGAAGATCTCGGTGGCGTGGGCGGAATTGATGCGCCCGTAGCCGACGGCGCGAGTCTCGAGCTCGAGGCCATAGAGGCGCGTACGCTGTCTCACGAGGACCCGGCCCTTGTCGGCATCCCAAAATGGCTCGCTGTGCGCCACCTTCACCAGGTGTGCGCCGAGCTCGAGCGCCCACGCCGGATCGAGCCGGGCACAGGTCCGGGCGAAGAGCCGCGAAGTCTCCATGACCTCGGCTGCCATGATCCATCGGGGCAGCCGTTTGGCCTCGGGTTTACCCGCCGTAGGCTTGGCGGAGGCGGGCTGCTTCTTTCGCTCCTCCCGTCGAAACAACACGGACCCCGGGAACAGCGTCACCTTCCGGTCCTGCGTCGCCTTGTAGCCGCCGTTCTGTTCGTCGAGCTGGGCAATATTACCGAGGAGCCCGGCGAGGATCGAACGGTGGATGGCGCGGTACGGCGGGGTGCCGAAGGCCGTGGCCTTGGCGTCAACGGTCTCAAGGCCGTGAAAGGCGGAGGTCACCTTCTTATCGCCGCGTTCCTGGATGACCTCGGCCAGCTGGGCGTGAATATCGCGCCACTCACGCATGCGCGGGTAGCTCAGGAAGTGGTCGCGGCAGAAGCGGCGCAGCTTCGCCTGGGACAGGGTCTCGAACTCGTCGTGGTAGGTCTCCCAGATATTGAGCAGCGTGAGGAAATCAGAATCGGGATGGGCAAAACGGCGGTGGGCAGCGTCGGCTGCCGCCTGCTTGTCGAGCGGACGTTCCCGCGGATCCTGGATGCTGAGCCCCGCGGCGATCACGAGCACCTCCCGCAGGGCCTTTTCCGTCCGCGCCTGGAGGATCATGCGGCCCACGGTCGGGTCCACCGGCAGGCGGGCGAGCTCGCGGCCGATGGGGGTGAGGTTACGCACGCCCGTTTCCGAACCCTGACCTTCCAAGGCAGGTTTTACAGGAGGAAACTGAGGACGAACCGAGGAGTCACCCACACCTGATCCTCTGTTACCTCTGTTACCTCCTGTAAAATCGGGTTCGAGCGCGCCCAGCTCCTCCAGCAGCGCGTAGCCGGCGCGAATCGACTTCGCGGCCGGCATGTTGATGAACGGGAAGCGCTCGATGTCGCCGAGACCGAACGCCTTCAGGCGCAGGATGACGTCAGCCAGGTTGGCGCGCTGGATCTCGGGTTGGGTGAAGCGCGGGCGCTCGAGGTAGTCCTTCTCGGAATAAAGCCGGATGCACACGCCGTCGGCCACGCGGCCGCTGCGGCCCTTCCGCTGGTCGGCGCTCGACTGCGAGACAGGCTCGATGGGCAGCCGACGCGTGCGGGCCTGGGGCGCGTAGCGGCTGATGCGGGCGAGGCCGGTGTCGACCACGAAGCGGATACCGGGGATCGTGAGCGAGGTCTCGGCGATATTGGTCGCGACGATGATCTTACGCGTCGCCGTCGGCGCGAACACGCGCTGCTGCTCGGCATTCGAGAGCCGGCCGAAGAGCGGCACGAGTTCGCAACCGCGGAGGCGGCGGCCCTCGAGGAGGTCGTTCGTCTCGCGGATGTCGCGCTCGCTCGGCATGAAGACCAGAATATCGCCGGTGTTGCTCTCGCGCACGATGCGCTCGACCGCCTCCACGGCGCCGTCGATGTAGTGCAGCGCCTCCGCTTTTGCTGAAGCTACGGCGGCCTTGTCGTCCGGATCCTCGTTCTCGTCGTTGTCGGCGTAATCGCGGCCGAGGGCGTCGAGCGGGGCGTAGATCACCTCGACCGGGTAGGTGCGGCCCGAGACCTGCACAACGGGGGCGCCGTCGAAGGCCTGGCTGAACATCTCGGTGTCGATCGTGGCCGAGGTGATGATGACCTTCAGCTCGGGACGCTTGTAGCGCAGGGTCCGCAGGTGCCCGAGGAGGAAGTCGATGTTGAGCGAACGCTCGTGCGCCTCGTCGAGGATGATCGTGTCGTACTCGCGCAGGAGCGGATCGCCCTGGACCTCGGCGAGGAGCATGCCGTCGGTGAGGAACTTGATCGTCGTGGCCCGCGTCGTCCGGTCGTCGAAGCGGATCTTGCAGCCGACCTCGCGCCCCCACTCCACCCCGAGTTCCTCGGCGACGCGGCGCGAGACCGAGAGAGCGGCGACGCGGCGGGGCTGCGTGCAGGCGATGCGCCCCTGGGTGCCGCAGCCGGCGGCAAGGCACATCTTCGGGATCTGGGTCGTCTTGCCCGAGCCGGTCTCGCCGGCGAGAATCACGACCGGGTGGGCCTGGATGGTCGCGACGATCTCCTCCGCCCGGACGCTGATGGGCAGCTCGGGTGGAAACTCGAGGCGGAAGGGAAACGGCTTGGGCGGGCGGGCTGACACGGAAGAATCTTGAGATTCGGCGTCGGCCCGGGAATGACAACCCTGCGATGCGACCGCCGCTCCTGCCGTCCGAAACCCTGAACCGCCTGCTGCGCCTGGCGCGGCTCGACGGCACGGTGGTGCTCGCGCTCGCCGGCGCCTTCGCCCTCGCCTCGGCCCTCGGCGGCAACCGCCTCGAGGTGCTGATCGGGGTCCTGATCGCCGGGGCGGGTGCCCTGGAGCTGCACGGCGCGGGGCTGCTGCGTGCCGGCGAGGTCCGCGGGATCAGCTGGCTCGTCGCGAGCCAGCTCTACCTGCTGGCCGCGGTGCTCGGCTACGTGGGTCTGCGGCTGATCAGCTTCGATCCGGCGCTGATCAACCTGATCATGACGGACACGCTGCGTCAGCGGTACATCGACGCGGGCCTGACCCACGCGCAAATCGACCAGGTGGTCGAGTGGAGTTATTACCTGACCTACGCGATCGTGGGCGTGGTGACGCTTTTCTACCAAGGCGGCATGGCCCTGTATTACTTCCGCCGCCGCGACGCGGTGGCCAAGGCGATGGCGGAGGAGTGAGGGGCGCTTGCGCCGCTGGGCGTTGCCGCTAGCGTGCGGGCATGTCGAAGGAACGGTATATTGCGGCGAAGCAGAAGTGGGCGGAGAAGCAGAAGGCGGCGGGCGTGACGGCCCGGGCGACGGCTTCGACGGACCGCCTGCCGCCGGGGCAGAAGCTCACCACCGGGTTTCCCGTACTGGATCTCGGTGTGCAGCCGGAGATTCCGCTGAGCGCGTGGACGCTGACGATCGATGGCGAGGTGGAAAAGCCAACGACCCTTTCCTGGGCCCAGCTCAGCGCCCTGCCTCAAGTCGAGGACGTGAGCGACTTCCACTGCGTCACGACCTGGAGCAAGTTCGACTGCCGCTGGGGCGGCGTCGCGTTCACGACCCTGTACGAGCTGGTCCAGCCGAAGCCGGAGGCGCAGTTCGTCTATTTCACGAGCTACGACGACTACTCGACCAACGTGCCGCTGGCCCAGTGCCTCGACGACGACGTGCTGCTGGCCACGAGTTTCGACCGCGCACCGATCACCCGCGAACACGGCGGCCCGGCGCGGATCATCATCCCGAAGCTCTACGCCTGGAAGGGCGCGAAATTCGTGAAGGGCATCAGCTTCTCGACCGAGGACCGCCTCGGTTTCTGGGAAGTGCGCGGCTACTCGAACACGGCCGACCCGTGGACCGAGGACCGGTACGCGTAAGGTCCGAGATGGGAGAACGCTGATCTTCGCTCATCTGCGCTGATCCGAAGGCCCGGGATGAGCGGACATCAGCGCGGATCAGCGTTCCCACTCCGTTCAGCCGGCTCGTTCCAGTTTTCGAACCAAGGCGCCTCGGTGGCGATGATCTCACGGACGTGGAAACGCTCCCCCGCGGCGGCGATAAAGGCCTGTAGGGCATAGTCACCGCGGCCCAGGGCGGCTGCCGCAGATTCGCAGAGTTCCACGGGGTAGATCGCGGCCAGCGGCTCGAAGAACTTCCCATGCCGGCCCACGGCGCCCCGGCCGCGGGCGCAATCCGCGGCGAGCTGCGTGAACCACGCCGGCGTCATGTGCGGCAGGTCCACCGCCAGCACCAGCAGGTGCGACGTGGTGCAGCGGGCCAGCGCCGCGGCGATGCCCGCGAGGGGGCCGGCGCCGGGCACGGCATCCGCCAGTGTCGTCACCCCCGGTGGCACCCAGGTCTGGTCCGGTCGCGCTGAGAGGAAGATCTCCCCCGCCCCGGCCTGTTCCAGCAAATGCCATTGCCGCCGCCACAAGGGTTCGCCCGCGCAGGGCAACAGGGCCTTGTCCCGGCCCATGCGCGCGGAACGTCCGGCGGCGAGCAGGACGGCGCTGAAGGTGGGGGGCGACGACATGCCTCTTCGGTAGCGACCGTGGGCAACGAGGCAACCGCACAGGCGGCAAATTCCCGTTCGACAGCTTCCGCGGCCCGTCCCTACCCTTCCCGCTCATATGGCTAGCTCGGACACGAAGCTCGGCAACCGCATCCTCATTGGTCTCGCCATCGGCACGGTTGCGGGCGTGGCGACCCTCGGCCTCGGCAAGCTGCACCCCGCGTCCCTCGCCTTCATGCAGAAGGTGTCGACGACCGTGTTCGACCCCTTCGGCCAGGTCTTCCTGCGGATGCTGTTCTTCGTCGTCATCCCGCTCGTCTTCGCCTCCCTCGCCACCGGCGTCCTGCAGCTGGGCCGCCTCGACCGCCTGGGGCCGCTCGCGGGCCGGACCTTCGCCCTGTTCTTCGCCAACATGGCGATCGGCGTGGCCCTGGGTCTCGTCATGATGCACGTGCTGCAGCCGGGTGATCACCTCGACCCGGCGGCCAAGGAAAAGCTGCTCGCCGAATTCGGCGGCGCTGCACAGAAGCACATCGACCTGCGCGGCAGCCAGCCGACGATGACGCCCGGCGTCCTCGTCGAGATGTTCATGCCGAAGAACCTGTTCGGCGCCGTGGTCGGCCAGAGCAAGGGCGTGATCGGCGACGTCCTGCCGCTCATCCTCTTCGCGATCCTGATCGGCGCCGTCGGCACCCAGTTCGTCGCGGACCGACGCAAGCGCCTGCAGGACGGCCTCGAAATGGTGAGCGAGCTGATGACCGGCATCGTCCACTTCGCCCTCAAGCTCGCCCCGTTCGCCGTGCCGGCGATGATCTACAGCGTGATCGTGAAGATCGGCGTCGACATCCTCGTCGCCCTCGGGGTCTTCGTGCTCGGCTGCGTGGCGGTGATGCTGCTGCACCTATTTGGGACGATGTCCATCTGGTTGAAAGTCTGGACCGACTTCCGCCCGCTCGCCTTCTTCCGCGACATCCGGACCGTGCTCGTGACCGCGTTCTGCACGAGCTCGAGCAACGCCACGCTCCCGGCCGCCCTCGACAACGCCCGCGAGACGCTGAAGTTGCAGCCGAGCGTCGCCGGCTTCGTCCTGCCGTTGGGCACGACGATGAACATGAGCGGCACGGCGCTCTACGAGGGCTGCGTGGTCTTGTTCGTGGCCCAGGTCTTCGGCGTCGACCTGACGCTCGCGCAGCAGGGCACCCTCCTGCTCCTCGCGGTGTTGAGCGCCGTGGCCGTCGCCGGCATCCCCGGCGGCTCGCTGCCGCTGATCGCCGGCCTGCTTGCGACCTTCGGTATCCCGCCCGAGGGCATCGGCATCGTGCTCGGCGCCGACCGCATCCTCGACATGACGCGGACGATGACGAACGTCGGCAGCGACATGGTCACGACCGCCGTGGTGGACGCGCAGGTCAAGCGGGCGGAGGCGAAGCTGGCGACAAACGGTACTTTGTAGCCGGGCTCGCTGAGCCCGGTTGCCCAAGCCCCGGGGTCGGCGACCCCGGCTACGACGCCGGATCGGGGGGCGTGAAGCTTTTTTCGCCGCCGAGTGCCTGCCATTGGCGGTAGAAGACGTACAGCGCGACCAGCGCGAGGGCGTTCAGCACGCCGCTCAGGAAGAAGGCATAGCGATAGTCAGCGATCCGCTGCATCAGCATGCCGACCACGGGCGGCGCCAGCACCTGGCCGACCATGCCGAAGATGAAGTTGGCGCTGACGAACTGGCCGTAGCGTTCGCGCGGCAACACCCGCGGGCCCAGGGCCGAGGACGCGCCGAGGTAGATGGAAATCGCCACCTGGTTGACGCTCCACCACAGGAGCAGGGTCAGTTTTCCGTCCACGAACCAGAAGCAGCAGAAGTAGCTCAGCACGGTGAGCACCATGCCCACCAGCGCCACCCGGAGCGGATGGAAGTGGTCGGCAAAGAAGCCCACGATAAAGAAGGCCGGGATCTGCAGGATGTAGGTCCAGCCCTTCACCTCGCCGAAGTCCTGCAGGGACAGGCCGAGGGTCGGGGCGTAACCCGGCTTGCCCGCCTGCGTGCCGAAGAAGATCACGTACCCGAGCGGCACCAGCGACGCCCAGTAGAAAATCGTGATCACGAAAAAATTGAGATAAAAGCGGTGCCGGAAGGAGGACTTGAAATATTCGCGGATGGCGCCCATCCGGCCGCCGGGCGCCTTGGGCGGGGGCGGCGGATACTCGCCCTCCTTGACGTTCCAGATGATCAGGGTGAAGCCGACAGCGAAAACGAGGCCGATCACGACGAAGACGTGCAGGGTGTATTTCTCGATGTAGCCGAGGGCCCATTGGTTGAACGCCATGCTGCCCAGCGCCCCGACCGAGCGGTAGATGCCCGTGAACTTGCCCATGACTTCCAGCGGGATCACGTCGACGATCAGGCAGGCGAAACCCTGGATGATGTAGGCGTTGAAGAGCAGAAAGCTCACGATCCCGACGCCGATCCACACGATCGAGCAGCCCGCGACCGTGACCGATTCAAAGCCCAGGGAGGTGAGCAGGCCGTGCACCCAGATGCCGCCGGGTTTCACCGCCCCCAGCATGATGAGACAGAAAACGGCGGGTGGGGTCGCCCACAGCAGAAACGGCCGCCGCCGGCCCATCCGACCGCGGTACCGGTCGCTCTGCGTGGCGACGATCGGGTTCCAAAAGAACGCGATCGTCGGGGACAAGACTCCCATCCAGCCAATCAGCGTGTCGCTCGCCCCTTGCCACCGCAGGAGCAGGCTCGTGACCGTCATCATCGACTCAAAGAGCTGAAAGACGAAATCGCCCCACAGCATCCAGAACACCACCAGGAGCAGTTTATTGCGGGTGTAGGTGAGCGTACCGACCCGGTACACTTGGGGAGTCGCCCGGTTCGTCATTGGACGACCGATTTCAACTGCAGCACGGTAACGAGGCGGTGCGATCGCGCCGGCGCGGATTCCAGCGCGAGCCGGTTGATGGGTGTGTAGCACCAATTCACGCCGCAGCGCTTGGCGGCGGCGGTCGCCGCCCAGGCCGCGGTGATCTCCAGCTTGAAGCGCGTCCCCTTCACCGTGCTCTTGCCGGACGCCGCCCGCATGGGCAGGGGCGAATGCAGGTAGAAATTCACGGGGAGCGGTTCCGCCAGTTCGATCTCATCGATGATCTCGATGCGATCCGGCGTGGGTGAGTTGATCGTGCGCCGGCAGGATACCACGGGCGCCTGCCAGGTCTTGCCTGTGTCAACGGTGGCGGTGAGCGATGTGCCGTCGCCCTGCGCGATCCAGTCGGAGGCATGGGGCGAGGGGTTGTGCTGGCCGCAGCCGAGGGGCACGGCGAGGTTGTGCGCCACCTCGCTCTTCATGAACGGCAGGTTGGCCGCATCCTCGTAGGGCACGGCCCCGCGGTCGGTCGCGAAGAGCTCGCCGCCGGCCTCGAGGATGAACGAACCCTTGTCGCGGTGGCAGTGTCCGGCGTTCTCCATCGCGCCGACCAGAAACAGGCGGACGCTGTCCGCGCCGAGACGGCGGAAACTCGAAACCGTGCCGGCCTTGGTGAGCTTGGTGTAGGCCGGCAGATCCACGACGGCCGCGGGACACTGCTCGGGTCCGTGAATGACCGTGAAGACGCCGTCGAAGGTCCAGTCGCGCTTCACCTTCTTGCCGCGCTTGAGCAGGTCGGCCATGAGACCCTGCCAGAGAGGCGTGTCGAGGGCGGCCGCGAGCATGCCGACGGCATCCGTCGCGACGGCGTCGCCGACCGTGTCGGCGATGGGATGATAGGATCCCGGTTCACCCGCCGTGGAGAGCAACGAGGCGATGTAGCTGTCCATGGTGCGCAGCTTGGGCGGCACCATCGCACGCAGGTCCTTGCCGCGCAGGCGGGCCAGGGCGGACATGGCCGGCAGGGTGGCGCGGAAGCTGTTCGACCAGTAGCCCACGCCCTCGTGCGTGGAGCCGTCGTCCTGGATGTAGCGGTCAATGTACTCATACATGTCGCGCTCGAAGACATCGATGTCGGCCAGGGTCCGCGGCCAGGCCTGGTTCAGGACGAGCAACCCGAGGATGCGCCCGAGCCCGATCATGTGGTGCTGGTTGCAGTTCCACATGTATTCGTACTGGAGGAACGCCTCGCGGATGCGGGGCAGGCCCTTGGTGGCGATGGCGTAGCGCACGAGGTGCTCGCCGCTGGGCGTGAACCAGTCGCCGGCCCAGTCGAGGGCGAGGGCGATGCCGGCCGTGACGTGGGCCTCGGGGAAGGCGCGCGTGTCCCAGGTCGAGCCCGGGAAACTCTGCATGAAGTGCGGCGCCCAGTTGGTCGTGTGCGCGATGGCGACGGCGATGCGCGCTGCGAAGCGCAGCAGGGCGGGATCCCGGTCGATCAGGCCCACGAAGGCGCAGACCGGCGCGTCGATGTGGAAGGAGCGGGTCTTGGCATCACGCTCGCGCGATTGGATGGACCAGATGTCACCCGAGGCGAGATAGGTCCCGACCTGGGCCTCCGGCGTGCGAGGGTCGCTCATCGCGGCCTTCGCTTGGGCGCGGAGCTGATCCATCAGGGATTGGTACAACGGCGAAAGCGCCTTGCGCCGGAGCGTCTCCAATTCGTCGGCCGCGAAATAAAACCCGAACCGCGGCTTGAACCCGACGGGCGTGCCTTCCGGCTGCAGCCAATTCGTCCACTCCGGCGTGTACGGCACCGGCCGGGCGAGCATGGCCTTGCGCCGCTTGGCATGGCCGCACCCGATCCAGTAGAGCCAGACTTCGTCCGCGCCATCCTGCGCCGAACCGACCTCAAGGCGGATCCGCTCCAGCGTGGCGCCGCGCACCCGGCCTTCAAATTCATGCGCGCTGCTGCGGCCGGGTTCCGCGTCGATCACCTTCTGCTCCACGCCATCCACGGTCGCGATCACCGTGATGCTGACATGCTTCGGGCAGGCCGCCCGCACGATCAGCCGGTCGTAGCCGGTCAGGTCGACCCGGACCTCGCGCTCGAAGGCGAGGAGTGGCAGGGGCTCGCGCTGGCCGGTTGGTTGCGTCCCCGCGGGCCGGTCCCAGGCGAGCGTCACAAAGCACCAGAACTGGCTCGCCCGCGCGTTGTCCGGCGCGAGCGGACCAAAGGCCGCGGGTGCCTGGGGCTTGTCGCCCACCGTGCTGGCGCCGGCCGCCGCAGCGGGAATGGACGCCGCCTGCTCCTGTCCCCGGGTGTTGCGCAGAGTGTAATGCCGCAGCGGTGAAAGCCGTTCGTCCCAGAAGGGCTCGATGATCGCTTCGGCCTCGTTGAGGAGAATGGGGTGACGGACGGTGGCTTCAGTCATGGGAGTAAATGGGGTCGGTCAGGAAGACGGTGCGGAGTCGGACTTGAGCCGGAGCTTGACCGCGACTTGCAGCACACCGCTCTGACCGGCCTGTTTCAGGGTGAGGCGCGGCTGGGTCTCGGCGTGTTTCCAGCCGAACTGGATCAGGTCGCGCCGGTCCTGCTCGACCGCGGTGCGCCGCGGGTCCTGCAGGGGGAGTTGTTCAATCTCGGCCTCCACGCCCGCGGGGATCGTGATCTCGGCGACGGCGCGGCGTCCTTCGATCACCACCCGGTCACCCTCGATCCGCATCGGCAGCCGCGTGGTCCAATGGAAGACAACTCCACGGCCCTGCGCCACGGCCCAGCGGTCGGTGATCAGCAGGGTGTCGGCGGCCGGCGAGTCCCACGTGCGCTCCCACTGGTTGAACCAACCCTGCCAGCCGGCTCGCAGGTCCAGACTCGCGTGGAACCGGGTATCGTCGCCGGAGCCCTGCGGCAGCATGTCCACGTGACACGGGTTCTCCGGCCTCGGTCGCGCATCGTCGCTCCACGGGGTCAGCATGTTGTGCCGCTGCGCGTGCTTCACCAGATCCATCACGGGATTGGCGTAGTCCAGGACGCCGAAGTCGAAGGCAAAGCTGTCGCCGGCGCATTCGAGCACAAAACTGCCCTTGTCCTCGTGCTGGTGGTCGGCGCCGGCCTTGTTGCCGAGGACAAACAGCTTCACGAGTTCGGATCCCAACCGGCGCACCGAGCACATCATGCCCGCGTCGGGCAGGCTGAGGAAGGACGACAGCGGCGGTCCCTCCGCCGGCACCTCGCGGGCGAGGCGCATGGTCAGCAGGAAGGGCGCGGCCCCGGCGCGCTTGAGCTGCTTGCGCAGGATGGTGACCCAGTGCGACTGCGGCATGAGCCACGCGAGAAAGGGCGCGCCTTCACCGCCGGTGATGCCCGCGTCGCCGGTGAGGATCATCTCCTGGCCGTCGTCGGTGGAATAGAGCATCTCGGCGTACCGGTCCGTGTTGAGCAGGGCCTGCGGCACGAATGGACGCGGATCCTGGCCGCGACCCCGGGCGTAGAGCTGGGCGCAGAGGATCGCCTGCCGGGCGGTCCACGTGAAATACGTCGCGCCCTCGAGGTACCCGCCGTTCGGCGACACCGCCAGGCTGATGTTCTCGACGAGGTTGGCCCAAGCGATGTCGGTGTGCGGTGCCACGCGCGAAACCGCCGGCTTGGGGTAGGTCCCGAGGCTGACGGGCATGTTCTGTTCCAGCACCAGCAGGCTGTAGATGCGGGAGGGCGAGATCCACGCCATCTGATTGGTGTGGTACATGTATTCCCACCACCACGAGGCCTGGCACATCCGGCCGTGGGCCTCGGTGGCCAGGCGGCGCAGCACGAGCTGGCGGCCCAACGGCGTGAACCACTCGCCGCACAGGTCGAGGATCACGGCGCAATCCCAGGACCCGATCGCGGCCACCCCGCCCCGCTGCTCCCAGGTGCAGCCGCGCATGTTCGCGAAGAAAATATCCTCCCAGTATTCGCAATGCACGAGGCTGATGGCGAAGCGGGCCGCGAGCCGGCACAGTTCCCGGTCCTTCCACAGGAGGCCGGCCTGCGCGGCGAAGGAGCCGTGGAGCGACAGCATCTTGCCGGTGTCGCGCTCCCGGCGAAAGCCGTTGAAGCTCCAGTAATTGAGGTTCTCGCCAATCATGGACTCCGGCCGCTGCCGGCGCGCGCGTTCACCGACGGTCCGCAACTCGTCCGAGACGGGTGAATCTGCAAACTCACGCCGCACCTCCTCAAGTTCCGCGGCATCGATCATGAAACCGTAGGAAGGTTCGTACCTGGGCTCGAACTCCGGGGGCTGGAGATATTTGTCCCACTTTTCGTCGTAGCCTTCCCACTGGGCGAGGTGGGATTTGATCCGTCCGGTATGCTGCAGGCCGATCCACAGGAGCCAGCCCGAACCGGCGATGCGGCGCGGACTGTGCATCTCAATCGTGAGGGCATTGATCTGCGTGGCACCCTCGAGTTCGACCCATTCCTCGCGTTTCGTGGCCCCGGTGGGCGCACCGGTGCGGCGGCGCTGGCCGGCATCGGTCTCGGCCGTGATGGTCATCACCGTCTCATCGGGTACGTTGAAGCACACGAGCAGCCGGTCGTATTCCGCGCAGGGCACCGGCTTTTCATAGGTGCGGCGCAGCCGGTGCACGAGTCCGTCCGCCGCCGGCATGGTCCATTGAAAGATGACGAAGGCCCACCCGCGCACCTGGCTGATGCCCTTGGCGCCGGGCGCATCAACCGTCCATTGCTTGAACTCGCTGAGGTGTTCGTCGAAGAACGCCTCGAAGACCGCTTCGGCGCTGTTGATGGGCGTGAGGCGCATGAAATCAACCGGAAGCCAGCAACCTTTGCATTGCCGCCGTCAGTTGGTCGTCGAAGGCCGGATCACACAGGGCGGCGCTCACCTCATAGCCGCCATGGGGCCACTCCTCCTTGACGGGAATATACCAGGGGCCGCCATCGCCGTAGGCCGCGGTGCAGACAAAGGCATCCGGCTGCATTTGCTGCGCGCGGAGCTGGAATTCGATGAAAGCCTCACCCGGGAGATGCAGCAGTTTCACCTCCCCCAGGTGCAGGGCGCTCAAGGTGAGCGGCACCCGCTGTTCCAGACGGTGCAGCCACGCCAGCCAAAAGGCGGCGCGGTTCCGGTCCAGAACCGAGCAGGTCTTCGTCGCGACCATCTGCGCCAGGGCTGCGGCGTTCAACGATGGGCGGGGCTTCGGCAGGACGGTCGTGGTCTTCCACTGGAGCGAGGGCACGGGCACGCGCGTGAGCGCGGTTTCCCCCGCGATCATGCCGTCGTAGATCCGCTGGGTTAGGATCGGCCGCCGCTCCATGGATCCGTCGTTGTATTTGCCGGCCGCGATGTTGCCGGCGCAACCCGTGAAATAAAGGTGCAGGCAATCCGGCTCTTCCTGCTGCCGCCGCTTGCGGGCGAGGCCTGCAAAGTCGCTGGAGACCCGGCCGTCGCCATAGTAGCTCATCGGGTGGGTGGTGTAATAGTGCAGCGCTGCGACCTTCTGCGCCCCGTCAAAGAACACGACCGTCTTGCAGAACGGATCGATCAGCCCCTCTGGCAGATCGATCAGCCGGGGATCGCGGCAGCCGCTGCCCCGCATGGCCACGATCTGGCCGGTCGCGTCGCGGTAAACCCGGCGGTTCGAGGCGACGCCTTCCACCCTCCCCTGACCCCAGCCGACATGCGTCACCGCCCGGGCGCGCGGCATCGCCTGGGCGATCGCGGCGCGACCCCGTTCGACACAGCGGTGGAAGAATGCCAAGTCCACCACGTGCGGCAGGTCATCATAGGCGGAAACGATGCGCTCAGCCTCGAAACACGCGAAGGGCGCATTGTGCTGATGGACGCAGTGCAGGGCGACCCAGTCGGGCGTCGTTCCCGCGGCCGCGGCCAGCGCCGTCCGCCAGACGGCATGCGCCTCGTTC
The DNA here is from genome assembly GCA_964355715.1 of uncultured Opitutaceae bacterium. GTDB lineage: Bacteria > Verrucomicrobiota > Verrucomicrobiia > Opitutales > Opitutaceae > UBA2377. The sequence continues at coordinate 2,402 of CAYHEW010000007.1, read as the reverse complement.
AGGATCCCGGTCCAGTCGACGACACAAAGGACAATCGGCTGACCTGCACCCAGCAGGATGACGCCCACCGCCTCGAGCGCATCGTCGATGACCTCCGCCGATTTGACGAAACCGCCGCAGCACGAATGACCCAACGGGGGCGTGACCTCGAATCTGAACGCGGCGATCCTGAGCCCGCCGGCCGAGGATGACGAAGATTGCTGGCTCATGGGGACAGAAGGCGTGAAAAGACGCCGGGATTGGGCGGACCGATTGGGAGCATCGTCAACCATCGATCCCTACTACCCGTAGAAGGTTCGGTCGGCTTGTGGGAGCGGCATAAAGCCGCTCCTACCGCGTGCCCTGGATGGCGAAGGGCGCGCCTAGTAGCCCGCGGCGGCGTTCGTCCGGCGAGGATCGGCGTAGCCGGTGCGGAAGCCGTCTGCATTCAGCTCGATCGCATTGATACCGCCGAAATTTTTCCCGGTGCCCGCCGGCTCCGGCAATTCGACCTGCCAGCCCAGCGCCCGCAAGGTGGCGACCTCGGTTTCGGGCAGCGAACTCTCGGCTTCGAAACTCTCGGCGTCGTCGCGTCGCCAATTCCGGTTGAAGTGAAAGCGCGTGTCCCCGATCGCCTCGGCCAGTGGCCGGTTGAAGACCAACCGGTCCAACAGCACCTGCAGCATCGCTGTCGGAATCCGCGCGGACCCGGGGATGCCGATCGCGAGGACCGGCCGGCCGTCACGGAAGACGAGCGTCGGCGAAACCGTGCTGCGGGGGCGCTTGCCGGCGGCGGCTTGGTTCACGCTGGGCGTGCGACCATAGGCGAAGTTGCTCATCGAGTTGTTCAGGATGACGCCGGTGCCGGGCACCACGACCCCGGCGCCGAAATGCAGGCTGAGCGATTGCGTGGCGCAGACGACATTGCCTTGCGCATCGGCCACGGCGAAATGGGTGGTGGCCGCCGCCGCGCTCTCCGACCAGCCGCTGTCGTCTAACCAAGCGACCTTGGGCTCGGCCTTGACCGGCGCGGCCGTGAGGCGCCGCAATTCCGCGATGGAATCGGGGGCGACCAGCTTCTCGAAATTGAACACCGCCTCCGGCACGTCGGCGATCGCAGCCTGAACCCGCGGCTGCACCTCGCGCCACACCCGGCCGAGACGGTCGAGGCTCGCGGCCTGCCGCAGGGAGCCCTGCCAGGCATCCGCCTCCAGCACTTTCAGCATCGTGAGGAAGAGCGGCGGCCCGTTGGTCGGCGGCGGGCTGGATTTCAGGTGGTAGCCCTGAAAATCGATGCTGATCGGCTCGACCAGCCGCGCCTCGTACGCCGCGAGGTCGGCCAGATTGAAGGTGCCGCCGCCACCCTGCTCCGCGGCGGCGACCATCGCGGCGGCGACCGGCCCACGATAGATGCCATCGCGGCCCTGCGCGGCCAGCCGCTCGAGCGTGCGGGCCAGATCGGCATTGGCCAGACGCGTGCCGACGACCGGCAGCGCGTTGTCAGGCAGGTAGAGCCGGGCGATCTCGGCGTCGCCGCGCCGCAGCACCGCTTCCTTCTCGGCAAAGAAAACCCGCGTCTTCGGCAGCACCTCGAAGCCGTCGCGGGCCAGCTGCACGGCGGGTGCGACAATCTCCGCCCACGGCCGTGCGCCCCACTGTTCGTGCGCAAGCCAGAGTCCGGCGGCGAGGCCGGGGATGGCCGCGGCCGAATAGCCATTGTAGCGGTCGTCCTCCGGCCGGCGCTTGTAGGCTTCGACGTCGAGCGACGCACCGGCGGCATCCATCGCGTCGAGCGCATAGGTCCGGCCGGTGGCGGCCTCGTAGTAGAGCAGCATCAGCTTGCCGCCGAGGCCGGAGCCGTACGGTTCGGCCACGCCCAGCGCGAGGGAGACGGCGACGGCGGCATCGACGGCGTTGCCGCCCGCCTGGAGCACCGCGACGCCGATCTGCGTCGCCTGCGGATGGCCGGCCACGACCATGCCGTGCGGCGCGGTGACGGGTTCGATCCGCACCGGGACCTCCGCCGTGGCGACGTTCCAGAGGACAGCCGCGCAGAGGGTGACGACGAGGATACGCAGTGGCTTCATGACGGTGGTGATTACGAGCGGAGGACCGCGGAGGCCTCCGCGGCCTGGCGGTCGAACGAGCCATCCCATTTCGCCACGACCAGCGTGGCAACCGCATTGCCGATGAAATTGGTGATGGCGCGGGCCTCGGACATGAAGCGGTCCACGCCAAGGATGAGGGCCATCCCGGCGACGGGCACGGTGCCGGTGGCCGCCAGCGTGGCGGCGAGCGTGATGAACCCGCTGCCCGTGACCCCGGCTGCGCCCTTTGACGTGAGCAGGAGCACGGCGATCAGACCGAGCTGCTGGGCAAGCGCCAGCGGCGTGTCGGTCGCCTGCGCGATGAACAGGGCCGCC
>CAYHEW010000006.1:0-108282 GCA_964355715.1 uncultured Opitutaceae bacterium | reverse complement strand
AAGGGTGGCTGGTCCGGCGTGTATCTGATGTCCACCGCCGTGGGTACCGGCACGATCGACGTGTTGCGCGACGGGTTGGGGAAATAGAGCGGGCTTTCAGCCCTCGGTGTTGTTTCTCGGATGATTCTTGGGGCGATGCCCCAGGCTATTATGGCGGTGGGCCGTTGGCCCGGTGACAACAGAGCGCCGAGGGCGCGCTGCGATAACAGCCTAGGGCGGAGCCCTAGGTGTAGGATTGAAATATTTGAAAGGGCTGAAAGCCCGCCCCATCGACGTCGGCGCCCCGCTTACCCCTAATGGTGCAAATTTGCGCTACGACCAATCACCGGCGTGCGAATCGGCGGGCAGTTTCTATTACCCACGCGCATGTCCCAATCCCTTGCCAACATTGTTGTACATCTGGTGTTTTCCACGAAGGACCGCACCGCCTGCCTTGGTCCGACGATCCGGCCCTCATTGCACGCTTACCTGGCTACAGTAGCGCGGGGTTTGCATTGTGATTGTCCGCGGGTTGGTGGGGTGGCGGATCATGTGCACCTCGCGGTCCGACTCGCGCGCACGGTCACGGTTGCCGGGGTGGTGGCCGAGTTGAAGACGTCGTCTTCGCAATGGTTGAAAGCTCAGGCGCGGGATTTGACCGGTTTTGCGTGGCAGCGCGGTTACGGGGCGTTTTCGGTCGGGCCGGCGGATTTGGAGGCATTGTTGGCGTACATCGACGAGCAGGAAGAGCATCATCGCACCCGGACGTTTCAGGATGAATACCGCATGTTCCTACGGAAGTACGCGGTCGAATTCGATGAGCGGTATGTATGGGACTAGCGATGGGGCGGGCTTTCAGCCCTTGATGTTGTTTGTCGGACGTATCCTGGGGCGACGCCCCAGGCTGTTATGGCGGTGGGCCTTCAGCCCGGTGACAACAGAGCGCCAACGGCGCGCCGCAATCATAGCCTAGGGCAACGCCCTAGGTTGGTGGCCCCAAGAATACCAAGCGCCGAAGGTGCGCCCGATCTCAGACGCCCTTGCCGGCTCAATCAAACCGGATCGCCTTCACCTCGTCCACCAGCGCCAGAATGTTCTCGAACGGCACGTCGGGCTCCAGCACGTGCGTCGGCGCGATCATCACGCGGGCGCCGTGGTCGCGGTGCAAGGTGGCGATCTCGCGCACGCGCTTCCGCACGTCGTCCGGGGTGCCGAAGGGCATCGTCGTCTGCGTGCCGACCATGCCGCTCAGGCCGAGGGTCTTGCCGTGGCGCTTCACCAATTCCGCGGCGCTCATGCACTCGGGCTGGACCGGGTTGAGGATGTCCACGCCGACCTCGATCAACTCGGGCACGATCGGCATGATGTCGCCGTCGGAATGGTAATGCACCCACACCTTGCGGTTGCCCGACGCCTCGCGAATGGCCTCGATGACCTTCGCCAGGCGCGGCTTCAGATGCTTTCGCCACATGGGCACCGACAACAACATGCCAGTCTGCATGCCGACGTCGTCGCCCAATCCGATGATGTCGATGCCGGCCTTGGCGAAGGCGCGGCCGACATTGCATGAGCGCTCCGTGAACCAGTCGAGCAGCCAGTCGGCGATGCCGTTCTCCTCGGCGAGGTCCTGGAAGAGGTTGTCCATGCCGCGCGCGTACCACGACAGCTCGAAGGTCGTGCACTCCATGCCGGCGAAGGCGACCTTCCCGCGCGTGTGCACCTGCTGCATCTTCTTCTGCAGGGCGGCGTAATGCTTCGGGTCGGACGTGTCGGGCCAGGGCAGTTTCTCCAGCTGCGCGACGCTGGTGATCTTGTCCAGCGGGTGCAGCATCACCCGGAAATGATAGGCCTTGCCCACCGTGCCGGCGGGCGGTTCGACGTGCGCGATGCAGAACGGGCCCACCTCGGCGTTGGCCGGCAGTACGGTGCCGATTCCCGCGAGGGCGTCGCGCCACTGCTGCGGGTTCTCGTCGTAGCCGACCCATTCAAAACCGAAGTCAGTTTCAAACGACAGCTCCGGGCTGCGCACGCCGGTCTTCTCCTCGATCAGATCGGCCACCGGCGGGGTGACGGGCACGTTGAGCGGCAGCCAGGCGGGCTTGCCGCCGGACATCATGGCGTGAAAATTTTCGCGGGCGTTCATTTTAGAAAATGCTTCGCCATCGCGGCGACGTGCTCGGGAGTGCTGCCGCAGCAGCCGCCGACGATCCGGGCGCCGGCGGCCAGGAGGCGCGGCACGGCGGCGGCAAACTGCGCGGCGGACTCGTCGTAGCAGATCTTCCCGTCCACGAGGCGCGGCGAGCCGGCATTCGGCTGCACGATCACCGGCCGACCGGCGGCATGCGCCACCAGCTCCTTAGTGAGGGCCACGTAGTCGTTGAGTGAAAGCTCGGTTCCGCAGTTGGCGCCCACGACGTCGGCGCCGGCGGCGAGCACGGCCGGAAACGCGTCGGCGACCGTCGTGCCCATCATGGTGCGGTAGCCGGCCGCAGATTGCTGGAACGTGTACGTGGCGATGACACACTCCGCCCCGGCGGCCTTGGCCGCAGCGACGGCGATCGCCGCCTCGGCGGGGTCGGACATGGTCTCGACCAGAATGAGGTCCGCGCCGCCCTCGAGCAGCGCGGCGGCCTGCTGGCGGAAGGCGAGGGCCACCTCGTCCGCGACCGCATCGCCGAGCGGCTCGAGCATGCCGCCGAAGGGACCGATGTCGCCCAGGACCCAGGCGCGCTCGCCGGCGATGGCGCGGGCGAGGCAGGCGCCGGCCACATTGAGGTCGCGCACGCGCGCCCCGGCCCCGTGGTTGCCGAGCACATATGAAGTGCCGCCAAAAGTGTTGGTCGTGAGCAGGTCGGCGCCGGCCGCGAGGTAGGCGCGGTGCACGTCGGTCACCTTGTCGGCCTGGTCGACGTTCCACAGTTCGCCGCAGGCGCCGGGCGCGAGTCCGCGCACTTGCAGCTGCGTGCCGGTCGCGCCGTCGCCGAGGATGGGCCGGCGGGCGAGGGTGGCGCGGAAACCTGCGACCCGCGGGTTCATGCGGAAAGCCGGTGGACCTCGTCGAGGAACTCCGCCGCGCGGTCGGCGTTGCGGAAGGGCTTGCCGACGCAGATCCACAGGCCGTCCGGACCGAGCTCGCGCAGGCAGTGGAGCGCGTCGGCGGCGTCCTCGGCGAGGATCTGCACGGCCTTGCGCGCCTCGCGACAGCGGCGGTAAACGTGCAGCCACTGCGACGCGTTGCCCTGACCGGCGCCATAGACCCACTGCACGGCGTTCAAGCCCGGCAGGGCGAGCATCGTCTCGAGGTGCTGCAGGGCGTTGGGGCCGTCGAGGTGGAAGATCGTGCGTTCGAGCGCGGCCATCTCCAGTTCGATTGACGGCCGGATGACCTCCTGGCCGATATCCTTCGAGACGAGGCACCAGAAATCGCAGCTCGGCACGTATGCCGGGCCGTTGTGCAGGTAGCCGGTCCAGGTCGTGCTCGGCATGCCGAGCGCCGTGAGCCGCTGGTGCAGGCGGCGGAAGCCCTCGACGTAGGCGCGGGCGCAGTGCAGACTGGCGCGGTAGACGAGGTCGCGATCGTCCACGAGGTCGAGGCAGAGGTCCTCGGGTCCGCGCAGGCCCGAGAGCATGTCGAAGCTCCCGTGCAGGTCGGGCATCGCGACGTAGTAGCGGCCGGCGAAGCGCTCGGCGGCGAGGGTGATCATCGCGTCGATCGTGCGCCAGTACTCGTTGTCGAAGTTGGGCGACGTCTCGAGGAAGCGCTCCCAGTCGGCCGGCTCGTGCAGCGTGTGCTGGCACCAGCTCGTGGACTCGCCGAAGATGAGCTCGGCGTTGAACAGCGTCGAGGTGAGGTCGGGGCCGACGTTCGGCGTCCACGACGGCACGGAGTCGCCGAGGAAGACCGAGGTCTCGAGGCGGGCGAGCGCGGACTCGACCTGGAACTCCACGTCCATCCACCGGTCGCGCAGGGTCGCGTGGTTCGAGCGCGGTGCGCGCAGCGAATGCTTGTGCTCGATCCCGAGGCTGACCGGCGGGCGGTCGAGCCGGCCGCCCTGCCAGAAGGCCTCGAAACGGGCGCTGGCGGCGGCGAGCGAGAAGTAGTGGTTGTGCGGGTTCATGGACAGCTTACCGGCCGGCGTTGAAGTCGCGGATGGCGTCGACCATGGCGACGATGTTGGCGACCGGCGTGCGGGCCTGGATGTTGTGGATGGTGTTGAAGACGAAGCCGCCGTTGACCGAGAACGTGCGGAGGCGCTCGGTGACCTGGACGCGCACCTCGTCGGGCGTGCCGAAGGGGAGGACACGCTGCGTGTCCACGCCGCCGCCCCAGAAGGTCACGCGGTCGCCGAAGTCGGCCTTGAGGCGCGGCGCCTCCATGTCCTTGGCGGAGCACTGCACGGGGTTGAGGATGTCGAAGCCGCACTCGATGAAGGGGATCATGAAGGGCCGGATGGCGCCGCAGGAGTGCTTGAAGGTCTTCCACTTCGTGTGCGCGTGGATCCAGTCGTTCATGCGCTTGTAGTACGGCGCGTAGAGGTCGGCGAAAGTCGCGGGCGAGCAGAACTGCGAGCTCTGGGTGCCGAAGTCGGTGCCGCAGATCACGATCACGTCGATCAGGTCGCCGACCGTGTTCGCGTAGACTTCGAGGTTCTTGAGCGCGACCTCGCACTGGAAGTCGAAGATCTTGTGCACGTAGTCGCGGCGCTCGACGAGGGAGACGTACCACTCGCTGACGTCGCGGATGCCCTTGGGGTGCTTGAGGAAGGCGGCGGGTACGAGGGCGATGTCGCCGAAACCGGTGCCGCCGACGCCGCCGACGATGGCGCGGTCCTCGCCCTGCAGGCGCGTGAGCTCGGCTTTCCAGTGGGCAATCTCGGCGGCGTCCACCGGCTTGAATTCCTCGCAGTTGTCGGCTGGGTTGAGCTTGTCCTCGTCGATCGGCTCCTGACGGATGATCGCGTCGAAGAAATATCCGCCGGCCGGCATGTGCCCGCTGGGCGGCACGGAGGTGTCGCCCTCGGGGAAGACGTAGACGTCGCCGGACGGATCCTCGCGCGGGCCGAAGCCCTTGGGCACGAGCATGACCTGGCCCCACGGGGCGCGCCATTCGCGCCAGTCCTCGTTCTTGAAGCCGAACATCGTGCTGCGGGCCTTCATGCCCACGCAGTCGGAGCCGAGCACCCGGGCGAGATCATCCTCCACCTCGCCCAGCATCTGGTAGGGCTCGACCACCTTCACCGGGTGATCGGGCAGGCCGTAGTGCTGGCGCAGCGCGGCCACGCAGCTGACGTGCATGCTGGTCAGGCCGGTGCTGCCGATGTCGACCGGGACGGGGCCGGACTGATGGTTGAGGGCGCGGCGGACTTTTTCGCGGGAGGTCATGGCAGGGCAGGGGTGAGCGATGGCGGTGGGCCTGACCCGCGGAACGGCCCGCTCAGCCCTTCAGGCCGAGCAGCTTTTCCTTGAGGTCGAGGTAGTAGAGGTAGTCGTCGGGATTGACGTTCGGCGGGCAGCGATGGTCGCAGAACGGAATGAAGCCGCCTTTCGCCACGTAGGGGACGAGCGACTCGAGCCAGGCGCGGATTTCCGCGCGGTTGTGACCGAGCACCATCTTGTCCATGCCGCCCATGATGCGGAGTTCCGGGCCCCACTTGTCGAGGGACTCGCCGGGATGACCGGAGCCGTTGACCTCCCAGGGGAACATCGTGTTCACGCCGCCGGCGAGGAAGTGCGGGATGAGCGGGCGCACGTCGCCGTCGCAGTCGATCCACCAGATGTCCACGCCGTGGGCGCGGAGCTTCTGGCTGATGCGCTTGTAACGCGGCACGACGATGTCGCGGAAGAAATTCACCGAGACGAGCGGGCCGCTCTTGTAGCAGATGTCCTCCCAGCCGGCGGCGTAGTCGAACTTCACGTGCGGCAGCACCTGGTCGAGGAAGTCCTCCACGAGGACGCACGAGGTCTCGACGATGTCCTCGACCATCTCGGGATAGTCGAACACCGAGTAGGCGAGGCCCTCGACCGTGAGCATGTCGCGCACCTTGCCGATCATCGACCCGGACCAGACGCCGAGCGGGTAATCACGGTCGTTCGGGTGCTCGGCGAGGATGGCGGCGACATCGACCTTGCGGTCGGGATGCTTCCGGTCGAAGCGCTCGGCCTTCACCTTGGCCCAGTCGTCGGGCGTCTTCACCGTGGCGTCGAGGTAGTGCGGGATCGTGTCGTGACCGTCGAGCGGCACCTCGGCGATCAGGCCGTCGCCGTTGCGCAGGACCCGCGTCGTGGCGGTGCGGCGGATCTCCTCGGGCGGGAACACCGGGTGCATCCACCGGCCGTAGACGGTGCCGGTGCGGTCGAAGTTCAGGAAGACGTCCGCGTCGTTGTTGTTCGTGATGCCGTGGTCGCGGAACATCGGCCACAGCTTGAAATTGTCGTCCCAGTACCCGAATTCCATGTTGAAGCACCGGTCCACGGTCTGGTGGTGCATCTGGCGGCGGAAGCGCTCGCGCTCGGTCAGGGTGCCGCGCCACTTGGGGCGGAAGGGCTGGATGGGGGACGGTTTCACGGGAAGGGAGGTCTCAATAATTGCCGTACTTCTCGACGAACCCGATGATGGCCCTGTAGGTGGCCCAGCTCACCTGCGGCGGCACCGAGTGGTCGGAGTGATAGGCGTAGCCGCGGGTCGCCATGCCGGCGGCGAACTTGGTGCGGATCTCCTCCTCGAGGAGGTCGAGATCGTTGGTGGCCATCTTCATCACGTCGATGTTGCCGAACATCGCGAGGCGGTCGCCGTGCGTGGGCGCGAACCTGCGGATGTCCATGCCGGCCTTGGCCTCGATGGGCTGCAGGCAGTCGAAGCCGGCCTGGATGTACAAATCGAGCACACCGCTCACGCGGCCGTCGGTGTGGTAGATCACCTTCATGCCGCGGGCGTGGGCCCAGTCGGCCATCTGCTTGTGGAAGGGCCAGATGAGCTCCTTGTACATGGCCGGCGAGCACATGGTGGCGTGGTTGAACGCCATGTCGCCGTAGATCCAGAGGCCGTCGGGCTGGACGCCCTCGTCGATGACCGCCTGCCAGGAGCGCAGCACGACCTCGGTGTGCACGGCGACGACGTCGCGGATCCACTCGGGATCCTCGATCATCGCCATGAGGCAGACCTCGTCGCCGAGGATCTTGCGCAGGGCCTCGAAGCCCTCGACGCCGGAGAGATGGGTCCACTGGCCGAGCTTGCGGGCGACACGATGGCGGGCCGCGGCCATTTTGGTATCCACCTGGTTCGGCGCCGCGAGCATGGCGGGCCGGTAGGTTTTTTCCCAGATTTCGCGGCTGTCGCAGCCGAAGCCGACGTGTTCGGGCGTGCCCGAGCGTCCCTTCCAGTAGCGGGCGATGCCGCCCCAGGCGTCGCGGACCGTCTCGGTCTCGACGTCCTGGCTCAGCACCTCGCGCTGGCCGGGGAAGATCGGCGGCCAGGACCAGCAGAGCACCGCGAAGTCGGCGTCCAGCAGGCGCAACACATCATGATGATCCCACTGGAGTCCCTCCTTTTGCCAGCGGGTGATGGTCTCGGGCCAGAACGTGTCCTGCCGCGGGATTCGATCCTGGTCCTGGCGCGCGAACATACGGTTCACGCGCTCACGACCGGTCAAGGCGGTGGCGCTCATGTGGGCACCCCGTTTTCAGCCGGGGGCGGCGGGGCGGCTCAGGCCGCCTCGCCCACCAGTTTCTTGGCGACGTCGACGGCCGTGCCGGCGTCGGCGGCGTAGCCGTCGGCTCCGATGTCGTCCGCAAAAGCCTGCGTGATCGGCGCGCCGCCCACCATGATCTTGGTGTTGGGCAGGCCGGCCGCCTTGAGGATCCTCACGGTATCCTTCATGGCGGGCATCGTGGTGGTGAGCAGCGCGGAGAGGCCGACGAGGTGGGCCTTGTGCTCCTGGGCGGCGGCGAGGTACTTCTCCGGCGGCACATTCGTGCCGAGGTCGACGACCGCGAAGCCGGCGCCGCGCCACATCATCGAGATGAGGTTCTTGCCGATGTCGTGCAAGTCACCTTGGACCGTGCCGACGACAACGGTGTACTTCGGCTTGATGCCGGCGGCGGCGAGCAGCGGTTCGAGCAGCTTGAGCGCCTCCTTCATCGCACGGGCGGCGACGAGCATCTCCGGGACGAAGATCTCGTTCTTTTTGAACTGCTCGCCGACGATCGCCATACCGGGCACGAGGCCCTGTTCGACGATGGTGCCCGGGCCGGTTCCGGCCGCGAGGAGCTCTTGGGTGAGCCGCACAGTGTCAGTCCGCTTGCCAGCGGCCACGGCGGCAGTCAGGTCATTGAGGAGGGGCATACGATTCCTTATTGGAGGTCTGCGGGGTCGATGTAAACCCGAAGCCCACTTGTGCGACCCTTGTTGGAGCAAGTATTCGGACGAGTGCGCCGCGGCGTACCCAAAGCTTATAGGGGCACCCGTAAGGCGTTGTAAATGCGAAGACCGCGGTTTGTCCCGTTGTGCACACAACTATTCCCAATTATTGCATGCGGTGTGCGTTGTCAGTGTCGGAAGCCGCTGGTTTACAGACGGAGAGCGGTTATCCCAACCCGTGCGGACTATTAATCCCCATGTCCAATTTGTCTAATATCGCCGTGATCGCCTGCGGGGTGATTGAGCCCGAGGTGCGCCACTTCGCTAATGGTGCCATGCACATCCGCGCGCTGGAATTCCTGCCGCAGGGGCTCCACGACGACCCCGCGCGGATGCAGCGGGAATTGCAGGTGCAGATCGACCGCGCGGAGGCGGATCCCGCCGTCGAGGCGATCGTGCTCGTCTACGGCCTGTGCAGCCGCGGCCTCGAGCACCTGCGGCACGACCGGTGCCCGCTGGTCATCGCGCGCGCGCATGATTGCGTGACCCTCTTCCTCGGCGACAAGGACCGCTACGCCGCCTACCAGCAGGCCAACCCCGGCACGTACTGGTACAACCCGGGCTGGATCCGCGGCGGCGCCTCCCCCGGCCCCGACCGCGAGGCGCGCCTGCGCCGCGAATACGCGGAGAAGTTCGGGCCCGACGACGTGGACTACCTGGTCGAGACCGACCGCGAGGCGCTCGGCCACTACACCCGCGCCGCCTACGTTGGCCTGGGTCTCGGCGAACCCGAGCGCGAGGCCGACTACACCCGCACCTGCGCCGCTTGCCTGGGCTGGGGGTTCGACCGCATCCCCGGCGACCCCGCGCTGCTCAAGGCGCTCCTTTTTTGCGACTGGGATCCCCAGCGCTTTCTCACCGTGCCGCCGCGGCACTCCATCCGCCTCACCGCGGATGCCGACATCATCCGGGCCGAACCCCCGCCTGCGCATCAATGAACACCACCCTCCACCTCGAGACTCCCGACGGCCACACCACCGTCACGCTGACTCCTGCCGACACGAAGCTGCCGCTTTCTGACGTGCTGGCCCACCGGGGTCATCCGCTCAACACGCGCTGCGGCGGCCGCGGCCTCTGCGGCGGTTGCGAGATCGGGTTGCGGGCGGGTGCACTCGTGCGCACGACCGACGGCGCTGCGGTCGGGCCCTCGGCCGACGATCGCCTGCGCTCCTGCCAGCTGCGGCTGCCCGAGGGCGGTGAGGCGACGGTCAAAATCCCGGCGCGCTCGCTCCTGAAGCACGAGCCGGCAGTCGTGGCTGAGTTCAAGATCAACGTGCCCTGGGCCAACGACCCGATCGACCCCGCGGCCCGCGTCGGCGCGTGCGTGGACATCGGCACGACCACCGTGGCCCTCATGCTCGCCGACCTCCAGACCGGCAAGGTCCTCGGCGAAGCCTCCGCCTTCAACGCCCAGATCCGCTACGGCGAGGATGTGCTCACGCGCATCCAGATGTGTTACCAGAATCCCGAGGGCGTGCGGCAGCTTCAGCGCGCGGTGACCGTTGAGACGATGCAGCCGCTCCTCGAGGAAGCCTGCAAGGAAGCGGGCCTCGCGCCGGCGGACGTTGGCGTCATGACGGTCGCCGCCAACACCACGATGCAGCACCTGCTCGCCGGCGTCGATCCGAGTCCGCTCGGCGTGCATCCATTCACGCCCGTTTTTCTCGAGCACCGCGAGTACGCCCCGGCTGACCTCGGGCTCGCGTTCGGCGGCGCCGGCGCGAAGGTGCATCTGCTGCCCGGGCCCGCGGCCTATGTTGGCGCCGACCTGTCCGCGGGCCTCGTCGCCACCGGCATGCTTTACGACGAGGGCCCGGTGCTGCTCGTCGACGTCGGCACCAACGGCGAGATCATCGCCAAGGTCGGCGACCGTCTCATCGGCTGCGCCACCGCCGCCGGCCCGGCCTTCGAGGGCGCGGGTCTCACGAGCGGCACCCGCGGCGTCAAGGGCGCGATTGAGCGCGTCACGATCCGCAACCATCCCTACACGGTGGACCTCGGCATCATCGGCGACGCCGCCAAGCCCATCGGCATCTGCGGCTCGGCCTATGTGGACTTCCTCTGGGAGGCGCGCCGCACCGGCATCGTGCAAAGCAACGGCCGCTTCGCGGAGGATTTCGTGCGGTCCGCGGGCCCGCTCGTGCAGGCCGACGAGTATGGCAAGAAGCTCCAGCTCCACGCGCGCGGCGCCTCCGGCCCCATCTGGGTCTCCGAGGTGGACATCGCCCGCCTCCTCCAGGCCAAGGCCGCCATCGCCGCCGGCATCAACACGCTGCTCCATCTCCTCGGCGTCGCCGCGCCGGACGTGAAGAAACTCTACCTCGCCGGCGGCTTCGGCATGCACCTCTCCCTCGGCCACGCCATCGGCTGCGGCCTGCTGCCGGGCTTCACCCCCGAGCAGATCCACGTCGTCGGCAACACCTCCCTCGGCGGCGCGTTCCTCGCCCTGCAGGACAAGAGCCTCCTCGAGGAGATGAAGTCCGCCTGCACGCGCATGGAATCCATCGAGCTCAACCTCCAACCCGGTTTCGAGGACGACTATATCGACCAGCTCATGCTGCCATGACCCCGCGCGCACGTCTCCTGGCGACCATCCGGCGCGAACCGGTGGATCGGATCCCGACCGCAGTCATCTGCATCGAGAACCAGCCGGAGATTGCGGCCCACCTGGGGGTGCCGGAGGCGGCGGTCATGGATCACCTGGGCATCGACGGCCGGGAGGTCTATGCCACCTACGCCGGCGAGAAGCGCCCCGAGGTGCTGCAGGGCCTCTACACGGAGTGGGGCACGCCCAACACCGGCGACTACGGCACCGCGCGCTTCAACCCGCTGGCCGGGGTCTCCAGCCTCGCGGCCATCGAGCGCTACCCGTGGCCGGATCCGGCGCAGTACGATTATGCGGCCGCCGCGGCCAATGCCCGCCGGCTGCGCAACTTCGCCGTGCGCGGACCCTACTGGCAGCCGGTGTTCTGCCGCGCCTGCGACCTGTTCGGCATGGAGAACGCGCTCATGCACCTGCTCGACGAGCCAGCCCTGATCGAGGCCGTCCTCGAGCGCGCCGCCGCGTTCACCTATGACTACTGCGTGCGGCTCCTCGATGCCTGCGGCGACGACCTCCCCATCCTCTGCCTGGCCGACGACTTCGCGACCCAGCGCGGGCTCATGGTCTCGCCCGCCGTCTGGCGCCGGTTCCTCAAGCCGCACCTCGCGCGCCTCTTCGCCCTCGGGAAAAGCCGCGGCAAGGTCGTCTGGTTCCACTCCTGCGGCGACATCACCGCCGTCCTGCCCGATCTGATCGATATCGGCATGGACGTCTGGGAAACGGTCCAGCTCCACACGCTGCCGGTCGACGCGCGCACCTTGAAGCGCGACTACGGGCGGCATCTCACCTTCTTCGGCGCCATCAGCACGCAGCGCCTGCCCTTCGCCACCCCGGCCGAGGTGCGGGCCGAGGTCATCCGCTGCATCGACGTCCTCGGCGAGGGCGGCGGCTACATCTGCGGCCCGGACCACCACATCAAGCCCGACGTGGCGCCCGCCAACACCGTCGCCCTCTTCGAGGCCGTGCGGTCCTACCACCGTCCCGGCTGGACCGCCGCCTGAGGCCGCCACCTTTCCCCATGAACGCAACGCCCCGAGAAATCGTCCACCAGACGCTAGATTTCGCCGGACCGCCCCGCGCGGCCCGCGACCTGTGGGTGCTCCCGATCGCCGCGGAGCAATATCCCGACGAATTGGCGGCGCTGGAGCGCGATTTTCCGTCGGACTTCACCGCCATCTCCGGCCACGAGCGCGAGGTCGCCAAGACCAAGGGCAACCCGCACGTCGTCGGCGAGTATACCGACGAATGGGGCTGCACCTTCGTCAACATCCAGCGCGGCGTCATCGGCGAGGTGAAGCACCCGCTCGTGCGCGACTGGACGACCGACCGCGGCCGCATCCATTTTCCGCGCGAGTGGCTCACGCTCGACCGTGACGCGGTGAACCGCGACTGCGCCGCGACCGACCGCTTCACCTTTGCCATGGCCTGCCCGCGTCCGTTCGAGCAGTCGCAGTTCCTTCGCGGCTCGGAGGAACTGTACTGCGACCTCGCCGACCCGTCGCCCGAGTTCCTCGCCTTCCTGCGCGAGCTGCACGCCTTCTACTGCGAGCTGCTGACCGGCTGGGCGCGGACCGACGTGGATGCGCTGCGCTTCATGGATGACTGGGGCTCCCAGCGCGCCCTCCTCATCGCCCCGCGGCTCTGGCGCGAGCTCTTCAAGCCGATGTACCGCGACTACGCCCAGATCGCGCACAGCCACGGCAAGAAGCTCTTCATGCACTCCGACGGCTACATTGCCGCCATCTATCCCGATTTGGTGGAGGTCGGGATCGACGCCGTGAACTCCCAGCTCTTCTGCATGGACGCCGCCACGCTCGCGCCGCACGCCGGGCAGATCACCTTCTGGGGCGAGATCGACCGCCAGCATCTCCTGCCGGAGGGCACACCCTCCGACATCGACCGCGCCGTGCGCCATGTGCACCACCACCTGTGGCGCGACGGCGGCTGCATCGCCCAGTGCGAGTTCGGCCCCGCGGCCCGCCCCGAGAACGTCCGCGAGGTCTTCGCCGCGTGGAACGAGCTCACCACCCTGAAACTCCCCGCCTGACCCCATGAACTCCACGCCTGCCGCCACGTACACCGCCCATCCCGACGACCGCGACATCCTCCGCGGCCTGGCCGAGCAGCTCGCCGTCATCGCGGCGCTGCCCGTGCAAAAGGAGAAGGCGGAGCTGTGGGGCCGGCTCAACGACCTCCGCAGCGTGCGGCCGATGGTGTGGATCACCGAGATTCCCTGGCATGAGTTCAGCGCCGACACGCCCGAGCTCGTGCTGCGCTGCCGCGCCGACTGGACGCGGAAGATCGAGGTCGAGCTCCGGCGCACGCTCTACTCGTGGCGGAACTTCCCGGTGGACATGATCGTGAGTGACTACCTGCCGTGCCCCACGACCTGGCGCAGCACCGGCTTCGGCATCACCCGGCAGGGCGACCTGCTCAACATCACCAACGGCGGTATCGTCTCCCAGCACTTCGAGCCGCAGATCACGCGCCTCGAGGACGTGGCCAAGATCAAGGACCCGGTCGTGACGGTGGACCGTGCCGACACCGCCGCGCGCCTGGCGGCGATGCAGGAGATCTTCGCCGGCGTCATGCCCGTGCGCGAGGAGGGTGTGAAACTCTACTGGTACTCGGCGTGGGATCAGCTGGTGACCTTCTACGGCGTGCAGGAGGCGCTCACCGATCTCATCGAGCAGCCCGAACTTGTGCACGCGACGGTCAAGCGGCTCGTCGCCGGCTATATGAGGGAGCTCGACCAGCTGGAGGCGGAGGGCCTGCTGATGCTCAACAGCACCAACGTCCGCACCGGCTCCGGCGCCTACGGCCACTGTTCGGCCCTGCCCGCGCCCGGGCAAGAGACCGGCCGGGTCAGGACGCAGCAGATGTGGGGCTGCTCGAACGCCCAGATCTTCACCGAGGTTTCGCCCGGCATGCACTGGGAATTTGCGCTGCAGCACGATCTGCCGTTCCTCGCGCGCTGGGGCCTCGTGTATTATGGGTGCTGCGAGGCGCTCGACCAGAAGATGGGAATTCTCCGGCGCGTGCCGAACCTGCGGAAGGTCTCGATGAACTACCGCATCAATCCCGAGCGCGCCGCGGCCGCGGTCGGCGGCGATTACGCCTTCAGCTACAAGCCCAACCCCGCCTGTTTCGCGATCGACGCCTGGTGTCCCGACAAGGCCCGCGCCGAGCTGCGCCGCATCCGCGAGTGCACGCGCGGTGGCCACGTCGAGTTCGTCATGAAGGACATCTCCACCGTCGCCGGCCGACCCGACCGCCTGGCCGAGTGGAGCAGGATCGCCATGGAGGAGGCCGAACGCGCCGGATGAGCAGGCCGCATCCAGGTCGCCGCGTTAAATCACTTCCGGAAATCCTCCGGCTTGTGGTCCTTGGCGTAGGCGAGCATCGCCCGGAGGTTCTCCGGGGGCGTGCTGGGCGAGATCTCGCAGCCCGCGCCCACGATGAAATGCTTTCCGCAGGTCTCGTGGCAGCGCCGGCAGGCCTCGTACACCTTTTCCGGGGTGCCCTCGAGCAGGTCGGTGATCGTCGAGACATTGCCCGCCAGTGTGCGGGTCGGCCCGAGTTGTTCACGGGCCAGCGCCAGGTTGGCGGGGAAATCGATCTCGTAGATGTCGACCGGCAGCAGCGCGGCCTTCGGGTAGAGCCGGTCGATGCGCCCGCACATGTGCTGGCGCATGAGAACGCCGGGGTGGTTGCGCTGCAGCGTCTCGAACACGCGCTTCTGTTCCGCCCACAGAAATTCCTCGTAGCGCACGGGCCCGATCAGGCCCGCCGCGGCGTCGCTCATGCCGATCGTGTCGGCGCCGGCCGCGATCTGCGCCGGGGCGTACGCGATGGCGACATCGGCGCAGAAGCGCAGCAGGTCGTGCGCGAAGCCCGGGTCGTCCTCGAAATCGAGCATGATCGTGTTCAGGCCGCGCAGCTCGGCGGCGAGGGCGAGCGGGCCCTCGATCCAGCCCACGATGGACATGCCCGGGCCGGCCTCGCGGCGCATGATCTCGATGCTCTTCACGCGGTCGTGCATGCGCCCGCCGTTCAGCGGGTCGGGCACCTTGAACGTGCGCAGCCGCAGCTTGTCCGCCAGCGCCGCGCGCTCCTCGTTGATCGCCGGGCCCTGGTCCGTGAACCAGTCCACGCTGCCGTCGCCCGCGATGTCGATCACCTCGCGCGCCGGGTCGGAGCAGGTCAGCAGGCAGTCGAGGCCGAAATCGGCCACGAGCTTCAGCTGCGCCTCGGCCATTTTCCGGCCGTCCTTGGTGTAGTCGATGAAGGGGATGCCCGCGTGCTTCGCGGAAAACATCATCGCCATCGGCTGGAAGGGCAGGCGGTCCACGGCTTCGCCGCG
The DNA here is from genome assembly GCA_964355715.1 of uncultured Opitutaceae bacterium. Classification (GTDB taxonomy): domain Bacteria; phylum Verrucomicrobiota; class Verrucomicrobiia; order Opitutales; family Opitutaceae; genus UBA2377. The sequence continues at coordinate 92,922 of CAYHEW010000006.1, read as the reverse complement.
GATGGTGCGCCGGACACGTTCGATCGAGGTCATGATCGTTTGATGCGCGGCCGCCGCGCCGAAATCAACCCCGCGCTCCCTGAAATTTCCTGAACCATCCTCCGCATTTTTTGCCATGAAACCCATGACACCCAAGCAACGGCTCTGCGCCGCCCTCGACCGCAAGCCCACCGATCATCTGCCCGCGACGACGCATCACATCATGCGTTATTACATGGACAAATACCTCCCGGGCAAAACCGACGACGAGTTCTTCGCGACCTTTGGCCTCGACCCGATCACGTGGTTTGTGGCCCACAAACCCGTCCCCGGCTCCGGCTGCGAGTTCGAGCCGACGCACGTGCCCGCCGGGTTCATGGAGGCCCGCCGGCTCGTCTCCGACACCTGGCGCTTCGAGCACCAGGACGTGCCCGGCCGCCAGTACGCCACCACGCGCCACTCCATCGTCACGCCGCGCAAGACCCTCACGCTCGAGCTCCAGAGCAACGAGTACACCGGCTGGCTCTCCGAGCGGCTCGTCAAGGAGAAGTCCGACATCGACCTCATCGCCGAGTTCGCCCCGCAGCCGATCTGCGACGTCGAGGCGGTCAACCGCCACGCCGCCGAGTACGGCGACCGCGCACTCATGCGCGGCCACATCAACTGCTTCGACCTCTACGGCCAGCCCGGCTGCTGGCAGGACGCGTGCGTCCTCTACGGCGTCGAGGAGATGATCCTCGCGACCTACGACGACCCGGAGTGGGTGCACGCCTTCCTCCGCATCATCTGCGACCGGAAGGTGAAATACGCCGACTCCCTCAAGGGCGCGCATTACGACCTGCTCGAGCACGGCGGCGGCGACGCCTCCTCGACCGTGATTTCGCCCAAGGTGTTCGAGGAGTTCGTGGCGCCCTACGACCGCGAGGTCATCGCCCACGCCCGCGCCGCCGGCCAGCGCATCGTGTACCACACCTGCGGCGGCATGATGCCGATCCTCGAGCGCCTCGTCACCCTCGGCTCCAACGCCCTCGAGACCTTCACCCCGCCCGCCATGGGCGGCGACATGAACCTCGCCGAGGCCAAACGCCGCATCGGCGACAAGGTGTGCTTCATCGGCGGCTTCGACCAGAACCGCTTCTTCACCACCGCCACCCCCGAGGAGACGCGCGCCGAGGTGCGCCGCTGCTTCCAGGAGGCGGGGCAGGGCGGCGGCTTCATTATCAGCCCCTCGGACCACTTCTTCGAGGCCAAGCCCGAACTCCTGCACGCCTTCGCCGACGAGGCCCGTAAGTGCACCTACAACTAAATTAATCCCGACCAAGCCAATCTCACAGGAGGTAACAGAGGAAACGGAGATTATCCAAACTCAGACTCTGTTCTCTCTGTTACCTCCTGTAAAAATCCGTCTTCCCCTTTCTCCAACATGACACCACTGGAACGCTTCCGCGCCTGCATGAACCATCAGCCCGCCGACCGGGTGCCCAACCACGAGGTGGGCGTCTGGGTCCAGACCAAGCAGCGTTGGCGCGAGGAAGGCCTCGCGACCGATGACATGCATTGGGACTGGTTCACGGGCGAACCTCGCTGGGACCTCGATCCCCGCGAGTATATCGACGTCAACTTCGGCATGGTCCCGCCGTACGAGGAGAAGGTCCTCAGCAAGGACGGCGACACCGAGATCATCCAGCGCGCCAACGGCGTCATCTCCAAGGCGCTCATCACCGGCGCGGCCGAAGGCATGCGCATGAGCATGGATGAGTACATCAGCTTCCCCGTCACCACGCCGGCCGATTTCCAGGAGCTCAAGAAGCGCTTCCGCGCCGCCTGCCCCGTGCGCTACCCGGCCTACTGGCAGGAATTCCTGCGCCAGGGCTGGGACCTGCGCCAGCACCCGCTCGTCCTCGGCCGCAACTGCAGCACGCTCGGCTACTACTGGCGGGCGCGCGAATGGATGGGCACCGAGAACCTGAGCTACGCCTGGTACGACGAGCCCGCGATGATGCACGAGATGATGGAGTTCGTCACCGACTTCACCATCGAGACCGCGCGTCCGATCCTCGCGGCCGGCGTGAAACCCGACTACGTCTTCATCAACGAGGACCTGAGCATGAAGAACGGCCCGCTGCTCAGCCCCGAGACCTACCGCACCTTCATCTTCCCCGAGCTCAAGCGCCTCGTCGCCTTTCTCAAGGCCAACGGCGTGAAGTGGGTCATCATCGACAGCGACGGCAACTGCGAGCTCGTCATCCCGTTCTTCATGGAAGCCGGCGTCGACGCCATCTGGCCGCTCGAGCGCGCGTCGGACATGGACCCGCTCGCGCTGCGCAAGAAGTTCGGCCGCAGCCTCCATCTCTGGGGCGGCGTGGACAAGCGCGAGCTGGCAAAGGACAACGCCGCGATCGACGCCCACCTGCGCACCCTGCAGCCGCTCATCGCCGACGGCGGCTTCATCCCCACGGTGGACCACCTCGTCCCACCCGACGTCCGGCTCGCCAACTTCGAGCACTACATGCGCCGCAAGCACCAACTCCTCCGCGGCGAAGCCTTCTAGATCGCGGCACATCGCCGTTTCCCCATGAGCCGACAACTTGCCCTCGACACCCTCGCGTTGAAACCCGTCCCGCGGTTCGCCCGCACGGAATACAGCCTGGAATACCAGCAGGCGGGCCTGAAGCGCACCGCCGGGCCCGAGCCGGACACCAACGCCGTGCTGCGCGACCTCTACTCCCGCTGGGACCTCGACTTCCTGTGGACCGTGCAGGACGGCCTGCGCACCGACTGGCTGCAATGGGGCCGGGCGACCGACATGGGTCACGCCGAGTACGCGTCCGACGGCAGCGACCTGCGGAAACCCAACCACTGCCCCTTCGAGACGGTCGAGGAGGTCTGGGCCTTTGACGCAGTGACAGAGTACGGCCTTCCCACCATGGCCGAGCAGGTGACGGCCTACCAGCAGTGGATCGACCAAAAGCGCCGCGACTTCCCCGACCAGCTCTGCACCGGCGGCTATTACAAGACCATCGTCTCCGGCGCCATCCAGGCCTTCGGCTGGGACATGCTCCTCGAAGCCGCGGCCGACCGCGACAAGATGGAGAAGGTCTTCGACTCGTTCTACCGCCGCACGAAGTTCCACATGGAGGCGTGGGCGCAGACCGACGTCGAGGCCATCATCCAGCACGACGACTTCGTGTGGACCGCGGGCGCCTTCATGCGGCCCGAGATCTACCGCAGCGTGATCATCCCGCGCTACGCCGAGCTGTGGAAGCCGCTCAAGCGCGCGGGCAAGAAGGTCCTGTTCTGCTCCGATGGCGACTTCCGCGAGTTTGCCGGCGACATCGTCGCGGCCGGCGCCGACGGGCTCATCTTCGAACCGGTGATGGAGTTCGGCGAAATGGTCGCGAAATTCGGCCAGACCACCGTTCTCGTCGGCAGCGCCGTGGATTGCCGCGACCTCACCTTCGGCAGCTGGGATACCGTGAAGGCTGCCGTTGACCGCTCCCTCGCGCTCGCGCGCACCTGCCGCGGCGTGATCCTCGCCACCGGCAATCACCTCCCCGCCAACATCCCGGCACCGATGCTCGAGCAGTACCGCGCCTACGTGCAGGCCAACCGCAACCGCTAGAACCTTCCCTCCCATGCGCTGGAATCGCGAACAGTATCTCGACCTCATGACCTTCGGCCACGCCGAACGGCCCATGCTCACCGAACTCTTCGGACCGCTCGTCGGCCTCGATGCCGAGTGGCGCGCCCAGGGTGCGACCGAGGCCGAGATCAACATGAGCGCGTTCGACTGGGACTATGTGCCCTACGTCTTCTGCGGCGGCTACACCGGCCTGCGCGGTCCGGCGCCCGTCCTCCTCGAGGACACGCCGGAAATCCGGCGTGAGCGCGACTGCCTCGGCCGCGAGATGCTGCTGCTCAAGAAGACCGCCACGATCCCGCTGCCGCAGAACTTCCCGGTGCAGACGATGGATGACTGGCTCAAGGTGAAGCCTTTCTTCACCTTCACGCCCGACCGCATCAAGTGGGACGAGGTCGAGAAGGCCCGCAAGGCGCAGGCCGAGGGCAGCCTCGTCGTGGCGCACATCCCGGGCGCGTTCGACATTCCGCGCGAACTGATGGGCGAGGAGATCGCGTGTCTTTCCTATTACGAGCAGCCCGAACTCATGGCCGACATTCTCTCCACGATCACCGACACCTGCATGCGCGTGCTCGAGCCGATCAGCGCGAAGCTGCACATCGACCAGCTCATGGTGCACGAGGATTTCGCCGGCAAATCCGGCCCGATGGTCGGGCCCGTGCAGGTGCGCGAATGCTTCCAGCCGTTGTATCGCAGCGTCTGGGACATGCTGCGGGCGCGCGGTGCGCGGCTTTTCGAGCAGGACACCGACGGCAACATCAACCCGGTCATCCCCGCGCTTCTCGATGCCGGCCTCAACAGCATCTACCCAATGGAACCGGCGGCCGGCATGGACATCGTCGAGCTGCGCCGGATTTACGGCAAGCGCCTCGCGATGCGCGGCGGCATCGACAAGCACGTCATCCGGCGGAGCCGCGAGGAGATCCGCAAGGAGCTCGAGTACAAGCTGCACCCGTCGCTCCGGGCCGGCGGCTGCGTCTTCAGCCTCGACCACCGCATCCCCAACGGCACGCCGATCGAGAACTACCGCTACTACGCGGCCCTCGCCCGCGAAATGCTCGGCCTCCCCCCGCTCGACCCGGCACGCACCGGCTGGGCCCGAATGGCAATGTAGGTGGCGGCGAAGCCGCCGCGGTCATGGGTGCCGGGTGATCGAGCGCCAAAGGCGCGTCCAATAACAGCCTGGGGCAGCGCCCTAGGAATAATGTCCGTCCTCCATGCGGGGGCTGAAGGCTCGCCCCATGGATCGGGCTTTCAGCCCTCACACATTTGCTCCCGGAAACCCAGGGCGTTGCCCTGGGCTATTATGGCACGGGCCTTTGGCCCTAGAATTTCTGGCCCGCCTTGCGGTACACCTTGCTCAGCAGCCAGGCCGGGCCGATCAGGAGGAACTGCACGTCCTTGAAGAACGACGGCTTCTTGCCCTCGATCTTGTGGCCGATGAATTGTCCGATCCACGCGAGGACGAACAGCGTCCCGCAGATCGCCCACACCGGCCACGGCGCGTACACTGCCAGCGCGAGCACGCCGGTGTAGCACAGGGTCATGAACGCGAAGAGTCCGATGCTCAGGAGCACCGACAGCCGCAGGTAAAACATCATTGCCAGGGTCGCCACTGGAATCGCCCAGTCGAACCACGGCGCCTTATCCGCCCACGCCGCCGGCACCGGGATCGCCCAGGCCAGCCCCATCACGCAGAAAAAGATGATCGGCACGCAGATCCAGTGGATCAGCTCATTGGCGTGGTCTTGATGGCTCTCGCCATACTCGGCGAACCATTGCTCGGCAGTTTTCTGGGGCATGGGGGTATTCGTTAAGGCAGGCTTTTAGCCACGGATTGCACGGATCAGAGGATGGCCACAAAAGGCACAAGATGCACAAAAAATAACTGATCGTGGTTTTGTGCCTTCTGCGCCTCTTGCGGCCATCCCTCTACGCTTCATTCGCCTGATCCGTGTCATCCGTGAAATCCGTGGTTCAAAAAGCTAAGACTCACATCTTCGCCACCGCGGCCTTCTGCATCGCCTTCAGGTTGATGTCGTAGCCGACACCCGGGCCGGAGGGGGCCTGCACCATGCCGTCTTTGCCGATGCACTTCTCGAAGACCACCGGGTTCGCCATCACGAGGCTCTCGTAGTAGTGGTTGTTGCGGATCGCGAGGCAGAGGTGCGTGTTTTCCACGCCCATGCCATGCACCTCGGCGCTCAGCTGGAACGAGTCCGCGAGGTGCGCCACGCGCATCGCGCCAGTGATGCCGCCCTTGTAGAAGTAACTCGTGCGCACCATGTCGGCCGCGCCCTGCGCGATGAAGTCGGCGACGTTGTAGTGGCAGCCGTCCGAGGTCTCCGCCGCGAGCACCGGGATGTCGAGCTGCTCGCAGAGGCGCTTGTAGGCGTTGATGCTGAATTCGCGCATCGGCTCCTCGTACCAGAGGTAGCCGGCCTCCTGGAGCGCCCGGCCGAGATAGAGCGACTCGTAGGGGTCGAATCCCGCCGAGCCGTCGTACATCAGGGCGACGTCAGGGCCGACGTGCTTGCGCAGCGCCGTGCACAGGGCGGCGTCCTTGCGCGCGTCGCCCCAGGCATGGAGCTTGATCGCGTGGAAGCCACGGGCGAGGCACTGGTCGGCCACGTCGAGGAACTCCTCGGTCGTCGCGTACGTCACCGTGCTCGCGTAGGCCTCGATCTCGTGCCGGTAGCCGCCAAGGAGCTGGTAGAGCGGAAGCTTGGCGACCTTGGCGGTGATGTCCCACAGTGCGGTGTCGACCCAGCCCATGATGTACATCGGGAACTCCTCGATGCGGTCGATCTCCCACAGCTCGTGCCAGAGCCGTTCCTTCATCAGCGGATCCTTGCCGAGCAGCCACGGCTTCAGCCGCCGCACAGCCAGGTCCATCGCGATGCCGCCGCGCGGCGTGCGGCTCCAGCCCTCGACGCCCTCGTCGGTCACGAGCCGCAGCCAGGTCTCCTCCGACTCGGGATCGCTCCCGATGAGGCCCTGGCGCCAGACGAACATGTGCTTCGTCTTGTGGCGGATGGTGTACGCATGGACGGCGACGATTTTCATGGGGAAGGGGAGGGCGGCTTTATCGGCGTGCGCCCGCCGATTGGCAACCACGGAGCAGATTCTTTAACCACGGATTGCACGGATGACACGGATTGAAATCCGATCCACAAACCGGATTAACCACTAATGCACACTGATTATCACTGAAATTTCCGGAATGCCGGATTCCGACCATTTCAGTGCTCATTAGTGGTTACCTCCGGATTGAATCCGTGTCATCCGTGCAATCCGTGGTTAAAAAATAGGCGACAGCGCCCACGCCTCTGCCTACATCCGTGGTTCCTATGTTCGATCTCACAGGCAAGGTGGCGTTGGTCACGGGGGCGGGGTCCGGGATTGGCCGGGCGATCGCGCAGCGGTTCGCCGCGGCGGGGGCGACGGTGCACGTCGCCGACATCGACGCCAAGGGCGGGGCCGGCACCGTCGAGCTCATCGCCAAGGCCGGTGGTCACGCGGAGTTCGTGCCGCTCGACGTAGCCGACGACCACGCGCCGGGCGCGCTCGCGTTCCGCCTCAGCCCACTCGACATCCTGGTCAACAATGCCGGCATCGGGCACGTCGGCACCATCCTTCAGACCACGCTGGCCGACCTCGACCGACTCTACCGCGTGAACGTCCGCGGCGTGTTCAACGTCACCAAGGCCTTCCTCCCCGGCATGCTCGCGCGCAAGAAGGGCTGCGTGATCAACATCGCCTCCATCGGCGGCATCGTCGGCGTGCGCGAACGCTTCGCCTACGTGACGACCAAGTTCGCCGTGGTGGGCATCACCAAGCAGCTCGCCCTCGACCACTCGGCCGACGGCGTGCGCTTCAACTGCATCTGCCCGGGCCGCGTCGAGACGCCGTTCGTGCAGGCGCGGCTGAAGGAGTATCCCGACCCGGCGCAGGCTTACCGCGAGATGAGCGCGACGCAGCTCATCGGCCGCATGGGCCGCCCCGAGGAGATCGCCGCCGCCGCACATTACCTCGCGAGCGACGAGGCCGAACTCGTCACCGGCGCCTCCCTGATGGCCGACGGCGGCTGGAGCGTGGGCAAGTGAGCGCGCTCTGTTGAACGTTTGTCGTTTCCCATGCTGCAGCCCACTTACCGTCCCGACCGCACGGTTCCGCCTGAGCTCGCCGCCCGCGGACTCGGCCGCGGGCGCCTCGTGCTCGGCCTCGCTGGGCTCGGCGGCGCGTGGAAGCCGGTGGACACGGGGGAATCCGTCACGACCGTCCTCCACGCCCTCGAGCACGGCATTGACGCCTTCGATCCGGCGCCGGCTTACGGCACCGCGGAGCAGGTCCTCGCCCGCGCGCTGGCGCAGTGGCGCGGTCCGCGGCCGATCATCAGCACCAAGGTCGGGCGCCTCCCCGCGAAGGACGCGCACGAAGCCGGGTTTGACCATCGCCCCGAGGGCATCCGCGAAAGCCTTAAGCGCAGCCTCGACATCCTCGGGTTGCCGCAGATGGACCTCGTTTATCTGCACGAGCCCGAGTACGTGGACCTGGCCGAGCGTCCCCGCGTCGTCGACACGCTGCGCCAGCTCCAGGCCGACGGCCTCACGCGCAAACTGGGCCTCGCCGGCGGCTATGGCGACGGCTGGGACGGATTGCTCGAGACCGGTGCCTTTGACGTCGTCATGCTCTTCCGGCGGCTCGACCCCGTCACCTTCGATGGCCTCGCCGCCGATGTCCCGCGTCTCCGCCGCGCGGGCGTTTTGATCTACGGCGCGAGCCCGCTGCACATGGGTTTGCTCGGCTCGCGGCACGACGAGTTCCTGCGCGACCGCCCCGACTGGGTCTGGGCGCCGCAGATCGAGCGCGCCCTCCGGCTCAAGGCCCTCGCGGCGAAACACGGCCTAACCCTCCGCGAACTCGCCCATCGTTTCATGTTCGGCGTCGGGGAAATCGACCGCACCGTCATCGGCGCCAGCAACCTGGCGGAGCTGAAGACCGCCCTGGCTGATTTCGCCGCTGGCCCGTTGCCACGCGAGCTCTTCGACGCCGTGTGCCACTCCTGCGAAGTGTGAGTCGGGCTTTTTAACCACGGATTACACGGATTGCACGGATCAGACGAAGGTGGCGGCAAGGGATAGCCACAGAAGGCACAAGAGGCACATAAGGATCAGGATATTTCCTTGTGCCTTTTGCGCCGTCTGTGGCCATCGAATCGCGCTAAATCCGCCTGACATCAATCCGTGTCATCCGTGAAATCCGTGGTTAAAAACAAGTCGGTTCCGGTTGATTAATTCGTGTGCCTTCGTGTCCATTCGTGGTTTAGGTTTTCCCTTCCATGATCGCCCTTCGCTCTGCTGCGCTTTCCCGCATTCCGCTCAAGGCCCGCATGCCGTTTCGCTATGGCATCGCGACGATGACGGAGGTCACGCACGTCTTCCTTCGCCTCACCTTCGACTTCGACGGGCAGACGCAATCCGGGCTCGCGGCCGATCACCTGCCGCCGAAGTGGTTCACCAAGGATCCCAACCGCGCGCTCGACGAGGAGGTCACCGAGATGCTCGCGGTCATCCGCGCCGCGGTGAACCACGCCCGCGCGATCCGCGCCGCCACACCGTTCCTCTTCTGGCGCGAGCTCTACGCGGCCCAGTCCGCCTGGGCGAGGGCCCAGAAGATTCCGCCGCTCCTTGCGCACTTCGGCACGTCGCTGGTCGAGCGCGCGTTGATTGACGCCTTCTGTCGGCTCAAGAGCGCCACGCTGGCCGCCGCGTTGCGGGGCAACCTCCTGGGCATGGACCTCGGCGCGCTGCACACCACCCTCGCCGGCACGACGCCGCGCGATTGGCTGCCGGCGTCGCCGCCGACCGAGGTCTTCGCCCGCCACACCGTCGGCCTCTCCGATCCGATCACGGACGATGAGATCCCCGCCGACGAACGTGTCACCGACGGTCTCCCGCAGTCGCTCGTGGCCTGCATCCGCTTCTACGGCCTCACGCACTTCAAACTGAAGATCAACGGCGACGCCCCGCGCGATCGCGCGCGCCTGGCGCGCATGGCCGAGGTCTTCGCTCGCGAGTGTCCCGCCGGCTATGCCTATTCGCTCGATGGCAACGAGAGCTTCCGCGAGGTCGCGGCCTTCGCCGACTACGTGCGCGGCCTGCAGTCCGGGGTCGGCGATGCCGCCTTCTGGTCGCACCTGCTCTTCATCGAGCAGCCCTGGCACCGCGATGTCGCGCTCACCCCGGCCATCGGCGAACTCGCCCGCGCCTGGCCCGACCGGCCACCGATCATCATCGACGAGTCCGACGCCGAGCTTACGAGTCTGCCGACCGCCCTCGGCCTCGGCTACGCCGGCACCAGTCACAAGAACTGCAAGGGCATCTTCAAGAGCGTGGCCAACGCCTGTCTCCTCGCCCAGCGCCGCGCGGCCGGACTGCCGGCGATGTTGAGCGGCGAGGACCTCTCGAACGTCGGCCCCGTCGCCCTCCTCCAGGATCTCGCCGCCGCCGCGACGCTCGGGGTCACGAGCATCGAGCGCAACGGTCACCACTACTTCGCCGGCCTGAGCCAATTCCCCGCTTCCGTGCAGGCCCACATCCTCCGACACCACGCCGACCTCTACACCCGCAGCGAAGCCGGCTGGCCCCGCCTCGACGTCAAAAACGGCCGCCTGCACCTCGACTCCGTCCTCGCCGCCCCCTTCGGCATCGCCGGCGACCTAGACCTCACGGCCCTCAAGACAGAAACCCTTTAGCCACGGATTGCACGGGTAGGTGCATGAGGCACTGCTGAATGGCCACAAAAGGCACAAGAGGCGCAAAAAACCTGATCTTGTTTTGTGCCTTCTGTGCCTCTTGTGGCCATCCCTCCATGCTTCATCTGCCATATTCGTGTAATCCGTAGTTCACGGCTGGTGGAATTCGTCTCGACAGCGGACCGACCCGGCGCGAAAGCATGGCGCGCTCCCTGCTTTGCCCCCGCCCGTGCCACACGATGATCCAGACTCCGCCCGTTGGTTTGCCGAGGAGCTGAAGCCGCATGCGGGCGACCTGCGGGCCTGGCTGCGGAACCGTTATCCGGCGTTGACCGACCCGGACAACATCGTGGAGGAAGCCCTGGTGCGCGCCTGGCAGACCCGCGACCGCGAGGGGGTCGAGTCGCCCAAGGCCCTGCTGTACACCCTGGCGCGCAACCTCGCCCTGGACGAGCTGCGGCGTCGCCAGATTGTCACGATTGAATCCGTAGCGGAAATGGCGGAGTTGTCCGTCTACGCCGATGGAGCCACGGCTGCCGAAGCGGCCGCGACCAACCAGGAACTCGCCATCTTGACCAAGGCCATCCAGTCCCTTCCCGAACGCTGCCGCCAGGTGCTCACCTTGCGGAAGATCTACGGTTTGTCCCAAAAGGAGATCGCCGCCCAGCTCGGCATCGCCGAGCACACGGTCGAAGCCCAGGTGGGCCTCGGCATGCGCCGCTGCGCCCAGTTCCTCGCCAAGTACGGCCTGCCCTAAGCACCCATGTCCAGCCCCACGCCCCATTTTTCCGAAGACATCCAGCAGGCCGCCTCCGCCTGGCTGGCGCGGCGCGACCGTGGGCTGACCGCGGCCGAGCAGGATTCCTACCTCGAATGGCTCCGCGCCGACCCGGCGCATGGCCGGGCCCTGAAGCAGCAGGAGCGCGTCTGGTCCGTCCTCGATCACCTCGAGCAATGGCGCCCGGCCCACAGCACCGCACCGAATCCCGACCTGCTCGCTCCGCCCCGTTCACGGCGGCCGTACTGGCTGGCCGCGACCGGCCTCGCGCTGGCGGCCGCACTGGCCGTGCTCATCACCGTGCCGCGTTCGGCCGCCCCGACCGGGGCCGCTGACGGCACCCCGCGCCGCGAGGCCATCGTGCATCCCGGCCCGGAGCGCCGCATCCTCGAGGACGGCTCGCTGGTCGAGCTCAACCGCGGCGCCAAGATCGAGGTTGCCTTCACTGCCGGCGAGCGCCGCGTGAAGCTCGTTTCCGGCGAGGCCTACTTCACCGTCGCGAAGAACCCCGACCGTCCCTTCATCGTCGAGGCGTCCGGCGTCGCCGTCCGCGCCATCGGCACCGCCTTCAGCGTCACCCTGGGCCGCACCGACGTCGCCGTGCTGGTCACGCAGGGCAGCGTGCAGGTCGTGGACCAGGCGCGCACCACGGATCTCTCCGCCGGCCAGCGCACGATCGTGCGCCTCGTCCGGTTGCGCCCGGCCAACAAGGCCGCGACCGTGCCGCCCCCGGCGCCGCAGGTGCAGGAGGTCACGCCGGCCGAGGTCGAGCGCGCGCTGTCCTGGCAGGGCCTGCGCCTCGAGTTTGTCGAGATGCCGCTCGCCGACGTCGTGGAGTCCTTCAACCGCTACAACCACCGCAAGCTGCGCGTGGATGAGCCGGAGATCGCCGAGCTCCTCATCGGCGGCAATTTCCGCGCCGACAACGTCGACGCCTTCGTGCGCCTGCTGGACTCCGGCTTCGGCATCACGGCCGAGTCCCGCGGCGACGAGCTGCGGCTGCGCCGGGCGAAGTAGGGGCAAGTCCCCGGTTGTTGAACACTTGCGCGTTTTACCGGTCCGTTCTGGCCCGTGATCCGGGCGGGGTGTTGCACACGAATTATGACAGTATGGTCTAGCGGAAATCCACGCGCCGTCCGTCTGCACCCCGACCTGCTTACACACCCATGACCTATCCATCCCTGCCTGGCCGGACTGTGGTCCGGAAGTTGCGCGGCCTGTTGCTGGCCGCTGTTGGTATCGCGGCGATCACTTTGTCGGCCTCGGCCGCTGAAGCGCCCAAGAAGTCCTTCGATCTGCCGGCCGCCGACGCGGCCCAGACCCTGAAGGCGTTCACCGAGCAATCGGGCGAGCAGATCATCTACCCGGTCGAGAACGTCCGTGGGGTGAAGACCAACGCCGTCAAGGGCGACCACGCTACGCGCGAGGCGCTCGACCTCATGCTCGCCGGCACCGGCCTCACCATCGTGCAGGATGCCGGCACCGGCGCCCTGGCGATCCGGAGGGAAACCGACCCAAACGACCTGAGGGCGACGCAGGTCGCGGACGCCCGGGAAACTGAACCGGCGACAAAGATCCTGAAGCTCGAGGCCGTCGAGGTGCTTGGCTCCCGCATCCGCCAGACCGAGTTCGAAGGCCCGTCGCCGATCAGCACCTACAACGACGAGTACATCAAGAGCACCGGCGCCATGACGCTGGCCGACTTCCTGAACCGCATCCCGCAGGCCTACTCCGGCATCGCGGCCGGCCGCGGCAGCGCGCCCGACGAGTTCAACCCGGACTTCGGCACCCGCACGGAAACTTCCAATCCCGCCTTCAACTTCGTGCTCGGCGCCTCCGCCGCCATTCCGACCCAGACCGGCGTCTCCGGCGTGTCGCTCCGCGGCCTCGGCTCCGGCTCCACGCTCGTGCTCGTGGACGGCCGCCGCGTGGCCCAGTCCGCCAACGGCAACCGCGCGACGGACACCCGCCAGAGCTTCGTCGACCTCAACACCATCCCGCTCGGCATGATCGAGCGCATCGAGGTCATCACCGACGGCGCCTCCGCCATCTATGGTGCCGACGCCGTCGCCGGTGTGATCAACATCGTCCTCAAGAAGAACTACACCGGCACCGAGGTCGCTGCGGGCTTCAAGTTCGCCGAACACGGCGGCGGCCGCGAGCGCAACGGCTCCGTCACCACCGGCTTCGCCCACGGCAAGCTGAGCGGCACGGTCACCCTCGACTATTACGACCGCCAAAACCTGGCGGCCTCGGACCGCGGGTTCTCCTCCCAGCAGGACCACACGGCCATGACGGTCGGCAACAACCTCACCACCGGCGCCGCGCTGATGGGCCGCAACTACACCCTCAACTGGGGCTACCCGGCCGTCATCCAGGCCTCGGGCGGCACCGTCTCCGGCACTTTCAACGCCATCCCCGGCATCCGTGTTGTCGCGGTGCCGGTCGGCGCCGGCGCCACCCCGACGATCGCGCAGTTCGTCCCGATCACCACCCCGGCCACCGGCACGATCGTGAACGCCTCCGGCCAGCGCCGGGCGAACACCGCGGAATTCCTCGACCTCATCCCGAAGTCCGAGCGCCGCGGCGCCAACGCCAACCTCAAGTACCGCCTCAACGACCGGGTGCAGGCGTACGCGAATTACCGCACCAGCGAGTCCAAGGCCCTCGCCCGCTCGCAGCCGGTCACGTCCATCACGGGCGGCTTCGGCACGGCCGTGCTCCTGCCGGCCGCGTACAATCCGTTCAACCAGAACGTGAACGTCGGCATGATCCTCGCCGAGTGGGGCTCCACCTCGCAGAACTCCCGGACGGTGGATGATGCCGTCAACGCCGGCCTTATCGGCATGGTGGGCACCTGGCAGTGGGACCTCAGCGTCGGCTGGCAGAAGCAGTCCAATCGCCAGATCACGCGCAACTTCCACGGTCCCGGCCTCGCCAACCTGCTGATCGACGCTGATCCCGCGAAGCGGTTCAATCCGTTCACCGACTACAAGGCCGCCGGCGCGCCGTCGCAGTTCGCGATCCTTGATACGCTGACAATCCTCCCCGAAACCTACAGCACGTCCAAGTACAACAGCGTCGACTTCTCCGCCGACGGCGACCTGTTCGACTACTGGGGCGGCACCATCAAGCTGGCGGCCGGCGGTTCGGCCACGACCAGCGAGGTCTGGAGCCGCGGCCGCACCTATTCCACGGCCGTCGTGCCGGTGGTGACCGACACGATCGTCGAAGGGGAGCAGGACACCAAGGCCCTGTTCGCCGAATTCTTCTTCCCGGTCTTCGGCAAGGAGAACGCCCGGACCATGTTCCAGCGCCTCGATTTCCAGGTGGCCGGCCGCTACGAGGAAAACGGGCCCTTCGACGCCTCCGTGCCGAAGATCGGCCTGTCGTGGAGCCCCATGCAGACGGTGCTCTTCCGCACCAGCTGGAGCGAGGGCTTCCGCGCCCCGTACGTGACCGAGTACCTGGTCTCCCAGCCGAACTTCAACTCCTCGGTGTCCGACCCGCGTCGCACGCCGCCCTCCACGACCGGTGTCGTCGTCTCGCGCGGCTCCAACCAGAACCCCGAGCCGGAGTTCTCTGAGACCACGTTTGTCGGCGTCGTGTATGAGCCGGAGTTCGCCAAGGGCCTCAGCCTCCAGGCCAACTACTACAACACCGAGCAGAAGGACGTCCTGCAGGTCATCTCCGCGCAGAACATCCTCAACAACGAGGCGCTCTTCCCGGAACGCGTCACCCGCGCCGCGGCTTCGGCCTCCGACATCGCCCTCGGCCAGCCCGGCCAGGTCACCGCGATCGACACGACCTTCATCAACTTCGGCAAGATCGTGAGCAAGAGCCTGGACTTCGTCGCCGACTACGTCCTCCCCTGGGACAACCTCGGCCGCGTCCGCGTCAACCTCGCCGCGAGCCGCAACCTCGAGTCCACCCGCCAGGTTGCCCCCGGCCAGCCGGCCGTGGTGCTCGAGGAGGACACCGGCTCACCGCCGAAGTGGAAGTACAACACCGCCGTTTTCTGGAGCAAGGGCAACTGGAACGCCGCGGCCTTCCTCTGGTACCTCGACGGCTTCAAGACCAACAACGCCGGCAGCATCCTCGTGCAGAACACCGCGACCACGGTGTACTTCGAGACGCCCGCCGTCACCAAGCTCGACCTGCGCGCGGGCTACGAGTTCAAGGACGGCGTCTGGCGCGGCTACGGCAAGAAGCTCCGCGTCAGCCTCGGCGTCAGCAACGTCTTCGACAAGGAACCGCCGTTCTCCGACACGCTCTGGGGCTTCAACGCCGGCCTGCACAGCCAGTTGATCCTCGGCCGCACGTACGAGTGCTCGTTCCTCCTGCCGTTCTAAATCGTCCGTTCTGTCAGTCTGTAGTGTGTGTACCCGCCGCCGGGCCGTCCGGCCCAGCGGCGGGTCCCTTTCCCGACCATGCCTTCCGTTTCCCTCCGCCTCCTCGCCCTGTTCTTCGCGGCCTTCACCGCGGCCGGCCCGCTCGCCGGAGCGGAGACGCCCGCGCCGGCCCCTGCCACCAAGAAGATGTTCGCCGGCCCCAAGGCCGGTGAACCCGCGCCCGCCCTGCGCGCCCTCGGCTCCGACGGACGCGAGGTGCAGCTGGCCGACTATCGCGGCAAGATCGTCCTCCTCGATTTCTGGGCGACCTGGTGCGGCCCGTGCATCGCCTCCATGCCGCACAACAGCGCCTACGCGGAGAAATACGCCGCGAACGATCTCGTCGTCCTCGCCGTGTGCGTGTCCGACACCCGTGAAAACTACGACCGCTGGGTCGCGCAGCACGGCGCCAGCCACAAATTCCTCACCGCCCACGATCCCGCCGGCAAGGACCGGAAGCAGTCCGCGATCACCGCGGAGTGGGGCGTGAGCATGCTGCCCGCCATCTTCGTCATCGACCGCGACGGCCGCATCGTCGGCCGCGCCGGTGGCGGCGGCCCGAACGAGAATCCCGCCGTCGTCCGCCTCCTCGCGCAGGCCGGCCTGCCCATCGCGCCCGCGACCCCGGCGCATCCGTAACCCTCCCACCGTTTTTCCCCTCCTGATCCGCAACCCGTCGCGCCCCGCGCGGTCCCAACCCATTCCCATGAAATCGTTATCCCTCCTTCTGCTGGCTGGCGCCGGTCTGCTGACCTCCGCCCTTTGTGCCCAGACCCCCGCCACCGTGCCCGCCTCGGCCGAGGCCCCGGCCATCACCCGGCCCGGCCCCAAGGTCGGCGAACTCGCGCCCGACTTCACCGTCCTCGATGCGGCCGGCAAGGAAGTGAAGCTGTCCGACTACCGCGGGAAGCTCGTCCTCCTCGACATCTGGGCGACCTGGTGTGGCCCGTGCGTCGCCTCCATGCCGCACAACAGCGAGCTGGCGGAGGAGTTCGCCAAGGACGGCCTCGTCATCCTCGCCGTCTGCGCCTCCGACTCCCGCGCCAACTACGACGGTTGGGTGGAGCGTAACGCCACCAAGTACAAGTTCCTCACCGCCCACGATCCCGCCGGCAAGGACTGGGCGAAATCGGTCTTCAACACCGGATACGGTGTCACCGGTTTTCCCACACTCTATCTCATCGGCCGCGATGGCCGCGTCGTTGGCATGACCGCCGGCGGCGGCCCCGGCGAGAATCCCTACGTCACGCGGCTCCTCGCCAAGGGCGGCCTGCCGATCGACACCTCGCACCTGCCGCCCGAGCCGAAGGACGCGCCCAAGTCCATCCCCGCCATGGGCAAGACCATGGCCATGTCCACCGGCAGCAAGGGCGGAGCGATGCTCGTGCCCACCGCCAAGCTGGGGAACGTGAGCTTCGGCGATGCGGTCGCCGATTTCTCCGCCGTCGGCGTCGACGGCGCGGACGTGAAGCTCTCCACTTTCAAGGGCAAGCCCGTGCTCATCGTCTTCTGGACCGGCGCCCGCGCTCCGGCGGATGACGTCGCCAAGCTCGCCGCCGCCTACAAGGACCAGGGGCTCGCCGTCTGGGCCATCAACGTCGCGACCGAGCGCGCCGACTTCGACGCGTGGGCCAAGGCCAACGCCGCCGCGCTCGGCTACACCGTCTCGTGGGATCCCGCCGGCAAGGCCTTCATGGAATCCATCGCCCACATGCGCTTCGGCGCGGGCATGTATCCCGCCTACGTCGCGCTCGACGCCGAGAGCCGCTTCCGCGGTGGCATCATCGGCATGGGACCGAAAGTCGCGGCCTGGGTGCGCCTCAGCATCGATCGCGCCGGCGTCAAGCTCGGCGCCGAGGACCGCGCCACGGTCGAGGCCGCGCTCCGCGAGCATTTCGCCGCCACCCGTCCGACCAGCGTCGCCGCGGGCACCATCCAGCCCATGGGCAACGCCGGCGGCATGGCCGCGGCGAAGCGCGTCGAGACCCTCGGCGCCGGCGCGGTCGCGCCCGACTTCGTGATGCACGACGTCAACGGCAACGAAGTGAAGCTCTCCGCTTTCAAGGACAAGGTCATCATCCTCGACTTCTGGGCCACGTGGTGCGGGCCGTGCATCGCCTCGATGCCGCACACGCAGAAGCTCGCCGCCGCCTACAAGGACCAGGGCGTGGTCGTGATCGCGTCCGGCACGAGCGACACCATCGCGAAGTTCAAGGCGTGGATCCCGCAGAACCAGTCGAAATATCCCGACCTGCAGTTCTTCTTCGATCCCAACGAGCGCGGCTCCGCCACCTTCAACGACCGGGCTTCATCCAAGCATTACGGCGTGACCGGCATCCCGACGCAGTTCGTCATCGGCCGCGACGGCAAGATCGTCGCGACGATCGTCGGCAACGGCGGCGAGTCCGACACCCGCACCGAGGCCGCGCTGGCCAAGGCCGGCATCAAGGTGGACGCCGCGCGCGCCGCCGAAGGCGAGAAGCAGCTCCAGGCCGCCGCTGAGGAAGCCGCGGAGCGCGCCGCCGCCGCGGCCGAGGAATTGAAGAACCCGAAGCCGCAGTTCCGCGAGAGCTACGGCAAGTTGAAGGCCGGCGAGCCAGTGCCGGATTTCACGGCCGAGGATCCCGCCGGCGCTCCGGTGAAGTTCTCCGAACTCACCAAGGGCAAGGCCGTCGTCCTCAGCTTCTGGGGCGCGGGCAACGGCATTCCGGACGAGGGCCTCGCCCTCCACGAAGCCTGGGCGAAGAAATACGCCGCGCAGGGCCTGGTCTTTGTTGGTGTCGGCGCCTACGCCGGTCGCGAGGAATTCAACCAGTGGCTTGCGGCCAATGCCGCGAAGTTCTCCTTCCCGGTCCTGTTCGATCCCGCCGGCGCCCCGCCGCGACCCGCGAAGCCGTTCGACGACATGTCCGACGATGAGAAGAAGGCCTTCCAGACCGCCTCCCGGGAGCACTACGGCAAGGTCATCCCGATGGTGTTCGCCGGCGGCGCCATGGCCCCGATCCCGAACAACGTCGTCATCGACGCCGCGGGCAAGTTCATCGGCTTCTACGTCGGTGCCGGCCCCGGCATCGCCGATTCGCTCGGCAACCTGCTCCTCCGCGGCGGCATCAAGCTCGCGCCCGAGGACATGCCGAAGAAGGTCTTCACCGCCGCCGAATCCAAGGAGGCCCCGCCGGAACCCCGGGTCGAGCAGCTCAAGGTCGGCGCGATCGCGCCCGACTTCATCTCGCAGACCCTCGACGGCAAGGACGTGAAGCTCTCCGACTTCCGCGGCAAGGTTGTCATCCTCGACTTCTGGGCCACGTGGTGCGGGCCGTGCATGGCCTCGATGCCGCACACGCAGGAAGTCTCTGCCCATTACAAAGACCAGGGCGTCGTGGTACTCGCCAACTGCACGAGCGACACCCGCAAGAAATTCGAGTCGTGGGTGAAGACCAACCAGGCGAAATACCCCGACATCATCTGGACCCATGACAAGGCCGAGCGCTCGCCCGACCGCGTCTCGCGGAAGCTCTTCGGCGTCGGGGGCATCCCCACGCAGTACATCATCGACCGCGAGGGCAAGGTGGTGGACATCGTTGTCGGTTATATGAAGGGCGAGGCCATCCTCGACGCCGCGCTGGCCAAGGCCGGCGTGAAGGTTGATCCGGCGCTCATCGAAAAGGGCGCCGCCGACCTCAAGAAGCGCGAGATGATGCGCTGAGGGCAGGGGACCATGAGACCGCCGTCCGCCGGATTCGCCGTGCCGCTCCCCGCCACCGCCACGTGGCGGGAGCTGGCGGCGGAGTTCAGCCCGGCCCCCTGCGAGGCCGGGCGGCTCTCACCGGCGGAAGAGGTCGTCTGCGCCCACGTCCGCCAGGGCCTGAGCAACCGCGAGATCGCGGCCATCCTCGGCAAATCCGAGCGCACCGTGAAAAACCAGGTCAGCGCGGTCTTGGCCAAGTGTGGCGTCCCGACGCGGGCGCGGTTGATTGCCCTCCTTCGCTAAAGCTTCCAGTGGCGGCCCCCGAAGGCCGGCCTGGGCTTGGTGGCCGGCAGGAAGCGGGCGGCAAACGTCGCAAAGGCCACATACTCGCGCGGCGGCAGCGCCGGCGGGGGCGGGGGCGTTGCGCAACCGGGACGCGACGGCGCCTGCAGTTGCTTGCGCTCCGTGTTATCGAGCTTGGCCATGCCAGCTCCTTAGTTCGGGCAGCTTCGCCTGCAAATTGAAAATCGCCAGATAGTCGGCCAGCAGTTCCCAGTCGATCGCGCGCGGTTGGCCGGCCGCCATTTCCAGGATCATGCGAATATCCGCCCAATCGCGCGCGGAGCGTTCGGGGGCGTTGACGGCGGCTTGCACCTTCAAGCCGATGATATCCTCGATCTGTACGACCGGCAGGAGCACGCCGTCGAGTACCGGCAGCTTCTCCGCCCGCTTGAGCATGCCCAGGGTCGGGCCCCGAAACGCGTGCAGGATGTCGATGCGGCCCCACTTGCGGTCGGGCGAAAGATAGTGCGACACATTCTCCGAGTGGAAGACCCGCTCGTAGCCCAGGCCACGCAGGATCAGGTGGACCTTTTCCAGGTCCTCAAGCATCAGGATGAAATCGAGGTCCACGGTGGCGCGCTGCACGCCACGCAGCGCCATCGCAAAGCCGCCGATCAGCGCGTAGCGTATCCCGGACGCTTCCAAATCCGCCGCCAGCCGGCGTATAACGACATCGAAATCCATCGCGCGGTGCATCAAGGCGAAGTTTAGGCCGGGCTGCAACGGACAAGTCTCCATTGCTAATGGCTTTGTGGGAACGCTGATCTGCGCTGATTGACGCTAATCGAAACACCTAAACCGGGTTAACCGCAAGGAACGCAGAGACCGGACTTGTGGCTCGGATTCTTTGCGCTCCTTGCGTTCTTTGCGGTTAACCTGCCTTGGCCCGGCAGCAGCGAAGATCGGCGCGGATCAGCGTTCCCCTCCCTCCGCCGTTTTTCTTTAGTGTCTTTTACACCCCCGCGCGTCATGGAGGTGGCGCCGGCCGTCTGGTCCGGTCGCGCGCCGTGTCCCTCCTCTTGCCTCCCACCGATCCGGAATCCTCGCAGTGGTTCGCGGCGCACGTGCAACCCCACGTGCCGATGCTGCGTGCCTGGCTGCAAAGCCGCTTTGGCTCCGGGTGCGACGTGGATGACATCCTGCAGGAGGCCTTCCTCCGCGTCCTCCAGGCGCACCGGGAGCAGGAACTCCAGTCACCCAAGGCTTTTCTCTACGCCGTGGCCCGCAACTTCGCCCTCGACCAGGTGCGGCGCGGACGCCTTTCCGCGCCGGGCGGCTTAGTGCCTTTGGACTCGCTCGACGTCATGGATGAGGCGGACGGCGTGCCCGAAACCGTCGCCCGCAACCAGGAGCTCGAGTTCTTGACCCAAGCCATCCAATCCCTCCCCGACCGCTGCCGCCAGATCTTCACCCTCCGGAAGATCTACAACCTCTCGCAGGCGGAAATCGCCGCCCGGCTGGGCATCTCCGAGTGCACCGTCTCGGCCCAGCTCACCATCGGTGTCCACAAATGCACCGAGTTTTTCGCCCGCCACCGGCGCGAAGCCCGGGACTGAAGCCCATGCACGCAAAACCTTCCAACCTCCCGCCGGACGACCTCCACCGCATCGGCCTCGAAGCGGCGGAGTGGCTCGTCAAGCGCGACCGCGGTTTCACCGCCGCCGAGCAGGACGCCTATTTCCAATGGCTCGCCGCCGATCCCCGCCATGGCGAATGGTTCGCCCGGCACCGCGAGACTTGGCGCGAACTCGACGCCCTGGCCCAGTGGCGCCCCGAGCACAGCCTGGAGCCGAACCCCGACCTGCTGGCCCCGGCCAAATCCCAGCGCCGCCGCGCCCGCGTGGTCTGGTTCTGGTCGGGTGCGCTGACGGCGGCCGCGGCCGGGTTCGCCCTGACCTTCGCGCTGTGGCAGGCCCCCGGCACCGCCGAGATTCCGGCCCCCGCGCCCGTGGCGCCGATCGCCGCCGCGTCCTACGAACGGCGCGTGCTGGAGGACGGCTCCGTGGTCGAGCTCAACCGCGGCACCCGGATCGCGGTCGATTACACGGCGGCGGAGCGCCGCGTGCGCCTCCTGCAGGGCGAGGCCCTCTTCACCGTGGCAAAGAACCCGGTCCGCCCGTTCATCGTGCATGCCGCCGGCGTGGACGTGCGCGCCGTGGGCACCGCCTTCAACGTCCGGCTCGACGCCGACAACCTCGAGGTGCTCGTGACCCACGGCCGCGTCCAGGTCGAAACCCCCGCGACGGTGGCGGAGGCCCTGGCCGGCCAGATTGTCCCCACGGCGATCCCGGTGCTTGAGGCCGGTGAGTCGGTGACCGTGCCGCTCGCCGCGACCGACGCGATGCCGCAGGTCAGCCGCGTGACCGAGGACGAGATGGCCCGCCGGCTCGCCTGGCAGCCGCGGCTGCTGGATTTCAAGTCCGTCCCGCTCGCGGACGTGGTTGCGGAGTTCAATCGGCACGGCGGCCCGCGCATTGTCATCGCCGATGCCCAGCTGGAGTCGCTGCCGATCGTCCTTTCGTTCCGCTCCGACAACGCCGAGGGCTTCGTGCGCCTGCTCGAGCTCACGGCCGGGGTGAAGGCCGAGCGGGTGGGGGACACGCTCGTGCTTCGCCGGGCGCCGTGACGGGCCGGAAACGAATTTGAAAACCGCTTAGTGTGTTCGGGGCTCGGCGGCGTCTTGGACCAGAGCCCCAACCACCATGACACCTTATCCCACCCCTGTGCCGCGGCCCTGGTCGCGTTTGTTCCGCTTGCTGGCCGCTTGTACCCTGACCTTGGCCTGCCTGCTCCCCGCCCGGGCGGAAGAAGCGGTCAAGGCCTTCGATGTCCCCGCCGGTGCGGCCATGGACACGCTCAAGCAGGCGGCGCAACAGGCCGGCAAGGAGATCATGTTCCCAGCCGAGACCGTGCGCGGCGTGCAAACCGCGGCGGTGAAGGGTGAGTTCACGCCGCTCGCGGCCTTCAACCGCATGCTGGCCGGCACAACCCTCGTCGTGGTGCAGGACCAGAAGACGGGCGCGTTCGCCGTCAGCCGGGTCTCCGACCCAAACGTCTCAAGGGCGGCGCCGGTAACCAAGCGCGACCGCCCGGGAAATAGAACCCAGACCGACGCCACGGGTGAATCCCCTGTCGTCCTCGAGGAATACGCCGTCACCGGCTCCCGCCTGCGGGTGAATTCCGGCGAGCGCCCCGTGCAGCCTGTCCTCACCTTCACCAGCCTCGACATCGAGCGACTCGGCGCGTCCAACCTCGGCCAGCTCTTCCAGTACATCCCCGCCGTCACCAGTTACACGACCGGCCTCGGCACCGAGACCGTCACCAGCACCATCGCCAGCGGCCTCGCCACCGGCCAGACCGGCTCGCGCGTCTCCGCCCAGCTCCGCGGCGGCAGCCAGACCGAGACCCTGCTCCTCGTCGACGGCAAGCGCGTGCCCCTGACCGCCCTGCGCAACGCTGGCGGCAACGGCTACGACCTCGGCGGCATCCCGCTCGCGGCCATCGACCGCGTCGAGGTCCTGCTCGACGGCGCGAGCGCCATCTACGGCGCCGACGCCATCAACGGCGTCATCAACATCATCCTCAAGAAGCGCTATGCCGGCACGGAGGTGCGCTTCAATTACGACAACACTTTCGACAAGGACGCGGCGATGATGACCGCGAGCCTCACCCACGGCTTCGCCCGCGGCAAGTGGTCCGGCCTTCTCACCCTGTCCGCCTCCGAGAACAATGTCATGCTGCTGGTGGACCGTTATCTCACGCAGTCCTACGACCGCACGCTCTACGGCGGCATCACCAACCAGTCGCAGCCCACGCTCTACGTCGAGGGCACGGGCAGCCTCAGCCTGGCCTCCGGCAACCTCCCCGGCACCACGGTCCCGCGCGTGTCGATCCCGGCCAACACCAACGGCACCGGCCTCACGGTCGCCAACTACCTCGCCGCCCCGGCGCCGGTTGGCGGCATCACCCCCGGCCGGCAGAGCGCGGTCAACTACTCCGAGGACCGCAGCGCGTACTTCCGCCTCGGCTATGATCTGAGCGACCGCCTGCAATTCACGGGGATGGTGCGCTTCGGCCGGAAGGAATACCGCGACAACGGCCAATGGCGCCGCGTCGAGAACGTCACGATCCCCGCGGGTTATGCCGGCAACCCGTTCGGCGTCCCGGTGCGCCTGAGCAAGGTCTTCTACGACCTGCCCCCGCTCGTGAGCGGCAGCGAGACCAGCAACGATGAGTTTTCCCTGTCCGCCAACGGCAAGCTGCCGGGCAACTGGCGCTACGAGGCTGGCATCAACTACGTGAAGGGCAAAAACTTCATGATCACGCCCGATCTCGCGGGCGCCGGTGGCCAGACTGGCACCCAGGTGGCTCCGGCGTCGCTCTTCACCGCGCGGCTCAACGCCGAGATCGCCGCCGGCCGCACGCCCATCCTCATCTACGACAGCAACGCCCAGTCGCCCAACGCCCCGAACGCCCTGGACGTATTCTGGGTGGGCACGACCCAGACCCGGCTCAACGACATCGTCAGCACCTGGACGTATTCCGGGCAGGCCGACGGCAGAATCCTCTCCCTGCCCGCCGGCGACCTGAATGCGGTCATTGGTGGCGAGCGCCGCGAGGAGTATGTCGACTTCCCCAATTCGGTCGGCGGTCAGGTTTGGGCCGTCATCCCCCAGCGCAACGTGGTCTCGTTCTTCGCCGAGGCGCGCGTGCCGCTGCTCAGCGAAAAGCAGGGCCTGCCGCTGATGCACCAACTCGATCTCAATCTCGCGGTGCGCACCGAGGACTACTCCGACTTCGGCCGGGCCACCACCCCCCGTTACGGCGCCGCCTGGCGGCCGTTCCGCTCCGTCCTCATCCGCGGCTCCTACGGCGAGGGTTTTCTCGCACCCCAGCTCTACCGCATCGCCCAGTCCACCGGCACGGTGGGCCTCCCCTGGGCGGCCCTTGCGCCCGGGGCCGTTGATTACTCGCGCGGCAATACCCCGATCACCGGCACCGCCAACATCCTGAGCGGCGGCAATCCGGCCCTCACGCCGCAGCTTTCCGAAAACTGGACCTACGGCATCATCGTCGAGGTGCCGAAGATCACCGGCCTCTCGGTTTCGCTCGATTTCTACGACAACACCTACACCGACGGATTCGGCGGCATCGGCAGCATCATGGACCGCCAGCTGCTCGCCCCGGAGACCATCTTCCGCGGGTCGAAACTCCCGACCGATCCCGCCAGCTGGCTCGGCCCGATCACCGGTTACGACGCCCGCACCATCAATATCTCCAAGTCCCGCGCCGGCGGCTACAGCGTCGGCGTGCGTTACCACCGCACCACCGGCTGGGGCGACTTCGCGTTCAGCCTCGCCGGGGAAAAGACGCTCCTCCGCGAGGAGCGCATCCTCCCCAACGCCGCCCTCACCCCCTCGGTGAACAAGCGCTTTGTCCCGGCGCGCGTCACGACGGCGCTCAGCTGGAACCGCGGCCCCTGGGAGGCCGGCCTCACCAATGTCTTCGGCGGCGAATCCTGGACGGATTCGTCCAACGCCACCATCGCGCCCTCGCGCTACACGGATTCCGTGATGCGCTGGGACCTGAACGCGGGCCATGACTTCGGGCGCCGTCCGGGCTTCGGCGCCCGCGGCGAGTCCTGGTGGCGTCGCGCCCTGCACGACACCAAGCTGCGGGTGACGATCATCAACGTCCTCGACGACGAGCCGCCGCTCAACGTCAACGGCTCCTTCAGCTCCCTCGTCATCGATCCGCGCCTGCGTCGCTACGTCCTCGATCTGACAAAGCGGTTCTGACCCCACCTGGCCAATCTCCATTCCCTATGAAATTCACCCGACCGTTCCTCCTCGCCCTGCTGCTTGTCCTGCCGGCGCTCGCCGCGGACAATCCGTTCACGCAGCTCACGCCGCCCTTTGAGCCCGAGCCCGCCGTCCTGGCGGCGCCGGACGCTGATGCCGCGTTCAAGCCGCTCCCCATGTTCTCGAGCATGGAGGGCCTGATGTCCGCCGTCGCCGGCAAGAAGACGCAGGAGGAGCGCCTGACCGCGATGCGCCACCACATCGTGAAGCTGCTGCGGATGGGCATCGCGTTCTGCCAGAAATACCCCGAGGACCCGCGGCGCTGGCGGGCCGTCCAGATGATGGACAGTGCCGCGAAGGAACTCGCCAATCCGGATGGCACGCCCAAGGAGGTGCTTGAGGGCGTCACTTGGGACGCCGCCACCTTCCTCGCGTGGCAGAAGCAGATCGGCGCCCTGGCCATCGCCGCCGGGCACGCGCCGGACGCTCCGCCCGAGGTCAAGCTGCGCGCCGAGATGATGCAGCCCAACGGCCTCCGGACACTGTCGTCTGCGGCCCAGAAAGCAGTGAAGGACAAGCAGCCCTTTGACGGCGTCGCGCTGCGCACCGAGATCCTCCGGCTGGCCGCCAAGTACCCGACGGTCGAGGGCCTCGGCCAGCAGACCAGCATGTACTTCATGTTCCGCACCAAGACGGGCGCGGCCAAGGCCGACCTGCTGGCGGAGTTGGAACAGTTTGTCGCCAGCCCCAGTGAAGCCGTCCGCAAGGCGGCCCAGGGGGAGATCGACAAGCTCACCGCCTTTGACAAGCCGCTCGAGATCGCCTTCACCGCGGTCGACGGCCGCAAGGTCGACCTCAAGGAACTGCGGGGCAAGGTCGTGCTCGTGGACTTCTGGGCCACCTGGTGCGGCCCGTGCATCGCCGAGCTGCCGAACGTCAAGCAGGTCTATGCCGCGTATCACGACAAGGGCTTCGAGGTGGTCGGCATCGCGCTGGAGAACGCCAAGCTCAAGCCGGACGACACCCCCGAGCAGGTCGCCGAGAAGATGGAAAAGGCGAAGGCGGTCCTGACCGATTTCACGGCGAAAAACGGGATGCCCTGGCCGCAGTACTTCGACGGCAAGTATTGGAAGAATGACCTCTCCACGCGCCTGGGCATCGTCTCGATCCCGGCGATGTTCCTCATCGACCAGGACGGCAAGCTGGTCACCACCGAGGCCCGCGGCCCGAAGCTCGAGGCCGAGGTGAAGCGCCTGCTCAAGCTCTAGTTTGGTGTGTGTGCCGGGGGCCGGCGGCGCACGGTGCGCCCCGGCCCCCAGATACCGAGCCCCCCGATGGTCTCGCTCAGTCCCCAATATCTCGCCCCGCTCTCGCCGACGGTCAGCTGGCGTGAAGTCGCGGCCGGAATCACCGCTGCCGGACCCGACCTGGTCCGGTTGTCCCCGGCCGAACGCGTTGTCGCCGCCCACCTTTGCCAGGGCCTGAGCAACCGCGAGATCGCCGCGATCTTGGGTAAGTCCGAGCGCACGGTGAAAAACCAGGTCAGCGCGGTCCTGGCCAAGTGCGGCGTCCCGACGCGCGCGCGGCTCATTGCATTGCTGCGCTGATTGGGTCTCACGCGGAGGCGCGGAGCACACGGAGTAGTGAAAACCTCCGCGTCCTCCGCGCCTCCGCGTGAGACCCGTAAACCTTACGCCTTCCCGCCGGCCCACGCCGGCTTGTTGCGCAGGTGGTACAGGCGTTCGCCGGCTTTCGGTTCGAGGAAGATGCCCTCGTGCTCGCGGTTGGCGTAGTCCTCCTTGCGGATCGTGCGCCAGTCGCGGTAGCCGAGGTTGACCTGCTTGCATTCCTCCGGGGTCAGGCCGGTGGCGAGAGTCACCCGCACGCGCGGGGTCTCGATGCCCGTCTTTTCGTCGTAGGTGCCGATGCCATGGACGTGCGCCGAGTGGGCGAGGATGCCCCAGGGCTCGTCCTTGAACCGGTCCCATTGCTTCAGGATGTAGTCGCGGCAGTGGTAACCAATGCGGCGGATGTGCGCGCCGTGCGTCACCGAGATTTCCTTCATGTGCGGCGCGTAGATGATGAGCTCGCCGCCGTCGGCCACGATGGGCTCGAGCTTGTACATGCATTTGCCCGCCACCCAGAGCTCGTCGTACATCTCCGGCGCGCAGGACAGCACGGTGTGGAACGGACGGTCCTTGTAGATAATATGGAGGTCGCGCGAGAGGTCGCTCGCGCCGTCCCAAGCCTCCTCCGGCGTGCCGATGAAGAGTCCGGCGAGATCGCCGTGCCCCTGCACCACCAGGGCGAGGCAGGACTTCTGGATCTTCACCATCGCGCCGGCGCGGTCCACGACCTTGCGCACCGGGGTCCACTTGTTGCCGATGATCATCGGGTTGGTCACGACCGCGCCGAGCCAGTGGAAGAAATTCAGGATGCCCGGGCCGCCCACGCCGGGGAAGAGGTACTTGTTGCCGCCGGAGAAGCCGACGACCTCGTGCGGGAAGACCGGGCCGACGATGATGAGGTGGTCGTAGTCGTAGAGCCGGCGGTTGATGTGCACCGGCACATCCATCGCGAAGAGACCGCCCGAGAGGGCCTTGATCTCGTCGGCCGGGATCTTGTCGAGATCGCGCAGCGCGGCGGGGTTGTCCCACTCGTGGTTGATGAATTCCACGTCGCGGTAGGTGGAGGCGCGCTCGGCGGCGGTGATTTCGACGCGGGTGTTGATCGCCTCGGCCGACATCGCGGGGTGCGTGCCGAGGGCGATCATCACGTCGAACTTTTTGACGGCGGGCGCGAGCTGGGCATGCAGGGTCTTGAACATGAGCCCCACGGGCGCGGTGCGCGTGCCGTCGGGGATGATGAGGAGCACGCGCTGGCCGCGCAGGTCGGCGGCGGGGAGGGCGCGGGCGACGAGACCGCGCACCTGGTCGGCGGTGAGGGAGGAGCCGGCGGGAGCGGTGAGGTGGAAGGGTGTGGACATGGGGTGGGGCGGTTCAGGCGCGGGGCTCGGCGTGGCCCATCAGGCGGGAGAGTTCGGCGGCCACGCTGCGGACCTTCGCGGCGATCTCGGGGACGCGCGCCTCGGTGAAGCGCACCGTGGCGGCGGTGATGCCGATGGCGGCGACGACCTGGCCGGTCGAGCCGTAGACCGGGGCGGCGAGGCAGCGCACGCCGGGGTTGAATTCCTCGTTGTCGAGGCTGAAGCCGCGCTTGCGCGTGAGCTCGGCCTCCTTCCGGATGGCGGCGACCGTCGTCTGGGTGAGGGGCGTGCGTTTCGTCGGCGCGCTTTCGGCGATCAACTCCGCGATGCGCTCGCGGTGCACGAAGGCCAGGAAGACCTTGCCGGTCGAGGAGCAGTGCAGCTCGGCGAGAAAGCCGGGCCGCGAGGCTGCCCGGAGCGGGTGGGGACTGTCCTGCACGGCGACGATCAGCGCGCGGTCATCGCAGGGGATGGCGAGGTGGGCGGTTTCGTCGGTCAGGCCGGTCAGCTTCTGCAGGAGCGGCAGCGCGAGGTCGCGGATCTCGGTCCCGGCGAGCGCGGCATTGCCCAGCTGGATTAGCACGGGACCGAGCTCAAAGCGGCCCTCGACCTTTCGCGCCAGGCCCTCGAGGCAGAGCGTCGTCATGATGCGCAACGTCGTGGTGACCGGGATCTTGAGGTTGCGGGCGAGGTCGGCCGCCTTCAGGCCGTCGGGATGGCGGCCCAGCATCTTCAGGATGCGGCAGGCGTTGCGCAGGTTGGGAATGACGTAGCGCTCGTCGCCGGTGACGGCGGGGGCGGGGTGAGGGGAGGGGGCGGCAGGCACGGGAAAATTACGGAAAGGGGAGACGGGAATCGGATTTTCGGCGCGGCGGGCATCAGCGCACTCCGAAAATTTTGGGATTGCCAAGGGTCCTAAACTTTCAAATATGGAACACAAGTTCATTAGTGAAATATTTCACTGTGCATCCGGTCGACCGCCCCTTACCCGGTGGCCGCCCGGGTTTCCCCGACCTCCAACCCTAACCCCACCTCCAAGCATGAAGGCCATCCGCTCCGCGTGGCACGGCGCACCCCGCTCGTCCACCTCGTTGCTCCGTCGCGGCGTTTTCCGCCGTTTTGTTCCCGTCGTCACCGCCCTGTGCGGTCTCGCCCTGCTCCCACCCGCGCCCACGGCGCGCGCCCAGGCGGCAGCGGAAGCGTCCGCCACCACCGGCAGCATCAGCGGCCGGGTGCTTGACGCCACCAACGGCAATTACCTGGAGGGCGCCGAGGTTTCCGTCGGCGGCACCGCCATCCGTGCCATCACCGTGCGCGGCGGTGAGTACACCCTCGCGGGCGTGCCCGCGGGCAGCCAGACCATCGTCGCCACCTATCCCGGCCTCGAGATCAAGTCCCAGACCGTCGATGTCGTCGCCGGCGAGACCGCCACGCTGCCGATCGCACTCAAGTCCGACATCGTCCTGCTCGAGGGCCTGACCGTGAACACCTCGCGCGAGGGCATGGCCCAGGCCGTCGCCCTGCAGAAGATCTCGATCCAGGCCAAGATGGTGGCCGCCGCCGACCAGTTCGGCGAGATCAGCGAGGGCAACGTCGGCGAGTACATGAAGTTCATGCCCGGCGTCAGCATCGACTACAACGTCAACGACGCCCGCGGCATCTCGCTGCGCGGCCTCAGCACCGCGTTCACCATCGTCGCCGTCGACGGCACGCCGATGGCCAACGCCTCGTCCGTGGACGACACGCGCCGCTTCGAGTTCGAGCAGATCGCGATGAACAACGTCGAGACGACCGAGCTCTACAAGACGGTCACGCCCGACATCCCTGCCAGCGCCACCGGCGGCTTCGTGAATTTCGTCACAAAGAGCGCCTTCGACCACCAGGAGGTCCAGCGCCTCAGCTACAACCTCTCGTTCACCGCCCCGAGCAGCAACCTGTCGCTCGGCACCAAGGGCGGCCTGTGGGGCCACAACAAGGAGTTCCCGGTCCGCCCGAGCCTCGAGGCCAATGTCTCGCGCCGCGTCACCGACCAGCTCGGCATCAGCCTCACCTACCGCTTCTCCGAGAAATACGACGATTCCCCGCGCAACGAGTACACTTGGGTCACCGCCGCGACCGCGCCCACGATCATGACGGCGCCGCGCCTCCAGCAATACAACATGCGCGACGAGCAGAAGCTGACCCACCGCGAGGCCTTCGCGACCAAGGTGGACTACAAGTTCAGCGACCGCACCCGCATGTTCGTCACCGGCCAGTGGAACTGGTACGACCTGCTCTTCACCCAGCGCGGCCCGCAGTTCGTGCTCGGCACCGGCTCGACCGGCACCGCCGGCACGTACACCTCCGGCGCCAGCGGCGCCTCGATCCAGAACGGCGTGCTCTTCCGCAACAAGTACGGCACCACTTGGCACTTCAACGGCAACTTCAGCCACGACTTCGAGAACGGCGACACGCTCTCGTTCACGCCCTACTGGTCCCGCGCCAACGGCCAGTACCGCGACACGAGCAAGGGCTTCATCTCCTCGGTCACCTCGATGGCCCCCGGCGCCGCGACCTACACGAACTACACCCTGGCCAACGTGCTCAACCTCGGTCAGCTGCCGACCTTCACCCTCAACCGCGCCGGCAGCCCGGTGGACTTCGCCTTCGCCCGCGACCTCGCCAACTACACGCTGAGCAACTCGGCCACCGGCGGCAACTTCCAGTCCCGCCCCTGGACCGCGATCGACGACAAGGAAGGCGCGCGCGTGGACTACACGCACGAGTTCAACGGCCTCGACTTCCCGGTCACCTTCCAGCTCGGCGCCGCCCAGGACTACACCGACCGCTCCATCGAGCGGCCCGATTACCGTGGCGCCATCACGGCGATCACCGGTTCGGCCCTCACCGCCCTGATGGATCCCAACTACACCGACGACGTCGGCTACGGCTTCGGCCCGATGCAGGTGGTCGACCCGTACAAGGTCTGGGAGGCCTACAAGGCCAACCTCACCACCCGCCAGGCCGACGACGCCCGCTGGTTTGAGGAGGAAAACGCCGCCCTCTACGTCCGCGCCGACGCCAAGGTGGCCAAGGACCTCACCCTCATCGGCGGCATGCGCTACGAGCAGCGTGAGATCGAGGCCCGCGCCCAGAGCCGCGCCAACACGCGCTCCAAGCTCGCGAAGGTGAACCTCGACTACGCCCACTACTATCCGTCCGCCAGCTTCAAGTACGAGCCGCGCCGCAACATCATCGTGCGCGGCGGCTGGAGCCGCACGGTTGGGCACCCCGACTACTCCGACCTCCTGCCGGTCATCGACTCCGAGAGCACGCCCGGCGCCGCCAACGGTTCCATCACCGTGCCTGACCCGGACCTCGAGCCCTACTACG
Organism: uncultured Opitutaceae bacterium; assembly: GCA_964355715.1. Classification (GTDB taxonomy): domain Bacteria; phylum Verrucomicrobiota; class Verrucomicrobiia; order Opitutales; family Opitutaceae; genus UBA2377. The sequence continues at coordinate 61,188 of CAYHEW010000006.1, read as the reverse complement.
CGACCAACTACGACCTGTCGCTCGACTACTACCTCAAGAATGCGGGCGTCATCGGCGTGTACCTCTTCCGCAAGGACGTGAAGAACTACTTCATCTCCCGCGGCATGACCGCCGGCGAGCGCGGGGAGATCGCCACCGACTACGGTTACAACCCGGCCGAGTTCTCGACCGGCACGGTGCGGGAAAACGGCGGCCAGTCCCGGCTGTCCGGCATCGAGCTGAGCTACGCCCAGAATCTCACGTTCCTGCCCAGGCCCTTCGACGGCTTCAACGTGCAGGCGAACTTCACCTACGTGGACATCTCGGCCAACGACCCGGACCCGCTGCGCCGCCTCGACACCGAGTACTCGCAGCTCCGCGCCGTCTCGCCGAAGACCGCGAACTTCATCCTCGGCTACCGCTACCGCAAGTTCTCCACCACCCTCACCGCCAACTGGGTGGACGAGAGCCTCTACGGCGGCTTCGTCGGCACGGCCTTCGTCACCGGCACGGCCAACCCCACGAACCAGGACCTGGACACGCGCATGACCCTGAACAAGGACGAGAAGCTGACCCTCGACTGGAAGTTCGAGTACGCCTTCGACAGCCGCTTCTCCGCCTACTTCCTCGTGCGCAACATCACCAACAGCCCGCGCAAGGAGTTCCTCCGCGGTTACCTGCCCCAGTACCGGAACGTCGTGCTGCCGCTGCGCTACTTCGAGTTCGGCGAGCCGCACTACACCGTCGGCCTGAAGGGCAAGTTCTGATCATCCCGAATCCCGCGCCGCCCGGACTGTCCGGTGCGGGTGGCGCGCCTCTGTTGCCGCCCGCGGCTGGCTAGCGCCCGCCGCGGGCCCAAACCTCCTCTCCGGCATGCATACGCACGAAAGCGCCCTCTCCCGTCTCGCCGGCAGCCTCCCGCCCGCGGGCCTGCGCGACGAGTTCCTCCTCGCCGGCCTTTTCCGGCCCGGCACGGTCACCCTCCACTGGTGGGAGACCGACCGCACGGTCGTCGGTGGCATCTGCCCCGGCGCCGGCCCGCTGGCCCTCGGCCGCCCCGAGGCGCTGCGCGCGGCGTACTTCCTCGAGCGCCGCGAAGCCGGCATCATCAACCTCGGCGGCCCCGGCATCGTGCGCGCCGACGGCGCCGAGCACCGCCTCGAGCACCTCGACGCCCTTTACCTCGGGCGCGGCGTGCAGGAGGCCACCTTCGCCTCCGTTTCGCCGGCGACGCCCGCGCGCTACTACCTGCTGAGCTATCCCGCGCACACCGCCTACCCGGTGCGGCACGTGCCCTACGCCTCCGTCGAGGGCACGCGCCTCGGCCAGCGCGAGAGCGCCAACGAGCGCACGCTCCGCAAGCTCATCCATCCCGGCGCGTTTCCCACCTGCCAGCTCGTCATGGGCGTCACCCGCCTCGAGCCCGGCAGCGTCTGGAACACGATGCCGCCGCACACGCACCTGCGCCGCTCCGAGGTCTACCTGTACTTCGACATTCCGCCGGGCCAGGCCGTGTTCCACTTCATGGGCAAGCCCGCCGAGACGCGCCACCTCGTCGTGCGCGACAGCGAGGCCGTGCTCTCCCCGCCGTGGTCCATCCACTCCGGCGTCGGCACCGCCAGCTATGCCTTCGTCTGGGGCATGGGCGGCGAAAACCAGGAGTTCGCCGACATGGACCCCGCCCCCGTCGACGCCATCCGCTGATCCTCCCGCCCATGGCCGCCGTCCTCGACACCTTCCGACTCGACGGCCGCGTGGCCATCGTCACCGGCGCCTCCCGCGGCCTCGGCGAGAGCATGGCCGCCGCCCTGGCCGAGGCCGGCGCCGACCTCGTGCTCGTCGCCCGCGGCGACACCGCCGCCGCCCAGCGCGCCGTGGCCGCCGCCGGCCGCCGCAGTGTGACCGTCGCCGCCGATGTCGGCGATCCCACGGCCGCAGACCGGGTCATCGCCGCCGCCGTGGCCGCCTTCGGTCGCGCCGACATCCTCGTCAACAACGCCGGCATCATCCGCCGCGCCCCGTTGCTCGAATTCTCGGAAGCCGACTGGTCCGACGTCCTGCGCGTCAATCTCGACGGCGCCTTCCGCCTCAGCCAGGCCTTCGCCCGCGCCGCGGTTGCGGCCCGACGCTCCGGCAAGATCATCAACGTCGCCTCCATGCTCTCCTTCCAGGGTGGCGTGCGCGTTGTCTCCTACACCGCGGCCAAGAGCGCCCTCGCCGGCCTCACCCGCGCGATGGCCAACGAGCTCGCGGCGGCGCACATCAACGTCAACGCCCTCGCCCCCGGCTACATGGCGACCGACAACACCGCGGCCCTCCGCGCCGACGCCGCCCGCAACCAATCCATCCTCGAGCGCATCCCCGCCGCGCGCTGGGGTGAGCCGCGGGACCTTGCCGGCGCAGTTGTCTTCCTGGCCTCGCCGGCCTCAGACTATGTTCACGGCATCACGCTGCCGGTCGACGGCGGCTGGCTCGCCCGTTAACCCCATTCCCCCATGCCCGTGCTCCGCCCGGTCCTCGCCTTCCTCTTCGCCGGCGTGCTCGCCGCGTCTGCCGCCGGCCGCCTCGTCGTCACCGTCAGCCACGACCTGACCATCGCCCGGCCCGCCGAGACCATCACCGTCCCGTGGTCCGAGGTGAACCGCGCCCTCCCCGGCGCCCTCCTGCAACGCATCGCCGTGAAGGACGCCAAGGGCAACGTGCTGCCCTACCAGGTCACCAACGTCGCCCCGCAAGCCAAGGACCCGAAGCGTGAGGGCATCGCCTACGGTGAACTCATTTTCCAATACGACTTCGCCGTCGGGGAACAGTCAGCCGTGTTCACCGTCGAGACGACCGACACCGTCGCCCCGGTGTTTCCGACCAAGGCCTTCGCCCGCCACGTGTCCGAGCGCCTCGACGATTTCGCCTGGGAAAACGACCGCATCGCCCACCGCACCTATGGCCCCGCGCTTGCCGCGGCGGCCGCCGCCGGCTCGGGCAAGGAGGTCCTCGTCACCAGCGGCCTCGATGTCTGGTGCAAGCGGGTGCGCTACCCGATCGTGGATCGCTGGTATAACATGGGCCACGATTATTACCACCAGGACGGGGGCGAGGGCATGGACCTCTACCAGGTCGGCCCCAGCCGCGGCTGCGGCGGCACCGGCGTCTGGGACGGCACGCGGCTGCACGTCGGCCGCAACTTCGCCAGCTGCCGCATCCTCGCCAACGGCCCCGTGCGCGCGCAGTTCGAACTCAGCTACGAAACGTGGATGGCCAACGGCACCATCGTTTCCGAGGTCAAGCGCATCACCCTCGACGCCGGCCACCAGCTCAACCAGGTCGAGAGCACCTTCACCGTCTACTCCGGCCCGGCGAAGGAAGTCACCGTGGGCCTCGGTCTGAACAAGAATCCCGCCGACAAGGGCCAGGAACCCGTCATCGCGACTGACACCGACTCCACCCTCGGTATCCAGACCCAGTGGGTCGCGCAAAAGTCCAACAGCGAACTCGGCACGGCGGTTATCGTGCCCGACCCCGCGTTCCAAGGCTTCGCCGAGGACGACCGCAACCTCCTCGTCCTCGCCCGAGCCGCGTCCGGGAAACCGTTGCGCTACGCGGTGGGTGCCGCCTGGTCGCGCGCCGGCGACATCACATCGCGCGAAGCGTGGGCCGCCTACGTCGCCGCGTGGGCGCAGCGGCTGCGCGCCCCCGTCAAGGTCACCCTCACCGCTGCCCCCTGATGCGCCTCGGATCCGCCATGCTGCTGTTTTTCCTCGGTGCCGTTGCCGGCAGCGCGGCGGATCGCCTGACCATCGTGGTCGGACCCATCGGGGCGGATTATCCCACGGTGCAGGCGGCGATTGACGCCGTGCCGGCCGACAACGTCGAGCGCCTGGTCATCGTCATCCAGCCCGGCGCGCACTTCGGCCACACGGTCCTCGACAAGCCCAACGTCACCCTGCGCGGCTCCGGTCCCGCCACGCTGCTGACCTACAATCTCGGCCAAGCCATCCCGGGCACCGACGGTCAGCCCATCGGCTGGCAGGGCGCCTCCGCTCTGCTCATCACCGCCGAGGCCACCGGCGCCGTCATCGAGGATCTCACCCTCGAGAACACCTACGGCAAGGGCATGCAGGCGCAGGCCTGCTCCGTACTCGCTGACCGCGTGATCTTCCGCCGCTGCCGCATCCTCGGCTGGCAGGACACGATCCGCCTCGAGACCGGCCGGCAGTTCTTCGAGCGCTGCTACATTTCCGGGCACGTTGATTTCATCTACGGCGGCGCGACCGCGTGGTTCCAGGACTGCGAGATCCATTGCCGCGACCAGGGCTACATCGTCGCGCCGGCGACGCCCGCGGGCCATGCGGGCTTCGTCTTCGCCGACTGCCGCATCACCTTCCCCTACGGCAACCCGCCCGCCTACCTCGGCCGCCCGTGGCGTGAGTCGCCCAGTGCGACGTTCATCCGCTGCGAACTCGGCGCCGGCATCCGCCCCGAGGGCTGGAAAGAGTGGAACGTGAAGCCACCGCTCGTGCGCTTCGCCGAGTTCCAATGCACCGGCCCCGGCGCGGTCACCGCCGGTCGCGTCGCCTGGGCCAGCGCGTCGGGCGATCCCGCTCCGGCGGAATTCACCCGCGAGCGGGTGCTGGGAGACTGGCAGCCATGAATCTCACCCGCACCCTCCTGTTCCTTTTCCTCGCGCTCATCGCCGGCGCCGCGCCGACGCTGCCGCCGACGTTCAACGGCGCCTCGCCGCTCGAGTGGTCCACGCGGCTCGCGCAGTCCGAGCTGACCCGTCGCGGCGGCACCCTGTTCAAGGACGGCGCCCCGCGCGCCCGTTGGGATTACACGACCGGCCTGTTCGCCCACGCGCTCCTGCAGACGAGCGCCCGCACCGGCGATGCGGCCATGGCCGACTACGCCGCGCGGCTCGTCACTTCCTTCATCGACGCCGAGGGCCGCATCGCGACCTACCGGCAAGAGGAGTTCAACATCGACATGGTCACACCCGGTCGCGCGCTTCTGCAGGTCTACGAGCGCGACCCGCGGCCCGAGTGGAAGGCGGCGCTCGCCCTCCTGCGTCAGCAACTCGCCAACCAGCCGCGCACCAGCGAGGGCGGCTTCTGGCACAAGCTGCGCTACCCGCACCAAATGTGGCTCGACGGCCTCTACATGGGCTCGCCGTTCCTCGCGCACTACGGCCGCGTGTTCAACGAACCCGCCGCCTTCGACGAGGTTGCGCGTCAGCTGCTGCTCATGGACCGGCACGGCTACGATCCCAAGACCGGGCTCTATTTCCATGCTTGGGACGAGAAACGCGCCCAGACCTGGGCCGATCCCGCGACCGGGCTCTCCCCGAATTTCTGGGGCCGCGCGGTCGGCTGGTATGCGATGGCACTCGTGGACTGCCTCGACGAGCTCCCGCCGACGCATCCCGACGTCGAGGCCATCAATGCCGTCCTTCACCGCGTCGCCGACGGCATCGTGCGCTGGCAGGACCCGGCGAGCGGACTCTGGTGGCAGGTGCTCGACCAGGGCGGACGCGAGGGCAACTACCTCGAATCGTCCGCCTCCAGCATGTTCGTCTACGCCCTCGCGAAGGGCATCAACCGCGGCTACCTCGCGCGCGGCCAGTACCTCGCCGCGGTGTCGCGCGGCTACGCGGGCCTCGTGCGCGATTGCCTGGAGACCGATGCGAGCGGCGCCGTGAGCCTCACGCGCGTCTGCGAGGTCGCCGGTTTGGGCTACACCAATTCCGCCGGCCGCGCCCGCGACGGCTCATTTGCGTACTACGTCAGCGAGCCCGTGGTCGCCAACGACCTCAAGGGCGTCGGCCCCTGCATCCTCGCCGGCCTCGAGGTGCAGCAGCTCCTCGTCGTCGCCGAGCCGCCCATCGCCGTCCGCGGCTGGGGTGATTACGAGCGCCTCCTCGCGCGCATCGTCGCGCCGACGTTTCCCGACCGCGACTTTCCGATCACCGCCCACGGCGCGCAACCCGGCGCCGAGAGCACGACCGCAATCCAGGCTGCGATCGATGCCTGCCATGCGGCCGGCGGCGGCCGCGTCGTCGTGCCGGCGGGCGAGTGGTTCACGGGCGCCCTCCGCCTCCGCAACAACGTCAACCTCCACGTCGCCGCCGGCGCCACGCTCCGCTGGGTTTTCGACCCCGCGAAATACCCCGTCGTCTTCACCCGCTGGGAAGGCGTCGAGTGCATGAATTACTCGCCGTTCATCTACGCCTTCGAGGCGGAGACCGTCGCCGTCACCGGCGCCGGCACGCTCGACGGCGGGGCCGACTGGGCCACGTGGTGGTCGTGGAACGACAAGAAGCACCCGCCCGTGAAGCAGAAGGCCGCCCGCGACGCCTTGTTCGCGCAGGCCGAGGCCGGTGTGCCGGTCGAGCAGCGGGTGTACGGTCCCGGTCATTATCTGCGGCCGAACTTCATCCAGTTCTACCGCTGCCGGAATGTCCTCGTCGAAGGCGTGACGATCGTGCGCTCCCCGATGTGGGAGATTCACCCCGTGCTCTCGCGCAATGTCACCGTGCGCGGCGTGACCATCGTTTCCCACGGTACCAACAACGACGGCTGCAACCCCGAGTCGTGCACCGACGTGCTGATCGAGGACACGCTCTTCGACACCGGCGACGACTGCATCGCGATCAAGTCCGGCCGCAACGCCGACGGCCGCCGCCTCGCGACGCCCACCGAGAATGTCATCATCCGCCGCTGCACCATGAAGGACGGCCACGGCGGCGTCGTGCTCGGCAGCGAATGCTCCGGCGGCATCCGCAACGTCTTCGTCGAGGACTGCACGATGGACAGCCCCAACCTCGACCGCGCGCTGCGCTTCAAGTCCAACGCCGTCCGCGGCGGCGTGCTCGAGAACGTCTTTATGCGCAACGTCCGCATCGGCCGCGTAGCCGAAGCCGTCGTCACGATCGACCTGCTCTACGAGGAGGGCGCGACGGGCGCCTTCCCGCCGACCGTCCGCAACGTGCAGCTGGAGCGTGTCACCAGCACGGCCAGCCCGCGCGTCCTGTTCATCCGCGGCTTTCCCGGCGCGACGATCGACGGCATCCGCATCAGCGACAGTGCATTCAGTGACGTCAGCGCCGCCGACGTCGTGATCGCGGCCGGCCGCATCAGTTTCGAAAACGTCCGCGTCGGTCCCGCCGGCGAGGCCCGCCCCCTCAACTCCGTCGCCCCGCCGCAGTGAGCGCCCCCAATTCCCCATGAACCAATTCGCCCAAATCAACGAACGCATCGGCCGCTACCGGTGGACCATCTGCGCGCTGGTGTTCTTCGCGACGACGATCAACTACCTCGACCGCAACGTCCTCGGACTGCTCAAGCAGACGCTCTCCGACGACGGCGTGTTCGGCCTCGATAAGGCGAACCAGGAACTCAACTACTCCACCGTCGTCATCTGTTTCCAGGTGGCCTACGCGGTGGGCATGCTCGCCGCCGGGCGGCTGATCGACTGGGTCGGGACGAAGGCCGGCTACGCCTACTCCCTGATCGGCTGGAGCTTCGCGGCCATCGGCCATGCCTTCGGCCACCACACGTGGAGCTTCGGCTTCTGGCGCGCGGCGCTGGGCCTGACCGAGGCCGGCAACTTCCCCGCGGCCAACAAGACCATCGCCGAGTGGTTCCCGAAGCGGGAGCGCGCCTTCGCCACCGGCCTGTACAACTCCGGCGCCAATGTCGGCGCCATCGTCGCGCCGTTGTGCGTGCCTTACATCGCCTCCGCTTGGGGCTGGGAGTGGGCCTTCATCCTCACCGGCGCCGTGGGCCTCCTCTGGCTCGTGTTCTGGTATCGCATGTACGACTCGCCCAAGGCCAAGCTCGCGAGCGGCCACCTCCAGCAGGCGGAATACGATCACATCCACAGCGACCGTGATGAACAGGCCGCCGAGCAGGCCGGGCCCGCCGCCACCAAGGTCGCCTGGCGCGTGTTGCTCCGCTTCCGGCAGACCTGGGCCTTCGCCATCGGCAAGTTTCTCACGGACCCCATCTGGTGGTTCTACCTCTTCTGGCTGCCGGCCTTCCTCGCCGGCGAGAACACCCGCAAGATCACCGCCTATATGTCGACGCATGCGGACTACACAGGCAACGCGGCCGACATACCGGGCATCATCAGCTGGCCCTTTGCCGTCGCCGTCGTCTACTCCGTGTCGACCGCCGGCTCGATCTTCGGCGGCTGGCTGCCGAAGCGCTTCATCTACGGCGGCATGGACGCGAACAAGGCGCGCAAGCTCGCGATGTTCCTCTTCGCGCTCGCGCCGTTGACGGTCCTCCTCGCCTCGCGGCTGGGCCAGATCAACACGTGGTTCGCCGTCGCCACCATCGCGATCGCCTGCGCCGCGCACCAGGCGTGGTCGGCCAATATCTTCACGACGGTCTCCGACATGTTCCCCAAGCGCGCCGTCGCCTCCGTCACGGGCATCGGCGGCATGGCCGGAGCCGTCGGCGGCATCCTCATCGCACGCCTCGCGGGCCTGCTGCTGAAGCACTTCGCCGCCATCGACAAGATCGAGCTGGGCTACGGCATCATGTTCGTCATCTGCGGCTCCGCCTACCTGGTGGCGTGGATCGTCATGCACCTGCTCGCCCCCCGCTTCAAGCTGGTCGAGCTCAAGGCCAACTGACCATGCGGCTGCGCGCGCTGCTTCCCACGGTGATTCTCCTGGGTGCGGTGCAGCCGCTCGCCGGCGCGCCGCGCTGGGCGGACGTGGCGCGTCTGCCCGACGCCTGGCACGCCACGGCCGAGGCGCGCGCCATCGCGGACAAAGTTCTCCTCTACCAGGACGCCACCGGCGGCTGGCCGAAGAACCGCAACATGGCGCTCGCCCCCGCCGTCGAGGCCGCCGCGCGGAAAAACGGCGTGCCCGACGACGAGACGATGCCGACGATCGACAACGGTGCGACCCACACGCAGCTGCGCTTTCTCGCGCGGATCATCACGGCCGGGGCCGGCACGCCGGCGGACCGCGCCGCCTTCGATCGCGGGTTCGCCTACCTTTTGGCCGCGCAGTATCCGAACGGTGGCTGGCCGCAGTTCTATCCGCTGCGGGCGGGTTATTATTCGCACATCACGTTCAACGACGACGCCATGGCGGGGGTCCTCGGGGTGCTGCACGGTATCGCACAGGGGCGGAAACCGTTCGCTTTCGCCGCACCCGCGCAACGCGCCCAGGCGGCCGCGGCCGTGGCCCGGGGTGTGGATTGCATTTTGCGCTGTCAGGTTGTCATCGACGGCCAAAGGACCGCGTGGTGCGCGCAGCACGACGAGCGCACGTTCGCGCCGGTCGCGGCGCGCAAGTTCGAACCGGCAACCCTCTCGGGCCTCGAGAGCGTCGGGCTGGTACGCTTTCTCATGGCGGTGGAGCCGACGGCCGAGGTCGTCGCCGCGGTCGAGAGTGCCGTGGCATGGTTCGAGGCGGTCAAACTCACGGGCCTGCGCTACGAGCAGGTGCCCGATCCCGCCCTGCCCAAGGGATTCGACACGCGGGTCGTGCCTGATCCGGCGGCGCCGGTGCTGTGGGCACGATTTTATGAACTGGGGACCAACCGCCCCGTGTTCACCGGTCGCGATGGCGTCGTCCGCTACCGCCTCGACGAGATCGAGGCCGAGCGCCGTGGTGGTTACGCGTGGTACGTGACGGCCCCGGAAAAGCTGCTCACTAAAGACTACCCCGCCTGGCGGCGGAGTCTCGATGCCTTCACCGTGGCCAACGCCGAGCGCAAGTTGCGGCCGCAGTACCCGCAGATCCGCCGGCCCGACGCCACGCTGCCGGCCGGCGTTACCGCCCGCGAGAATCTGACCTACGCCCCGAGTCGCCAACTCGACCTTTATCTGCCCGCCGATGCAGGTCCGCATCCGGTGGTGCTGATCGTCCATGGGGGCGGCTGGGACTCGGGCTCACGCGAGATGGAGCGGCCCTTCGCGCAGCAACTCGCCGCCCGTGGTATCGCGGCGGCACCGGTCAGCTACCGCCTGGGCAAAGCCGGCCGTTTTCCGGCGGCCCTGCACGACCTCAAGGCGACGGTGCGCTGGCTGCGCGCACACGCGGCGGACCTTGGCCTCGATCCGGCGCGCATCGGCGTCGTCGGCATGTCCGCCGGCGGTCAGCTCGCCGCGCTGCTCGGCGCGACCAATGGACTCGCGGATTTCGAAGGCGCTGTAGCCGGGGTCGCTGACCCCGGGCGGGAGTCGATGGGCGTTCGACCGGGGTCGGCGACCCCGGCTACAGGGCAGACGGTTGCGGCATCGAGTACGGTGCAGGCCGTCGTGGATATTGATGGGTTGGTGGATTTCACGGCTCCGGAGCTCGTGGCCCAGCAGGATACCAAGCCGAGCGCGCCCGTGCGGTTTCTGGGCGGAAAGTTCAGCGAGCGCCCGGAAATCTGGCGCGCCGCGTCGGCGCTGACGCATGCCGGGCCGCACAGTGCGCCGACGCTGTTCATCAACAGCACGGTCACCGACCCGATATTGCCCGGACGCGAGGCCATGCGCGACCGCCTGCGGGCCGCCAGCGTGGTGAGCGAGATCGTGGTTATGCCCGACACGCCGCATCCGTTCTGGCTGTTTCACCCGTGGTTCGAGCCGACGCTGGATGCGGCCGCATCATTCCTGCGCGCCCGATTCGGCATGGCCAATCCGCCTGGCGGCGCCACCATGCAGACACTCTCCGCTCCCATGTCCGCAGCCGCTTCCGCCCCCTGGGTCGCCGATCTCGGCGACGGTCGTTACCGCAATCCGATCCTCCATGCCGATTACTCCGATCCGGATGTCGTGCGCGTCGGCGACGACTTCTGGATGACGGCCTCGAGCTTCGGCCATGTGCCCGGGCTGCCGCTGCTGCATTCGCGCGATCTCGTGAATTGGACGCTTACAGGCCACGCGCTGCTGCGGCTCGTGCCCGAGGAGGTCTTCCGCACGCCGCAGCACGGCAAGGGCGTGTGGGCGCCGTCCATCCGGCATCACGACGGCAAGTATTGGATCTATTACCCCGACCCCGATTTCGGCCTCTACGTCATCACCGCCACCGACCCGCGCGGACCGTGGACCGCGCCGGTGATGGTGCGGGCCGGCAAGGGCCTGATTGACCCGTGTCCGCTCTGGGACGACGACGGCCAGGTCTGGCTGGTGCACGCGTGGGCCAAGAGCCGCGCCGGCATCAACAACCGCCTCACGCTTCTGCGGCTGAACGCCGATGGCACGCGGGTGGAGGAGCATTGCGGGTTCATCATCGACGGCGACCAGTTTCCCGGCTGCTCGACCCTCGAGGGTCCCAAGTTCTACCGCCGCAACGGTTGGTATTACGTTTTCGCCCCGGCAGGCGGCGTGGCGGACGGCTGGCAATCGGTCTTCCGCGCCCGCGACATCCGCGGACCCTACGAGCACCGGGTCGTCCTCGCGCGCGGCCAGTCGCCGGTCAACGGCCCGCACCAGGGCGCGCTTGTGGACACGCCGGCGGGCGAGTGGTGGTTCTGCCATTTTCAGGACAAGGGTCCCTCTGGCCGCATCGTCCACCTGCAACCCGTGGCCTGGCGTGACGACTGGCCGCTCATGGGCACCGGCGTGACGACGGGCGATGCCACGGGCGACCCCGTGCTCGTGCACGCCAAGCCCGCGCTTCCGTCGCAGCCCATCGCGGTGCCGGCGACGTCGGATGACTTCGCCGCACCGTCGCTCGCCCCGCAGTGGCAATGGCAGGCGAATCCCGGTCCCGACTGGTACGCCCTCGGCACGCGCCCTGGAATGCTGCGCCTGTTCGCGCGGCCCGGACCCGCGACCAACAATCTCTACAACGTGCCGCACCTGCTGATGCAGAAGTTCCCGGCACTGGATTTCACGGTCACGACGCAGATCGCGCTTTCGCCCAAGTCCGCGGGTGTTAGCGCGGGGCTGGTCGTTTTCGGCTACGACTACGCGTGGCTTGGCCTGCGGTCGACGGCGGACGGCGTGCAGCTGGTCCAGGCTGTGAGGCTGGACGCCGCGGAAAAGGCCATCGCGCAAACCACCATCGTTCAGCCCAAGGTGGACGGTCCCGTCTGGCTGCGGGTCACGATCACCGACGGCAGGCAGTGCCAATTCGCAAGCAGCACGGACGGCAAGCAGTTCGCGCCGGCGGGTGTCGTCTTCACCGCCAAACCCGGCCGCTGGGTCGGCGCCAAGGTGGGGCTCTTCGCGCTTGGCCTGCCGGACGCTCCGGCGTCCGGCTGGGCTGATTTTCATCGGTTCACGGTGACTCCGGCTCTATGATTTTGGATCCCACTTTCTCATGAATCCTTCGAACTACCTCACCTCTCTCTTCGGCCTCACTGGCAAGGTCGCCGTCATCATCGGCGGCACGGGCGAACTCTGCGGCGCGATGGCCGAGGGCCTTGCGGGCGCGGGCGCCGAGGTCGTGCTCGTCGGCCGCAATGCCGAAAAGGCCGCCACCCGCCTCGCCAAGATCACCTCCGCCGGCGGCAAGGGCTGGTTTCACGCCGCCGAGGCCAGCAGCAAGGCTGAACTCGAGGCCCTGCGTGACGCCGTGCTGCAGAAGTCCGGCCGCATCGACATCGTCGTCAACGGCGCCGGCATCAACTCCGCCACGCCCTTCCTCGACATCACCGAGGAGGAGTTCGACCGCATCGTGCGCGTCAACCTCAAGGGCGTCTTCCTCGGCTGCCAGGTCTTCGGTAAACACCTCGTCGCCGCCGGGCAGGGTGGCTCGATCATCAACCTCGGCTCCATGTCGGGTGTCGTGCCGCTCTCGCGCGTCTTCACCTACTCGGCGACCAAGGGCGCGGTGCACAACCTCACCCTCAACCTCGCCCGCGAGTGGGCCCCGCACAAGGTGCGTGTCAATGTCCTCGTCCCCGGCTTCTTCCCCGCCGAGCAGAACCGCAAGGTCCTCACGCCCGACCGCGTCGCGAGCATCATGGGCCACACGCCGATGAAGCGCTTCGGCGAGGCCCGCGAACTCATCGGCGCCACCCTCCTCCTCGCCTCCGACGCCGCCGGCTCCTTCATCACCGGCGAGGAACTCATCGTCGACGGCGGCTACCACGCGATGACGATATGATCTGAAAAGTAGCGAGTAGTGGGTAGCGAGTAGCGAGCATCACGCTGCGCTACTTTCCCCGAGGCTCCAGGCCTTCACCGCTTCGAATCCGCGCACCACCGTCCATCAGCATCCTCCTACTCACTACTCGCTACTCGCTACTTCCGCCCCATGCCCTCGATCAACGCCTTCCTCCTGCAGCACAACCTGCGCATTGCGCAGAATCCCTGCATCTCGCCTGACTTCTGCCTCGACTGGTCGGCGCTCAGTGCGCGGCTGGTTTCCGGGGCGCCGCTCCAGGAATGGTCGAAGAGCCGCTTCGACACCGCCGCCGGCTCGTGGACCCTCATCGAGGATCCGGCCTCCGGTGACAGTGCCTGGCGGCTCGAGGCCCGCCAGCCCGGCCATGCCGTCGGCATCCTCGACGGCGGCATCGCCCTCAGCGGCGAACTTGCGGTCTTCCCGGCCACCTGGGCCAACCTGCTCAAGCTGAAGAACCTCATCCACGAGCACGACCCGGAGTCGACCATCTTCCCGACCGCCACCAAGCAGCTCGGCCGCAGCACCCTCGGCGTCGGCGCGCGCTTCACCACGCTGCACTGGCCCGCGGTCGAGTGGGCCATGAGTGCCCTCGAACTCGGCGTCACCGCCAACCAGAACTCGATCCCGCGCGAGCTCGTGTACGACGTCGATGCCATGCTTGCAGGCCGGCTCGACACCGTCCCGTTTCCCTTCATCGGCACCAGCGTGCCCGAAGGCCACCAGGGCCAGAGCGTCGAGGGCATGAGCCACGGGTGCGTCCTCTCCAAGCTCAAGACCGGCTTCCACCACCGTCGCATCGCGTGGTCGTTCAACGCCGACCACCAGCCCATCGGCGGCAAGTTCGACGACCGCGAGGACGCGCTCGTCCGCGGGTGCCTGCTCGCCAGCTACATCACCTTCGACCTCTCGCCGGAGCTCGCGCTCAACCGCCCGGCGACGCTGGCCGATCTGCCGCCCGACACGGTCGCGCGCACGCGCCAGCGCGTCGTCGCCGCCGGCCTCGCCCTCGACGACGCGGCCTTCAACCAGCTCCTCGTCACCGTCTGGCCCGCGCTGCTCAAGATGAAGCGCCGCGACGAGAAGTACGCCGCCGCCCGCGCCGCGGCCTTCACGACCGCCGCCGGCCGCGCGTACCTGCGCGAACTTTCCATCGACGAGCTGCCCGGCCTCACCACGCCGGCCACCACCGCCGTAATGCTCGCGCTCTGCGAGATCCTCGGCATGCCGGTCAACTTCATCGCCCCGGCCTTCGGCTTCCAGAAGAACGCGCCTTATTCCGACAACGCCGCGCTGCGCCAGCTCATCGCGGCGCAATGGAGCGTCTGCCGCCAGTTCGGCGTGAGCATCGGCTTTCACTCCGGCTCCGGCAAATCCGCCGAGAACTACCGGGTCATGGGCGAGGTCACCGGCGGCGCCCTCGAGATCAAGACCAGCGGTCGCTACACCTACGAGATGGGCGTGGCGCTGGCCAACTCGCAGGATCCTGCCGACGCCGCGCTCTGGCGGGATTGGTACCGGTTCACCGTCGAAATGGCCGTCGCCGGCGCCTTCAGCGCCGACGCCACCGAGCAGAAGATGGCCCGCACCTTCGTGACGACGTCGCTCGGCGCCAAGGCCGGCGCCGACGTCTTCGCCTCGCCCGCCGCCTGCCGCGCCGCCCTCGAGGCCCTGCCTCCCTCGCCGGACCACATGGTCTTCTTCGAGTACAACTTCCTCTACGTTCTCGCCGCGGGTGGCAAAGCCGCGAAGTCCGCCCTCGGCGATCACTCGCCTGCCGGTTATGCCCAGCGCGCCCGCTTCTACGGCATCAGCCCCGACGCCCGCCTGCGCTTCGCCCGCGGCATCGCCTCGTACCTGATCTTCCTCGCCGAGACCACCGGCCTCGTCCCCCCGGAACGTTGCGCCGCCACCCGCAAACTCCTCGCCAGCTACACGACCCTCGCGGCGATGCTCAACGACATCAGCCGGTGAACCACGGAATTTTTAACCACGGATTGCACGGATGACACGGATGGGATCCGAACCAATGGCCACCCTCCTTCGCCAAGGCTACGGAGGGCAGGCAAAAGGCACAAAATGCACATAAGGAACCAGGCGATTTTACAGGAGGTAACGGAGAGAACGGAGAACCAGAATCCTGATCTCCGTTTCCTCTGCTTCCTCCTGTAAAATGGATCGGATCCTTCTGTGCCTTTTGTGCCTCCTGTGGCCATGCTCTGATCCGTGTAATCCGTGGTTAAAAAACGCCCCATGAAATCCTTCATTCACGACGACTTTCTCCTGCAGTCCGATGCTGCGCGCTCGCTCTATCACACGTACGCCCAGGCGGAGCCGATCTACGACTACCACTGTCACCTGCCGCAGAAGCTCATTGCGGAGAACCACCGTTTTGCCGACCTCGCCGAGATCTGGCTCGGCGGCGATCATTACAAGTGGCGGGCCATGCGCTCGAACGGCACGGCCGAGCGCGTCTGCACCGGCGACGCTTCGCCGCGCGAGAAGTTCGACGCCTGGTGCGCCGCCGTTCCGCACACCCTTGGCAATCCGCTCTACCACTGGTCGCACCTCGAGCTGAAGCGCACCTTCGGCCTCGACGTGATCATCAGCCCGGCCACGGCCGACACGATCTGGCGCGAGGCGAATGCGAAACTGGCGAACCTGCGTGTGCACGACATCCTCGCGGCCAACCGGGTTGCCGTCATCTGCACGACTGACGATCCCGCCGATCCGCTGGCCGATCACGCGCGCATCGCCAAGCTCGGCATCAAGACGCGGGTTTACCCGACCTTCCGCCCCGACAAGGCCTTGGGCGTCAACACGCCCGCCGCCTACAACGCCTGGCTCGAGCGCCTCGGCGGCGAGGCGGCGATGAAGGTCGCGACCTTTGATGACCTGCTCGCCGCGCTGAAAAAGCGCCACGACGACTTCCACGCCGTCGGTTGCCGTCTCTCCGATCACGGACTCGAGACCGCGCTGGCCGAGCCGTGCACCCACGCCGAGGCGAAGGTGATCTTTGACGCCGCGTGCGCCGGTCGGGCGGCGGCGCCGGCGGAGTGGGCCAAGTTCGGCTCGTACCTCATGCTCGAGTTCGGCCGCTGGGACGCCGCCAAGGGCTGGACCAAGCAGCTGCACCTCGGGGCCATGCGCAACAACAACTCCCGCCTCCTCAAGTCGCTCGGGCCCGACGCGGGGTTCGACAGCATCGGCGACTTCCCGCAGGCCCGCGCGCTCGGCCGGTACCTCGACGCGCTCGACAGCACGGGCGAACTCCCGCGCACGGTGCTCTACAACCTCAACCCCGCCGACAACTACGTCTTTGCGACCATGATCGGCAATTTCCAGGACGGCTCCGTCCCCGGGAAGATCCAGTTCGGCAGCGGCTGGTGGTTCCTCGACCAGAAGGAGGCGATGGAGTGGCAGCTCAACGCGCTGGCCAACCTCGGCCTGCTCAGCCGGTTCGTCGGCATGCTCACCGATTCGCGCAGCTTCCTGAGCTACACGCGGCACGAGTATTTCCGGCGCGTACTGTGCAACCAGCTCGGCGCCCGGATCGAGAGCGGCGAGCTCCCCGCTGACCTCGCGCACGTCGGCGGCATAGTGAAAAACATCTGCTTCGCCAACGCCCGCGCGTACTTCCGTCTGGGGCTGGATGCGGCGTACGCGGGATGAATTTGGGTCCGATGGATCGGGCTTTCAGCCCTTGGTGATAGACTGGTGTAAAATCCTAGGGCTGCGCCCTAGGCTATGATGGCGTTGCGCCTTCGGCGCTCTCGATACGCCCGGGCCAACGGCCCACCGCCATAACAGCCTGGGGCAGAGCCCCAGGTAAAGGGCATGTCCAGTCCATCAAGGGCTGAAGGCCCGTCCCATCCCTGTGCCGGCAGCCTTGTCATCACCCGCTCTTCCGCGCGATGCTTGCGGGCGCGCCATGAGCTCCGTGATTTTGGTTCACCCGCGTTTTGATCTGGTCTGGCCGTTTGCGGCCGACCACGCCCGCGCCGTTTGGGAGGCGCAGGGGCCGGTGGAGTTTATCCGGCTCGATCCCGCGGACCAGCGTCCGGCGGGCGAGATCGTAACCCGGCCGGGTGACGTGACCCGCCTCGTGCTGCTCGACGTGCCGCTGACCCCGGCGTGCGCGGAACGTTTCACCGCCTTGCGCGAGATCGCCTGGAACGAGGGCGGCTATACCTACGAAAGCACCGAGCGCGCCGTCCTCCTCGCCGCGCTCGCGGCCCGTGGCACGCGCGTCATCCAGCACGCCTCTGAAGGATTCTGGGGCCAGTCGGTGGCCGAGTTCGGTCTCGCGTTGACCCTCGCGGCGCTGCGGCGGATACCCCAGCTGCATCACGAGATGCTCACGAGCCTCCAGCCCTGGGACTACTCGCCGCCGGGCGGGGTGGGGCGGCCCGGGGCGCGCGGACACCAGTTTGGCGATGACCCACGGTTCACGTGCGGCACCCTCGAGGGCAAGCGCGTCCGCATCGTCGGCGCGGGCAACATCGCCAGCCGGTATGCCAGTTTTTGCACTGCGCTCGGGGCTGATGTCGCTGCCTGGGATCCCTTCGCCTCGGAACCCGCCTTCCACCGCAGCGGAGCGCGCCGTGAGCACTTCCTGGATCGCTTGGGGCGGGACGCGGAGATCTTCGTCCCAATGGTGCCGCTGACCGACAGCACCCGCGGACTCGTGACCGCCGCCCATATCGACGCCCTTCCGCGCGGCACACTCGTCGTGCTCGTGACGCGCGCCGGCATCTGCGACATGCCCGCCCTGCGCCGTCGCGTGCTGGCGGATGAGCTCGCGCTCGCCGCCGACGTCTTCGACGTGGAGCCCGTGCCGCTCAACGATCCCCTGCTGGGCCGCGCCAACGTCGTCCACACCCCCCACAACGCCGGCCGCACGCGCCAAGCCAACGAACGCTGGGCTGAGATGCTGATGGAGCGGTTCCTACCATAATTAAGATATTGCTTAAATAAGACAAAGACGAAATAGAGGTGCATGCTCAGCCTGGCCGCCCTGTCCGATCCTACCCGTCGTCGCATCATCGAACTATTGGCCAGGGAGGAATACACGGCGGGTGAGATCGTGGATGAATTCGATCGGTCGGCTCCGGCTATCTCGCAGCATCTGAAGCTCTTGCGCGAGGCTGGCTTGGTCGTGGTGCGCGTGGAGGGGCAGCGCCGGGTTTATGCGATCAATCCGCAGGGCTTCGCGGAACTCGATGCTTGGCTGCACCGGATGCATGGGCTCTGGTCGGCGCTACCCATTGAGGCGTCGCCGGCCAAGCCGTCCCGGGCAAGACGGGGTCGTCCGGCAAGGCCACCTGCACCGCCTGCACCGGCTGCACCCGAAATCGCGCCGGAATCCGGGCACGAGATCATCATGATGGAGACGCCGTGACCGGCAGCCGTCGCGTCCCTTTTACCATGGCCTTCACGTTTACACCCACCGGCACCTTCGGTCTCGCACCGACCGCCGACCTGATCAACCGCGGCTTCGCCGACTACGTGGTGCAGTTCAAGATGACCGAGGCCACCCTCTGGCATGCGGCGCGGCTGGACAGCATCGACTTCAATGCCAGCAGCGTGGTGCACGTCGACAGTGCGCCAGCGGGCGTCGTCTTGATGGCGCGGCGGGGCTGGACGAGTCGCGTGGCCGCGATGGCGGTCGTGCCGGAGTTCCGTCGCCAACGGGCCGGGCGGGCGCTGATGGAGCACGTGCTCGCCGAGGCGAAACAGCGGGGCGAGCGCGCCATGGTTCTTGAGGTGCTCACGAGCAACACGCCCGCGGTGCGGCTGTACGAATCACTGGGTTTCACCAAGGTCCGTCGCCTGACCAGTTACACGGGTCCCGCGCCATCCGGCCTGACGCCGGTCGCTGAGCTGGCCGAGGTTGATCTGCGTGCGGTGGCGGCGGCGCTGACCCGCGAGGAGGCGGTCAACTGGCCTTGGCAGCTGTCGGGCGAGACCATCGCGATGCTGACGCCGCCGCATGTCGCTTACGAACTCGATGGGGCGTGGGTGGCCCTGGTCAACGCAGCCGGCCCGTCCGTCACGATCCGCGCGCTGGCAGTCGAGGGCCCCGAGCGCCGCACCGAGCGTGCCGTGCGCCTGTTGCACGCCGTCATGGCCCGCCACCCGGCCACCGAGTGGCGCGTCAGCGCGATCTGGCCCGAGGAACTCGAACCATGGATCACCGGCGCAGGGCTTACCCGCCACGAACTGAGCCAGTGGCAAATGGTGACATTCCTCTGACGGGCTCACGCGGAGTCGCGGAGACCGCGGAGCGAGTATAGTCTCCGCATCCTCCGCGCCTCCGCGAGAGACGATCACGCCGCGAACGCCGGGCAGTGCACCGCCAGATCGCGGTCGGTGATCGCCGGCATGCGCTGAAGGGCGAAGATCGTGCGCGGTTCCCAGAGCTGGGTGCGCAGCGGCTCGAGGAAGCGGCGGGGAAGGTCGGGCGATTCGAGGTGGCGCAGGATGTTCAGCGTCTGGCGCGAGGCGGGGAGGCCCAGCCACTCAAGGACGCCGAAGATGCCGCAGCGCTCGTGCACGGCCTCGATCTCGGACCAGCACGGGTTGGCCGTGCCGCGCAGGCTCACGTGGGCGGCGACGAAGGCGGTCAGCGCCGGGGTCTCGATCAGGGCCGACGCGAGGCCGGGGCAGCGAGCCACAACCTGCAGGGCCTCCATGCGGGCGAAGCCGAACCCTTCGAGGAAGGCGCGGACTTCGGCCGGCACGAAGTCGAGGTAGGGCCGCCAGTCGCGGGTGCGGCAGGCGATGGACGCGGCGGCGAGCAGTTCGCTGTCAGGGTTGATCGGCAGCCAGTCCTGGCCGTAGAGGCGCTCGAAGCGGACTTCCGGCCAGGGGGTGACGCGGTGGAGTTCACCGTAGTGGGACCAGGTCAGGGCGATGGGCAGGTGGGTTTTCATGGGGCGATGGATTAAAATCATGCCCCGAGAATACCCGAGGGGGTGGGACATTGCTTGGCCCAGGCTAAAAAATGTGCAGGATTTTTTTCGATGACCCCTGCCGCCCAGCTTTCGCGTCCGCCGCTCGAGCGCATGCTCCGCATCCACGAGGAGCTGCGCCGCGGCGCGCTCGTCAACTGCACCAAGCTGGTCGAGACCCTCGAGGTCTCCCGCAAGACCGTGGTGCGCGACATCGCCTTCATGCGCGACCGGCTCGACCTGCCGATCGAGTTCGACCCCCGGCTCAACGCCTACCGCTACACCGCGCCGGTAAACGCCTTCCCGACGGTCAACGTGACCGAGGGCGAGCTCCTCGCCCTGCTCGTGGCGCAGCGCGCGCTCGAGCAGTATCGCGGCACGCCGTTCCACCGCCAGCTGGAGGTCGCCTTCGGCAAGCTGGCCCGCGGCCTGCGCGACCGCATCTCCTTCTCGCCAGCCGACGAGCTGCGGGCGGTGTCGTTCAAGAACATCGGCCTCGGCCGCACCGACCTCGCAGTGTTCAACGCCCTGAGCGCCGCCGTGCTGCGACAGACCGAGGTGACCTTCGCCTACCGCAAACCGGGCGAGACCAAGGCCGGGCCCCGCCGCGTGCAGCCGTACCACCTCGCGAACCGCGAGAATCTCTGGTACCTCGTGGGCTTCGACACCGAGCGCGCCGCGCTGCGCACGTTTGCGCTGACGCGCATCACCGACGTGAAGGCCGCGGCGGCGACATTCAAGCGTCCGGCGGATTTTTCACCGGAGAAATTCTTCGCCAACGCCCTCGGCGTCCTCGGCGGCGCCGGCGACTGGCGCGTCGTGATCCGCTTCACCGCCGCCGCGGCCGAGCGCGTGCGCGAGCGCGAATGGCACGAGTCGCAGGAAATCCGCGAGCTCCCCGGCGGCGCGCTGGAACTGCGCCTCCGCCTCGGCGCGCTCGAGGAAGTCGAACAATGGATCCTCAGCTGGGGCGCCACCGCCGAGGTGATCGGCCCACCGGAACTGCGCGAGCGCCTCGGGAAGACGGTGACCGCGCTCGCGAAGACTTACGTTGAGCGGCGTTGATTTTTAACCACGGATTACACGGATTGCACGGATGGGTGTCCGGCGGATGGGGCTAGGGAGGATGGCCACAAAAGGCACATAAGGCGCAAAATCGGAATGTCTTGTTCTGTGCCTCTTGTGCCTTTTGTGGCCATTCAGCCACGCCTCGTCCGCCGAATCCGTGCGATCCGTGTAATCCGTGGTTAAGAATTTGTGGTTTTTGCTTATGTTTCTCCGTCCCTTGCGCGCATGATGGCTGGGCATGAGCGCTGAAACGGTCCGACCGCGCACCGAACCTGAACCCGTCCGCAGTACCTGGGACGATCTCCTCGCCGGGGTGAAGACTCCCGCCGACTGGCTCGCGCACAAGGAGGTCCTGCGGCGGCGTTTCCTCGAGCTCATCCGCGACGACCGCAAACCGACGCGCCCGCCGCTCGACCTGCGCGTGCATGAGACGGTGGATGTCGACGGCATCTACGAGCGCCGCCTGATCAGCTATGCGGTCGAGGCCGACGAGCGCGCGCATGCGTTCCTCGCGATTCCCTACGGCCTCGGCGGGCCCGCCCCGGCGATGGTCACGCTCCATGGCACCTACGCGCACGGCAAGGAGCGCGAGGCCGGGCTCGAGGAGAATCCCGAGAAGGCCTTCCTCGATCACCTCGCGCGGCGCGGCTATGTCGTCATCGCGCCCGACCATTTCGTGGCGGGCGAGCGCATCCCGCCGGAGGGCGCTTACGAGACGGCGCGGTTTTACCAAAAGCATCCCGAGTGGACCGCGGTCGGAAAGTTCACCTACGAGCACTCCATCGCGGTCGACGTGCTGCACACGCTGCCCGAGGTCGATCCGGCGCGCATCGGCACGCTCGGCCATTCGCTCGGCGGCCACGGGGCCTACTTCCTCGCGGCCTACGACCCGCGCGTGCGCGCCGCCGTGTCGAATTCCGGCTGCGCTCCGTTCCGCTACAACACCAAGGTCGAGGCCTGGTCGCGCGATCATTTCTACATCTACCTGAAGCCGATCCGGGCCGGCCTGCTCCGCGGCGAACTCCCGCCGATCGACCAGCACGAGATCATGGCGCTGATCGCGCCGCGACCGTTCCTCGATCTCTCGGCCCTCAACGACCTCATTGCCGGCGACCCGCCGCAGCTAGCCGGTTGGACCTACCGCCAGCGCGTGCTGATGCTCATGAAGGTCATGGACGCGTACGAGCTGGAGTCGGCGGCCGCGAATTTCGCCTTCTACGCTCACGGCTCGGGCCACGCCGCACCGCACGAGACGCGCATGCTCATGTATGGGTGGCTCGACAAGCACCTCAAACCGCCCGCCGCCACGGCTGCGCACCTCGTGGCCGAGAACCGACTGGCCAACCTCGGGCTGGCCTCTGCGGTCTCCGAGAGCCGCGGTGTCGGAGCCCTGCGCGACGCCCGGGGTCGCTCGCTCCTGCTCACGCTGCTCCTCGACCTGAGTCCGCTCGGCTCGCTGCTCGTGACCGATGTCGACTCCGGCGAGACGCAGCAGATCGCGTTTCCCGCCAGCACGCGGTCCGACACGTGGGCGAAGTGGGCGCCCTACGCGTCGCTGCTCAGCGCCAACGGCCGGTTCTACACCTTCGCCGGCAACGTGCTGCTGGAGTTCGACCCCGACCGCCGCACTTTCACGTTCGACGGTGTGCCGGCGGCAGCGGAGTCGTGCTGTGTCGGCGCGGCCATGACCGACGGCCCCGACGGCCGCATCTACGCCGCGATGCATCCCCACGCGCGGCTGGTTTCTTTCGATCCGCGCACCCAGGCGCTGCACGACCACCTCCAGCTCGATCCCGTCGAGCAGTATCCCGGCAGCCTCGCGGTGGATGCCGCCGGCTGGCTCTACGCCGGCATCGGCACGGCCCGGTGGAATTTCGTGGCATTCGATCCGCGCAGCGGGACGCTGCGTCCGCTGCTGCCGGAGAGCGCCCGCGGGCAGGGCAGTGCCCGGGTGTTCACGGGCGTCGATGGGGCGGTCTACGGTGAGGCGGGCGCCCAGCATTTCCGCCTGCATCCCGATCGCGTCGAGCTGGTCGCGGCGACCGAAGTGCCCGCGGCCATGCCGGCGCGTGCCACCAGTTTCCAGAACAAGACCGCGGTGCTTCCGGATGGGCGCCGCCTCACCTGTCACCTGCCGGAGCGGCGCCTCGAGGTCGCAGAACCGGCCGGCGCCGTGCGCGAGATCGCCATCAACTTCCGCTCGGGCGGGGCCTTCATCACGTCGCTCGGCCTCGGCCCCGACGGCAAGGTTTACGCCAGCACGTCGCACCCCATGCACCTCGTGTGCTACGATCCGGTGGCGCGAGCGAGCTCCGACCTCGGTGCGATCAAGGCCATCGGCGGCGGCAACATGTGCGCGTTCGCAGCGCAGGGGTCGGCGCTCGTCGGGCCGGCCTATCCGTTTGGCGACGTCTTTCTGTACGATCCGGCGCGGCCGTTTGCGCCCGAGGCGGCCGACGCGCCGAATCCGCGCGTGCTCGTCCGTTTCGAAAAGCACCTCACCCGACCCCGCACCTGTATCGCGCATCCCGACGGCCGGCACGTGATCGTGGGTGGCTTCATGGACTACGGTCTCGTGGGCGGCGGTCTCGGGATCATCGACCTGCCGACCGGTGCCACCGAACTGCTCACGCACGAGCGCGTCGTGCCGGCGCACAGCACGCATGCGCTCAGGGCTTTGCCGGATGGCAACCTCGTGGGCGGCACCAGCGTGCTCGCGCCCGGCGGCGGGCATCCGGCGGAGGCGGAGGGGGTGGTTTACCTGTTCGACTGGGCGCAGCGGCGCGTGGTTTTCCGCACGGTGCCCGTGCCGGGCGCGGCGGAGATCTTCAGCATCGAGGTCGGGGCGAATGGCCTCGTGTACGGGCTCGCGACCGGTTCGCAGTTCTTCGTCTTCAATCCCGTGCAGCGAGCCGTGGTGCACCGCGAGGATCTGTCGCGGTTGGGCGAACTCGTCCGGCATGCGCTTGGTCGCGGGCCGGACGGCAACGTCTTTGGCGTGCTCGGCCAGGCGGTGTTCCGCGTCGAACCGGGCGATCACCGCATCACGGTGCTGGCGACGCCGCCGGTGCCGATCACCGCGGGCCTGGCGATCACGGGTGACCGTTTGTATTTCGGCTCGCAGGCGCACGTGTGGAGCTGCCGTCTCTGAAAGCGCCAACGGCGCGCCGCGATTACAGCCTAGGGCAACGCCCTAGGAATTAACGGTCCAGCCTCACGAGGGCTGAAAGCCCGCCCCATGGATCGGGCTTTCAGCCCTCGCCATCCCAGATCGCATGATTCCTGGGGTTGCACCCCAGGCTGTTATGGTGCGGGCCGTTGGCCCGGTACTGTTGTCGCGCTTGCGTCGGCCTGTGCGACGGAACTGAATCCGCCACCTTCCAGCATGGATTCCGGGGCACAACCTGTGCGCGGCCGTTTCGCGCTTTGGCTTGCGTTGATCGTCGCGGCATCCGCCGCGGTGCGGTGGGTCGGCATGACGTGCGACCTGTGGCTCGACGAGATCTGGTCGCTGGGGCTCATGCGCGACGTGAAGGCGCCGTGGGAAATTCTCACGCGGGTGCT
Source organism: uncultured Opitutaceae bacterium (assembly GCA_964355715.1). GTDB lineage: Bacteria > Verrucomicrobiota > Verrucomicrobiia > Opitutales > Opitutaceae > UBA2377. The sequence continues at coordinate 36,546 of CAYHEW010000006.1, read as the reverse complement.
GCACGACAACAATCATCCGCTGAATTCGCTCTGGCTCTGGCTGCTGCCGCCCACGGGGCCGGCATGGACTTACCGCTTGCTCTCGTGGGTGGCGGGTGCGCTGACCGTGCTCCTCGCGGGCCTCGTCGGCCGGCGGTTGTTCGCGCGCCTGCATCCGGAGGCCGGCGACGCCGCGGCCGACGCGGCGGGACTGATGACCGCGGTCCTTGCGGGGAGTTGTCACTTGCTCGGGCACTACGCCTCCGAGGCGCGCGGCTATGCGCCGGCGGTGGCAGCAGCGTTGCTGGCGGTTTACGCGCTGCTGCACCGCGAGACGCGGACCTGGGGACGCTGGGCGGTCATCTATGGCGTCGCATGCGCGCTGGGCCTGTTGTCGCACCTGGTGATGGCCCCGATCATGGCCGCGGGTCTGCTTTGGGCGGCGGGCGATGTGCTGGCGGCGCGCGGACGGCGCCGGGCGGAATGCGGCCGGCTGCTGGCGTGGCATGCGGGGCCGTGGATGTTTTTTGCGGCGTATTATTTCGGCTTTGTGCGTCGCTTGAGCATCGGCGGCGGACCGGACAATCCGCTGGCGGGCGTGCTGGGCGATGCGGCGGCGTTTACCCTGGGGTTGCCGGCGGAAACCGGGCGGTGGCTGGCGCTGCCGGTGCTGGTTGTGGTGGTGGTTGTCGCGCTCGGGTTGCTGTGGCGCCGGGAACGCGGGTTGGCGGGTTTTTATTTATTGGCGTTGGGCGTGCTGCCGCTGCTCGGCTCGGGGCTGGGGCGTTTCCAGTTGCTGTTTCCGCGGTACTTCATCGTGAGCGCGGCGCTCGCGGTGCTGCTGCTGGGCTATGTGCTCGCGCGGTTGTGGCTGCGTGGGACAAGGGCGCGGGTGGGGGTGCTGGCATTGGTGGCGCTGTTCCTTGCCGGCAATGGGTGGCATGGCGTGCGGCTGGGCATTGATGGACGCGGACAGTATCGCGCGGCCCTGCATTACCTCTCCGACGAAACTGCGGCGCCGGTGGTCACGGTCACGGCGGACGCGGATTTCCGCAACCGACCGGTGATCGGCTATCATGCGGCGACATCCGGGCTCGGCCGCCGGATCCGCTACGTGCCGGAAGAGCGCGTCCCGCAAACGGGCGTGGACTGGTATTTGGTCCACCGTCTCGACGGTGGACCGTCGCCGACCGACGGCGTGACCGACCGCTGGGGCAACGCGTATCAGCTGGCAAAGGTCTTCCCGCACGCGCCGTTGTCGGGCTGGGATTGGGCCGCCTACCGGCGGCTAAGGTGACGGCAGGTATTGCTGCAGGTATTCCCGGATGTCGTCCGGCACCGTGGAATTGATGTGGGGCACGACCCAGAGGAACAGGCGCTTGATCTCCTCGCGCTGGTCGCCGGCGCGCTTGAGGGCGGGGACGCTGTAGCCCTGCTTCTGCTCGTGTTCCTGCTCCTCGCAGGTGTAGATCTCGAGCACCTTGGGCTTGCTGCTGCTGCGCACGAAGTAGTCGTGCATGCGAAACTCGAAGCTGTGGATCGCCTGGCCGGCGAAATTCCGCCAGACGGTCAGCAGGGCGTCGTTGGGGCCGTGGTACTGCTTCGTCAGCAGGCCGGCTTCCTTCTGGCGCACCAGCTTGGGGTTGCCGGCCTTGAGCGAGGCGCCGATGGCCACGGGTTCGAGCAGCTGGAGGTAGCTTTTCTGCTCGTCGAGGTTCGCGAACTGGAATTGGACGCCGATCTTGGTGCGGGTGGTCTCGGCCAGCCGGTGGGCGACGCGGCCGTCGAGGCGCAGGGCATGTTTGCCGAGTTCGAGGCGGAGCTGGCAATCCTCGCCGCGGCGGAAATCCATCGACCGGTCCAGCTGCACGGCCGCGCCGCCGCTGGAGAGGTTGAGCAGGCGCACCGCCTGGTCGTGGGCGCCGATCCGCACGGTGGTGTGCAGGGGTGAGCCGGATTCGACCGGGTGACGCACGGCGCTGCGCTGCTCGCGTTCGGCGACCTCTTCCTTGTCGAAATTCAGGATGCGCTTGAAGAAGAGCACGGCCACACGCTGCGCGTGGAACACTCAACGCTCAACGTTTAACTTTTAACGTCCAATGTAAAAGGTAGGCCGCGAGCTTGCTCGCGCTCATCTGGCATGCGCACGCGCAACAAGCGCCCGCGAGCGGGCTGCCTACCTTCAATGCGCCAGGTCCGTCACTTGAGCGTTAAACGTTGAGAGTTAAGCGTTGATCGTTCCGCGCTCCGGGCGCGGTCTCTCCGCATAAATGCGCATAGACTCAGCCGGCGATTCCCGGCAATTTCCCCGCATGTCTGCCAAGCCCCCGCCGGTCACCGCGCGTGACGTCCGCCATGGTTGAGTCGCGTCTTCGGCTGCTCCTTGGCTGGCTCGGGCTGATGGCGGTGGCCGCGGCGGCGCCCCAACCGCTGCGGGTTGGCGTCGAATTGTCGGCGCCGCCCATGGCCTATGTCGATGAGCAGGGCGTGCCGCGCGGCTTCACCCCGGAGCTGCTGGCGGCCATGGAGGCCACGGGGCTGGTGGACATCGAGATCGTCCCGAACTATTGGACCAACCACCTGAACAACCTGCAGGCCGGCACGCTCGACGCGCTGGCCAACGTTGTTTACCGGCCCGACCGGGTGCCGGTCCTGGACTACAGCATCGGTCACGCCAAGGTGCACGGCGTGGTTTACCGCCGGGTCGACCAGCGGTCGTTCGAAACCACCCGCGACTTTGCCGGCAAGGTGCTCGGTTCGCTGCTGGGCACGGTGGCGCACAGTCACGCCGCGGCCCACCCGGAGTGGGGCGCCGAGCTGCGGGACTACCCGAGCTGGGAGGCCGCGCTCGAGGCGACGGCGCGCGGCGAGACCGATGCCACCATCATGCTCAGCCCGCTCTTGAGCCAGATGGGCAACCGGCACGGCCTCAAGGCGGACTTCATCGGCGACATCATCCACCAGTATCACTTCGCGGTGCGCCCCGGCGACCGCGCGACGCTGGCGCGACTCAACGAGGCGCTCGCCACCGTGCGCCACAACGGCGACTTCGATCGCATCTACGCGAAGTGGATCGGGCCGATCGAGCCGCGCTCCCTCCGCTTGGCCGATCTGCGCCCGTACTCGGTCCCGGTCCTTAGCTTCCTCCTCGCCGTGGGGGTGCTCTTCTGGTGGCAGCGGCGCATGTTCCGGCGGCTCGCCCGCCAGGCGGAGGCGCTGCGGGAGAGCGAGGAGCGCTGGAAGTTCGCGGTCGAGGGTTCGGGCGACGGCGTTTGGGACTACGACTGCATCTCGGGCCAGGTCCTCCGCTCGCGTCGCTGGAAGGAGATGCTCGGTTACGACGAGGCGGAGATCGGCACCGGCCTGAACGAGTGGAAGGACCGGATCCACTCCGAGGACCGCGCGGCAGTCGAGCAGGCCCTGCAGGCCCTCGCGCAGAACGGCGGCAATTCCTTCGTGGTCGAGCACCGCCTGCGCTGCAAGGACGGCTCCTGGAAATGGCTCCTCAACCGCGGGATGGTCATGAGCCGCCTGCCCGACGACCGCCCGCGGCGCATCATTGGCACCCATACCGACCTCACCGCGCGCAAGCAGGCCGAGGAGGACCGGCTCGTCCTCGGCAAGCTCGAGTCCACCGGGGTCCTGGCCGGCGGCATCGCCCACGATTTCAACAACCTGCTCACCGCGATCCTGCTCAACCTCGAGCTGGCGCAGCTCACGCCGGGGACCCCCGCCGACGTCCTGGTGCGCATCGAGGGCGCGCAGAAGGCGGCCCTCTCCGCGCGGGGGCTCACTCAGCAGCTCATCACCTTCGCCCGCGGCGATGCCGCCTTGCCGCGCATGACGGACATCGGCGAGCTCCTGCGCGAGTCGGTGCCGCTGGCGCTGACCGGCTCCAGCGTGCGCGGCGACGTGCACGCGCCCTCTGAATTGTGGCCGGCGCTGGTCGATTCCGGCCAGATCGGCCAGGTCATCCGCAACCTCGTGCTCAACGCGCGCGAGGCCATGCCGAAGGGCGGCGTGATCACGCTCCGGGCCGAGAACGTCGTCCTCGGCGCCGGCGACCGCCACAACCTGCCGCCGGGTGAGTATGTGCACATCACGGTGTCGGATGCGGGCGAGGGCATCCGTCCGGAGATCCTGCCGAAAATCTTCGACCCGTATTACTCGACCAAGCAGCGCGGCCCGCAGCGCGGCATGGGCCTCGGGCTCACCATCTGCCATTCGATCGTCCAGAAGCACCAGGGCACGATCACGGTCGAGTCGGTCCTGCACCACGGCACCACCTTCCACATCCATCTGCCGGCGGCCCCGCGGGCCGTGGTCGAGGCGGTCGCCCCGGGCCACGAGGCGCCAGCCCGCAGCGCCCGGCCGGGCCGGATTTTGGTGATGGACGACGAGCCGGCCATCCAGCAGTCCGTCGCGCGGGCGCTGGAGCAGATGGGCCACACCGTCGAGATCGCCGGTGACGGGCGCACCGCGGTCAATCTCCACGCCATCGGCCGCGCCACCGGCCGGCCGTTCGCCGCCGCCATCCTCGACCTCACCGTCCCGGGCGGCATGGGCGGGTTGGACGCGGTCAAGGTCATGCATGCCTCCGAACCCGGCCTCAAGGCCGTGGTCATGAGCGGCTACGCCAACGACGCGGTCATGCAGGACTGGACCACCCACGGTTTCGACGCCGCGCTGAAGAAACCCTTCGATATCGCTTCCCTCCGCGAGGTCCTCGAGCCGCTGCTGGTGCGGTAGGGCGCCTACCGTCGCATTTCGCGGCAGCGCCGCCCGATCTCTGCCAAGCGGGCGAGGTTGGCGTCCGGCGGGACGTTGTCGGAGACGCCGAGGATCAGGCGGCCGCCCAGGGCGGCCTCGCGCATGACCTCGTCGAGGTAACGGTCGAAGGCGGCATCGTCCATCTCGGCGTCGAGCAGGACGACGGAGGGGACGCCGCCCCACACCGTTGTGCGCGGGCCGAAGCCCTGCCGCAGCTCCGCCAGCGTGCAGCGCGTCATGGGAGCGGGGCAGACCGACTCGGCGACGTCGAAGCCGCAGGCCGGATAAAGCGGCAGCAGCCGCTGGTTCTCGCCGTCGCAGTGCGTGAGCAGCAGCTTGCCGGCGGCGTGCAGCTCGCGGGCGACGCGTTGCAGCCACGGGGTGATCTCCTCCGCGAAGAACGACGGCCACGTCAGGTCCTGGTCGTAGTTGGCGCCCCAGAATACCGCCTCCGCGTCGCACTTGAGCACGGCGGCAAGCAGCGCCGCGTAGAAGGGCTCGAGGCGCCGCGCCAGGTCGAGCAGCTGCCCGCGCTCGTCGGTGTAGAGGTAGAAGAACTGCTCCATCGGCATCAGCTCGTGCAGCAACAGGTGCAGCGGAGAGGCGGCGATCGGCCCGTTGGCGACCGCGAGGCCGCGGTCGCCGATGCGACGCCGGAAGTCCGCGTAGGCCCCGGGCGTCGGGATCACGACAAGGTGCTCGAACACCTGCGCGACCGCCTCGAGGTCATCCGGCGTGCGCACCGCGTACGAGTGCACAAAGGGGATCGAGATGCCGTTGCGGGCCATCGCCCGCGTGAGTTCCAGGTGAAGCACCACATCGCCGGCCGGGGTGGTGATGCGCGTCCGCACATTCTCGGCGTCGTGGTCGAACGTGACCGGCAGCCCGCGCAGCTCGACGCGGAAGGGATAGTCGGGATGGTTGTCGAACCCGAGCCCGCGCAGCCTCAGCTCGCGCCGGTCGCGCGGCCGGGTGAAGTCCGCGCGTACCGCGTGGCAGCCGGTCCCCAGGGCGTCGGCGAGGCCGGCGGTGTCGAGGCCGGCGAGTGCCGGCGGCAGCGTCCCGCGTGCCTGTTGCGCGATCGCCCAGAGATCCAGACGCGGCACCCAGGGCAGCTGGTCCGTGGGCTCGCCGCGGATTGCCGCCAGCATGCGGGCGCGATGGGTCATGGCCATGGCCTTGGCTACCGGTGGGCGCCCGGGCTGACAATCCGAACCACTGCGCGTTTATTGACCGCTGCCGGGCCGTTCAGGCCTAGCGCGAGTGGCCGGACAATTTACGCGATTTTGTCTTTCGCCGCATTGCTGCCGACGCGGTTCGGATGCAGACTAGGCACGCCATGAAAACCAACCGGTTACTCCCCCTGACAGTCATTACCCTCGTCGTTCTCCCCCTAGGCCTCGCGGCCAAGCCGCCGGTCGAAAAGGGTGAGAAGGGCGCCAAGATGAGCGAGACCGCTGCCGACGTCACCAAAGAGCAGAAGCAGGCCGAGGCCAAGGCCAAGGCTGCCGAGAAGCAGGCGACGAAGGAAGCCAAGCAGGCTGAGAAAGAGGCCAAGAAGGCCGGGAAGGAAGCGGACAAGGCCGCCGACAAGGCAAAGGGCGCCGCCGAGCTCGAAGGCAAGAAGGCCGACCAGGAGCGCAAGGAACTCGGCAAGGGCTCCGAGCAGGGCCAGGCCAAGCGTGCCGAAAAAAGCCGCAAGTGGTGGAAGTTCGGCAGCAAGGACGAGACCGCGGAAAAGCCCGCGAAGTGATCCGCCGGCCGGACAATCCACTGGCATTGGCACCCGTTTGGGTGTACCTTCCCTCCGTGGCCACGTGGCCACAAAAGAGAAAGGTTAGGTAGCAGTCCAAAAGCTAAAAACTCAGTAGACTCCGCCAAACCAAGACGAAGATAAGCGCCATTGCCGCGCCAGCGGGTTCGCCCCGCATCGTAATGAGCCTCCCCGATTAAGTTCGAGGAGGCTCAATGCGTTTGTGGTCCGCGGCGCGGGTCTAGCCGCGTAAATAGAACGCTGATATGACCATGGCCCAGGCTAGGGGTATGATCGCTGGCGCAGGGCTGGCGCCCCTCAGGCGAGGGAATACCGACGTTCGAGTTCCGCCTTGCTCGCCGCTTCGTAGCTTTGCTTCCGCAAGAGCCCCCTTGCTTCCAGGCCGGTAATCAGTCGCGTCGCGGCCGCTACACGCGCCAACTTTTCAGGAACCGAAGCTCGCGATTCTTCCGCCAGGGTTTGCCGCAAAGAGTCGACGATCGATCTAGAAGTAGCGGCGGCTGTGGAAGAAGGCCTGATAGCTCTTTGGTCGGATGTAGTCCGTGATAAGTCCATTGTGCTTTGGTGCGCGGATCAGCGGGGGCTCCGGTCCGCGAAGATCCCGGCTCACATCGGGACGTAAAGACTCAAGGTCCCTGTACCGAGCAGATTAAGCCAAGCGATGTAGCTGCTGCGCTATTGTTGAGGCCAAAGAGCACACCGGTCCCTTAGCCGTCGGAGCCTTTTTGCGAGTGCCGAATATCCGCCCCATGGATCGGGCCTTCAGCCCTCGACCCAGCGAACATCCATCAACCTGGGGCGTTGCCCCAGGCTGTGATGAGACGGACCTTTGGTCCTGCGCGCCCGGACGATGATGGCTTGTTACCGGACGCTGGCGGGTGTAGAAGCGTCGTCTGCGCGGATCCTTCACGGCGCTCCCTTTCGACGATCGATCGTATCGCAACCCTTCCGTCAGGAAAATGCAGGCACGGCCAACCACGGCAAAGAATCCGCCATGAACACGATCAGAATAACCATCACCAATGCAGACGGCATGGTGCTCGACAGCGTCAGGCTGTCCACCGCCGATGAAACCACCGCGATCGCCTACCGGGTGATCAAGGGCGAGGTCGAGGCGCGGCCCGAGGAATCGGTGCTCATGGTCGGCCCCTGCCAGCGGAAGTTCGAGGAGCACGTGCCCCCCGCGCTGACCAGCGCCCGCTGAGCGACGAGCTTGGCAGGGCCGAAGGCCCGATCGATAACAGCCTGGGGTGCAACCCCAGGATAGGTGGGTGCATGACGGGCAAGGGCTGAAAGCCCGATCCATTGGGCGGGCTTTCAGCCCTCGATGAACCGAATCAACGGTGTCCTGGGGTTGCACCCCAGGCTGTTATGGGGCGGACCATTGGTCCTCCCGACGCCGCCCACGCGACGTAGCCTACCCAACTCAGGCTGCCCGGCGTTGCCGGCGGGCCTGCACCGATTGCGCGGCGCGGCGGTCGAGCCAGCGGAGGAAGGCGAAGCGGGGCTCGGGGCTGACGAACTCCACCGACGGGGCGGTCTCGCCATGGCGGTAGAGGGTGTTCGGATCCACGTAGGTACCGAAGATCCAATCGGGCACCGGCAGGGCGAAGAAGCCCGAGATGGCCTCGTTGCAGCGGATGTCGGCGTGGTGCCGCAGATGGAAGGCGTAGGCCTTGCGCCAGAAGCGCCCCTGCCACGGGTGCGCCACGAGCCGGTCCCAGGTTGACTGCGGCCAGTGCTCGACGGCGTGGATCGTCTCGTAGAGCACGAGCGAAAGGAAGGTGGCGGCGATCCCGCCCATCATGACCGGCACCGTCGGCAGCAGGAACTGCAGCGGCACGAGCGGGACGCAGGCGACCAGCGTGAACACGAGCAGCGAATACCACGGGAAGTACGACGCCTCGAACTGCTTCTCCTCGACGATCGGGTAGCGGTTCTCGACGAGGCAGGGCATCGACTCGCCCGTTTGGCGACCCTTTTGGTAGCCGACCCGGGTCAACGCGTGGTGCAGGGTGTGCTGCCGGTAGAAATAGGCGAGGAAGGGGACCAGCGGCGCGTGCAGCACGTAGCGGTGGAAGAAGAACTCCACGAACGCGGCGCCCAGGTGCACGGCCAGCATGACGCCGACGATGGCGAGCCAGCCGGCGGAAAGCTGCGCCTGCCAGACGCCGGGGGCGAGCAGGGCAAACGCGAGGCAGAGGCCGGCGAGGGAGATGAGATTGACGAGCAGGAAGCGCCAAAGGGAGAACTTGGGCTCCACTTTGCCACCATGGGTGTGTTCAGACATGAGACAGAAATTATGCCGAGCCGGGGCGGCAGAGCTCAACCCAATCCAGCAGGTCCAACCCGCACCGCCAGCGCATAATCACGGCCCGGGGAGGTTTTTTCAACCCGGCCGCAGCGAAAACCGTTCGACTGTAGCCGGGCTCGCTGAGCCCGGTCCGGGGCCGGCGACCCCGGCGACAACGGCGGCACCGCCTCAGCCCTTCATCGCGTCGAGCACGGTCGAGGGTGTCAGCAGCTCGGGCAATAGGACCGGGTCGCTCTTGCCGGGGAGCCAGATGACGTTGAAGGGCACCGCGCTGCGCTGGTATTTCGCCAGCTCGGCGGTGATCTTCGGGTCCTTGTTGGTCCAGTCGCCCTTGAGGGCCACGACCTTCTGGTCGGCGAAAACCTTCAGGACCTCCGACGAGGTGAAGACCAGTTTCTTGTTGGCCTGGCAGGTCGCGCACCAGCGGGCGGTGAAATCCACGTACACCGGGCGGCCCTCGGCGCGGTACTTGGCAACGGCCTCCTCGCTCCATTTTTCCCAGACGATCTCTGACGGCGCCGGCGGCTGCGGCCAGCCGGTCCACAGACCCGCGGCACAGGCGAGCGCCCCGGCGACGACGCCGAAGCGCGCGCGGCCGGCGGAGGCGCCGGGGGCGTTCCAGCGGCCGTAGAACCAGACACCGAGGGCGACGAGCACGAGGCCGAAGAGCGCCATCAGCATGCCGCCCTCGCTGGTCTGCCCGGCCAGCACCCACACGAGGTAGGCGACGGTGGCGTAGAGCGGGAACGCCATGAACTGCTTGAAGGTCTCCATCCACGCGCCCGGCCGCGGCAGCACCTTGATGGCCTGAGGGAAGATCGAGAGCAGCAGGTACGGCGCGGAGAGCCCAATCGCGATCGCCGTGAAGATGAGGAACGACTCAAACACCGGCAGCGCCAGCGCCGCGCCGAGCGCGGGGGCGAGGAAGGGCGCCGAGCAGGGCGTCGCCACGACGGTTGCGAGGATGCCCGTGAAGAACGAGCCGCCATAGCCCTGCTTCATCTGCAGGCCGGCACCGACGCCGGTCGCACTCAGGCCGAACTCGAACACGCCGCTCATGTTCATCGCGAAGACGAGCATCAGGACCGTCAGCGCAAAGACGAAGGCGGGCGATTGCAGCTGGAAGCCCCAGCCCAGCTCCGCACCGCCGGTGCGCAGCACCGCGAGCACGCCGGCCAGGGTCCAGAACGAGAGCAGCACGCCGAGGGTGAACACGAGGCCGTGCATCACGACCTTGCTGCGCTCGCTGCCGGCCTGGTTGACGAAGCCGAGGATCTTGATGCCGAGCACCGGGAAGACGCAGGGCATGAGGTTGAGGATGAGTCCGCCGACGAAGGCGAGGGCAAGGGTGCCGAGCAAACCGGTGGGGGCGACGGGCGCGGCCGCCGGCCCGGACGGGGCCCCGCCCGCCGTAGGCTTGGCGGAGGCGGGCAGCGTGAACGGCACTTCAACGCGGAGGCCGGGCAGTGTGCCATCGGCGCGCCAGCCGTTATCCGCGGTGAGGACGCCGACGAGCTTGGTGGCATCCGCCGGACCGTCGGGTGAGACGGGCAATGTGAGCACGAAGCCACCCGCGCCATCGGAGGCGACGGTCTGGGGCAATTCGTAGGCGACGAGGTTGTCGTCAGCGAAGAAGCGCAGGCCGGTCGGCGCGTGGGTGCCCGGTTGCGCGGCCTTGACCGTGAGCGTGATCGTGTTGCCGGCGCGCGTGGCGCTCGGGGTCCAGGCGGCGTCGGCGCGCGGGAGGCTGGCGCGGACAGCGGCGAGACGCGGGCCAAAGGTGGCATGGGGCGCGGCGCCCTCGGCGGTGACGGGCAGCGTGAGCTGCAGGTCCGCGCTGCCGGGCATGCACGAATCCTCGCACATCAGCCATTCGGCGGTGACCTTGAGGGTGAGCTTGCTGCCGGGGGCCAGGGTGGCGGGCGGCGTGATGGTGACGGGCAGGAGCAGATCACCCTCGTAGCCGTTGCCCACGATCGTGCCGGAGCGGTCCTTCAGGGCCTTCGGCGCGGGCCACTGGATGTCGCTGGCCGTCACGCCGTCGGGGAGGGTCCACGCGAGGGTGGTCACGAGCCCGGTGCCGGGGTTGATCCAGTAAGTGTGCCAGTGCGGCGTGTGCTCGAGGCGCAGGGCGACGGTGAAGGACTGGCCCGGCTGGACGCTAGTGACGTCGGCCACGAGGGAGGCCTTGACCTGGGCGGAGGCGGCGGCCGGCCAAAGGGCGGACAGGGCGAGGAGGGCAAACAGGACCGGGCGGAGAAACTTCATGGCGAGGAGAGTAGGGAGGAACGGAGTGGGAGCAAACCAGGGAGGGGGTTTATTCCCGGTCTTTCAGTGGCGGAAGAGCTTGGTCGAGTAGTAGCGCTCGGCGCGGTCGCAGAGGATCGTGACGACGCGGGCGGCGGGATCGAGTTCGCGGGCGATGCGGAGGGCGGCGGCGACGTTGGCGCCGCTGGAGGTGCCGACGAGGAGGCCGAACTCGCGGTTGAGCCGGCGGGTCGCGTTGAGCGCCTCCTCGCTGCTGATCTTGATGACCTGGTCGATGTGCGCGCTGCGCAGGAGCGGCGGCACGTAGCCGCCGGCGATGCCCTCGATGGAATGGCAGCAGGGCATCTCGCCCGAGAGCATCGCGGCCTCGGCGGGCTCCATCGCGTGGATCTTCACGTCCGGGTGCGCGGCACGCAGGGCCTGGCCGCAGCCGGTGATCGTGCCGCCGGTGCCGTAGCCGGAGACAAAGGCGGCGATCGGACCGGGCAGCTGGGCGAGGATCTCGCGGCCGGTGTGCTCCTCGTGGTCGAGGGCGTTGAGGGGGTTCTCGAATTGGCAGGGGAGGAAGTAGCGGTCGTCGTTGGCGGCCATCTCCTTGGCGAGGGCGATGCCGGTGCCGTAGCCGCCGGTGGCCTTGAAGAGCTGCACCTCGCCGCCGAACTGCTCGATCAGGTAGCGGCGCTCCACGCTGGCCGTGTCGCTCATCAGGATCTTCACCTTGTAGCCCTTGGCGGCGCCGACCATGGCGAGCGAGATGCCGGTGTTGCCGCTGGTGCATTCGAGGATGACGGAGTCCGGCCGCAGCAGCCCGCGGCGCTCGGCGTCCTCGATGATGCACAGCGCCAGCCGGTCCTTGACCGAGCCGCTGGGGTTGAGGAACTCCGCCTTCACGTGGATCGTGCGATCCTCGGCGGCGAAGCGCAGCGGCAGCAGCGGGGTGCGGCCGATGAGTGAGAGCACGGGAGGACGCGGGCGCAAGGTGGCGACAGACATGGCAGGCAGGACTCTACCGGGCAATGCCTCAGGCGTCATGAGCCGAAAGGACTAAAGGTATCGCCTCACGCGTGAGCCCCTCAGTGCCGCCTCGCGGTCAGGTGCGCGACGAGCAGCGTGTAAAAACAAAGCACCAGGTTCTGCAGCGGGAGCTGCAAGGCGGTGGGGAGGGCGTAGATGATGAAGACGGCGGGGGTCCAAACGACGGTGCTCGAGACGAGCACGCTCAGGCCGCGGCGCCAGTACCAGCCGCCGGCGCGGATGTCGGCGACGACGGCGGTCAGGTTGAAGCGCGCCTCGATGGCCTCATAGGCCACGACGGTGACCGGGATGGCGAAGAACGGACAGTAGATGAACTGGTCGCACAGGGACTTGAGCGTGATGGTCTGCCAGTCGAGACCCTCGCCGAAGATTGCGGCCATCAGACGGTACCAGACGTCGACCTCGATCCCCTTGTAGCCCCAGAAGGCAATCAGCGCCGCGCCCTGGCGCAGGTCGTAGCGGCCGCGCGTGGCGGGTTGCGACCAGAGGAGCACCACCGGCAGCAGGCCGCCGAAGATGGCCGTGGTCAGGACGCTCGACGCGAAGCTGACCTCGATGCGCCACGCCTCGATGCGACCGAGGAGTTCGCGGGTGGGCGGATGCCAGTAATAGGCCAGCACGAGCGCCAGGGCACCGACCTGCAGGGCGAGTCCCGGCAGAACATTGGCGCGGGCCCCGCGCAGCCCGGCCTGCCAGGAGGCGTGGAGTGACGGGGAGGCATGGGCGGCGGCGGACATGGAAGCCGCCAGCCTGTCAGGCGATTGCGCCGGCGCGAGCGGGATCTGGCTCCGCGCTCTCAGTGCTCGCCGAGGTTGCGGCGCAGCATGGCTTGCAGGGCGGGGAGGTTGCGGACGGCGATTTCCTTGCCCGTTACCGCGATGAACTTCTGGTCGCGCAGGCGGCCGAGGGTGCGGGAGAGGGTTTCGCTGCTCGTGCCGAGCTCGGCCGCGAGCACGCGCTTGGTGCCGGGGAGGCGGATGGTGCCGCCGGTGGCGGAGGGGCTGTGCTTAACGAGCCAGTTGAGGAGGCGCGTCTCCACGTCCTTGAGCGTCAGGTCGTCGAGCATGCCCACGAGCACGCGCAGGTGGCTGCTCATCGAGCCCAGCATGCGCAGGGCGAGGTCGGGCCGGCGGCCGATGAGCTCGAGGATCGGCGCCTTCGGGATGATCAGCACCGTGCTCGGCTCCACCGCGCGCGCATTGGCCGGGTAGCCGGTGGGGGAGGCGAGGGCGGCCTCGGCAAAGGATTCGCCGGAGCGGAAGACGTGGATGACCTGCTCCTTGCCGATCGCGCTCACCCGGTGGACGTTGATCGCCCCGCTCTGCACGAGGTAGCAGCCGCGCGCCGGCTCGCCCTCGTGGAAGAGGTAATCGTCCTTCGCCAGCTTCTGCGTGATCACGAAACCCGCGATCACCATCAGATCCTCCGCGGACAGGCCGGAGAACAACTGGCAGCACCGCAGCGTGCCGGTGAGTCCGGTCAGCTTGAAGTCGGCGGGTCGGGGCGACGTCGGCATCGGCGGAGACCTTGCCGCGCGAACCGGGCGGAGTCCCGTAAAAAATGCGCCGGAGCCCGAGGTTTTCTCCTCAGGACGCGATTTGCTTGATCCGCATCAAGGCGCGCTGGGCGGCGGTGTGCGACGGTGCGGGCGTTTCCATTCATCCACACCATGAACACTGCCACGACCCCTGTCCTCACTCCTGAAACCACCGTTGGCGCGATCGTCGCCGAACGGCCCGCCCTCGCCCGCGTTTTTGAGCGCCTCGGCATCGATTATTGCTGCGGCGGCAAGCAAACCCTCGCGGCGGCCTGCAGCCGCAAGAATCTCGACCCCCATACGGTCGGTTTGATGCTCGCGGCCACCGTGACCGAAAATGACGGGCCCACCGAGGTGGATGCGGCCGGTATGACGCTCACCCAGCTCGCCGACCACATCGAGCAGACGCACCACATTTACGTGAAGGGCGAGCTCCCCCGCCTCGTCGAGATGGCCGGCCGCGTCGCCGGCAAGCATGGCTGGCGCGACGCGCGCCTCGCCGAGGTGCACCAGACCGTCATCGCCCTCGCCGAGGAGATGTTCAGCCACATGCGCAAGGAGGAGCTCATCCTCTTCCCCATCGTGCGCCAGATCGAGGCCGGCGCGGCCGATGGCAGTTTCCACTGCGGCTCCATCGCGAATCCCATCAGCGTCATGGAGGCGGAGCACGAGTCGGCCGGCAATGCGGTTGCGCGCCTGCGCGAGCTCACCGACGGCTTCAAGCCCGACGCCGAGAGCTGCAACACGCACCGGGCGCTGCTGGCCGGCCTCGCCGAGTTCGAGGCCGACCTCCACCGCCACGTGCACAAGGAGAACAACATCCTGTTCCCGCGTGCGCTGGCGCAGTCGGGGCGGAACTGACCGCTGGACGCGCCGTAACGCTCAACGCTTAACTTTCAACGTTTAGCGCTCAACCACGCCACGGTAGGCAGCCCGCTTGCGGGCGCTGGTTCGGCGTGCGCATGTCGTGCGAGCGCGAGCAAGCTCGCTGCCTACCGCGCGCCACCTACACCACCAGCCGGTCCATCGCCAGCGCCACGATCACCACGGGTAGATAGATGATCGACGCGAAGAACAGGCGGCGGGCGGCGGGGTCGCGTTGGGCGGTGTCGCGCAGGAAACGCCATGCGCAACTGAGAAAAGCCGCGCCGGCGACCGCCGCAGTCACGCCGTAGATCGCGCCCAGGTGCCCCAGCGCCCAGGGGGCGAGCGACACCGGCAGGAGCGCGGCGGCGTAGCCCAGCGACCAGGCGGCGGTGCGCGTGCCGGTGGGATCCACGGCCGGCAGCAGGCGGAAGCCGGCGGCGCGGTAGTCGGCGCGATGGCGCCAGCCGATCGCGAAGAAGTGCGGCATCTGCCAGCAGAGCAGCACCGCCGCGAGCGCCGTGCCCGGGGCGGCCCACAGGTCGCCGGCGGCGGCGTTGCCGAGAAGGGGCGGCAGCGCGCCCGAGATCGCGCCGATCTCCGTCGCCCAGCGCGTGTGACGCTTCAACGGCGTGTACACGACGCCGTAGAGCAAAATCGTCAGCGCCGCGATGACGGCAGCGGGCAGGTTCACGAGCTCGGCCAGCACCCCGAGGCCGCCGACGGAAAGGGCGAGGCTCCAGCCCAGGGCGGCGTCGGCGGGGATCTGCGCCTGCGGCAGCGGGCGGCCGCGCGTGCGCCGCATGACCGCATCGGCGCGCCGTTCCCACCATTGATTGAGGGACAGCGCGCCCGCCGCGGCCAGGCTTGTGCCGATGACCGTCGCCAGGGCGGTGCCCGGCTCCGGTCGCGCCGCGCCGTAGGCGACAAGCGCGGTGAGCACCGACATGGCGGCGAGCTGCGGTTTCGTCAGCGCTACCAACACTCGCACCAGGACAAACCCAGCGGGGCGGACGGGGGCGGAATCGAGCGGTCGGGCGATGGGGAGACTCGTCACGGCGATGGGGCGAGGATAGCGCGCGGCCGCGGCGCGCGCCTTGACCGGCGTCAAGAAACAGCGCGGAGGCCCCCCGCGGCCAAACGTTGACCTGCGTCAAGGCCGCCGAGGCGGGGTTCGGTTACAACTGCGGCCATGCCCCCGCCAGCCGCATCCGTCTCGACCCATCCTGCGTTCGTCCCGGCGCTTGCGCCGACGACGGGGTCGCGGGTAGCGGCACCGGCGGGGGATCTGCTTGCGGCGCGGGGCTGGTTCGCGCTCGCGGTCGGCAGCCTCGTACTCGCGGGGCTGCTCTCGCTCATGCTCGTGGTCGGGCGCCTGCCGTTCCTCGGCTGGCTGTTCACCGATCCGCTCTTCTTCAAGCGCGCGCTCGTCGTGCACGTCGATCTCGCGATCGTCGTGTGGTTCCAGGCGGGCACGCTCGCGTTTCTGGGGCTCGCCGTCGGGCCGCGGCTGCCACGGGGGTGGACGGCCGCGGCCCTCGCGCTGGCGGCGGCCGGCGTGCTCGGCCTGCTGACCGGTGCGGTCATGCCCGGCGCGCAGCCGGTGCTCTCGAACTACGTGCCGGTCATCGATCACCCGGTGTTCTTCGGCGGCCTCGTCAGCTGGTTCGCCGGCGCGGGGCTCTTCTGCGTGCTGGCGATTGCGGCGCCGGCGCGGACCGACGACCGGGCGCTGACGCCGGGCGCGGTGATTGCGCTGCGCACGTCGGCGGCCGCGAACCTGCTGGCCATCGTCACCTTTGCCGGCGCCTGGGTCACAACGCCCAAGGCGCATCCCTCGGTCACGTACGAACTGATGTTCTGGGGTGGGGGCCACGTCCTGCAGGCGGCGAATGTCGCCGCGATGCTGGGCCTCTGGCTGCACCTCCTGCAACGGTGGACGGGGCGGGCGGCGCTGTCGCCCGCCCCAACCGCCGGGCTGCTCGCGATCCTCGTGCTGCCCCAGGTGGTGATGCCGTTCCTCGCGTTCGGCGGGACGACGGCGACGCAGTACTTCCCGATGGCGACGCACCTCATGCGGTGGACCCTGTTCCCGGTGGTGCTCGTCGTGCTCGGCGTGGCGATCATGCACGTGCGCCGGCACCGCGCCGCGCTCGACTGGCGGGATTTCCGCGCGGCGGGCCTCGCGGGCAGCGCGACGCTCACGGTGCTCGGCTTCCTGCTGGGCGCGATGATCCGCGGCTCGAGCACGCTCGTGCCGGGGCATTACCATTGCGCGATCGGCGCTGTGACGCTCGCGCTGATGGCGGCGGCGTACGATTTCACGAGCACGACGGCCGCGCCCGGCCGGACGCCCACGCCGGCGCGTCGCGCGCGCCTGCAGCTCCTGCTGTTCGGCGGCGGCCAGGCGGTCTTCGGCCTCGGGTTCGCCCTCGCGGGCGCCTACGGCCTCGGCCGCAAGCAGTACGGCGCCGAGCAGCACGTGCGCTCGCTCGGCGAGTATCTCGGCCTCGGCGTGATGGGCCTCGGCGGCCTCGTGGCGGTCGCCGGTGGCGTCCTCTTCCTCGCGGTCATGCTCCGCCGCCTCGGCGCCTGGCGCCGCGTCCCGACCCTTTTCCCCGCATCCTCCTCATGAACCAAGAACCCAAAAAACACCCGTGGCAGAAGCTCCTGGACAACCCCTGGCTGCTGCTCGTCCTCGGCGTCCTCATCCCTGTCCTGTCCTACACCGTGTGGGGCTGGATCGAGATCATCCTCGTCAAACCGGCGCAGCTGCCCTGACCCCCTTTCACCCATGAGCCTGCGCCCACTCACCACCCCCTGGTTCCACGGTCCGGCCGGCCACGAGAAGATCTGGCTCGGTTGCGCCATCCTCTGGTGCTTCGTGATGTCGCTGATGATGCCGTACTGGCATTTCCGCGGCAAACAGAACAGCTCCGGGGAAACCTACACCGTCACGCCCGCGGCCTTCCACGCCCGCACCGAGCAGTTCGTCGCCGCCAACACGGTCGGCACCTACAAGAATCCCAATCCCGCCAATCCGCTCATGCAGGAGCTGCCCATCGTCGAGCCGCCGGCGGGTGGCGACGCCTACCTGATCGGCCGCATGTGGTCATGGTACCCGGCCCTGCGCCTGCGCCAGGGCGAGACCTACCGGCTTCACCTGTCGTCGCTCGACCTGCAGCACGGCTTCTCGCTCCAGCCCCTGAACATGAACTTCCAGGTGCTGCCGGGCTATGACCACGTCCTGACCCTCACGCCGACCTCGAAGGGCGAGTTCACCATCGTCTGCAACGAATTCTGCGGCGCCGGCCACCACGCGATGTCCGGGAAGATCTTCGTCGAATAACCCACCCCCATGGCCTCTTCCTCCCACAACCTCCTCGCCCCGGGCACGCCCGGCCGCACCTGCGGCACGACCGGCCTCGGCGTCTGCCTCGACGCGCAGCGCTTCATCAAGCTCAACGCCGTCAGCGGCATCGTCTTCCTGCTCCTCGGCGGCATCGCCGCGCTGCTGCTCGCGCTCACGCGCTGGCAGACGGTGCACCTGCTGCCGGTGGACTGGTTCTACCGCATCCTGACCTTCCACGGCATCAACATGCTGATCCTGTGGATCCTCTTCTTCGAGGTCGCGATCCTCTACTTCGCCTGCACGACGCCGCTCAACGCGCGGCTCTACTCGCGCAAGGTGGCCTGGGTGTCGTTCGGCCTGATGATCGTCGGCGCGGTCATGGTGGATTACATCATCCTCGCCGGCCAGGCCGACGTGATGATGACGTCGTACCTGCCGCTGCTGGCGCATCCGCTCTTCTACCTCGGCATCATCCTCGTGGCGGTCGGCACGCTCGTGGGCGTGTTCAACTTCTTCGCCACCCTCTACGTCGCGAAGCGCGACGGGGCCTACGAGGGCTCGATGCCGATCGTGACCTTCGGCGCGCTGGCCGCCGCGATCATCGCGGTGGTCACGCTCCTGCACGGTGCGGTCGTGATGATCCCGACCTTCACCTACGCGATGGGCTGGACGGCCCAGCCGGACCCCGCCTGGTACCGCCTCATCTGGTGGGGCCTCGGGCACCAGTCGCAGCAGGTCAACGTCTGCGCGATGGTCGCGGTCTGGTACCTCCTCTCGCACATCGTCGTCGGCGCGCGCCCAATCAACGAGGCGGTCTGCCGCACGGCCTTCGTCCTCTACATCCTCTTCATCAACCTCGCCTCGGCGCACCATCTCCTCGTGGATCCGGGCGTGGGCGCGACGTGGAAGATCTGGAACACCTCCTACGCCATGTACCTCGCGGTGCTGGCCTCGATGGTGCACGGCTTCACCGTCCCGGCCGGCGTCGAGATCGCGATGCGCGAGAAGGGCTACACCGCGGGCATCTTCGGCTGGGTCACGGCGCTGCCCTGGCGCAACCCGGCGTTCTCCGCCACCGCCCTCTCGCTCGTCATCTTCGGCTTCCTCGGCGGCATCACGGGCGTCACGCTCGGCACGCAGCAGATCAACATCATCGCGCACAACACCCTGCGCATCCCGGGCCACTTCCACGTCACCGTGGTCGGCGGCACGAGCCTGGCGTTCATGGGTCTCGCCTACTACGTCGTGCCGCTGATCTTCCAGCGCGACTTCATCTTCCGCGGCGTGGCGCGCGTGCAGCCGTGGCTCTTCGGCATCGGCATCACGCTCCTCTCGTTCGGCATGTCGTTCGCCGGCTCGATGGGCGTCTCCCGCCGCAGCTGGGACATCGACGCCCAGGGCGTCTACGGCCCCGCGGCGCACCTCTGGCTCGGCGTGCTCGGCATCGGCGGCATCCTCGCCTTCCTCGGCCTGCTGACCTTCGTGCTGCTCTGCGTGGGCACGCTGCTCTTCGGCGCCAGGATCGAGAACCGCCCGATGACCGACTGGGGTACGCCGCCCGCGCTCGCCGGCAGCCAGCCCGGCTCGCTCGCGCACGACCACTACGCCACCAAGGGCACGATCGTCCTCACCCTCGTCTTCCTCGCCTGCTTCGCGGTGTACTACTTCGCGAATTGGAAGGCCTTGGCCGACGTCTGGCCCGTGCGGTAATCACCCGATGCTCGCCTCCGCCCCCGCTTCTGCGTCCGTGTCGCCGGCGTCCGCCGCCGGCTGGGCGGACACGCGCGCGGCCCGGTTCCTCTCGGGCCAGGGCCTGCTCGTGTTTCTCGTCACGGCGCTGGCGGGTTACGAGGCGTTCCTCCTCGTCACGATCTTCGGGCCGACCGAGGGCGGGTGGCTGGGCGAGTTTGTCCGCGACTTCCAGCTCTGGTGCTACCGCGGCGACCCGCGCACGGGCGGCATCTCGTGGCTGGCGGTGACCGTGATGATGTTCGAGCCGATCTTCGTCGTCGGCGTCGCCGCGCTCCTCTGGCGCCGCAGCTTCGCGCAGCTCCTCACCGCGGCCACCTGGCGCCGGCACCTCCACGCCGCCGGCGCGGCGCTGCTGCTGGCGACCGTGGCGGCCGGCGGCCTGGTTTACTACGCGCGTACCGATGCGCAGAAGGCGCTGATCCTCCCGCCCTTCCCGGGCGAGCGCATCCGCGTGGCGCTGGCGCTGCCCGACACGCCCCTGATTGACCAAAAGGGCGCGCCGTTCCGCTTCGCCGACCTGCGCGGCCGGGTCGTGCTCGTCACCGGCGTGTACGCCGCGTGCACCACGGCCTGCCCGGAGATTCTGCTCGAGATCAAGACGCTGCTCGACGAACTCCCGCCGGCGGAGCGCGCCGGGCTCAACGTCGTGGCGCTCACGCTCAACCCGGAGTACGAGACGGCGACGCTCATGGACATGGTGACATCGGTCCGCGGCTTCACCCATCCGGAGTTCCGCTACGTCAACGCCGCCCAGCCCGCGGCCATGCACGACCTGCTCACCAGCCTGCAGTTCTCCGCCACGCGCAATGCGCAGACCGGCGTGATCGATCACGCCAACCTCTTCCTTCTGGTCGACCGCACCAACCGCATCGCCTATCGCTTCACCCTCGATACCCGTCACCGCGCGTGGCTCCGTGTAGCCCTGCGCTCTTTGCTCAGCGAGGCCCATGGCGGAACACCTGCATCCTGACGTGGATTGCGAGGTGCTGGCCGATGCCATGGGTCCGGCGCCCGAGGCCGCCGGCTCGTCCCCGCCGCCACCGCCCACCCGGCTCGCTCGCCTGCTCGCGGCGGGCAACGGCGTGCTCACGCGCCTCGACACGCTGCTCGAGCGCTGGCTGCCGCGGGAGCTGAACCCCTTGGCGCACCTCGGCGCGGCGACCAACGCGCTGCTGCTGCTGGCGACTTTCTCGGGCGTCATGCTGCTCATCTGGTACTCGGCGAGCGTGCAGGCGGCGTGGAGTTCGCTCGCCGGACTCGGGCCGCGCTCGCTGGGCGGGATCATGCGCAGCGTGCACCGGTACTCCTCGGACCTGCTCATGCTCTGCGTCCTCGTGCACGCGCTGCGGACCTTCCTGGCGCGCAAGTTCGCGGACGCGCGCTGGCTCGCCTGGGTGAGCGGCGTGGGATTGCTGGGGCTCGTGTGGTTCATCGGGTGGACGGGTTACTGGCTCGTGTGGGACGAGCGGGCGCAGCTGCTGGCGCTCGACACGATCCGCGCGCTCGACGTGCTGCCGATCTTCGGCGAGCCGATGCTGCGGCTCTTCGCGGCGGACCGCACGGTGCCGTCGCTCCTTTTCTTCGTCGTGTTCTTCCTGCACATGGTGCTGCCGCTGGGCATCGCGGCGGGCCTGTGCCTGCACCTGGCGCGGCTGAGCCGCTCGCCGCTGCTGCCGGACTGGCGGCTGTCGCTTTGGCTGGTCGGCGCGGTGTTCGTGGCCTCGCTCGCCTATCCCGCCGCCAATGCGGCGCCGGCGCAGATGGCGCTGAAGCCGGACACGTTCAGCATGGATTGGTGGTACCTCTGGCCGCTGGCCATCACGGCGCGTCTCTCGGGCGGCGGCATCTGGCTCGCGACGTTCCTCGCCTCGACGGGGCTCATGACCGTGCCCTGGTGGCTGACGCGGCGCCGACCGCGGGCGGTGTTCCAGGCCAAGGTGAACATCTCGCGCTGCTTCGCGTGCACGCTGTGCTCGCATGATTGTCCGTTTGGCGCGATCACGATGGTGCCGCGCACCGACGGGAAGCCGTTCCCCTCCCAGGCGCAGATCGATCCCGAGCGCTGCATCGGCTGCGGTATCTGCGCCGGCGCGTGCGACACGCAGGGCATCGGCCTGGAGTGGTTCGACGCGCAGCAGGTCACGCGGGAACTCGAGAGCTATGTCGTCGCTGAAGTCGGACGCGGCGCGCCGCCGGCGATCGCGCTCGTCTGTGCGCAATCCGATGGTGGCTGGGAGCTGTTCGACGCGGTGGCTTGGGCGCGGCGCCTGCCGGGCTACAGTGTGCGGCCGATCCCCTGTGCCGGCTGGGTGGAGCCCAAGCTGATCGAGCGCCTGATCGCGAAGGGCGCGACGGCGGTGCTGATCGCGGGCTGCGGCTCGAGCGAGGCCTTCGCCAAAGAGGGCAACCGCTGGATGCCGGCGCGGCTCGCCGGCACGCGGGAGCCGGCCTTCCGGCCGAATCGGGCGGATCCGCACAAGGTGGCGCACGTGACCTTCGATCCGCTGCGGCCGCAGGTGCTGAAGGCGGCCGCGATGCTGCTGCGCACGCAGGCGGTGGCTCCGGTGGCGGTGCGTTCGCGCCTGGGCGCGTGGGTGGCCGGCCTCGCGGTCACGGCCCTCGCGCTGGCGGGGGTCCTGGCGGTCAGCGATGCCCCGTTCCGCAATCCGGTGCCGACCGAGGCTGAGTTCGTCTTTTCCTTCACCGCCCATGGCGACTGGCTGGACGCCACGACGGCGGCGGCGATCGATCCGGCCGTGGACAAGCGCCCGATCCACATGCGCACGGCGCAGCCGGTGAAGCGCACGCGCCAGCCGGTGACAGTGGGGGTGGAAGTGGACGGAAGGGTGGAGGAGAGGATCTTCCAACCCAAGGGCCTGAAGTCGGACGGTGCCTCAGTCGGCGAGCTGCGCGTGCCGCTGACCCCCGGCCGGCACCGCGTGGCGATCACCCTGAACACCGGCGGCGCGACGCAAACCTGGCAGCAGGACGTCACGGTGCAAGAGCGCTACCAGCGCGTGCTGTTCTACGAGCCGGGGCACGGGTTTCGTTTGGAACCGTGAGGGTACGGGGTGGAATCGACGGCTTGCGCGGTGATGGCAGTTCGCCCGCCGCTAAATGTCGTAGTCGACTGGTTTGGCGGCCGGGCGCGAGCGGCGCGGGCGCTGCAGGCAGATCTGGTCGAACACGGTGAGTTCGCGCTGGGCGATGCGGCGCAGCGTCGTGCAGAGTTCGGTGACGGCGCCGATCCGGGCTTTCGCGCCGAGGTTCGGGCGTTCGGCCTGGATTTCGATGAGCGTCTCCATCAGCGCCTGCTCGAGGGCGAAATAGTAGACGCGCATCGGATTGCAGTCGCAGCGGCAGCGCGGGCGGGCGCGCGGCGGCGCCAGCGGCCGGCCCGGCAGCGCGGCGAGGACGGCGTCGAGCGTGCGGTCGAACAGGAACACCAGCGTGTCGGGGTTGGCCAGGGGCGTCTCGACGCGTTCGATGCGCATCAAGGTCTCCCAGCGGGCGCGGATCTGCGGCCGCCGCTCATGCAGGGCGCGGAGGAGGGAACGGTCCATGGATAGGGGAAAAAGCGGGACGCGACCCGCGGTCTGGTCGTTCGGCGTGGGGCCGGGCGGACGGATCAGGCTGCGGGTTCGGTGACCTGGGTGAGCAGCATCGAAAAGGCCTCGGGGGCCGCGACGGCGTGCGGGGCGCCCGGGGGCAGGTGGAGGAGGTCGCCGGGCTTGAGGGTGTGCACGGTGGCGCCGACGCTGAACCGGCAGGTGCCGGTGAGGATCTGGACGAGGGCGCGCGACTTGCTGGTGTGCTCGGAGAGCTCCTGGCCGGCGGCGAAGTGGAACAGCGTGAGCCGCAGGGCCGGCGTGGTGAGCACGGCGCGGCTGACGATGCCGTGGGCGACGTTTTGGACCGGCTCCAGCAGGGAGCAGGTGCCGGCTTCGGCGGGGGCAAGCAGGGTGGTCTTTTTCATGGCGGCCTCGAATCGGTTGCGGTTGCGGCGGCCATTCTATCCGCCGGGCAGTCCGGGAGCCTTGACGCAGGTCATGCTTTGCCGGGTTTGGCGGCGCGGAGCCTTGGGCAAGATTTGCATAGCCGGGCGCGGTCCCACGGCCTAGAATCCTTCACGTCTTCACGTTCGGGCTGCACTTCCCCCCATGACGAGTCTGTTTCCTAAGCCCGGGACCCCAGCGAACTTGCCCATTGGTGAGCGGTGGCTGGTGGCTGTCCCGGTGCTGGTGGCGGTGACGGTGGCCTTAGGCTCCCGGTTCGGGCCTTTCACCGGCGGGTTGGATCCCGCCTGGGCGTGGCCGCGGGTGCCGATGGCGCGGTTGGCGTCGGACTCAGTGTGGCTGCTGGGGGTGGCGCTCATCGTGTTGAACTGGCGGCACCGGCTCCCGGCTTGGCGCGTGATTGCGGCCGGTACGGCCGGACTGCTGATCGTGGGGCAGGTTGTTTTGGGCGCTCATGCCCGGTCGATCGTGTCGGTCTCGCTGGGCCTGATGGCGGCGGTCGTGCTGTTGGTGGCGCTCGCGCCCGACCGACGGTCGCGTCTGAACGCCGGCGGGCTGGTGGTGGCCCTGCTCCTTTTGACCGGGCATGGCATCATTCTGCTCGGGCATCATTTCAACGTGCCTCTGGTGCAGGACCCGCAGCTGGCTCCGGCCGCCTGGACGACCGCCCTGGCGCTCGTTCTCCTGAGCTTTGCCCTCGTGATCACCTGTGGCGCGACCGGCTGGTTCGTCCGGGACATCCTCGGCGAGGCGCCGGACGACAAGCGCCTCGTTCCGCACCTGGTGAAACGCCAGCGCCGGTTGGCGCTGCTGGTCCTGGGTCTGGTATTCACCGTCGTCGCGGCGGGCGGATATCTTTACCTGCGCAGCGCGATCCGCCAGCGGCGGGCGGTCCTGGCTGCGGAGCTGACCCAGATCGCCGATTTGAAGACGGCCCAGCTCGAGGCCTGGCTGCGCGAGCGGAAGGCGGATGCGATCACGCTGGCCCGGGCGCCGTTCCTGATCGGCGATCGCACGGGCGTCGAACGCTACCTCGGCGATTTCCGACAGGCCTACGGCTATCGCGAAATCACCGTCTTGGACCGGGCGTGGGCTCCGGTGGCGACGGCGTCAACCGGAGTGCAGACCGCCTTGCCCGCGGCGCTGATCGAGCAGGCGATGCAGGCGCCGGAGGTCCTCGTCGAGGATCTTGCAGCGATGCCGGATGGGGCGGCCGGCATGGGCTTCATCGCATCGCGGCGGGCGCCGGATGGTGGCTTTGCGGGCGCGGTTCGCCTGCGCGTGGATGCGGCCGTCCACCTGTATCCGATCATCCAAAGCTGGCCGGTGAAGAGCGAGACGGGAGAGACGATGCTGGTCCGGCGCGAAGGCCTGTCGGTCCTCTTCCTCAATGACCTGCGCTTCAGCCCGAATACCGCGCTCCGCCTTCGCTCTCCCCTGGGACAGCGCGACCTGCCGGCCGCTTTGGCCGCGCTGGACCGGCGCGTGGAATTGTCGGAAGGCGTCGACTACCGCGGCGCGCCGGTGCTCTGGCTGTCGCGGCCGATCGCCGGCACCACCTGGGTGATTTTGGCCAAGATTGACCAGGCGGAGGGCTATGCCGCGCTCCGCACGGACACCTGGCGGGTGGCTGGCGGCTTTGCTTTGGGCCTCCTCGCGGTCGGGCTCCTCATCGGCAATTACTGGCGCAGCCGGCAGCGCTACTACGAGCGCCAACACATCGAGACCGAGGAGGAGCGGCGGGTGGCGGTCGAGCGCCTCGCGCTGGTGCTGAAGCACGCGCAGGACGTGATCCTTCTCTTCGACGAGCGCATGCGCATCGTCGAGGCAAACGACCGGGCGCTCGCGGTGTACGGCCGCACCCCGCAGGAGATGCGACAGCTCACCGCGCCGGACCTGCGCGCCGAGCAGACGCGGGAGACGACCGCGCGGGATTTCACCCAGGCGCTGACGGCGGAGGGCCTGACCTTCGAGACGCTGCACCGGCGCAAGGACGGGTCGACCTTCCCCGTGGAAGTGAGCTCGGCGGCGGTGGAGATCGAGGGCCGGCGCCACGTGCTTTCCATTGTCCGGGACATCACGGAGCGCAGGCAGCTGATGGATGAGCTGGCGCGGCAGCAGGCGCGGTTCCGCTTTGTCTTCGACCACATGCCCGTGGGCATCTCGCTTTCCTCCCCGGCGGGGATCGAGCTGGTCAATCCCGCGCACGCCCTGATCACCGGCGTGCCGTTGGCCGCATCCCACGACCACGGCGTCTTCGCCCGGGCCACGCTGCCGGAAGACTATGCCCGGCAGCAGGTGGCGGCGGAGCAATTCATCAAGGGGGCAGCCGACCATTACACGGTGGAAAAGCGCTACCGCCACCCGGACGGCACGCTGCAATGGGCGGAGCTGACCAGCCGGGTGTTCACCGATCCCATCACCGGCGACCGGAAGATCGTGACCACGCTGATCGACCTCGCCCAGCGCAAGGCCCACGAGCAGGAAATCGAGCGGCTGAACCGGATGTATTTCGTGATCAGCCAGGTCAACCAGGCGCTCGTGCGCGCGAAAGACCGGGATGAGCTTTTCCGCGAAGTCTGCCGGGTGCTGGTGGAGAACGGTCGCTTCCGGATCGCCTGGGTCGGGTGGCTGGATCCCGTCAGCCGCCTCATCAAGCCGGTCGCCAGCGCGGGCGATGAGTTCGGCTACGTCGCCGACATCCGGATCTCGGCGGACGAAACCGTGCCGGAGGGTCGCGGGCCGAGTGGCACGGCCTTCCGCGAGGGCCACACCTACGTGTGCAACGATTTCTTTGCCGATCCGGTGACGGTCCCCTGGCGCGACCGCGCCGCCCGCAGCGGATTCCAGGCCACCATCGCCCTGCCGTTGCGCAGCGAAGGCCAAGTCCTCGGCCTGCTCACCGTCTACGCCGAGACGAAGGATTTCTTTGCGCCCCACGAAGTCGCGCTCCTGGAAGAGACCGCGGGCGACATCGCCTACGCCCTCGATGTCTTCGCGGGCGAGGCGAAGCGCCGGACGGCGGAGGAGCAGCTGCGCCAGAACCAGGAGCGCCTGAGCTTCCTCGTCGGCGCCACCCCGGCGGTGATCTACACGTTCGATGCGGCCGGAGCGTCGCCGGTGACCTACATCAGCGACAATGTCACCAAACTCACGGGCTTCGCCGCGGAGGATTTCATGGCCCAGCCGGACTTCTGGTTGGAACACGTCCACCCGGAGGATCGCTCCCAGGCGGTGGCGGCGCGCTTGAATCCCGCCGGCTGCGAAAGCTTCGTGCGGGAGTACCGTTTCCGTCACCGGGACGGCACATACCGCTGGACCCTCGACGAAGTCCGCCTGGTCCGCGATGCCGAGGGCCGGCCGGTCGAGTACATCGGCTCCTGGATCGACATCAGCGACCGCAAAGCGATCGAGGAGGAGCTCAAGCGGCAGGAGGCCCGGTTCCGGTTCATCTTCGAGCGCGCCCCGATCGGCATCTCGCTGATCCTCGAAAGCGGCGAGGTGATGGTCAACGAAACGCACGCCCGCATCAGCGGCGTGCCGGTGAAGGACTCGAACGTCCCCGGCATCTTTGCGAAGGCGTCGCATCCCGAGGACTATGCCCGGCAGCTGGCGGCGGCTGGCCCGTTCTCGCGGAATGAGGTCGACCAGTATTCCTTCGAAAAGCGCTACCTGCATGCCGACGGCCGCACGGTTTGGGCCCGCCTGACCAGTCACTGGTTCATCAATGCGGCCACGCGGCAGCGCCAGGTGCTGACCATCGTCTCTGATATCACCGAGCAGAAGCGAATCGAGGCCGAGCTCAGGCAACAGAGTGCCAAGTTCCAGTTCATCTACGACCACCTCCCCGTGGGTGTCTCGCTGTGGACGAAGGCCCAGGGTCTTGAACTCAACCCGGCCTACATCCGGATCAGCGGCATCGCGGCGGCGGATGCCAACCGGCCGGGAGTGTTCACCCGGGCCACGCACCCCGAGGACCACGCCCGGCAGCAGGCGATCACCGAGCGGTTCAATCGCGGTGAGATCGACCAGTTCAGCCTCGAAAAACGCTACCTCCATCCGGATGGCACGGTGGTCTGGGTCGAATTCACCAGCCATCGGTTCACCGAGCCCGTCACGGGCGAGCAGCAAACGCTGACCACCGTCACCGACATCACCGAGCGCAAGCAGGCGGAGCAGGCGTTGCGCGACAGCGAGGCCGGGCTGCGGGCCACCCAGGAGATCGCCCGCATCGGCAGCTGGTGGCTGGACGTCGCCACCCAGAAGGTCACCTGGACGGATCAGATCTTCCGGATGCTGGGCCTCACGCCGGACCAGTCGCCGCCCTCCGGTCCCGAACTGGGGCGCTATTTCACCGCCGAGGGTTGGGAGAAGCTCAGCCAGGCCATCAGCCGGGCGCTGACGGAGGGCACCTCCTACGAGATCGAGGTCGAGACGATCCGGGTCGACGGCACCCACGGCTGGATGCTGGCTTTCGGCGATGCGCTGCGCGACGCACAAGGTGCCATCTCCGGACTGCACGGCGTCGCGCAGGATGTCACCGAGCGCAGGCAGGCGCAGCTGGCGCTGGAGACCAGCGAGGCCAAGTTCCGCCGGCTGCTCGAGATGGTGCCGCTCCCGCTTGGCCACGCGGACAAGGACGGGCGCATCGCCTTCACCAACGAACGGTTCCTGCGCATCTTCGGGTATACTCCGGCTGAGGTGCCCACCGTCGAGGCCTGGTGGCAGCGGGCCTATCCCGATCCCCAATACCGGGCGGAACTCGCCGCCCTTTGGGAACAGGCGTTGCAGCAGGCCGTGGCGACCAACGGCGAAATCTCGGCCACGGAAAGCCGCATCACGTGCAAGGACGGCAGCGTGCGCACGGTGGAAATCTCCGGCATGGTCCTGGGCGAGGAAACCCTGGTGGCGTTCGTCGACATCACCGAACGGGTGAACACCGAGCGAAAACTGCGCCAGCAGTCGCG
Source organism: uncultured Opitutaceae bacterium (assembly GCA_964355715.1). GTDB lineage: Bacteria > Verrucomicrobiota > Verrucomicrobiia > Opitutales > Opitutaceae > UBA2377. Next base: position 7,918 of record CAYHEW010000006.1, on the reverse strand, counting down.
CATCATCGAGCAGGCGCCGCTGTCCATCGCCATCACCGACCTCACCGGCGCCATCGCGTATGTGAATCCCCGCTTCTGCGAGGTCACCGGCTACACGCTGGAGGAGGTCCTCGACCAGAATCCGCGCGTGCTCAAGTCGGGGAAGACGGCGCCCGAGGTCTACACGCAGATGTGGCAGACGCTCAGCCGCGGCGAGGTCTGGCGCGGCGAGCTGTGCAACAAGAAGAAGAACGGCGATCTCTACTACGAGCAGGCCGTCATCGCTCCGGTGACCGACGAGAGCGGGGCGATCACGCACTACGTGGCCCTGAAGGAGGACATCACCGAGCGGAAGGGCCGCGACGAGGCGCTGCGCGAGACCCAGGAGCGCTACCGCCTCATCGCCGAGAACACGAGCGACACCATCTGGCTCTACGACCTCGCCACGGAACGCTTCACTTACTGCAGCCCCTCCGTGGTCAAGCTGCGCGGCTACACGGTGGAGGAGATGCTGACGCAGAAGATGGCCGACTCGCTGACGCCGGCCTCGGCGGCCCGCATCGCCGCTATCATGCCCGATCGGCTGGCCCGGTTTGCGGCCGGCGACCACTCGCTGCGCACCGAGGTCCATGAGCTCGAGCAGGTCCATCGGGACGGCCACATCATCGCCACCGAGGTTTCCACCACGCTGCTGGCCGACGCGACCGGCCGGCCCGAGCAGATCCTGGGCGTCACCCGCGACATCACCGAGCGCCGGCGGGCCGAAAAGGCGCTCCAGGAGAGCCGCGACCGCCTCGTCCAGGCCGAGCAGATTGCCCGGCTGGGCAACTGGAGCCTCGAGCTGGCGACCGGCCAGGTCACCTGGTCGGACGAGATGTACCGCCTGCTGGAGCTCGATCCGGCCACGACCACGCCCTCGGTGGAACTTTATCACAGCTTCCTGCCCCCGGAGGACCGGGACCTGTTGCAGCGGCGCTTTACGGAGGCGATGGAGACCCGGCAGCGCTTCGTGCTCGGCACCCGGCTGATCCTGCGGAGCGGCCAGTTGAAGTATGCCGAGGGCACGGGCGAGGTGATCGCGGATGCGACCGGCCAGCCGATCCGCGCCATCGGCACGGTTCAGGACGTCACCGACCGGCGGCTCATCGAGATCGAGCTGCATGAGCTGGTGAAGGGCCTGCGGGTGCTCCGGGCCATTTCCCAGGCGCTGGAGCAGCGCACCCTCGACCGGACCGCCCTGCTGGCGCTGGTGGTGCGGGAGCTGCCCGCGGCCATGACGTACCCGGCCGATGCACGGGCGGAGATCGTGATCGACGGGCAGCGACAGGAAGCCGGGGCACCGGGCATGCTGCTGGTGCGCCTGACCGCGTCGATCAGCATCAACGACCGCGTGGCGGGCGAAGTGGCGGTGGGCTACGTCCGACCCCATGCCGACGGCGACGACGGATCGTTCCACGTCCGCGAGCGGGAGGTGCTTGAGAGCATCGCGCGCACCATCGGCCTCGGGCTGGGCGAGCGCGAGGCGTTCGCGGCGGTCCGGCAGTTCAACGCCGAGCTGGAGGGCAAGGTGGCCGCGCGCACGGCCGAGCTGGCGGCCCGCAACCGGCAGATCCAGTCGCTCTTCAATACCATTCCCGACACGGTGCTCCGCGTGGGCACGGACGGTGCGGTCCTCTTCAGCCAGCGGGCCCCGGAGTCGCCGCGCCTGGCCGCCATCACGCCGTTGCCGGACACGGTGCCCAGCTACCGGGCGACGGCCGATTTCCTGGCCGCCTGCCGGGAGCTCGGCCGGCGGGCGCTGGCCGAGAACGGCACGGTGTCGAGCGACATCGAGGTCGCCACCCCCGGCGGCCCCGTCGCCATCGAGCTGCGCTCGGCCCCGACCGGGACCGAGGAGTTCGTGGTGTTTGCCCGCGACATCTCGGCGCGCAAGCGCCTGGAGGCCGAGGTCACGGCGATGCTCGCGAAGGAACGCGAGATCTCCGAGATGAAGACGCGGTTCATCTCGGTCACCTCGCACGAGTTCCGCACGCCGATGGCCGCGGCGCTCGGCTCGGTCGAGCTCCTGCACAACCACTTCGCGCGCATGACCCCCGAGAAGCGCGAGGAACTCTTCACCCGCATCTACGGTTCGATGCATCGCATGACCGACATGCTTGACGACATCCTCCTGCTGAACCGCATGGACGCGAACCGCGTCGAGGTGCGGCCGACGGTGGTCGACCTGCAGAAGTTCATCCACAGCGCCGTCGACGAGATCCGTCTCGGTGACCGCGATCACCACCGTTTCGCGCTGGAGGTCGCGGGCGACCTGGCGGAGTTTGTCACCGACCCGAACCTGTTGCACCACATCCTCTCCAATCTCCTGAGCAACGCCGTGCGCTATTCGCCGGCCAACACCACGGTCTCGACCCGCGTCACGGGCACCGCAACGGTAGTCACGATCGCGGTGGAGGACCAGGGCATCGGCATCCCGGAGGCCGACCGGCAGCGCGTTTTCGAGGCCTTCGAGCGCGGCTCCAATGTCGGCCAGATCAAGGGGACGGGTCTCGGTCTGAACATCGTGAAACGCATGGTCGGGCTCCTCGGGGGGAGCATCAGCCTGGAGTCCGTCCCCGGCGGCGGCTCCTGCTTCCAGTTGATTTTGCCCCGTTCGGCCCTGCCCCCCTCTGATTCATGAGCAACCTCCAGCACATCAAGATTCTGGTGATCGATGACGACACCGCGATCCGCCAGACCCTCGCCGACATCCTCGAGCTCAACGGCTTCACGGTCATCACCGCGGAGGACGGTACCGCGGGACTCGCGTTTGCGCGCCGCGACCTGCCCACCCTCGTCATCACCGACGTAAACATGCCGGGCCTGAGCGGCTTCGAGGTGCTCGAGGCCTTCCGCGGCGACGAGGCGTTGCGCGCGATCCCGGTGATCGTGATCTCAGCCAAGGCCGATCGTGCCGCGATCCGCCAGGGCATGGAGCTCGGCGCGTCCGACTTCATCACCAAGCCCTTCACCGAGAGTGAGGTCCTGCACTCCATCGCCACGCGGCTCGAGAAAAAGGAGCTGCTCGACGAGCTCGACGCCTTTGCGCATACCGTGGCCCACGACCTCAAGAACCCGCTCGCGACCCTCAACGGCCGGCTCGACCTGATCGCCATGGTGCTCGGCACGGCCAACGAGGTCTCACTGCGGAACCACCTGGACCAGGCGCTCAAGGCCTCGACTCGCCTCTCTGGCATCATCGACGAGCTGCTGATCCTGGCCGGCGTGCGCCGGCAGGCCGTCGCGCTGCAACCCCTCGACATGACTGCGATTGTCGACGAGGCGCTGGACCGGGTGGAGATTCTCCTGAAGCAGCAGAAGGCCCGGGTGGAAAAACCGGCCGCCTGGCCGGAGTCCGTCGGGCACGCGCCCTGGATCGTGCAGGTGTGGGTGAACTACATCAGCAACGCGGCGAAGTACGGCGGGCCGGAACCGCAGATCCGGCTCGGCGCCGAGACGCGCGAGGCCGGTCGCGTGATGCGGGCCTGGGTGGAGGATCGCGGCCCGGGCCTCGATGCCGCTGCGCAGGCCCGGATGTTCGTCCCGTTCACCCGCATCGCGACGGTGCGCGCCAGCGGCCACGGGCTCGGCCTCTCGATTGTCCGGCGGATCGTCGAGAAACTCGGCGGCAAGGTCGGCGTCGAGAGTCAACCCGGCGCCGGGGCCCGCTTCTGGTTCGAGCTGCCCACCGCGGCCCCGCGTCGCACCCATCCACCATTTCCCACCGCATGAACATCCTGATCATCGAGGACGAGGACGACATCCGGCAGACCCTGCAGGATCTTCTGGAGCTAAACGGGCACACCGTGCTCGCGGCGGCCGACGGCCGGGCCGGCGTGGCCCTGGCCGAGCGCCAGCCGGAGCTGATCCTCTGCGACATCAACATGCCGGTAATGGATGGCTATGGGGTCCTCGAGGCGTTGCGGCAGCACCCGCACTGCCGGGACATCCCGTTCATCTTCCTCACGGCGCTCGCTGATCGGGCGGCGCTGCGGCGGGGCATGACGCTCGGCGCCGACGACTACATCACGAAGCCCTTCACCGAGCGGGATATCCTCGACGCCATCGCCGCCCGGGTCCAGCGCCAGCGCCCGTTGCGCGAGCGGTTGGAGGCCCTGCTGGCCGAGCGGCAGCGCGAAGCCGGGGCGGCGTGGTCGCACGAGCTCATGACCCCGCTCAACGGCGTCCTGGGCGGTCTCCAGCTGATCGAGGCCGAGGCGGATGCGATCAAGCCGGAGGAGCTCAAGGACCTCCTGACACTGATCCGAGAGGGGGCGGAACGCCAGCAGCGCCTTTCGCGGCAGCTGGTGCTGCATTTTGAGCTGACCCAATTGAAGTCCGCGGCGCCGGCCCCGGCGCGACTCAGCTGCGACGCGAGCTCCGGTGTCGCGGCCGGCGCGACGGAGGCGGCGACCCGGTTTCGGCGGGAGGCGGATGTCACCGCGCAATGCGACGAGGCCCGCGTGCCGCTCGCGGCGGCGCACCTCAGCGCCGCCGTGGCCGAACTGGTGGGCAATGCCCTGTGCTACACGCGACCGGGGCAGGCCGTGACGGTCACGTGCACCGCCGGGTCGGGCCGCTACACCATCGCCGTCACCGACCAGGGCCCGGGCATGACCGCGGAGCAGTGCCGCAGCATCGGACCGTTCGTCCAGTTCGGGCGCGACCGGCGCGAGCAACAGGGCCTGGGCCTGGGTCTGGCCATCGCCCAGTCGGTGGCCGAGCTCGGCGGCGGCCGGCTCAGCCTGCAGCCGGGGCCCGACGGCCGCGGCCTGCGGGTCACCCTCGAACTGCGGTGCGCCGATCTTTCCGCCCCGCCAATCGCGGCGCCGGCCACGACCGAACAGCCTCCCGCCCGGTAATCCCGCCCATGACTATCACAAGACGGCTCTTGATCCTGACGGCCGCCCCGGTGGCAGCCTTGGTGACGCTCAGCCTGATTGGATTTTTCCAGCTGGCCGAGATCTCGGGCCAGAACACGCTCCTGACCGACAAGGTTACGCCCAGCCTCAAGGCCCTCTCGCATCTCACCCACACCATCGTCGAGGCGCGCGCGAGTGTCAGCATGTTCTATCGGGCCGGCGAACCGAAGGAGCAGGAGGTCCAATTCAAGATCTACACCGCGGCTAAGCACGACTCCCTGGCCTTGCTGGACCGATATGCCGCGGAGTTTATCACCGAGCCGGAAGAGAGGGTCTATCTGGATAAGTTTCGCGAGCAGTCCCTGGCGTGGATCGAGGCGGCCGAGCAGCTCATGGCCCGGATGGCGATCGATGGCCGACCGGGCACGGAGGCGATCGTGCGCAACCGGATGGATCCGCTAAACCAGCAGCGCCTTCACGCCTTGGACCTGCGAAACCAGCAGCGACTGGCGACCTTGGATCAGTGGACCGACTACAACCATCGGCTGAGCTCACAGCAGCAGATTGTTGTGAATGAGGCCCTGGCGACCGCCCGGCGCAACCTCATCCTCGCCGGTCTGGGTCTGGTCCTGGGGGTCGCCTGGCTGGGCTGGAATCTGTACCAGCGGATTATTCCTTCGTTTCATGCCATCAGGGACCGGGTAAAAAGCGTGGCGGCGGGCGACTTCGGGCAACCCATGCCCTTTGTCACCCAGCAGGATGAAACCGGTGATCTGGCGCGCTCCATCGAGCAACTCCGGATCAGTGCAGCTGCGACCGAGGAGGAGCGCTCGATCAAGGACACCGTGGGCCGCATCACCCTCTCGCTGCAGGAGGCCCGGACAGTCGAGGAATTCGGCCAGCGCCTCGTGCACGCCCTGTGGGACGAGACCGGGGCGCGCGGGGCGGCGTTCTACTGCGGCGGCGAAGGCGAGCTGACCTATGTGACGAGCCGGGGCCAGGCGCCGGAATATGTCGGGCGCGCGGCTGGCGAGGTCGCGCAGCGCTGCCGGCGCGAAGGCCGCCCGACCGGCTCGGGAATGGCGGATGCGGCCTACCGCGACCGGTATCCGGATCTAGAGGGGCTGGTTGACGCCTGGGTCGAGGCGTGGCCGTTCAAAGGGACAGAGGCCCGGACGGGTGTGCTGGAACTGGCCACGGCCAAGCCGTTGTCCGCCCGGGCCCGGGCGCTGGTGAACGAGCTCCTGCCGGTGGCCAGCCTGTTGCTCGACAGCCTGCATCTCATGCTGAAATCGCTGAGCCAGACGGCCGTGCTCCAGGTGCATCAGGCGGAACTGGAAGAGGCCGAGAGCTGGTATCGCCAGCTGATCGAATCGGCCCCCGGCGGACTCATTGTCGTGGATGGCGCGGGTTGCATCGTGTCGGTCAACCACCAGGCGGAGGTCGTGTTTGGGTACACCGCCGCGCAGCTGCAGGGCATGGTGGTTGAAAAACTGTTGCCCGAGGAGATGGCCCAGGCGCACCGCGGCAAGCGGGAGCGGCACATGGCCGACCCGTCGGCCCCGGCCCTGGTCGCCGTCACCGGCAAGGCCCGGCGGCGGGACGGCACCGAGATCTTCATCGAGTCGGAGATCTCCCGACTGCGCGAGATCCCGGGTCGGCCCGGCAAGTACTGCATCGCCGTGCGCGACGTCACCGCCCGCGAGCGCGTGGCCGTGCAGATGCGCCAGCTCACCCGTGCCATCGAGCAGTCGTCGTCGTCGGTGGTCATCACCGATGCGGAAGGCATCATCGAGTACGTCAATCCCTACTTCTGCACGCTCACCGGCTTCACCGCCGCGGAGGCCGTCGGCCAGAACCCGCGCATCCTCAAGTCCGGACAGACGCCGCCCGAGGTGTACACGGAGATGTGGCGGACGATCGCCGAAGGCAGGGTCTGGCGGGGTGAACTCATCAACCGGAAGAAGAACGGCGAGGCCTACGTCGAGAGTGCGACGATTTCGCCGGTGACCGACGGCGGCGGCCGGATCACCCACTTTGTCGCGATCAAGGAAGACATCACCGCGCAGAAGCGGGATGAGAAGAAACTCCAGTTCAACCGCTTCGTCGTGGAGAACGCCGGCCCGATGATCTGGATCGATCCGGCCAGCGGCCGGTTGGTCTACGGCAACCGGGCGGCGTCGGAGCACTTCGGCTACTCCCCGGAGGAGCTGGTGACGCTGAAGGTTACCGACATCGATCCGGACTTTGATCCGGCCTCGCTACCCGAAAGTGTCCGCCAGCTGCACGAGAGCGGCAAGCCGATGACCTTCTCTTTCCGCCACCGCCTCAAGGATGGCAGTCGCGCCGACGTCGACGCGACCGTCTTCCTGGCCGAAGACGACGAGCGGTCGCTCATCATCACCACCATCGTCAACACGACCGAGCAGAAGCGCGCCGAGGCGGCGCTGGTGGCGGAGCGCGAGCGCCTGCAGTGGCTGCTCGACACCGCCCCCGTGGGCGTCGCGATCTCGGTCGACGGGACCATCCGCTTCGCCAACCCCCGCATGGTGCAGATGACCACCCTCGACGTCGGCCGCCCGGCCTCCGAGGCCTACGTCCGGCCCGAGGAGCGTGCCCGGGTGATGGACATCATGGGCCGGGAGGGCATCGCGCGGGACCAGAACATCCAGATGTACGCGCCGAACGGCGACGCCCGCGACTTCATCGCCACGTTCCTCGCGACGGAGTTCCAGGGGCGGCCGGGCGTGCTGGGCTGGCTGACCGACATCACCAAGCTCAAGGCGGCGGAAATCGAGATCCGCCGGGCCAAGGAGATCGCGGAGGAGGCCACCAAGGCGAAGAGCGATTTCCTCGCCAACATGAGCCACGAGATCCGCACCCCCATGAACGCCATCATGGGGATGAGCCACCTCGCCCTCACCACCGAGCTGACCCCGCGGCAGCGCAACTACATCGAGAAGGTCCACCGCTCGGCGGAGAACCTGCTCGGCATCATCAACGACATCCTCGACTTCTCCAAGATCGAGGCCGGCAAG
>CAYHEW010000005.1:0-135441 GCA_964355715.1 uncultured Opitutaceae bacterium | reverse complement strand
CGGGGACCTGGGCTCGGTCACCGAACTGGTGGCGGGCGGCAACCACAACCTGGCGCTGCGGACAAGTGTCGCTGGGTTCCTTGCGGCTGCGCGAATGGGGCGAGATGCCGGCATGGCCGGTTGGCCGACGACACTGAGTTCGCAGACACCCGGGTCGGCGGATGCGAGCCAGAATGCAGTTGCCACGGAGCCTGAAACAGATGCCAGCGCGCCAGCGGGTACGAACAAGGTCGACCTTGTGGTCGAATCGTCAGGGGCAAGCGTACTCGAGATCAGTTTTCAAATCGAAGACGGGGCTAACATCGTCATGACGGCAGAAGCCGCAGGCACCCCGCCTGAAATCGAGGTGCGTAGGGCGTCGACCGATGCCTTGGTCGTTCGCGGCACGGGCGTGATCAAGACCGGCCTTGATGCTACCGTTCATTACGCGGTGATCGCCGGATTGGGCGGCCAGGCCGAAACCAACAGTATGGCGGTGAGCCTTGCGACGGATGCAGGATTGGTTCGCTGGCGCAACCTTGCGGTTGCGGGTAGAACGGGCGGGACGTTGCCGGGACTTACCATCACCTTTGATGTAGTCGGTGCCAAGGCGAAGAAAGTCATGATCGTCGGCGCGAGTCTTGCGGATGTCGCCGACGAACCGGCATTAGGTGATGCTGCGATCACTCTTTGGGATGAACTCGGCCGCAAATTGGATGGAAATGACAACTGGGAGTTGGCGGATTCTGGTGCTGATCTTCCCGGCGAGTTGCGCAAGACGAACACGTTGCTGTCCGGGCTCGGCGCCGAGGATGCAGCGCAATTGCTGACGTTGGCGCCAGGCCGCTACACCGTAAACCTGACCGGAGTTAGGCCGGGCACTGGCCTCATCGAGATCCACCAATTCTAGGTTGGATCGGACGCCGTCAGCGCTTCGCCGCGGACTCCAATCGCTGGATGGCCCACCAGCGGTCGTTCGATTCGAAGGCCTTGTCGAGCAGGGCTTGCACCAAGCGGCCGGTCGGCTGGGTGGCCAGCGCAGCGGCGATCTGTTCTGGCGTATGCTCCGGCAGCAGTGAACGGCTCGCGGTGTAGAACAGATCGTAGGGGAAGATTGGGTTTTCGAAGGCGACAGCCGGGAAGCCCAGGCGGTTCCACAACAGCTGGGTCGAGCGCCGGCTGAACAGGTAAAGATGCTCGTCGTTCTTGCCCTGCATGTGCGTTATGAATCGGTCGCCAGTCGCGACGATGTCGCTATAAGTCAGGTGCTCCTTGTATTCGGGTGTCTGAATGACAAAAAACCCGTCGGCCTTAAGCAGTCGCGTACAATGACCGAGCGTGGCGGACGGATCCGGGAGGTGCTCGACGACGTCGTTCAAGATTATCACGTCAAGGCTCCCGGATGCGAGGTCGAGTTCCTCGACGCGGCCGGCCTGGACGGGCGCACCAAAGGTGTCTTTGGCGTACTGGACGATCCATGGGCTCAACTCGGTGCCGCTGGCGTCAAAGCCGGCCCAACGAAGCATGGCTACATATCCGCCATGGGCGCAGCCGATCTCTAGCACCTTGGCTGGCGGCAAACGGTGCCGGAGGAGAAGGTTGAGCCAGTGAACGCACCTCTCCGGGAGGTCGAGCCGGGTCCGCTCGGCCAGCGAAGGATAGTCGAAACGATTGTCCTGGCGCTTGAGCCAGTAGTCCTTGCTGTAGAGTTCACCAGTATCCCGGGTTACGACGAGGTCGGTCGGCTTGACCGCTGCAGCGGTTACGAGGGTGCCGCACGCCTTGCAGACGTGGAACTCATCGGAGTAGGGTGAATGGTGCTGTTCGCCACACCAGCAGCGTCGGAAATTCAAGGCAGGTTCAAGCATAGCTGATTTCGAGCGGAAGGCGAACGGCACCGAAAAACGGTTGTGGGGCGCGGGGGTCGGTGGTGACTGTAATCGGGCCGACGCCGGTAACCCGATCCTTGAAGTAGCCGATGTTGGGTCCGTCTTCTCCGATTTCGGCTGCATCGAATCCAAGTGTATACTCACCAGGCTGTACGTCGAAGCCGAGGCGGAAATCGAGGAGTACCTCCTCGCCTGCTGCCAGCGGGGACAGGTTAAAACGCAACTGCGGTGTCCCGGCCGAAAAGATGAGGTTGGACATGCGGTCGAACAACTGGATGCCAAAGGCCGGGTGGGACATCGCCTCACGCGCCCGAACCAGCATCCGGACCGTCCCTTGCTGCCCGAGCGCAATCTCGGGCTCGTGGGAGCCATGTTCGTTGAGGAAAGCTACGGCCGCGAACTCAAGCGTTCGATCACCATGGCGCGAGCGCGCCCGCGGGAGGATATCATGGTCAATAACATCACGGCGCCGTTCAACATCGACGGCCGGATGGGTGCCGGCGGCCACCGGCTCGGCAGCGCACTTGCGCCCGCCCAATGTGAAATACCGGGTCACGCACTCCTCGGGCGAACCGTCATGCAGCAGTCGGCCCTCGTGCAGGAGCAGACCGCGGTTGCAGAGGTTCTGCACGGCGGCGGTGTCGTGGGAGACGAAGATCAGGGTCGTGCCGCCGGCAAGGATCTCGCGGATGCGCTCGAAGCATTTCTGGGTGAAGAACACGTCGCCCACGCTCAGGGCCTCGTCGACGATGAGGATGTCGGGCTGCACGCTGACTGCCACCGCGAACGCCAGGCGCATCATCATGCCGCTGGAGTACGTCTTGACCGGTTCGTTGATGAAATCGCCGATGTCGGCAAAGGCGGCGATCTGCTCGTAACGGGCGTCCATCTGGCGGGCCGAGAGACCGAGGATGGAGCCGTTGAGGTAGACGTTTTCCTTGCCGGTGAACTCGGGGTTGAATCCCGATCCGAGTTCAAGGAGCGCCGAAATGCGGCCGCGGGTGGCGATGCTCCCGGATGTCGGCTCGAGGATGCCGGCGATCAGCTGGAGCAATGTGCTCTTTCCGGAGCCGTTGCGCCCGATTATGCCGATGGCCTCGCCCCGGCGGACCGTGAAGCTCAGGTCGTGCAGCGCGTTGAAATCGCGGTACCCGGAAGCGGCCCGGTTGAGCGCCAAGCGCGGTCCGGATCCGGCCGGAAACATCCGACCGACTGTGCTGCAACAAAGTGCCTTCAGCCGGGAGGACGGGTGTTGCCACAAACGGTAGGTCTTCGCGAGATCCCGGGCGGAAATGGCAATGTCATCGGTCATTTTGGGCCAGGGAATTAAACAAGGCACCCCAATGGGGGGTCGCAAGCGCTGAGTTGGCTCCCCGGCGACGAACGGTTGGCTGCCCGGGCATTCAAAGCGCTTCGGCAAATGACCGCTTAGTCGCTCGGAAAAAGGCGACCCCGGCGGCAAACGCCGCCAGGCCGAATCCCCAGGTGTAGCCGAGGCGCATCAGGTTGACCGGCTGGTCCCACAGGAGGGCGCTTCGAGCCAGGTCAATTGTGTGCAGCAGGGGGTTCCACTTGAGGATGTGCCAGAAGGCTCCCGGAATCATGGTGGGGGAGAAGAACACCGCGCTGGTCCACAGCAGGATCTGAGAGAGCAACGGGACCACTTGGGCGATATCGCGAAAGAACACGCCAAAGGCAGCCAGAAACCACCCGAGGCCCAAGGTCAGCAGCAGGTGCGGGAGCAGGATCAACGGCAGCCAGCCCAGGCCCGACCAAGAGAGACCGCGGCCAAAGATGAGCGCGGCCCCGAGGAAAAGGACGATGCTGACGACGGCGTGAAACCAGAACGCACCGAGCTGGGCGAGCGGCAGGACCTCGAGCGGGAAGACCACCTTTTTCACGAGGTTGGGTTGGCTGACGATGAAGCCTGGCCCGTTACCGAGGGTCTCGGCGGTGAGATGGAAAAGAACCAGGCCCAGAAAGACGCCCAAGGCGTAGTCCAGGGCGGTCTCATCCGGCAGGACGTGGAAGCGACCCTCGAAGACAATGCCGAACACCCCGACATAGAGCGCCGCCATCAGGAGCGGATTGAGCACGGCCCAGATGAAGCCGAGGTAGCTGCCCCGATGGCGCATCTCAACGGCACGCACGGTGAACTGCCACCAGAGGTCGCGCTTCAGGGTCAGTTTGGTCCAGAAGGAAGTCAGGGCGGACATTAGTCGGGTCGAGGATGTCACGATGCGGCGCACCTAGTCAATGAACGCCGTGCCGGACGCAGGCGCTCAGGAGAGTCCATGATCCAGGATCATACCCGCGGCAACGGTCTCGTTCGACGATTCGCTGATCAGGATGAAGCTGCCCGTCGTGCGATTTCGCCGGTAGGGATCAAAAAACACGGGCTGGGCCGTGTGCAGGTGCAATCGGGCGATGTCGTTCATGCCGATCGTGAAGTCGTCCGCGGAGCGATGCAGCGTGGCGATGTCGACCTTGTAACGCACGGCGCGCACCGCGCAGCGCACGTCGCGGGTGGTGTGCCGGAGCAGGTAGCGGCCGGCGGGCTGCAACGGTTCGGCGGAAAACCAGCAGACCATCGCCTCCAGGTCGCGGCTCGAGCGCGGCTGGTTGTGGGGCTTGGTGAGAAGGTCGCCGCGCGAGATGTCCAGGTCGTCGGCCGTCGTCATGACCACCGACATGGGCGCAAAGGCCTCCGCCAGCGAGCCCGCGGGTCCTTGGATCGACTTGATGCGCGTGGTCTGGTGCGATGGCAGCACCAGGATCTCGTCGCCCGGCTTGAACACACCTGACGCCACACGGCCTGCGAGTCCGCGAAAATCGTGGAACGCGTCGTGATTGGGCCGGATGACCGTCTGCACCGGAAAGCGCGCGTCGACATGGTTGTTGTCGCTGGCGATGTAGGCCGTCTCCAGTGTGGCCAGCAGGGGCAGGCCCTCGTACCAGGGCATGTGCGGCGAGCGCTCGACGACGTTGTCGCCGTGCAACGCTGAGATCGGGATGAACTTGATGTCCGGGATATCGAGTTTGGAGGCAAACCCGGTGAACTCGCCGACCAGTGCCTCGAAGGCGGCCTCGGACCAGCCGACGAGGTCCATCTTGTTCACGCACAGGATCAGGTGCCGGATGTTGAGCAGCGAAACCACCAGCGCGTGGCGGCGGGTCTGCTCGGTCATGCCGTTGCGCGCGTCGACCAGCAGGACGGCAAGGCTGGCCGTCGAGGCGCCGGTCACCATGTTGCGCGTGTACTGGATGTGGCCGGGGGTATCCGCGAGGATGAAGCGGCGCCGCGCCGTCGCGAAGTAGCGGTAGGCCACGTCGATGGTGATGCCCTGCTCGCGCTCGGCGCGCAGGCCGTCGGTGATCAGGGCGAGGTTGAGGTGGTCCTCGTTGCGCTGTTCGGTCAGGCGGCGGATGTTGGCCACCTGGTCGTCGAGGAGGACACGCGAGTCGAGCAGGAGCCGGCCCACGAGTGTGGATTTGCCGTCGTCGACGCTGCCGGCAGTCAGGAGGCGGAGCAGGTCGGGCGCGGAGCGATGGCTGGTTTCCGGCGACATCAGAAATAACCCGCCTGCTTGCGGTCCTCCATGGCGGTTTCGGAGCGGCGGTCGTCGGCCCGGGTGCCGCGCTCGGTGGTGCGCGAGCGGGTGATCTCGGCGATGATCTCGGCGACGGTCGTCGCGTCGCTCTCGACGGCGCCCGTGCAGGTCATGTCGCCCACGGTGCGGAAGCGAATGCGGCGATGCTCGGGCGTCTCGCCGGCCCGGCGAGGCAGGAAATCGGAGGTGGCGAGCCAGGTGCCGTCGCGGTTCACGACGGACCGCTCGTGGGCGAAATAGAGCGAAGGCAGGGGAATGCGCTCGCGCTCAATATACGCCCAGACGTCGAGTTCGGTCCAGTTCGACAGTGGAAAGGCCCGGAAATGCTCGCCGGGGTGATAACGGCCGTTGAAGAGCTGCCAGAGTTCGGGCCGTTGGCGTTTCGGATCCCACTGGCCGAACTCGTCGCGGTGCGAGAAAAAGCGCTCCTTGGCGCGGGCCTTTTCCTCGTCGCGGCGCCCGCCGCCGATCGCGGCGTCGAAGCCGAATTCGCGGATGGCGTCGAGGAGGGTCACGGTCTGCAGGGCATTGCGCGAGGCGTTGGTGCCCCGTTCCTCGTGGACGCGACCCTGCCGGATCGAATCCTCGACGAAGCGGACGATCAGCCGGGCCCCGGTCTGGCGGACCATCTCGTCACGGAAGGCGAGGGTCTCGGGGAAGTTGTGGCCCGTGTCGATGTGCAGCAGCGGGAAGGGCGGGCGGGCGGGGTGGAAGGCCTTGCGCGCCAGCCAGAGCAGGACGGTCGAATCCTTGCCGCCGGAGAACAACAGCGCCGGGCGCTCAAATTGCGCGGCCACCTCGCGCAGCACAAAGATGGCCTCGTGCTCGAGCTGGTCGAGGTGGGGCAGAGAATACGAGATCATGCCGGGACGTGCAGGGCGGGGCGAACCAGCACAAGGAGCCGGGTCGCAGAGGCCGCCGGCGCTTCGTTTTCAGTGTTGAGCACATAGCGGCAGGAACCGTGGGTCGGCACCTCGAAGGCCGAGTCTCGGCCGGTGAACTGGGGTACCTGGTTGGCCTGGGCACGGGCGTAGAGGCCCTTCGGATCGCGGCCGGCGCAGGTGGCAAACGAGGCCTCGATGTGGATGTCGATCAGGTCATCGGGACCGACGATCCGACGGATCATGTCGCGCTGGGCCTGCAGTGGCGTGATGAACGAGCATACGGCGACCACGCCCGATTGGACGAAGAGCCGGGCAACCTCGGCGACGCGGCGGAGATTCTCTGTGCGGTCGGCATCGCTGAAGCCGAGCCCCTGGTTGAGCCCGGCGCGCACCTGGTCGCCATCGAGGCGCGCCACGGTATGTCCGGCGGCGGCCAACTGGCGCTCGAGGGCGATGGCGAGGGTTGTCTTGCCGGCCCCCGAAAGGCCAAACAGCCAGATGGCGCGGGCGCGCTGCCTAAGGTGCGCCTCCTTGTCGGCGCGGACCAGTGGAGTGAAGAGATCTTCCGGGCGAAGTGAGTTCACGGCGTATCTGGTCACCGTGTCATCTTTGTGACCCGCGAGTCAATCGCCGCTCCGCCGAGCGCACAGGTCGGCGTGCTTCAGCCCGGTCAGGCGGCGCGTGAGCGCCGCAAGGTCGGCATCGTCGAGCGGCGCGTCCGCGCCGGCCAGGTGGATTCTGTAACCGTGATCGCGCAGAAAACGAATGAGTTCATCGGCTGCGTAGCCGGCCCGCCGGAAACCCTCGGGCCAGTACTCAAGGTAGATCGCGGCGCGCGGGCAGGCGGCGAGAATCCGTTCCATCCCGCGCAGCACTTCAAGCTCCCAGCCCTGCACGTCGATCTTGATGAGGTCCGGCCGGAGCGCCGGGAGGAACTCGTCGAGGGCGACGACGTCGGTCGCAATCTCGCGGCGGAAAAGACCGCTGCCGCCGGCGCCGAGGGTGTTGTCACCGGAGTTGAGGATCATGCGGCGCAGTACCAGGCGGTCCCGCTGGCGGCCGAGCGCGAGGTTGTGGGCCTCGACATTGGTGCAGGCGTTCAGCGTGCAATTGCGCCGCAGCAGGGCATGCAGGTCGGGATCGGGTTCGAACGTCACGACCCGGCCGGTTGGTCCGACGAGGCGTGAGATGAGCAGCGTGTAAAGGCCGAGATTCCCGCCGACGTCGAGCACGGTCATGCCCGGCCGCACGATGCGGTTCAGGGCGGCTTGTTCCTCTCGGCCCATGCGACCGAGGCGGTGCAGCCTGAGGTATAGCCAGCGCTCGAAGGTCGCGGCTGTCAGACGCAGGCCCCACACTTGGCATTCGCTCCGCCAGAGCGGCAGCTGGTTGAACCCAAGGGCGAGGCGTTCGGCCAGGCGAACCAGGGCGCTCATGCGGGCAACAGGACCGCGTTGATGCCGCCGCCGGGAGTGATGAGCGCGCGGAGTCCAGCCGCGGTCTGGGGTACCTCGCGGCCCGAATTGGCATCGGTGAAGCGGTACCCGAGCCCGGCGAGGAACTGGATGAAGTCGTCGAACTCCCGGGTCTTGTCGCCGGCGTAGATGAAGGGCGCGATCTCGACGACCAGGATCGGCCGAAAGCGCGCCAGCGTTTCGCTGAATCCCTGCAGCACGGACCATTCGTGTCCGTCGACATCGAGCTTCACGAAGTCGAGGCGCGCGATCCCGGCCTGGGCGCAAAAATCGTCGGCGGTGACGGCGGTGGCGCGGTTGCTGGCCTCGTCGCGCCCGTGCCAGGCGTTGACGTCGCCGGAATCATCGGTGACAGGCCAACTGGCCGCGACGGCGGCCGGTGCCGCGATGGTGCGGTCGGCCACGAGGAAATGCTGCTGGAGCGAGACCCGTCCGGCGAGGGCGGGGTTAAGGGCGAGATTGGCCCGGAGCTTGGTGCAGCCGAAATCGGTGGGTTCGAAGGCGAAGACGCGACCCTCCGGACCGACGAGGCGGGCGAAGTGCAGGGTGTGGGCGCCGATATTCGCGCCGATGTCGAACACGACGGCCCCGGGCCGGATCAGCGGTGCGTAGGCCCGCAAGGTGCGGGGCTCGTATGCCCCGAGCAGATAGATGGAAAGATCGATGCCCTCGTTGAGATCGAGCGCCCAGCGCAGACCCCCGCGGCGGCATTGCACGCGCATGTCGCGGCCGACGAGGCGGCGGGCGAGCCGGAGGAGGCGGTTGATCTGGCGGGCGATGAAGATCTTTTGGCTGACCGAAAAGGCGGGCATGGGAGGCCGGGCGGCGAGGTTCAGACGAATTTCAGCTTGCGGGCGGCAAACAGCACCATGCGCAGCAGCAACCAGCCGTGTTTCCAGCGCTGGATGTTGGTCTCGCCATAGGTGCGCTCGCGGTAGCGGATGGGCACGTCGGCGATCTTGAGGTTGAGACGGGCGGCGCCGAAGAGCAGGTCGAAGTCCCCGAAGGGGTCGAAGTCGCCGAAGTGCGCGCGGTTCGCGGCAATCCGCTCGTAATGGGCGCGCGAGAGGACCTTGGTGCCGCAGAGCGTGTCCTTCACCGGCTGGCCGAGCAGCCAGCTGAAGATGATTCCAAAGATCTTGTTGGCGCACAGGTTCAGAAACTGCATGGCCCGATCCTCCATGGGGTAGACGAGGCGGCAGCCGTTCGCGAACTCGGCGCGTCCATCCGCGATCACGGCGTAGAACTTGGGCAGTTCCTCGGGCGGCATGGTGAGATCGGCGTCGAGGATCATGAGGATGTCGCCAGAGGCGGCGGCGAAGCCCAGGCGCACGGCGTCGCCCTTGCCGCGGCCGGTCTGCTGCATGGTCTTGATCCGGAGTTGGGGGTAGGCCTGGGCCACCCGTTGGATCTCGGCCCAGGTGTCGTCCTTGGAGTGGCCCTCCACAAATATCAGCTCGGTGCCGCCACCCATCGCGGGGGTGCGTCGAACGGAGGCCTCGATGTTGCCGGCTTCGTTGCGGGCCGGGATGATGACCGAGACCGTGCGCGTGGCGGCAACGCGGCGCTCGGGCCGGGCGACGCAGAAATTCGTCAGGCAGAACGCGCTGACTAAGGGGAGGGGTGCGATCCAGCGATTCAACAACCGGTCAAGTCCGGCGCAGCGCACGGGCAGGAGCAGGCGCTGCTGCTCGTAGATGACCTCCCAGCCGGCCAGGTGCAGGAGGTTGCGGACATCGCCGGGCGTCAGCCAACTGCTTTGCGGATGCGGGGAGCGGAGACCGAGCAGGCCGGCCAGCGCCACCAGCGGGCGCCAGAGGGCGGAGTGAAAATTGAGGACCAGGCGCGTGCCCTCGTGACTGACGGCTTGAAGGCGGCCGAGCAGCCGCTGCACGTCGGCCGCCTGGTTGAGCGTGTCCGAGATGACAAGGTAGTCGAAGCGCTCGGCGACCTCGAGGTCTTCGCCCGACTGGACGTGGAATTCGATGCCGGGGTGCCGGGCCCGCGCGGCCTCGATCTGCCGGCTCGACAGGTCGATGCCCACTTTGCGGTTCGCGTGCAGTCGGGCGAGCAGGTCGCCGGATCCGCAGCCGATCTCGATCACCGAGGCCTCAGCCGGGATCAGCAGATTGAAATACCGGGCAAGCAGTTCCCGGTAGCTGGCCGCGGCCCAAGACGGCTCCGTCGAGGACGAGTCATAATGCTTCCGCAAACTCTCAAGGTGGAGGCGGGTGAGTTCTGGGCTGGCGGAAGACATTCAGGTTGGACGGCGGGAAAACAATCCGCCCATGGTGGCGGCGAGGTCCGCCACAAACCAAGAAAAATATCTGCAAACGGGCGACGGCCGCGCTTGCGCGCCCTCTGAAAACCGGTGGGAATGGCCGGACCATGGCACCCGGTATCCGTCCTGACTGCAACTGGAGGAAGCATGCGTGATCGTGGCCGAAGTCCGCGCTTGGGTGAGACCATAGGCCTGGTGCTGCTCCTGGCCTTGGGCGGTGTATTTTACTATTGGACGGCGACCAGTGCTGGAAGTCCGCTCACATGGGAGCGGCCGCACTACGATCTTTACAACCGCCTGGCTGACGGGTTCCTCGCCGGGCGGACCTCCTTCCTGGAAGAGCCGCCGGCGGAACTGGCGAAGCTGGCGGATCCCTACGATCCCGCGCAGAATGCGCCCTACCGGCGGTACCACGATGTGAGTTATTATCGGGGCCGGTACTACCTGTACTTTGGCCCGTCACCGGCGCTCGTCCTGCTCGCGCCCTGGAAGCTGGTCACGGGCATCTCGTTGCCGCAGAATCTGGCGGTGGCGGTTTTTGCCTGGGTCGCGGCATTGGTCGGCGTTTTGTCGCTGCGGGGTCTGCGCGACCGGCATTTCCCGGGGACGCCGTCTTGGATCCTGCTGGCGGCCGCAACTGCTGCGGTGCTGGGCAACATGCTCCCGGTGCTGTTGCGACGTCCGGTTTATTACGAATTGGCCATTGCCAGCGCCTGCTGCTTTGGCCTCGCCGCCATGGGTTGCTTTTTCCGGGCACTAGGTGCGACGGGACGCGCGCGTGCGGCGTGGCTGGCCGGCGCGGGCTTGTCCCTGGGCCTGGGGATCGCCGCTCGGCCCGATTACCTCTTCGGTGCCGCGGCCGTCGTGGCCATCTGGCATGCGCTGATCTGGCGGCGGTTGCGGCCAAAGACCACCGCCGACTGGCTGACGATCGCGCGGTCAACCCTGCCGCTTTGGCTGACCCTCGCCTTCGCCGGCGTGGCGTTGCTGGCCTACAATTACGCGCGATTCGACCGCTGGCTCGAGTTTGGCATGCGCTACCAATTGGCCGGCAGCAACCAGCTCGAACTCAAGTTCATGAGCCCGTGGTTCCTGGGGCCAAACCTTTACTTCTACTTTGTGGCCCTGCCGCGTCTCAGCGCCTATTTCCCCTTCATCCAGGTCACGGGCCTGCCGCCGTTTAGCCTGCCGGCGGGTTACTCCGGCCAGGAAAACATGTATGGGCTGGTGGCGACCATGCCTTGGCTGTTCGGATTGTGGTGGCTGTGGCGGGCGGTTCGCCAACGGGACGACCGTGACGGCTTGCGCGAGTTTGCGCTGGTCATGGGCGGCCTGCCTGTCGGGATTCTCTTCTTCCTCCTGCTGATCGCCGGCGCCAACAATCGCTATCTGGTCGATTTCGTACCGGCTGCGACGGTGCTGGCAGGAGCCGGCGTGCTCGCGTGGTCGGCACAGGCTGATGGCTGGCGGCGATGGGCGGGAAACCTGGGCTGGGGTGCCGCGCTCGTCTGGACCGTCGGCTTCAATGTCCTGGTGAGCCTCCAGCACAACGACCTCTTCCGCTTCCATAACCCCGCGGGCTACGCCCGGTTCGCCCGGGCAGCCAATCGCGTCGCCGAAGTTGTCACCGGCGCCAGTGCCACCGCCGGGCCGCTCCGCATCGATCTTACGCTGCCACGCGAGCGGACCGGCAAACTCGAGCCGCTGGTGGTCACCGGTTGGTCGTTCCGCGCCGACTTCATCTACGTCTTCTACAAGGACGAACGGCACATCCAGATCGGCTTCGAGCACACGAGCTATGGCGGCCCGATGAGCCCGCCGCTGCGCGTGGACTACGACGTGCCGCATGTGCTCGAGGTCGACCTCGGTTCGCTCTACCCGCCGCGGGAGCATCCGTATTTCGATGGCTGGAGCGAGGCGGACATTGCGAGCCGGAAACGGGTCCTCATGGTAAAGCTGGACGGCCGTGTCGTGCATGAGGTGTTCTACGACACCTATGATGCCTCGCCCGGCGATGTGAGCGTGGGCCGCAACCACGTCTCGGAGGCGTTCGGCCGCAAGTTCACCGGCGTCATCCGGGGGGTGGAGCGCCCCGCGCGACGCGAATGAGTTTATGCACGGAAAACGTTTTTGCATCATCGGTGGCGGCATCGTGGGCCTGGCGACAGCCTGGCAACTGAAGCGCACCGCTCCGGCCGCGGAAGTGACGCTGCTCGAGAAGGAGCCCGGCTTCGGCCGGCACCAAAGCACGCACAACAGCGGCGTGCTGCACGCCGGGCTCTACTACAAGCCCGGCTCGACCAAGGCCCGGCTGGCGGTGGCGGGCATCCGGCAAATGACCGAATTTTGCCGAGCCCACGGCGTGGCCCACGAAATCTGCGGCAAGCTTGTCGTCGCCGTCGATGATGCGGAAGTCGGCCGGCTGAAGACCCTGCTCGACCGCGGCCAGAAAAACGGACTGGAAGGATTGCGGTGGCTGGAGCGGGATCAATTGCGCGAGGTTGAGCCGCACGCCGCGGGCATCGCGGCCGTGCATGTGCCGGAGGAGGGCATCGTGGATTATGCCGCCGTGATTGCCGCGCTCGTGGCGGACTGCGAGAAGGACGGCAGCGCGCTCCACCCGGGAGTGCGCGTGACGGACGTTCGCCGCGACGGACCTGCCGGCTGGCTGGTGTGCAGCCCGGCTGGCGAGTATCGCGCCGATTTCATCATCAACTGCGCCGGGCTGCACTGCGACCGCGTGGCGGCGCTGGCCGGCGAGCCGCGCCGCACGCGCATCGTGCCGTTCCGCGGTGAGTACTACCAACTGAAGCCTGCACGGGCGGGCTTGGTGAAAAACTTGATCTATCCGGTGCCGGATCCGACGTTTCCGTTTCTCGGCGTGCATTTCACCCGGCTCATCCACGGTGGGGTCGAAGCCGGACCGAACGCAATTCTCGCCACGGCGCGGGAGGGTTACGCCAAGACGGACCTGAACCTGCGCGACCTGGCCGATGCCCTGACGTTCGGCGGTCTGTGGAAATTCATGGGTCGCCACAAGCGCATGTGCTGGGAGGAGATCGTGCGCTCGTTCAGCAAGGCACGGTTTTGCGCCTCGCTGCAGAAGCTCGTTCCCGAGATCACCGAGGCGGACCTCGCACCGGGTGGCGCCGGCGTGCGCGCACAGGCGATGACGCCGAGCGGTGAACTGGTGCAGGACTTCGAGATCGTCGAGCGGCCCGATGCGCTGCACCTGCTCAACGCCCCGAGTCCTGCCGCCACGGCCTCCCTGGCCATCGGAGCGGAGATTGTCGCCCGTGTGCGACGGCTGGGAGAGGTCTAGCGGGCGGTCACCGGGAGACGTTCCGCGGCGAGGATCTCGCCGGTGAATTCGGAGCCGCAAGTGGAACCGCCCAGGATGTTGCGGCCGAAGCGGACATCATACGGTGAGCTTTCGTAGGCCTCCTGCTCGTGCTCGAGCACGACAACCCCATCGAGCTTGATTTGAACCAGACGCTTGAGCCGCTCCACGTCGTCCGAACTGTAGTTCTGCCAGAAGACGTGACCGCGCGGTGGATAAAGCGACCCCATGGTGATTTCCACCACATGCTCGGTGGAGAAATCCGTGAAAAGCGTCTTCGAAAAACGTCCGGGCACGCCCCAGTGATCGTAGCCAATGACAAAGGCGCCGGTTCCGGCGTAGGAGATGTAGGCAAAGTCGCCCGCCTGGGGCAGGCCGGTAGTAAGGAGCGGCTCGCTGCCAACCGTGCCGCGCGGAAAGCGCAGCCTCATCCGCACGGGTCCATATGGTTCGGCCGTCGCGGCGAGGGATTGCTGCGCGGTGATCGGCGGGCGGGAGATCACCGTCAGGCTGCCCGTGAACGTTTCGGTGCTATAGCCCACAAGGTGCGGGGTCCGGCCAAAGTACACCTGCCGGGGCTTGGCGGGGAAGAAATGGGCCGGAACCTCGTAGACAACCTTCCCGTCGAGCGAGATCCGGAGCGTGCGCTTCAGGCCCGCGATGGCGGCGTCGCTGAAAGCAGCGAGCAGCGGGTCGCCGATGGGCGGGTAAAGCGATCCCATAGCCACTTCCAGCGTGTGTGGTTGGCCATAGGTGACCGGGATGGGAGGACTCAGGGGCCCGCGCATGGTAGTGCCGACGAGACCGAAACGAATCGTCTGCGGGGTATCGTAGTACACGTACAACAGGTCGCTGCCCCGATTGGTGCCGGTTGCCAGCAGGGGCTCATACACGGCCGTGCGGTTGGCGGGGAAAGTCACGGAAAACTCAACGGGGCCATAGGCGGTGCCAAACCAGCGGCTAACCAAGTGGCCAGGACGGTTCAGGACCTGGGACACATGACGGTAGGACTCGGCCGGAAAATGCTGTAGATCGAGCGAAAGGCCGGCCAGCAGGGTGCCAAGCGCAAGCACCGAGACCAGCCCCTGCCAGGCGCGTCGCAGCCGGCGTCGGGCGGCGAGGCGAGCTTCGGTGGCGAGGGCACCGGCTGCGGCCATGAGAATGAGCGGCGGGCAGAAGTCAAAGACGTAGCGGGCGTTGGCACTCGTGAGTACGGCCGCGTCGTTGCCGCTGGGGAGGAAGAGCAGTAGGCCGAGGTTTGCGAATCCTGCCAGCGCGAGCAGCCCGGTGATCGGACGGGCCGCGCCTCCGCCCCGGCTCATGCAACCGAGCGTGGCGACCGCCAGCCAGGCGAACGGCGAGTGCACCAGGAGGCCGACCGCTTGCCACGATGGGGCTGAGATGAAGGGGAACTGCAGGTTGAGCCGACCCGGATCGAGCAGGTAATGCCACGCGTTGACGCCCAGGTATTTGAGGCCAAACACCCCCAGCTGGCGCTGGTCCCAGGCGCCGAGTTGGTAGCGCTGGCCAAACTCGAGCGGATGGCCGAAGCGCAGGAGGTTGTGCAGGAGCATGCCGCCAATGATGACGGCCAGCGGCAGGCCGACGGCGAGGAGGTGGCGGCCCCAAGCGGCGGGAGCGCGGCCCTCGGGGCGGCGGGCAAGGACCAACAGGGGTACCAAAAGAGCGATGACGCCGAAGACGTAGTTCGGCCGGGCCGCGATGGCCAGGCCGTAGGCCGTCGCCGCGGCGACGAGCCAGCGAGAGGTCCGCGCAGAATCCAGCGCGCGCGCCGCGCACCAGGCCGCGACGAGCAGGAAGCATTGCGCGCCGGCGATTGCCACCTGATGGATGCCCGGTCCGCGCAGCACGAAATGATAGCCGTTGCCGAGCACCACGACCAAGCCGCAGCCAACAAGGAGGAGGCGGGAGGGCGGCACCGTGTTGCGGCGGGCGAGTTCCGCCAGCAGAAGCAGGCCTGCGGCGGCGGCACCGAGGCAAAAAAGCAGGGCGGCCGCCGCGTCGGTCAGGTGCCAGCCGGTCAGGACTCGGAACGGCGTGTAAAGTATCAGCGGACTTACACCGTGATAGAGATAGTAGCGACCGTCGCGGAGACTGACGTCGTTGACCCGGTAGGCGGCGTTCTGCACCGGGTCGTAAGGGTCCGCCAGCCCAAGCATACGCGTGTCGGGTTCGCGTTGCAGCGCGAGTTGCCCGGACAGATGGGCCTCGGCGAGTTCCGCGTAAAGGCTGGCAGGCTCCCGCGTGAACCAGCGGGTCGGAAACGACGTAGGCGACCAGATATAGACCCACGCGGCCGTCAGGAGCAGGAGGGCGAAGGTTGCCCAAGTGGCAGGGGTGGTGCGGCGTAGCGTTGGAGCGGTCATGGCGGACGACGGCACAAGGAAACGCGGAATTGCTACTCGAACCAAAGGCGTCCCACCGAGACAATTTCTCCGGAGAACTCCGGACCCGAGGATGTGCCCTTGATGGTGTTACGGCCCACGGTAACCTGTCGCGGCGGAGATTCGTAGGTGTCGGCCGCGGTCTCGAGCACGGTCTTGCCGTCGAGCCGGACAAAGACGCGGCGCTTGAGCGCCGCCACGGCCTCGGGCGCGGTACCGTAAAAGATCACGTCCTCGGCCGGCGGAAAGAGCGAGCCCAGTGATATCTCCAGTTCGTGCTCGACGGTCCGGTCGACTGGGATGGGCGGGGTGATCGGTCCGCCGCGGAACCAGTGGTCGAAGCCGATGCGAACGTGATCGGGTCCGTGGTAGATCACATAAATGAAGTCGCCGGCTTCATTGAGGCCGGTGGCCAGCAGTGGTTCAACTCCGTGCAGGGGATGCTGCGGGAAGCGCAGGCGAATTTTGAGGCGGCCGTAAAGGAGCTTCTGGTCGGCGGCGGTGCCGGCCGGGACGAGGGCGGCGGCCGTCATGCCGGCGGCGGTGACATCGAAGGGAATCGAAAAATACTCCGGGCCCCGTTTCGTGCGGGTGCCGGGTGCGACGGAAATCCGCATGCGGCCAGCAAGAGCGGGTTCCAGCGGCACACGCCGGGTCATGGTGGCGACTCCGGCTGCCGAGGCCGGCGTGAGTGCCTCACGAAGGATACCAACACGACTCCACTCTTCGGGGTGGGCGGCAAGATGGTCGGCGAGCCATTGCTCGTAGGTGCGGGAATCGTTCCGCGCGTGACTTTGGGCGAATTCCGCGACCGTGTCAGGATTCCCGCGCCGGAACTGGTCGAGCCTCACAGGCAGGCCGGCCGGGCCAAGCAGGGTGATTTCGTCGGCGAGCCGCCAGCGATCAGCGGCAGACTCCTGGTAAATGCGCAAGACGGTGCACGCCTCAGGTGATTGTTCCTGGTGTACGTAATGGTAGGAGACTTCCACGTGCCGGCCGTCGGCCGGACGCACCCGGACATGGGAGCCCGGCGGGAAGCTGGGCAGGTTGGTAAGGCGCCCATGGGGCTGGTTCGAACTGACGCCTAACGTCAAAGGCGCTGGGCCGCCTTGGGCGAGATCGATGACCTCAATATGATCGTTGATTGCAACCCTGACGGTGCCGGCACCGACGCCGCGGGCGAAGGTCAGTTCTACTTGGTCGCCATGGACGATCTGCACCAGCCGAACGGGGGCGAGTGGCGCCGTGACGGAGGTTCCTGGGAAGACCGGTTCGGCGTCGCAGTCCGCGCGCAGCAGGCGAACGGGCCCCGTGCCCTCGACCGGTTCCACCTCGATCCGCCAGCGGCGGCGCAGTTCCTGGCCCGATTCACTGAGGGCCAATTTCTCCGCGAAGGAGAAATGGGCGGCGATGTGGCGCCGCTCGTCTTCCAACACCCGCAGAAAAGGTGGATAGTCCCAGTCGAGTTTGACCGCGCTGAAACGGCGACCGTCCGATTCAACCAAGCGGTGCTGGAGGAACGGCTGTGGCAGGCTGCGGGCGCGGCGGATGAGGCCGGAGTTTTCGACCCGTGGGGGATGGGCCGGATCGGGATGGAGCCATTCGTCATGGCGGTCGAGGGCTTCGCCGAAATTCGGCGGATGGATCACCGTGATCGCGAAGTCCGGCTTGAGGTACGCTGGGTTGGTGTCGCGGTCGGCAAACCAGAGGTATTTCAGGTCGCGCTCGACCTTGAATCCGTCGGGACCGAGCGTGAGTGAACCGGAGCTGAACGAGGCATCGGCATAACCCCAAGCCCCCATGTGCGCGACCAGCGGAGCGGGATACGCGTTGGTGACCAGCGAATGCCCGCGGTAGGGAGGTTTTTCGAGGCGCCGGAGAAATGAGTAGGCATCAGGCGGGGCGATGCGCGCGTACGTGAACTGCCACGCGACCCATTGCGCCGTGAATACGGCGACAGCGCCGACGGCCCCTGCCGCCAGCGTGGCGGCAAGCCAGCCGGAAAGCCGGCCGCTGGCGGCAGCCGGACGTACGAGAAAGAGGGCCCGCTGCGCCCCCTGCCAGAGCAGGTACAGGGTCAGGCCGAGCACCGGGGCGGTCAGGAACACCGTCAGCGGGACAAAGCGATGGAGGTAACCGCTGTACACGTATCCGGTGAAAACACGGTACGTGACCCCATAGGCAACCGCGCCACACAGCAACATGGGCAGGATTCCGGTCACGCGCCCGGTGCGATGGCCGAACACGACCGTGTTGCCAGCCCCGGCGCAGGCGAGCGCTAGCGCGGTCGCGAGCACGAGGAAGACGCCCTCGAGGCCAATCAGGACCGTGCCGCCCGGCGTCAGGGCCAGCTGTTCCCGAAGCTCTGGATCCTGGATCCCGGCGACCGCGGGCCAGGCCCAGGCTACCAGACCGCCAAGCAGAAGCAGGGGCAGCACACGTCGCCAGCGACGGTGCGCCCAATGCCAGCAACCCAGGCCCCAGCCAGCCGCGAGCACCAGCGCCGCATAGAGCAGCGTCGGACTGTAATACCGCAGGTGATATTGCAGGAGTGAACCCCAGAGGGCACCGGGTGAACGCAGCGGTGTGGCCTCGGTGAAATTGTGCCAGAAGATGATGCGGTGCTCGCGGTAGAAGGAGGTGACTCGTTCCAGCAGGGCGGGGTCCGCCGCGGCATTGCGGGCCGTGAGCGTGAGGCGCACGTCCTCCATCACGTTGCCCCAGCCCATGTAGGCGGTGAGCTGGGCGAGCAGCACACCGGCGGCCAGGGCTGCACCGGCACCCATGGCGGCGGCGAGCAGCAGCACCAGTCGGAAACGCCGCCAATAGAGCCCCAGGGCATAGAGTCCGCAGAGGACGGTCACGAAGGCCGTGAAGACGTATTCCCAGTAAAAGAGCGCGGCGAAGTTGACGAAGGCCAGGACGAACCAGTGGCCGCGACGCCCGGTTTTGCCGAGAGACTGCACGCAGACGAGCGACGAGAAGAAGAAAAAGCCGTGCCAGATGTTGTACAGGCCCACCTGCCATTGGGTGAAAAACAAGTAGTCGGTCATCAACAACCCGCAGGTTAGCGCCGCGTAGATGGGATTGCCGATTCGCGAGAGAAAGCGAAAGGCCAGCCAGAGCGCGGCAAGCCCGACGGTGAAGGTCGTAACCCAGATCTGCGGCTCGATCGAACGCAGGCCGAGGGAGTACAGGACGAAAGTGAAGAGGCGCGGAAAATTCCCCTGATGGCTGTGGATGTACGGACTCGCCTCCGGGTGGTGGGCGAAGACCTCATCGGTCAGGCCCTTGGTCTGGGCGACGCCGTTTTCATAAAGGCTGCGCGCGTGCCAGAGACTCGAGTACGACTCGTTGTTGTCGAGGGCGTAGGGGTAGCCGCGGGTCCAAAGCAACAGGCTGCCGAAGAGCAGCAGGTATGTGGCCAGCACGGCCAGCCAGGGACGGTGGGCCAAGCACCCCTGCCGGAAAGCAAACCATGGGGGTGCTGGTTTCATCGCGCTGGACAAGGAGCTCCCGGCCGGCACTGGTTGGGTCACGGGTGGCCCACCGCTCCGGGTGACAGCTCAGAAATTCGGGTCACCCTTCGCAAAGATGAGCTTGGGGGATCCGACGCCCGGGGTGTCGGCCAGCGCCTGCGCCAAGGTGGGGGAGTCCACACCCTCCTTCAGACTGACGTCAAAGCTGAGAAGCAGGGTTTGCGAATCGTCGGTCGCCTCCACGTGTAATAGGGTATGGCGCTCGCAAAGCCTGGCGAGGATTGGCAGGTAGGAGGGTTGGGTTGACGGTGCCGTGGACTGCCGGGGAAAGGAGAACGTGAGGATGAAGTCGTGTTCCTTCATCACGCCGAAGCGAAAACGGTGGATGAGGAGGGCCAGGATGAGCACGGTGGCCACCGTCAGGGCACCGATCAGGAAATTGCCGGTGCCAGCGGCGAATCCGGCCACAAGGGCGAGAAATATGAACGAGGCGTCGCGGGTGTCCTTCACCACGGTGCGATAGCGGATTATGCTGAGCGCGCCGACCAGACCGAAGGCCCGTGCGATGCTGCTGCCAATCACCATGATTGCGCCGCACGCGATGACGGCGACAAACACCATTGAGACGACGAAACCCTGGGAATAGGACAGGCCGTGGTGCGTGCGCCGGTAAACCAAGGCAGCGAGCAGGCTCAGCCCGGTGGCGGTCAGTAGGTTGAGCACGACTTGGATGACGTCGAACGAGACGCTGTCCACGATTTCTGTCGGTTGTCCAAACATGGGCGGGATTATTCGAGGTTGCGCACGAGTGTCAAAGCTTCCGCCGCCCGGCAATATTTGGAGACGGAAAGGCGTCGCAATTCATAGGTGCCGATGAGGCGCTGGAACCAGATCGGCAGGGCTTGCTCAAACTTCACCTCAAGTACCGTGAGGCCGCGCAACACTGCGGTGCCGACCGCCTGGCTCCGGTCGAGGGTGGACGAGCGGAACCCGCGAATGTCGCTGTCGAATGTCGCACGAAAGCGATAGTCCCGGCGGCTGATGTAAGGACGCCGGACATACTCGACAACGGCCTGCGGCCGGAGATTGCGCCGCGCGGCGGTCGCGGCGAATCGCTGACTGACGTGCGAGCCACCGTCGGCCAGGGCGAGAGCTGACCAGGATCGTGCTGCGATCAGGCGTTGCAGGTGGTTGTCCAATGGCGATCGATGTTTGAAGGAGTAATGATTCTGCCGGCCCTTGATCTCGAGGTAGCAGGGAGCCGTGCCAGGCGAGTCGTAGGTGCGCAGGCGGAATTTCTCCCGGTCCAGCAGGCCGTCGATCTTTTCATGGTAGGCGGCAAAGGCAGGGTCATCAAAATAGAGGCTGCGGACCAGATAGCTCTGCGCCGGGCGGTCGCGGCAAAACGGATCGATCTCCATGAAGTCGCGCAACTCGGGTTCGAGCCGCGAGCGCGTCGCTGCGTCCAGAAGATATTTGAACTCAAATCTTCCGAAAGATTGCTCCTTGCGGGCGGATGTCTCCCGGCTGGGCCGGGCGAGGGAAAAATCAGACGACGAAATGATCGAGTCCTGCGCCATTTGGTCAGGGGGGCAGACTGCTGCCCCGACGCCGGGAATCAATGCTGCTCCAGTGCTCACCGGGAAGCAGGCGACCGAAGGCCTCGCCCGGCGCATCGGAGCGGGCTGAGACCCCAGCGTCAGAGATTGCGTCAGTTGAGACGAGCGGGCCGGCGGCTCGGGCAGGCAGTTGCGAATCGATCACAGTGAGGGCGGACTGATCATTGAGGTCGGACAGCGTTCCTTCGGGAGTGGCGGCGGACTTGGCTAGCACGAGCCGGGCGGTGCCGGGATAGGATCGATTCTTGTGGTAGGCGGAAAGATGCACGCCGTTGCCGGCAAGGGTTACGTTGTAAAGCAGCGCCTGGCTGCCATCCTTGGCCTGGATGCCGGTGACATTGTCATCCAGACGAGAGTCGAGCACAACCACCTTGCAGGCCTCGCCCGCAGAGATGCCCTTGTCGCCTGCGCGCCGGAAACGGCACTGGCTGACCACCGCCTCAGAGGTCATCAAGTCCAGAGCGTCATTGCCGGTCTGTTCGATCGTCGTGCGGAGCATAGTGGCCCGACAGATGTCGAGGTCTACGCCATCGCGAAAGGCCCGACGGAAGACGCAGTCGACGATATCGAGCGAGCTGTAAACGGCGTGGAAAAGATCGTCAAAGCCCGCGTTGTCCTCGATCTGGCAGTGTTGGAACCGGACCCGGCTCGCGTTGCGCACTGACACCATGCCCGAAAAGAGCGTGAAGGGTGACACGAGGCCGCTGCCGCCGCGGATGAGGCAATGTGCCAGGCTTGAACCGTCCGTCCCTGGGCCGATGAAAGCGAAGGTGCCCCAGGGTTGGTCTGGTTCGTGGCGTTCGATCAGCACAGGGTGGCTGGCGCTGCCGCGAATGGTCACGCGACCTCGCGCGATGAGCGATGCGCCGGGTCCGAGCCGCACGCGGGTGCCGGCTGCGATTTCCAGCGGGCCGTGAAATTCGGTCAGGCCATCGAGCACAACCTCTCCCGACCATTGCGTGACGGGGTAAGCGGCGGTGAGCAGGCCGGAATTGTCCGCGCTGACTGGGGTCACCGCGAGGGTTGGCGCGCGGGTCACCGGAAAGACCTCGCCCAGGCTGCCGGCTGCAACCAACTCCAGGGCAGCGGCGTCTACGCCATCGAATACCAGGTCATAGGTGGCGGGCCGGACCACGTGGTCGGTTTGCGCGTGGCCGGCGCGCGGTAGCCCGATCTCTCGCTGGGCCAGCAGGGGCCAGTCGAGCCAGGTGATATTGTCCGTGGTCGTGAGCCTGGAAGTGACGTCAGCGGATTCGGTACGCCCGTCGGTTCGGTGAATCTGCAAGCGGACGCTGCGCACGGCGTCACCGGCCACCCGACGCCAGCCGATTCGAGCTGAGGCGTAACCATCCACAGCGATGCGTAGCGTGTGCCGGTCAACCCGGGCTGATTGCAGATGCTCCGGGCGGAGCGTCTGGTTGCGCCGGTGGGCATCGAACCAGGCGGCGAGCTGCGGCGTTACTCTTGCGATGCGCTCCCCTAGATCGGCATCATCGAAGTAATGCACGGGCCGGCCATCGACCGTGCCGATCCAATCGAGTTGGGGATAGACTGCCAGCGTTGGTGCGACCGCGTCGTGGAAAGATTTGAGCTCGGCGAAGAAGATCCGATCGAGGCCTTCGCGTAAAAAGCGGGTGAGGGCCTCGTTCTTGAGGCGCAGAAACTCGTGACTCTGGTGCAACCGGGCCAGCAACGGTGTCGTGATGCTGACGTCGTGCCCCGGGATACCCACGGTGTTGGCTAGGATCGCGTCGGGTAGGCCGTTGCCGTCTCCCACCACCGGCGTGAACGTCAGTTTACCCGCATCGTAGAGAAGCTTCCAGTTGTGCCCCATGTCCATGTGGTTGGCCCCGAACAACTGCATATAGGCCGAGAAATCCGCCCAGGCCTTCACGTCGAGCAGTTCCATCAACTCGGCGGTGGTGCCGTGGTTGAGACGGTAGAAGAGGATCTCGAGCGGGCGGCGCGAATCCTCACTAAACTTGTTATTGACTGCTGCCTTCTGCCACAGCCAAGGCAGCTCCCAAAGACCGCCGAAGCCGACCTCGTTCACGAAGTTGTCGTCGAAGGTTGTCATGTCGCCGACATAAAGGTCGGACGGCAGGCGTTGGTGGTTGCGAAGGAACGACTCGTTCTGTTGCGACTGCAGGAGATGAATGCCGCCATGCTGCCGGCCGTTGATACGCACGTCCACCATGCTGGAGTCTGCCGCCAGCAGACCCATGTGCCCGGCCATGCGAAGATTGACGTGGTAGTTTGCGACCGAGCGCCAACGCGGCAGGATCAAGTGCCAACGTCGCTGACCCTCGATGGGCCGGTCCTTGGCGGTGCGCAGCAGCCAGGACTTTGCCGCGAATCCCCAGTGGTGCAGGCTGTCCCCGCGGTAGCGCAATCCGACTTTCTCGAAATCTCCGCCGGGATAGCGCAGCAGGCCGCGGACGAATGCCTCTTTGCCGGAGCGAGGTAGATGTTCGTTCAGTTGCGCGATGTTGGCCGGCGCCACTTCCAGATCGATGCGGGCCAGCGGCGAGGGTGACTCGCTCCAGCGCGCGTTCCAGCTGCTGGTGACGTCCGCGCGAAGCGCCGCGAGGCGGGAGAGTAGGATCTGCCTCAGATCGAGATCAACGTCGGAGCTGCGGTGCAGGCTGGCCGGATGCCAGACGAGGAACTGCCGTGCGTCTCGCCAGGCGGGCAGCAGCCAGATCAGGCCCCCAATTGAGAGGGGTGCGGTCACGGTCCAGCTCCAGCGCCAAAGAAAACCGATAACACGATGCATGGCGTCAGTCGGTCGTGGTTACCTTGACCCCCGGGTGTTGCCAAGTTCCGAACGTGCGCATCACGGCCGCTACCTCGGGCGAGGGCCGACACGCGACACGGACCTCGATGCGGGCATCATTCAGCTGGCTGGCCGGTACATTGAAGCCGATTACAGTCGCATCGTTGAAATCGGCGCTAGCAGGCGGGGTGATGCGCACGAATCCATCGGGAGTCGGGACTAGGTTGGATTGCGGCATGGGGTCGAGGGCAACAGTTTCGCCCGCGGAGCCCAGCAGGCGGGCCGATGTGACCCGCACTTCCAGCTCTGGCATGCGCGGCAGGACCATGTAGACATTTTTCGGGTTAAAACCGAGCGGACCGCCAAGTGTGATCTCTCCCGCCACGGAAAGATGCAGATCAAAGGCCTTGGTCTGCGGCCCGTCGGTGGCGACGAGGTTGCCGCTCATCCAGGCGGGAAACGTCATGCAAAGGGCGAGGGCCTCAAGGTGGCGCTCGCGCAGGGCCGCGACGTTGCTGGTCGGCGTGTCCGCGAGCAGGGGCGCGAGGGCGCTCAGGATTTGTGGTGCTGTGGGGCGGATGCGAAAGGCAGCCTCGAGCATGGCGACAGCCGCGTCGCGCCGGCCTATTGCGGCCAGGGCCCGGCCATAATGGAAGAGCAGTGCGGAGTCGTTGGGGTCGAAGGCCAGGGCCAGTTCACCGGCCTGTAGGCGTGACGCCGTATCGCCGGCCGCCTCGGCGGCCGCCAGCAGGGTGCGCAGCGCTTGCCGATATTTCTCCCCGAACGCGTCGGATGGATGCGGCCGCGGGATCGAGGCGAGGAACAGGCGGGCGTCGCGTATCGCGGCGGGATGATCTCCTGCTTTGGCCGCCTTCTCCATGCGCGCAAAGATGGCGAGCGGCGTCGCCGTCAGCTGGTGGGTCAGCGCGGAGGTGATGGTGACCGCCAGCGCCGGCGAATAACACACGGCGATGCCCGCCAGGGAGAAACCGGCGCCAACAAGAAACAGGGCGCGCAGACCGTGGCGCAGGCTCCGCAGGAAGATTGACCGGTGCCGGCGATTGCCGGACGGGAAAGGCGTCGGTTGGCCGGTCGCGGCGGAGTCACTCATCGGAGATAGTGCTGGCAGGTGGGAAAAGGCATTCAAGCCGCATCAGGCCTTGGCCGGGTGAACATATCAAGCCGCCGGGATCATGAGAAGGCCAGTGCTATTGGGGCGGCAGCGGGGCCACGACCACTGGCACCGCGAGTTGCACGCTGACGGTCCGCTGGAAGGGCACCGCGGTCTTCCGTCGGACGGCGTGCATCCAGACTTGGACTTTGGGCGACTCGGGCCGGCTCATCATGTGGAAAATGGGTAGCGAAAGCACCTCGTTGCCCGGGTCGCGTGCGAGGGAGGCAAGTTGCTCGTGCCGGGCGGTCAGGGGCGGTAAATCAGGACGGTCGACCCAGATGATGCAGTCGCCCGATGTGTCCGGCGGCAGCTTCATGTCAGTCCCATATTCGTGGAGGAAGGCGATATCGACACCGAACCGCTGCAACCAGGCACGGCCGACCGATACATTCCACGTGGGGAAATCGGAGGCAGCTTTGAGCAACAATTCGTAAACGCCCCCGTGACCGTATTCATTGTTTGCCAGCATGATAAACTGGGGGCGATCCCCGGCGAAGCGCGTGATCTCCTGGAAGACTTCGAAACGGTTGGCAGATGCGGCATGGGTGCCGACAACCCGTTCGGCGTTAAGGCGCGGGGAGTGGCGGATGGCCAGCACACCGATGGCCACGATCCAGACGGCCAGCAGCCATTGGCGGCGGCGTGCCTTCGCGATGGCCAGCAAGGTGGCGGACATGAGGAGGAGAAGCAGGACGTTGACGTCCCAAAGGGTCGAGCCGGCTGGCCGTTGGGCTGCCGCCCAGAGCAGGCTCACAAACCCCAGGAGGCAGCTGACCGCGAAAATGCGGGCGCGCCAACCTGTGACCAAGACCACTCCGGCCGAGATTGTCAGGGTCGAGAGGATGTAGAGTGCATCGTAGTTGTAGCTCTTGACCATGGCGTAGAAGGCCGGTGACCCCACGTCGAACTCACCTTTTTGCCCCTGCATGAAGCTCAGCCATTCTGTGAGGCCCTGCCCGAGCATGCGGGGAGAAAATTGATAGTGGACCAAGAGGACGAGGATAACCGTGAGCGCGGCTGTGGCGGCCAGAGCAACACCCTGGCCCAACCGCCGACCAAGGCTCGCGGGCTCGGCCAGCAGCACCGCGCTGAACGCGATCACGCAAGGCACCCCCCAGGTCACCTTGTTGGCGACTCCGAGCCCAAGGACCAGGCCCAAAGCCCAAACGTGCGCCCAGCCCGGAGGTGGCCGGCTTTCGCCGCGGAGCGAACTAAGGAAGGGCAGGAGGCGCCAGCCCGTGGCGCATGCCAACAGGGAGTTTAGGTAATAGTAGTCGGGCAGCAGGCTATAGTATAACCCCGCAGATCCGGTGGCCCACAGCGCGACGGCCCAAGGCAGATACACGACGAGAATGCGGTCGACGGTTTCCTCCCTCGTCCGCAATAGGCTCACCAGGATGGCGAGGAAGGCGGCAATGAAGATCCCAAGAGTGCCCCAGCAGAACCATTGCACGCTCTGCCGCAGGGTTTCTGCCGACAGCGGCAGTATCCGCTCGATGGCACGGACGAGCTGCTCTTGGGCGGCCAGGATGGTAAATCCTTGGGGCAGGATAGGCGGCATGTCGCCGGAAATAACCCGGCTCGCATGGCCCCACCGATAGGCGATGCTCTCATTGGCAAAGGAGAAGCCTTCAAAGCGGTTGCAGGCGGCGAACACGAGGGGAGCGAGGAATAGCAACAACAGCAGCCCGCAGGCGACCAAGCGTCCTGGATGCAGCCGAGTTGTCGCGTTCGCCGGGGCGGCGGAGAGGCGCTGGTTCATGGGGTGGTGCGGTGTCGGAAAAAGCCTCGCAGGCCGCGGTAGACCCGGACCAGGCCGCGGGCCCGCGGCGTGAGGACACAACGCCCGGCCGCCATCTGCAGCAATCCGGCGGTGTGCATGGCCGCCAGGCGTCGTCGCACCATCTCTGCTGGCGCGCTCGCAGGCTTGCCGGGGCCCGGCGACACCAGCAGCGCCACGGATACGCTGCTGGTTACGAAGGTAAACAAGAAGACATAGAGTTCGCAGCCAAAGGCGTAGAGGAGGACCGCGGCTACCTGGGCTGGGAGAACCAGGCTAGTGTTGGCCGCCAATTGCCAGATCAACGCTACGCCCGTCAGGCTGCCAAGGACGAGGAACAGGTGGACTCGATTGCCGGTCGGGCGCATGCGAACCGCAAGGGCGTGGAGCAGGAGCGCTACCACCAGATAGGCGGGGGGCAGGGCAAGCCACATGGTCAGTTCAGTGGTTTACCGTGCGAGAGCCAGAGGATGGCCCGGAGCCCATGTGCGGCAATCTGGCCAGCCGGTGTCAGGCCACCGTCAATCCGGGCCAGTCCCAGCCGGCGGATGGCCTCGGCCCGGTCCTGCTGTTTCTGGCTGCCGATGTCGGTCGCGCCCGGCAATTCGTCCGCGGTCATCGGCCCGCACTGCTCGATCCGTGAGAGCAACTGAAGGGAGTAGCTGCCTTGGGTCAGCGACCAGATCTCCAGGAAGGAAAGGCTGTATATGCCGTGTAAACCGGCCAGCAGAGCGCCCAGGATCAGGGCTTCGGCGGGGGACTGCAGGACGGCTGTGAAGGCGGCGATCAGGAGCGCGAGCAGGTAAGAGGCCGCATGCCAGGCAAAGATGCCGCGTTCAGTCTGCAGGATTGGGTGGTGCCGTCCGGCCAGCGCATAGGTCGTAAAATGAAGTCCGACGTAGCCGGCGCTGATCAGCAGGAGGCTCATGGGCGGCGGTTCAGTTGCCGTAGATCTCACGCCGGATGCGGCGGATGAGGATCTCGCTGAGGGTGTGGCCGGTCGAAAGAAAGTTGCGCAAGTTTAGCGGGGAACCGCGGTCCTTGGTCAGATGGAAACCCTCGAGCGGGACCTGCGTGTATGTGGCGCCCTCGTCGAGCAGCGTCGTGATGAGGTGGGCCTGAAAGCCAAAGCCATAATTGTAGGAAGCCCAGCGCATCACATGGAAGCGACGGTAGAGCGCGCAGCCGTTGTAGTAGTTGATTCGGTAGCCGCTGAGCAGGTCGACGATATTAGTGTAAAGACGGGAGATGGATTTCCGCACGCGACTCTTGCCGGGTAGTACCGGGTAATAGGGGATGATGATATCGGCCGAACCGATGGCGCGAAGGATCTTCACCATCGAATCCTTCGGTTCGACGTTGTCACCGCACACCAGCCGGTAGTAGCGGCCGCGGCCGCGGAATGCGGTGTCTACAAAGCTGCGGGAGAGCCCGAGGTTGCGGGGATTCTTGTGCAGGCGGACGGGCATGTCGGGATTCGCCCGGCAGAACGCCTCCACTACGGCCGCGGTGCGGTCGCGCGAGCCGTCGTCCACCACGATAACCTCGTAGGAGCACGGCACCTCAGCAATCGCCGCCTTGATCGTATCAAGGGTGCCGGTAATGCGCGTCTCCTCGTTGTAACAGGGGACGAACATGGTAAGCTCAAGTTCCTCGCGCACCCCGGCGGGCGTTGGCTCGGTGTCTCGGCGTGGGCTTCCCGGCGAGGCGCTCATGGGTCCTTCCGGGTGCACGCCACACCGATCAGGTAATGGGCCATCGGAGTGTAGCCGGTGTGCACGACCTCATCGTTCATCGAGAAGACAAAGACGTTGTGGAAATATCGCGAGAGGAGCGTGCGCATCGTCTCGCCGGTCTTGCAGTTCACGTGACCGGCCTTGCTCGGCGGCGAGGCATAGGCCTGTGACTGGAGCGAGGGGCAGCCGAGGAGGAGCACGCCCTCCTTGGTGAGGGACTTTACGATGTTGCTGACGAATGCCAGCTCATCTTTGGGCTGGATGTGTTCGATGACATCGAGAGCGTAGGCGCCATCATACTGGCCGGGAAAGGACCCGCTCAGCATGTCATGCTGGCGGCATTCGAAACGCCACTTGGGGTCCATGCGGCGGTTGACGTCGGCCACGAATACCGGATCGAAGTCGGTGGCGGTGAGTTGCCGGACCGACTGGGCCACGATCCGCGTGCCGAAGGCGTCGCCGCAACCGACTTCCAGGACATGGTTCCGGTCGGCCAGCATCTTGGCGACGAACTTGTAGCGGGAGAGGGTGAATACCAGGTGGCGCGGATCGTCGTGCCACGCCTGGTTTGTCATCAGGCCGAGGCTGGCGGGGCCGTGCTCCTTTACGAGGTCGAGGGAAGGCTGGTACTGCGGCTCGCGGGTGGTGGCGTGGTTCATGGTCGAAAAGGTGGAGACTGGGGCGGGCGCAGACGGAGCGGGTATTGCGACTGCCGGACGTGGTGCGGGCGGATAAAACCACCGCTTCAGACGCCGCGAGGTGATTTCCACTAGGCTGGAGGCCACCGAGAGGAAGTTGCGGAGGTTGAGCGACGAGGTGCCTTGGCCCTTGTTCTGGTGTACCGCGGCGATTGCGACTTCGGCGTAGCTCGCGCCCTCGTCGAGCAGGGTGGTGAGCAGGTCGGCCTGGAAGCCAAAGCCGTAGTTGTAGGAAGCCCAACGCATCACGTCGAAACGGCGGTAGAGTGGGTGCCCGTTGTAGTAGTGCAGGCGGTGGCCGCTGAGCACGTTGACGATCCGAGTGTAGAAGCCGGAGATGAAGAGGCGGAACCGGCTCTTGCCCGGCACCTCGGGGTAGTAAGGAATGATGATGTCGGCCTGGCCCAGGCGTCCGAGGATCGTGGCCATCGATTCCTTGGGCTCGACGTTGTCGCCGCATATCAGGCGAATAAAGCGGCCACGTCCCCGGAAGGAGGCATCCACAAAGCTGCGGGCGAGGCCCAGGTTGGCCGGATTACGGTGCAGCCGGAGGTTTAGGCCAGGGTGCCGCCGCTGGTACGCCTCGACGACCGCCGCCGTGCCGTCGCGCGAACCGTCGTCCGTCACCAGGATCTCATAGGTGCACGGCAGGCCCTGCATCGCGGCCTGCACCGTCTCGATTGTCGGCCCAACGCGCTTCTCCTCATTCAGGCACGGGATGAACAGGGTGAGGTCGAGTTCCTCCCGGATGCCATCAGGCGTGCTCCACTGGACGCGGGCGGCGTTCATTCAAAAAAGATGCATCCGTAATCACCGTTGTAGCCGCACTTCCGGAACAGCCACTCCCATTCCTCCGGCGTGAAGAAGCATTCGCAGGTGAGCTGCCAGTAGAGCAGGTTCACCTTCTCCTGCTCGGTGCGGTAGCCGTCCATCA
The DNA here is from genome assembly GCA_964355715.1 of uncultured Opitutaceae bacterium. Classification (GTDB taxonomy): domain Bacteria; phylum Verrucomicrobiota; class Verrucomicrobiia; order Opitutales; family Opitutaceae; genus UBA2377. Next base: position 105,381 of record CAYHEW010000005.1, on the reverse strand, counting down.
GGATGTACTTGGCGCCCCGGCCCACGCGCTCGATCTCCTTCAGCGCGAGCTCAAGCTCAGGCAGGCGGAGGTTGTGCAGCGTGTTGATGGAGACCACGAGGTCGAAGAACTGGTCCGGCCACGGTAGCCGGGTGGCGCTGCCTGGAGTCAGCTTCGCCTTCACTTCCGGGTGCGCGTGCTCGATTGCGTAGGCGGATACGTCGAGGCCCGCGATCTCGGCCCCGGGCACCGCCCGGGTGAACTCGTGCAGAAGGAACCCCTTGCCGCAGCCGACATCGAGGATGCGCGCGCCGGGCTGGAGGTTATAGTGTTTCGCCATGCGCTCGGCCACGGCCAGCCAGCGACCGTCGTACTTGTAGCCGCCGTAGCCGGTGTTGCGGCTGCCGTCCCAGTAGTCCCGGTCGAAACGTTTGGCGATGGTCGCGAACTCGGCCTTGTTGCCCGCCAACACCCGCGCGAGGTAGTCGCGCTTGGTGCCCGTGTGGACCTGCTGGATAAAATCGAGGAAGGCCATGCGGGCAATCCGGGGCTACGCCAGTGTCGCGCGGACCGCGTTGGCGATGTCGTTTTCGTCCGGGTAGTACTCCGGCTCGAGCGCGCTGCTCATCGGGGTGTGGCTGTCAGGCAGCGTGACGCGGACCGGCTTGGCCTTGAGCTTGTCGCCGAGGTTCTCGACGACGCTGGTGATGATCTCGCCGGCGGAGCCGAACGAATGCCAAGTGCCGTCCGCCACCACCAGGCGGCGGGTCTTGAACGCGGAATCGCAGATCGTCTTGCGGTCGAGCGGGGAGAGCGTGCGGGGATCGACGACCTCGACGCTGACGCCCTCCTTTTCGAGCAGGGCCGCGGCGCGCAGCGCGAGCGGGACCATCAGGCCGACGGCGACGACGGTCGCATCGGTGCCCGGCCGACGCACCACTGCTTGGCCGAAACGGACGCGGTAGGGCTGCTCCGGAACCTCGTCGGTCATCGAGTAAAGCCCGCGGCCCTCCACGAACATCGTGGGGGTCTCGCCGAGTATGGCCTCGAGGAGCAGGCCCTTGGCGTCGTAGGCGGTGGCGGGCACGGCGACGCGGATGCCGGGGATGTGGGCGAACCAGCTCTGGAGATTCTTCGAATGCTGGGGACCCTGACCCCAGCCCTTGCCAACGATGGTGCGGATGGTGACCGGCATCGCGGACTTGAGGTTCGACTTGAACCGCCAGAGGCCGAGCCAGTTCACGATCGCGTCAAGCGAGTAGACCATGAAGTCGAGCCGCTGGTGGCAGATCACGGGACGGAGGCCGGTGAGGGCGGCTCCCATGGCGGTGGCGGTCATGAGGTTTTCCGCCACCGGGAAATCCTGCACGCGCTCGGGGCCGTACTTTTTGACGAGACCCGTGGTCGTGCCGAAAATACCGGACTGGGTGTCCACGAGCTGGCCGAGGACGATCACCTCGGGGCAGAGGCTCATCGCCTGATCGGTGGCCTCGAGGATGGCCTTGGCGTAGGAAAGTTGACGGGACATCGGGAGCGGAAAAGTTTGGTGAGGGTTCGCAGGCGTGATCAGTACGGGCCGAGTTTGGCCTCATCCTGGTACTGGTCGAAGCTGCCGCCGCCGGTGATGACCGCGCCGAGGAGCTTGTCGGCCAGCGGCGTGGCGTCCTCGTAATTCATGTGGCGCCAGTGGGTGTCGGTGGGGAACGGGCTGTCCTTGGCGAACTTGAAGTTGGCGGCGATCTCGGCGGCGACCTCGGCCTCGTACGCGGCGACCTTGGTATCATCCAGCAGCCCCTCGCCCCGCAGCTTCTCGCCGAGAAGCGCGATCGGGCAGTTGGCTTTCCAGAACTCGAGCTCCCCCGGCTGCCGATAGGCGTTGGCGCTGTCGTCCTCGGGTCCGACGTGGCTGTTCCACCGGTAAGTGTAGGCCTCGATGAGCGCGGGGCCGTCGCCCTGGCGCAGCCGCGCGATCTCCGCGCCGATCGTCCGCCAGGCGAGCACGGAATCGTTGCCAAAGATCGTGGTGGCGCGGACGCCGAAGGGGCGGACGCGTTCCGACACATTGTCCTGGGCCTGGCGTTTGAGCTGGTCGGAGAACGTGGCGTAGCGGTTGTTCTCGCAGAGGAACAGCACGGGGAGCTTCTGCTTGCCGGCGTAGTTCATCGCCTCCCAGAAGGCGCCCTCGTCGGTGCAGCCCTCGCCGAAGCCCGAGATCGCGATTTGCGAGGACTTGCGGTGCTTGAAGCCGAAGGCAGCGCCGACGGCGATGCTGACGGCACCCGCCAGGATCGCCCCGCTGTAGAAGTGGGAGTCGGAATGGGAGATGTCCTGCGAGCCCGCCTTGCCGCCGCTGGCGCCGGTGGCCTTGCCGTAGATCTCGGCGAAGAGTTCGCGCAGTGGACTGCCCTTCGCGAAATAATAGCCATGGGAGCGATGGTGGCTGAAGAGGAAATCGTCAGGGCGGACGTGCAGCGAAAGGGCGGCGGGCACGGATTCCTGGCCAATGCAAAAATGGATCGGGCAGCGCATCTCGTCGGCCGGATGGTATTCCGCGTGCATGGCTTCTTCCATCCGCCGCAGCCGCAGCAACTGGTGGTAGAGCTGGCGCAACGTGTCAGGCGCGACCCCGGAGAGGTCCAGGTCGCGGTAACGACCGATCGACGTGATGGTTCGGTGGCTGAGTGGCATGGGCGTAGGCGTCAATGAAGGCAGCGCGGGTCAGCCCCGCTGGCAAGCCTGCCGTGCAGCGAGCGCGAGGTCCCAGACGCGGGTGAGGTAATCCCGCCGGGGCAGCCGGTGGGCATCCTCACGGCGGACGAACGCTGCCGCCTGACCCTCGCGACACTCGATGCGCTGCACGCCGTCATACGCGTCCCAGAAAAACACCATGCGAAGATCGCCGGTATAGCCGAGTTCGCTGCCGTGGAAATCCGCCAGCGGCCGCGGATGGGCACTGCGGTAACAGGTTTCCTCCTCGACCTCCCGCACGGCACCCTGCAGCGGGGACTCGCCGGGTTCGACGTGCCCACCGGGAATCACCCATAACCCGGGGTCGTTGATGGTCGGGATGTCGTCACGGTGCTGCAGGAGGGCGGCGCCGTCGGCGCGGAGAACAATCACCCCGCAGACTGTGGTAACAGGAGACGGCCCCGCGTTCATGTTCGCGCGAACAGCTGCGGCAGACCTTCGGCCAAGCTGGTCGGGTGGTGGCCGGGGAAGGCGTGGAAGACGGCTGTGCAGTCGAAATGCCGGTGCGTGATCGGGCCGCTGCGCGGCAAGGATTCGATTTCCACCGGTTGGCTGCACTGCCCGGCAATCGCTGCGGCGACGGTCGCAAAGGCTGCGCTGGTGCCGCTCACAACGTTCAGGACACCCGTGCTGCGATGGCGCAAGGCCCGCCTGACGATCGCCGACACATCATCGATGAACACATGGTCGCGCATCTCCTCGCCGCCGCCGAAAAGCTTGATTTTGCCTTCGGCTAGGGCCGTACGGGCGAAGCGGTTGGGGCCATAGCTGTTGTGCGTGTCGCCCGGGCCGTAGACCGCACAGGGGCGAAGGATGCAATAGGGTACCCGGGCACCGGCCGTCGCGGTGGCCAGCACCTGCTCGCGGGCAAGGTGCATCGTCGAGTAAAGGTCGGTGGGCGAGGGGGACGTCGCCTCAGAGATGAGCGGTTGCCGCCAGTCGTAGACGGCATCGGAGCTGAGGTAGATGAGATGCGCCACCGGCCGGGTCGCGATGGCGGCGGCGACATTCTCAGCCATCCGGAGGTTCTTCATCAGGGTCGCCGCATCGCGCCCCTTGTCTGGCGTCAGCGCGGCGGCCATCACCACGGCGTCTCCCGGTTGGAGCAGCGCCGCGAGGGCCGAACCCGCGTCCGGGGCCGTCAGGTCAACGTGGCGGCTGCCGACGGCGACAGACGCAATTTTCTCGGCAGCCAGACTTGCCGCGAGCGCCCGCGGGATGAAACCGTTGGCGCCCAGAATGACGACTCGAGCTGGCGCTTCGGGAGTGGCGTGGAGGTGGGTCAGCATCCGAGTCGATGATAGTCCAGGCCGGCGGCGCGGCAGGCGCGCTCGTCGAGCGCCGCGTACGGGTCGATGACGAGACGGCCCTTCAGTTGGGCGGCAATCGCAGCCGGCGCGATGCCCCCGTACTGTTTCCATGGCGTCATCAAGAGCAGGGCGTCGGCCTTTTCCAGCGCAGCCATCGGCTCGGAGACGACGGTCACGTGGGGGCATTCGCCAGCCGGCAGGCGGGCGGCGGGATCATGGGCCTGGATGCGCACGCCCGGCAGCGCACGGAGCAGTTCGACCGAAGGCGAATTCTTGATCGAGTGCGTGTCCTGCTTGTAGGCGATGCCCCAGACGGCGATGAGCGGGTCCCGGACGCGGCCGAGCAACTCGCGGTGGACGCGGCGCAGCGCCCAGTCGCGGCGGTAGACGCTGTTGGCCTGCCACGCGGCCACGACCCGGTCGTCGGTGCCGTGGCGGGCGGCGAGGTTGCGGACGGTGACGAGGTCGCGCTCGAGGTTGCCGCCGGCGATGCCGAGGCCAGGCTTGAGATAAGCGTGCGGGCCGATGCGCTGGTCGAGACGCAGCGCGGGGGCGATCTCGTTCCAATCGGCGCCGATCGCCTCGCAGACCTCCGCGAGGGTGTTGGTGGTCGTGACCGAGGAGACGAGGAAGAAGTTGATCGCGATCTTCGCCAGCTCGGCGCTCTCGAAGCGCATGACGAGAACCGGGCATCGGAAGGTCGCATGCCATTCCACGAACCGTGCCGGCAACGCCTCACCGGGATCGGTGGCACCCACGATGTAGCGCTCGGGTTCCAGCGCGCGCTTGACGGCAGCACCGAAAATGAGGGTCTCGACCTGGTAATAAAAGCGGCGGGCCTTGACCGCGGGGCGCCGAGCCAGGTCGGCGCAGAGTTGCCGCGTGTATCCAGGAGATACCTGGCTGAGCAACACGACGGTGGCCTCGGCCGCCAGCGCGGGAGCCGTGTCATGGATCAGCAAGGTGAGCGGGCCGGTGTCGCTCTCGTTGCGCTCGTTGGTCCGCACGTCGAGCGCGTAGAAAACCAAATCACACGGTGCCAGCTGCGCGGCGTCCGCGGTGTAGCGCAGCCGGGCGCGATGAGCGCCAAAGAGCTCCTTGAAACCGGGCTCCTCGATCGGGAAATCTCCGGCGGCGCAGCGCGCGGCGAGGGCGTCGTCGGGGTCAAAGCATACGACGTCAAATCCCTTGGCCGCGGTGGCCAGGCTGTAATTCAGCCCAAGGTGGGAAAGGCCGATGAATCCAATCATGGTTCAATCCTGCCTTGTGGCAGCGCAGGCGCGGGCAAGGGCATCCGGCCACGGGGTGAACTTGAATCCAGGGAAGGCGGTCAGGGCGATCGAGGGCGCAAACGGCCGGTAGCCGTTGTGGGGCATCGGGCCGATGCGGGTGGTCCCGCGCACCGTCACACGCGGGTTGAACTGTCCGGCGCAGAACTCGGCCAAGGTGCGGAACGAGACCACCTCGCCGGAAGTCGCGTTGACGGTGCCCCGGCTGCGATGGCGGATCACGCGCAGTGTCAGCTCGGCGATGTCCTCGACGGCGACATGATCCCGGCGCTCCTCGCCCTCGCCAAAGAGCACGATTTCCTTGCCGGCGGCGGCCAGGCGGCGGAAGCGGTTGGGCCCGTAACCATTGTGCGGATCGGCCAGACCGTGCACGAGCGTGGGGCGGATGAGGGCCAGCGGACCCGCATGTGCGCCCCGCAGCATGACCTCTCGAGCCACGTGCATGATACCGTGCAGGCTGCCGGGCTCGGCACAGGATGCTTCCATCAGCGGTTCGGGGCTGTCCTTGTAGACGGCATCAGAGCTGATGTAGGCCACATGCAGAACGGGTCGGCGCTGCAGGGCTGCGCAGACGGTTTCGGCCATGCGCAGGTTTTCGAGCAGCATGGCAGGGTCCTTGACCGGAGCCTTGGCGGAAACGAATACGAGCGTGTCGTCGGCTTGGAGGATGCCGGCAAGTCGGTCGGCGGCATCTGCGGCCAGCAGGTCAAAGCCGGGACGACCGAGGGCCAGTGTGGCGATCCCTTCGGCGTCGAGCCGGCGGAGGATGGCGCCACCGATGAATCCTCCCGCCCCGAGGACGACGACGCGGGCGGGAGCCTGCGGAGTGACGTGATTGTGGATGAGCATGGCCTCAGACCTGCGGCGCCGGTAGGCCCAGGCCGGCGCGTACGCGGTTGAAGACATCGTTGATCCAGATGTCGTTGTCGAGGTTGTGCGCCGGGGCCGCGCACAGCTGCTTGAAATGGGCGTACTCGGCCGCCCAGGTGGGATCGGGGCACTCCAGCCGCTCCGTCTGCTCGGTGGGCCGGCCGCTCGGGAGCACGCGCTGGCGGAGGGTGAAGACGCTCGGACCCCACTTGCACAGGCAGTCGATGTGGGCGCTGCCGCGCTCGGCAAAAACATCGCAACGGAACGTGTTCCGCCACGACAGCAGCGTCATCTCGAAGTCGAGCGAGGGCGTGCCGGCGAAGCCAAAGCGGAAATGGTCAAAGGCCCGGTTCTCGAAGCGGTTGGCCGCCGCCACGATGGGTGCCGTCGCCGGCTGGCCAAAGAGAAAGAGTGTCCAGTCGAGCAGGTGCGACCCGAGATCGGGGAAGACTCCCAGGTCCTGGTCGCGCCAGACCGAGTTGCGCACGTCGCGGGCCGTGCCGTTGCCGTAGAAGAATTTGGCGAGGTAGACCTGACCGAGTGCCCCTGAGTCTATGACCTGCTTGAGGCGGACGATGTGCGGCTCGAAGCGGTGATTATATGCAGTGTAGCAGACCGTGCGGTTCGATTCGGCCAGCGCCTTCAGCCGCTGCAACGGCTCGTTTGTCGGGGCGATGACCGGTTTCTCGACGAGGAGATGCTTCCCGTGTTTGAGCAGGTATTCGAGGATCGGCAGCTTGGCCTGGTCGGGCGTGCAGACCAGGGCGGCGTCATAGGTGCCGAGGGGGACATCCTCCACGCGCGTGAAGGTGGCGGCGGGGGCGACGGGGTCCACCGTCGCGACGGCCTCCGGCCCGGCCACCGCGAGACGCTTGCGGCCCTGGATGCCCAAGCCGACGACAATGACTCTCATTCGTAACGGATGAGTTTCTCGATGTGGTGGAGCCGCTTCCGCACGTCTGCGGGATCGATCGGGTTGTTGCCGTCGCGCTCGCAGGCGAGGCAGGCGGCAACCGTGCCGAGGATCGAGGCGATGACGGGATTGCCCGTGGCACGAAGTGAAAGCGTCGCGTAGGAGAGCAGGGCGTCGCCTGCGCCCACGGCGTCCACGACCTTGTCCGTGAACGGATCGACGGTGAAAAACGAGCGCACTTCCGGATCGGGGGCGCGGTACGTGATGAGGCCGCGTTCGCCCATTTTCAGGATGAGGTACCTGCAGTTGGCGCGCTTGTAGAGTTCGAGGGCGAGGGGTCGGACGGTGGAGTCCTGGTCGCCGAGGGCAAACCGGGCTTCGCGTTCGTTGGGGGTGATGAGGTCGAAGCCCTGAAACTCGAGGATGTTGCCCCAGCGGCTTGCCACCTGGCTGTCGGCGATGCGCAGCGGGCCCTTCGGAATGGCCGCGGTGAGGGTGGGGATGGTCTGCGGGTTGAAGATGCCGTGGCGGAAATCGCTGAAGACGATGGCGTCGGAGCCGCCGGCCCGGAGCGAGTCGGTGCAGTGCTCAAGCACGCGGTCGGAGATCGGGCGGTTGTCGAGCTTGTCGACCTTGAGCATCCGGTAGCCGCCGGTGGTGAAGAGGTTCTTCTGGGTGGTCGGACGCGTACGGTCGATGACGGCGTCGCAGCGGACACCGTATTCCTTCAGGTCCTTCAGGACGAAATCCTTGAGGGCGTCGTCACCGAGGACGGTCGTGAATTTCACGTCGGCCCCCGCCATCTTCATGTGCTTGGCCACGATGCCGGCACCGCCGACGAAGTCGACCTGCTCCTCGAACTTGAGCGAGAACGTTGGCGTCTTGGTGTTGCCGCCGATGAGGGTGCAGTACGTGTAGGAATCGACGATGGTGTCACCGACGACCTGGACTTTCACCCCTTGGAAGGAATCGATCGCCCGGTGCAGGTCCTCGAAGGTGACGTCCTCGGCCGCCATCAGCATGTGCAGCTTGTCGGCGGCGAGGTTGGGCGGCTCGCTCTCGATGATGTGCGAGGACGAATAGACGATGTCGCCGGGGGTGAAGAGGATCTCGCCGCCGAAGGAGGCGAGGGCGTCGAATTCCTCCTTCGTCTTCGGGTGCATGCCGCCCTTGTTGTACTCGTACCCCTTGGCGAAGTAATCCGGCTGGATGAACTTCAGATTCTCGATCGGCGTCGGGTTCTCGTCGGTGATCACGTAATCGACGATCTCGAGTGCGGCGAGGTTCATGGCCCGCAGCATCTGCGGAACGAAGGGACGGAAGTTGGCCTTGGCGATGTGCTGGTCGGAGGTGAGCGAGGTGATGAGGATGTCGGCCTTGCTCTTGGCGTAGATCAGGTGGCGGATGTGGCCCGGGTGCACGAGGTCGAACGTGCCGTGGCACATGATGACCTTCTTTTGGCGCGGGAACGGGCCCACGATGGCGCGAAGCTGCTCGCGGGTTTTGATCTTGCGCTCGTACGTGGCGCGTTCGGCGTCGGTCAGTCCGGTCATTTGGCATCCTTTCCCTTGAGGAAATCGAACCAGTTCTTCGTCGCTTTTTCGATCGAGGACGGGTCCCACACGGGCGCATTGCGCCAATAATCGATCTGGGCCAGCATCTGCGCGACGCCGGCCTCGAAGGACACCTGCTGCCTCCAGCCAAGCTCGCGCGTGATCTTGGAGATGTCCGCCCAGGTGCACTCCGGCTCGCCGGGGCGCTTGGGGAGGTGGACGACCGGGCCGCCGAGGAGCTCGACTAGGCGGTTGACGGTCTGGGGATTGCCGGCGCCGAGGTTGAAGACTTCGTTCACCTTGTCAGTCGTGGCGGCGAGGTAGAACGCACGGGCGACGTCGGTGACAAAGAGAAAGTCGCGGCGCTGCGTGCCGTCGCCCACGACCGTGAAGGGCTTGTTGGCCAGCTTTTGCGCGAGGAAGACGCCGAAGACGGCTCCATAGGCGCCGGAAGTCTTGGAGCGGGTGCCGTAGGCGTTGAAGATGCGGATCGAGTTGACCGGCAGGCGATACACATTGCCCCAGTGCAGGACCGCCTGCTCGCCCTGGTACTTGCTAAGGGCGTAAGGATACTCGGGTCGGATGGGGGCGTTTTCCGTCGTGGGCAGCTCCTGCGTCATGCCGTAGCACGACGACGAGGCGGCGTAGACGAACTTCCGGGCCTGGGCCGCGCGCGCGCCCTCGAGGGCGTGCACGGTGCCGAGCACGTTGGCCGACATGTAGTCGATCGGGCGATCGATCGACGGCACGATGTCGCCGATGCCGGCGAAGTGGAAGACGTACTCGGCGCCGGTCCATAAGGGGTCGGACGGCGCGACCATGCGGATGTCGCGCGTGTCGACGGCGACGTCGGGGTTGTTCCGGTGCTGCTCGAGGTTCTGCAGGCGGCCGCCGACGAGGTTGTCAATGACGCGGACGCGGAATCCTTCCGCGACGAGCAGGTCGACCATGTGGCCGCCGATGAAGCCGGCGCCGCCGGTGACGATCGCGAGGCGGCGGCTCATTTCAGGCCGAGCCCCTTCACGACCTTCACGTTCACGAACGCCTCGTTGGACATGGTGTCCCCGCCGAAGCGACCGTCCTTGAAGGCGGCGCACAGGTCGCGCACGGCATCCTCGATCGTGCGCCGCGGCTTCCATCCCAACGTCTCCCAGATCTTGCGGGAAGACACGTGGTAAGAGCGGTTGTCGTTGGAGGGAGTGGTGGTGACGGTAATCGGCGCCTTGGCTGGGAATTCCTGCTCCACGGTCTTTTTCACGAACTGGGCGAGCTCCGCGACGGTGAAGTTCTCGTAGCCGACATTGAACGTCTGGCCGGCGATCTTTGCCGCCGGGTACTCGATCATGTTGAGGTACAGCTCGGTGACATCGTCGACGTGGATGTTGGGCCGCTTTTGGGCGCCGCCGAAGACCGTGATCACGCCGCGGTTGACCGCGTGGTTGGTGAGGATGTTGATCGTCAGGTCGAAGCGCATCCGGGGCGAATAACCGCAAACGGTGGCGGGGCGGAGCGTGACGCAGACGAAGTCAGGCGACTGGTGCTTGAAGAGGAGTGGTTCGCAGAGGCCCTTGTACTTGTTGTAGAGGGTGAGGGGAACTAGCGGATGCTCTTCGGTCACCTCGGGCGCCTCGCTGACGCCGTAGACCGAACTGCTGGATACATAGATGAAGCGCTTCACGCCGGCCTGCTTGGCGGCGATGACCATCGGTTCGAAGCAGTCGAAGTTGATGCTGCGGCTGAGCGACTCATCCAACTCGAAGCTGGGATCGTTCGAGATGCAGGCCATGTGGATGACCGTGTCGATGCCGGCGCAAGCCTGCTTGAACGCGGCGGTGTCGCGGATGTCGGCCTTGAGCACCGTCAGCTGGGGGTGCCGCGGCAGGCCGGCGTCGCCGAAGAGCATGAGATCGTACACCGTGACGGCGTAGCCGGCCTTGAGCAGTTTAGGGACGAGGACGCAGCCTTTGTAGCCGGCGCCACCGGTGACGAGGATCTTCTTCATGCGGAAAAATGAACCTCCTAGAGACTGGATGCGCGTCGCTGGAGCAAGGAGATTTCAGAGTGCTTCGCTGACGGGTGCGTTTGACCGGGACCAAGCCATACTTTCCAGTTGCAAACGCACGCGAATTGCGGCGGTCTGCGCCTTTGATTTACGCATTTTCGCCGATGATTTCCCTTTTTGTCACTACCCGCGGCTTGCGGGCTGCGTTGCTGGCGGTGGCCCTTGGTCTTGGGGTTGTCTCATCACCTGCGGCTGAGGCCAGCCTGCCGGGTCCGTTGCCTGAGGATTTGTTCCCTCAGCTGAGGGCAGTTTTGAATGCGGCGTTGGAGCAGTCGCCGCAGATGTTGGCCCGGAATATTGAGTTGGCCCAGATGGAGGGCAATTACTACGTCGCGCGTTCCCAATTGTTCCCGAACCTTGCTACAGGCGTTGCGTACAACGTAAGTGACGCCGCGGTCAGCACGAACACCGATGTTACCAGCCGATCTAGCGGACTTTACTACAGCGCAAGTCTTAGCCAGACCCTGTTCCGCTGGGGCACGGCGAAGGCAAATTCTGACGCAGGCAAAATCCAGTTGCTCGTCAGCAAGAAAAACTATCGCGAGGCTTACCGCACGCTCGCCCTTTCACTCCGCAGCCAGTTTTTGTTTCTCGTGGTCAAGAAAATGACGTTGCGCAACGTGATGTATGATCGCGACCAGGTGGCCAATCAGCTGGCCCTAAAAGAGGAGAATCTGCGAAATGGTTTGGCTTCTCAAAACGAGCTCCTCCCGATGCAGCTGCAGCATGAGGAGCTTTCGCTGTACGCCGAACGAGTGGCTGAGGACCTGGCCAATTCTAAGCGGATCTTTCTGCGAACGGCCGGTTTGAAGGAAATCGGTGACGATTTTATCCCGGACGACATCCCCATCCCCGAGTTTGACCCGACCAAGGTCAGTCCACTCTTGCAGAAATTCCTGGGCGTTGGCTGGGAAGATGACCTGATGGTCCAGGTCAACCGCGACTGGGTCAAGGTGGCGGACCTTAGCTACAAGATCGCCAAATACCGCCTCTATCCCATGTTTGGCTTCGGAGCGAGCATCAGTCAGTCGAACTCGACCAACGCATCCGAGAATTACGTGTCGCAGGTCGGGGTGCTTTCGAAATCGGTCGGCATCAACGCCAGTTGGTCGATCTTCGACGGCTTTGCCACCCGCGGCGCAAAGATGGCCGCCTTGGCCAACAAGCGGTATTATGAACGCGTGCTCCAAAACCACGTCGACAACCTGCTGGATCAGGCCCGCTCTCTGGAGCGCCAGGTCAGCTTTGCTTACCGTTCCATGAAGCTGGCGGCTTCCCGAAAAATCGTGACCGACTCGGCCCTCCAGAACGCCAAAGACGAACTCGCACGGGGCCTCACATCCCAATACACCGTCCAGGCTGCGCTTGGCTCTCAGTACCAGTCCGATCTGACGCTCCTGGTGCAGAAGACCGACTTCCTCTCCCGCTGGTCCGAGTTCGTTTCCACCATTGGCCAGGATCCCTTGGTCAAGGCCCTGCCTGCCAACTAAACCTTTGCCGCCATGTCCTCCTCGTCCCGCGTTAATACCTTCCTCAAGTTCGGCCTGATACCGGCCCTCTTCATTGCGGCAGTCGTTGCCGGTTTCCTGCTATCCCGCCCGGTGGCCAAGGTCGTGCCGGCCTTCGCCGGCAACGCCATCAAGGCGGTCTCTGGCAGCGTAACCGTCTACGACGAGTTTCAGATGGAGTTGAAGAGCGAGATCGGCGGCCGCGTGCTCAAGAGCGTGCTGACCCCCGGCCTTAAGGTGAAGGAAGGTGAGTTCCTCGTGCAGATCGACACCGGTGATCTCGACCTCGAGATCGAACGCATCGAGAGCGAATTCAACGCCCATCGAAGCCGCGTCGCCGTCGGTTCGTCCGTCAAGATCGAGCTCGAGACGGTGCGCGAACAACTGGAGAACCTAGAGCGCATGCTCAGACTCGGGAACGCTTCCGAGTCGCAGGTCATTCAACAGCGACGGACGGTGCGCCAGTACGAGCAGCGCATCGAACTGGAGGACGTCGAGAACACGCTCCGCACCGAGGGCTTCGTGAACACCCTCAAAACCAGACGGCGCCAGCGCGAAAAGATGACCGTGATCGCGCCGTTCGACGGCGTCATCTCCGCCGTGATCTCCCGCCCTGGCGACCTCATCGGCGGCGGCGCCCCGATCGCCACCATCATCTCGACCGCCCGCACTGTCGAGGCCAAGGTCAGCGAGGAAAACTTCGCCGGCCTCGAGGTCGGCCAGAAGGCCTCCGTGCGTTTTCTGCCCTACGGCGTGCAGCTGTACGACGCCACGATCGTCAAGATCCTTCCCACCTCCGATCCGCAGACCCAGCGCTACATCGTGCACCTCGACGTGAAGATCGGCCCCGACAAGCTCGTGCCCGGTATCACCGGCGAGGTCAGCATCGTGGTCGGCGAACGCAAGGCCCAGGCCAACGTCCCGCGACGCGCCCTTTTCGGCAATAATGTCTTCGTCGTGAGCAACGGCCGCGTCGAGCTCCGCCAGGTCGAGGTCGGATACACCAGCCTGACGACCGTAGAGATCCTCAAGGGCCTCGCCACTGGCGAGACGGTGATCGTCGATGAGATCGATCGCTTCCAGGACGGCGACCGCGTCCGGATGCAGCGCGTCGATAGCAACTGACGCGGGCGACCGCGTCCTTACGTCTCCGCCGCGCCCAGCCGCTTCCTGTTCATGTCGCCCAACTTCCTCATCGCCCTCCGTTTCCTCACCGCGAAGAAGCGGGCCATGCTGATGAGCCTGTCGTGCATCGTGCTCGGCGTCGGCCTGTTCGTCGTCACCCAGGCCACGACCAGCGGTTTCGAGGAGTTCTTCATCAAGACCATCCTCGGCACCAACGGCGCGATCCGCATCGAGGACAAGATCCAGTACACCATGCGCAGCATGGCCGCCGGCGGCTTCGGCTCGAAATATGAGATCGAATCGAAGGAAGGGCGGAAGTACATCGAGGGCATCGAGGAGCCGAAGCTCGTCATCGACGCCGTCCGGCGCTTTCCGAATGTCGCGGGTGTCTCCGAGGTGATCCACGGCGCCGTGATCATGCGGAGCGCATTCAAGAACGAATCGGTCCGGGTCTACGGCATCAATCTCGATGACCACGAGCGGGTGTCCGACATCCGCCGCCAGATCGTCCGCGGCAACATCGCCGACTTTCCCGGTGCCCTCAGCGGCTCGCTCGTCGGGCTGGAAATGGCCCAGCGCCTGCAACTCGAGCTGGGTGACACCTACCAACTCGAGGTCGGAGGGCAGATCCGTCGCTACCGCGTGACCGCGATCTACGAGACCGGCGTCAGCGACATCGACCGCGTCCGGGTCTACCTCAACATGGGTGAGGCCCGCTCGCTCCTGAAAAAGTCCACCGGCGCATCGTTCATCCAGGTCGGCCTGATCAACAAGGACCGCGCCGACGAGGATGCCCAGCGCATGACCGAGGTGTTGCAGCACAATTCCAAGAGCTGGAAGGAACGCGAAAAAACCTGGCTCGACGTCTTCTACGCCCTGCGCATTTCGTCCGCGATCACGGTCTCGGTATTCACGCTCATCGCGGGCCTTGCGATGTTCAACACGCTGGCTATGATCGTGATGGAGAAGACCAAGGAGATCGCGATCCTGCGCTCGATGGGCTATACCCGGGAGGATATCTCCCGCATATTCCTCTGGCAGGCGACCATCGTCCTTGCGATCGGCACCGTGGCCGGCTGGATCCTCGGTGCGGGCATCACCTACGCCGTCTCACGGACCCCCATCAACATCCGCGGAATTTTCGCGGCCGACACGTTCATCGTCGCGTGGTCGATCTGGCATTATGTGGCCGCAACCGTGACCGCCGTGGTCATGGTCATGCTGGCCAGCCTCGTGCCGGCGCGCCGGGCGGCCCGCCTCGAACCCGGTGACGTCATCCGCGGCACCGCCCAGTAAACCGCCTCCCGTTCATGCCTTCGGACCAAGCTCGAATCGCCCTCAGGTGCGCCAACATCCACCGGTACCTCGGTCACGGGGAGGGCCGCGTGCACGTGCTCAAGGGCGTCTCCTTCGAGGCGCACCCCGGCCAGGTTTACGCTATCGTCGGCCCCTCGGGCTGCGGCAAGAGCACGCTGCTCTACCTGCTCGGCCTCCTCGACCGGCAGGATGGTGGCGACATCTGGATCAACGAGCGGCAGATGTCGGACAGCAGCGATGCCGAGCGCACGGCCGCCCGCGGCGAGCACATCGGTTTCGTCTTCCAGTTTCACTTCCTGATGCAGGAATTCACCGCCTTGGAAAACGTCATGATGCCCATGCGCAAGCTCGGGCGCCTGACGCTTCCGGCGATGGAGGACCGCGCGCGCCAACTCCTCGATTCCGTCGGCCTCGGCGACAAGGCCCATCGCCTTGGCAACCAGCTCTCCGGCGGCGAACAGCAGCGTGTGGCCATCGCCCGCGCACTGGCGAACGAGCCGGCCATTATCCTGGCGGACGAGCCGACCGGTAACCTCGACGTGAAGAATTCCGGGATGGTTTTCGACCTTTTGACCAAGCTCGCCAAGGAAAACGGCCAGGCCGTGATCCTCGTGACCCACAACCCCGAGATCGCCAACCGCTGCGACACAATCCGGCCGATGCGGGATGGTATTTTCATCTGACCGAGGGGTTGGTGGAAGCGGGCAGGGGAGGAATGAGTTGCGCCCATTGTCTTCGGGCGAGAAAATTTGGTTTACATTGGAATTCCCGCCTCCTTCGCTGGAGCCTCTTTTGCCGAACACACCTACGCACGAACCGTGAGCCACGATCCCACGCGAAAGCATTTCTTTGCCAAAATCATCGGATTGATCGCCGCCGCCGGCCTTGCCCCGCGGCTGCTGGCCAAGGCACCTGCCCAACCGGCACCGTCGCCGGCGGCATCCGGTGGGATTGAACTCCGCCCCGAGACCCGCGCCGTCGCCCGGCGTGCGGACTCGGTTTAACCGCCAACCGGCCCGTTAATTTCGGATCATGTCTAACCTTTTCCCGAAGTCGGCCAACAAGCTGCCGCTGCAGATCATCGTCTTCCTGTTCGTGTTCGGCGGCATCGCCACGGCGGGCGTCACCTATTACATGACGCCCAAGTACACGCGGGTCGGCTACGCCCCGGTGCAACCCGTGCCGTTCAGCCACGCCCTGCACGCGGGTCAGCTCGGCCTCGATTGCCGCTATTGCCACACCGGTGTCGACAAGGGCCCGGCGTCCGTCGTCCCTACTGCGCAGACCTGCATGAACTGCCACAATCAGGTCAAGCCGGACAGCCCGCTGCTCGCCGTGGTGCGCCAGAGCTACGAGACCGGCACGCCGGTCCCGTGGGTCAAGATCCACCAGGTGCCCGACTACGCCTACTTCAACCACTCGGTCCACGTGAACCGCGGCGTCAGCTGCGTCGAATGCCACGGCAAGGTCAACGAGATGGAAGTCGTCTCCCATGCGCAGCCGCTGAGCATGGGGTTCTGTCTCGAATGTCATCGCAACCCCGAGCTGCGCGTCCGCGAGCCGGGTGATGTCTACAATCTCAACTCCCAGACCATCGCGGAGAAGTCCGGCGTCGAAGCCGGCCAGAAGTTTATCCACGACTGGAACATCAAGCCCCCGCAAAGCTGCTCCGGCTGTCATCGATGAAACGCAAATTTAACCATCCCGCTCCTTCCGAACGCGCCCTGTCCGGCCCGCAGTACTGGCGCAGCCTCGATGAGCTGGCGGCCACGCCCGGCTTCCAGGAGCAACTCGCCCGCGAATTTCCCGAGGGTGCGTCCCAGCTTGATGGGGTCGACCGCCGCCAGTTCGTGAAGATCATGGCCGCGTCCTTCGCCCTCGGCGGCGTGGGGCTCGCCGGCTGCCGCCGCCCCGAGGCCAATATCCTTCCCTTCGGCAAATCCGTCGAGGGCGTGATCCCCGGCCTGCCGCTCTACTTCGCGACGGCCATGCCGCTGCGCAAGTCCGCCCTCCCGCTGCTCGCCGAGACCCACCAGGGCCGGCCGACGAAGCTCGAGGGCAACCCCGCTTACGCCCCGCACGGCGGCGCCAGCTCGCTTCTCGCCCAGGCCTCGGTGCTCGACCTCTACGATCCGGACCGCGCCACCGCTCACACCCAGAACGGTGCCGTCCTCGATGCCGCCGCGGTCAATGACCTCCTCGCCAAGCTCGGCGCCGATTTCGCCGCCACCCAGGGCGCCGGCCTCGCCTTCCTCGCCGAGGAATCCGCGTCGCCCACCCGTGCCCGCCTGCTCGGCAAGCTGAAGCAGAGACTGCCCCGCGCCATCTGGTCCGAGTACGAGCCCGTGCAGGACGAGCCGCCGCTCGCCGCCGCGCGCGCCGCCTTCGGCCGCGACGTCAGGCCGGTCTACCATTTCGCCAAGGCCAGCCGCATCGTCTCGATCGATGCCGACTTCCTGAACGCCTCCGGCACCAACCTCCGCTACGCCCGCGACTTCGCCAAGGGCCGCAAGGTGGTGCAGAAGGATGACACGATGAACCGCCTCTACGTGGCGGAAAGCAGCTTCACGCTCACCGGCGGCATGGCGGATCACCGCCTGCGCCTCGCCAGCAGCCAGATGCTCGGCCTCATCGCCGCCCTCGCGGGCAAGGCCACCGGCACTGATGTCTTCGCGTCGCTCGCCTCCGGGCTCGACGTGAACCCGCAGTGGATCGAGGAGTGCGCCGCCGATCTCCGTGATCACAAGGGTGCTTCCCTCGTCGTCGCCGGCGCCCACCTCCCGGTCGAGGCGCACATCCTCGCGTACCAAATCAACGCCGCGCTCGGCAACATCGGCAAGACGGTCGAGTTTGTCGCCGTCGAGGCGAGCGATGCCTCCACGATCCAGGGCCTCGCCACCGCCATCAAGTCGGGTGCGGTCAAGGCTCTCGTGATCCTCGGTGGCAACCCGGCCTACAATGCCCCGGCCGACCTCGATTGGAGCGCCCTCCAGCAGGCCGTCCCCCAGGTCATCCGCTACGGTTACTACGTCGACGAGACCTCGGCCCTCGCGGGCACGCACCTCGCCGCGACCCACTTCCTCGAGTCGTGGGGCGACGCCCGCACGGCCGACGGCACGATCGTCCCGGTGCAGCCGATGATTTTGCCCCTCTTCAAGGGCATCACCGAGGTCGAACTGCTCGCCCGCGTCCTGGGCGAAGAGAGCGCCGATCCTTATTCGCAGGTCTACCTCACGATCGGTGGTCTCGCGAAGGGCGATCCGGCCAAGGCCTTCCGCCAGTTCCTGCACGATGGCCTGCTGGCCGATTCGGCCTATCCGGTCGTCAACGTCAGCTTCAGCATCCGCACAGCCGGCGCCGCGCTCCTGAACGCCCGGCCGGCTGCCGCAGTCTCGAAGGACAACCTCGAGATTCGTTTCGCGACGGACTACAAGATGGATGATGGTCGCTTCGCCAACAACGGTTGGCTGCAGGAGTGCCCGGACCCCATCACGAAGATCTCATGGGACAATGCCATCCTCGTCAGCCCGCGCCTCGGGCGCGAACTCGGCATCACGCCTAAGGGTTCGAAGCTGCAGGTTGCGCGCGTCGAGAACGCCGAGTTCGACCGCGGCCGTGAGTCGGCCCCGGTGGGCGAGGTCACGATCAACGGCCGCAAGGTTCGCGGTCCGCTGCACATCCAGCCCGGTCTGGCCAATTACACCATCGTCCTGCCGCTCGGTTATGGCCGCAGTCGCAGTGGTCGCATCGGGCAGGGGACCGGTTTCAATGCTTACGCGGTCCGCACGGCCGACGCCCCAGGCTTCGCCACGGGTGCGACGCTCACCCTCACGGGCGAGCGTTACAAGATGGCCAACACGCAGGAGCACTGGTCCATGGAGGGCCGTGACATCGTGCGGGAAGCCAACCTCGACGAATTCCATGCGGATCCGGCCTACGTGAAGAAGGTCGGCCTCGAGTCCCACAGCCCCTCGATCCTCGGTGAAGAAGGCGAGAAGATGACCCCGGCCGAGCGCGCCACGCTCATCCCGCGGGGTGGCTCGCTCTACAAGACGCCTGAGTTCGACGGCTTGCACCAGTGGGGCATGTCCATCGACCTCAACACCTGCACCGGCTGCAACGCGTGCGTCGTCGCCTGCCAGGCCGAGAACAACATCCCGATCGTCGGCAAGGACCAGGTCATGCGCGGCCGTGAGATGCACTGGATCCGCCTCGATCGCTATTACTCCGACGGCAAGATCGAAGGCGCCGCCTTTGGTGGCGACGGCAACCGCGAGATCCCCGAGGATCCGCAGGTTTCACTCCAGCCCGTCGGCTGCATGCACTGCGAACTCGCCCCGTGCGAGACCGTCTGCCCGGTCAACGCGACCGTTCACGACGAGGAGGGCCTCAACACGATGGCCTACAACCGCTGCATCGGCACCCGTTATTGCGCGAACAACTGCCCATACAAGGTCCGGCGCTTCAACTTCTTCGATTTCAACGACCGCCAGCTCGACAGCCTCTACCTCGGCCCCGTCGGCCCGCAGGGCATGCCCGAGCTGGTCAAGATGGTGAAGAATCCCGAGGTCAGCGTGCGCATGCGCGGTGTCATGGAAAAGTGCACGTACTGCGTGCAGCGCATCCAGAACGCCAAGATCCAGCACAAGGTGAAGATGGCCAAGGCCGGCACACCCGGCGACGTGGTCGTCCCCGATGGCGCGATCAAGACCGCCTGCCAGCAGGTATGCCCGGTTGAGGCCATCGCCTTTGGCAACATCCTCGATGCCCAAAGCGCCGTCTCCCAAGCCAAGGCCCGCTCGCAGGACTACGAACTGCTCGCCTACCTCAACATCCGGCCGCGCACCACCTACCTGGGCAAGCTCCGCAATCCCAATCCGAAGATGCCTGATTACAACGCGCTTCCGCTCAGCCGCGTGGAGCACAACAACAAGAACAACCCGTCGCATGGTTCGGATGACCCTGGGGCAGGGGAGCACGGAGCTAAGGCGGATGGCCATGGTGCCACCCAGCCGGGCCACAGCGTGGGAGGGCATAGCTAATGGCACACGCTGAAGACACTGTTGCCGCGCCGGCGATCCTGCAGGAGGTCAAGCCTGCGGTCCTCCCGCGCGCGGTGCTCGTGGCGAACAACCGCAGCTTCTCCTGGATCACGGAGAAGATCTGCAGCCTGATCGAGGGCAAGACCCCCGCCTGGTGGTGGGTCTGCTTCGTCATCGCCTGCTTCGTCGCCTCGTTCACGGTCGCCGGCATCACCTACCTCGTCTCGACGGGCGTCGGCGTCTGGGGCCACGCCAACCCGGTCAACTGGGCGTGGGACATCGTGAACTTCGTTTTCTGGATCGGCATCGGTCACGCGGGCACCCTGATCTCCGCGATCCTTTGCTTGCTGCGCCAGAAGTGGCGCACGTCCATCAACCGCGCCGCCGAGGCCATGACCATTTTCGCGGTCGTCTGCGCCGCAATCTTCCCGGTCTTCCACGTCGGTCGCGTCTGGTACGCCTGGTACCTCTTCCCGATCCCGAATTCCAACGTGATCTGGCAGAACTTCCGTTCGCCGCTCGAGTGGGATGTGTTTGCCGTCTCGACCTACGGCACGGTCTCCGTGCTGTTCTGGTATATCGGCCTCATCCCCGACCTCGCGGTGTTGCGTGATCGCTTCTACGCGGCCGGCAACAAGCTGCGTTCCTTCCTCTACGGCTTCTTTGCTCTCGGCTGGCGCGGCTCCAACCGCCACTGGAGCAACTACGAGATGGCCTACCTGATCCTCGCCGGCATCTCGACGCCGCTCGTGCTCTCGGTGCACACCATCGTGTCGTTCGACTTCGCGGTGTCTCTGCTGCCGGGCTGGCACACGACCATTTTCCCGCCGTATTTCGTGGCGGGCGCCATCTTCTCGGGCTTCGGCATGGTCCTCACGCTCATGCTGCCGCTGCGGGCGATCTACCACATGGAAGATCTGATCACGCAGTACCACATCGACTGCATGTGCAAGATCACCCTGGCGACGGGCACCATCGTGGGCTACGCCTACTCGATGGAGTTCTTCATCGCGTGGTATGGCGCGAACCCATATGAAGGCTTCGCGTTCATCAACCGCGCGTTCGGCCACTACGCCTGGGCCTACTGGATCATGATCACCTGCAACGTGATCACGCCGCAGTTCTTCTGGTTCAAGAAGGTCCGCGAAAACACGACGCTGGTCTGGGTCCTGTCGATCTTCGTCAACGTCGGCATGTGGTTCGAGCGCTTCGTGATCATCGTCACCTCGCTGGCCCGCGACTTCCTACCGTCGAGCTGGGGCTATTACAGCCCGTCGATCGTCGAGATCTTCACCTTCTTCGGCACCTTCGGCGTGTTCTCGGTGCTGTTCCTGCTCTTCATCCGGTTCCTGCCCATCATGCCGATGGCCGAGCTCAAGGCCGTCACGCCGCAGGCTGATCCGCACGCGGGCCACGACCACCACTAATTCCCGCTGCCATGCCCGCACAATCCTACGGTCTGATCGCCACCTTCGAGACCCCCGCCGCCATCTATCACGCGGCGGAGCAGGTCCGCGATGCCGGTTACAAGCACTGGGACTGCATCTCGCCTTTCCCGATCCACGGCCTCGACAAGGCCATGGGCCTCAAGCGCTCCATCGTCCCGCGGTTCTCCCTCGCGGGCGGCATCACCGGCTTTTGCACCGGCATGTCGCTCATCTGGTGGACCGGCGGCTACGACTACAAGCTGATCGTCGGCGGCAAGCCGTTCTTCAGTCCGATGTTCGCCTTCCCGGTGAGCTACGAGCTGACGATTCTCTTCACCGCTTTCGCCACGATCGGCGGCATGCTGTTCCTCAACGGCCTGCCCAAGCACTACCATCCGGTGCTCAAGTACGAGCACATCAAGCGGGGTATGGATGACCTCTTCTTCCTCGTCATCGAGTCCCGCGATCCCCGCTTCAACCTCGCCAACACCCGTGGCCTCCTCGAGAAGGCCGGCGGCCGCGACATCAAGGAGCTGGAAGCCTGAGCCATGCGCAACGTCTACCTTGTCACCGCCTTCCTGGTCGTCCTGGCCCTCTCCGTGCTGGGTCTGCGCGGCACGCTGTTCACGCGCCCGCCGCTCGACGTCTTCCCCGAGTGGGCCTTTCCCGGCATGCGCCACCAGTCGAAGGTGAAGCACCAGGCCACGAGCAAATTCTTTGCCGACGGCCGGGCGGATCGCCCGCTGCCGCCCGGTGTCGTCGCCTCCAGCTACGGCCCGGCCGGCCAGCCGCTTCGCAACGACGACGCGCTCTACACCGGCAAGGATCCGGCGGGAGCCTTTGTCGCCGCCATCCCGGCGAACCTGAGGGTGGACCGGCAATTCCTCGGCCGCGGCCAGCAGAGCTACACCATCTATTGCGCCCCGTGCCACGGCGCCCTCGGCGACGGCCAGGGCATCACCAAGCAGTACGGCATGGGCGCCACGCCGACCTACCATGACGATCGCCTCCGGCAGATCGCCGATGGCGACCTCTTCAACACCATCACCAACGGCAAGAACAACATGCTTTCGTACGCCGACAAACTGACTTCCGAGGAACGCTGGGCGGTCGTCGCCTACGTCCGGGCCCTGCAGCGCGCCCAGACGGGTGGCATCACCGATGTGCCGGAAGTCAACAAAGCGGAGCTTGGCCTCAAATGAGCACGCAGACCGCCACCAATCCCCCCGCCGCCGGCGCGCGCAAGGCCCTCATGGTCGGCCTGGCCGGCATCGCCCTCACGGCCTGCGGCCTCCTGGTCTCGGGCGGGCATGTCGTCGCCGTGTCCTGGCTCGTGGGCGTGACTTACTGGACCGCCATGGCGATCGGCATGCTCATGCTGATCCTCATCCATCACATCTTTGACGCCTCTTGGTCGGTCGTTCTGCGCCGCCAGTTCGAGCACGGGCTGTCGGCCTTCGCGTGGCTCGCGCTGCTCTTCCTCCCGCTGGTCCTCGCCTCGGTCTTCGGACCTAAGGACATCGTCTGGTCGTGGATGAATCCAGCCGGCGTGATCCACGGCGGCCACACGGTTGGGCATGATCCCCTCTACCTGAAAAAGGCGTCCTTCCTGAGCCTCAACATGTTCATCGGGATGACGGTCTTCTTCTTCGCCAGTTGGATCTGGCTCTCGGCCCGCCTGCGCAAGGCGTCGTTCCGGCAGGATACCGACGGTGATGTGAAGTGGACCTTCATGAACCGCCGCACGGCCGCCTTCGGCCTGCCGATCGGCGCGCTCACGCTGACCTTCGCCTCGATCTACTGGATCAAGAGCCTCGAGTATCACTGGTTCTCCACGATGTTCGGCGTCTGGTTCTTCGCGAACTGCGTCCGCGGCGCCCTCTCGATCGGCGTGCTCATCATGCTCTGGCTCTGGGCCCGCAACGACTACAAGGGCATCCTCAACAACAACCACTGGCACTCGATTGGCCAGCTGATGCTGGCGTTCACGGTCTTCTGGGCCTACGTGACGTTCTCGCAGTACTTCCTGATCTGGAACGCGAACGTGCCCGAGGAAACCTTCTGGTACAACCTGCGCGAGATCAATGCCGACGGCACGGCCAACCAGTGGAAGTGGATTGGCATCTTTGGTGTCCTCTTCGGTCACTTTTTCATCCCGTTCCTGTTCCTCCTGTCGTACCGCCACAAGGTGTCGCATGGCCACATGCGCTTCATCTCGATCTGGATCCTCGCGGTCATCTTCCTCGACATCTGCTACAACATCCTGCCGGTGCTGAAGGACGCCCACGGCAACGCGCTGCCGTTCTTCTCGCTGAACTTGATCTGGACCCTCAGCGCCACCGTTGGCGTGGGCGGCATCTGCGTCTGGGCCTACCTGCGCAGCTTCATGGCCTCCGGCGCCAAGCTCATTCCCATCCGCGATCCGCGCATCAAGGAGTGCCTGACCCATCATGAGTGACCCAACCTCATCCGCCAAGCCGGCGTCCCTTTTGTCCGTCGTCGGCATTCTGGCCTGCTTCGCCCTGTTCCTGCTCCTGGTTTACATCGCCTACCTGCCGCGGCAGTCGGGGCCGTATGTCGGCGATGGTATTCGCACGCCAGCCGAGCGCCTGGCCAAGCTCGAGGAACTGCGCGCCAACGAGCAGAAGCACAGCCAAAGCTATGCCTGGATCGACCAATCCGCCGGCTTGGTCCAGCTGCCGATCGACCGCGCCATGGAACTGACCGTCCAGCGGTATCAGACCCGGCGATAACCGGCCGACCCAACCTTCGCGATGACCACTGTTCCCCCCACACAAGCCTCGGCTGAGGCGGATGGAATCGACACTTCCACCCGCTGTCCGCTCGGCCTGCTCCTGGCCATGGCCCTCTTCTGGCTGTTGGCCGGCGGCGTCCTCGCCGTCCTCAACCTCCTCCAGCTGCAAAGCCCCGCGCTCCTCGCTGACTGCGCTTGGTTCAGCTACGGGCGCCTGCAGGCGATGCAGGAGACCGCTTTCCTCTATGGCTGGGCGATCAACGCCGGCATCGCGGTGGCAACGTGGCTGCTGGTCCGCCTGAGCGGCGAGGTCCTGCGCGGCGCCAACTACCTGGTGGTCGGCGCTCTCTTCTGGAACGCGGCGCTTGTGCTCGCCCTGGTCGGCATCGCCGGCGGGTACGCCACTTCCTACTCCTGTTTCCAGCTGCCGAGCTTCGTGCAGCCGGCCCTGCTGGTTGCTTACGCCGTCATGGCCGTGCCCGGGATTTTGGCTTGGACGGGTCGGCGCAAGGAGCACACCTACGCCACCCAATGGTACGCGGTCGCCGCGCTTTTTCTGCTGCCGTGGTTTTTCTCGGTGGCCCAGGTCATGCTGACCTTCCTTCCCGTGCGCGGCGCGCTGCAGGCTGTGGTGGCTTCCTGGTATACCCAGAATCTATTCAGCCTCTGGCTCGCCCCGATCACGCTGGCCGCGCTTTACTACCTGCTCCCTAAGCTGACGGGCCGCACGCTGCCCAATTACGACTTCGCCATCTACGGTTTCTGGTCGCTCCTGGTCTTCGGCACCTGGATGGGCGGGCGTCAGCTGATCGGCGGCCCGGTCCCGGCCTGGAGCGCGACGCTCGCGATCACAGCCAGCGTCATGGTGCTGTTCCATTACCTCATCGTCTTCCTGAACCTCCGCAGCATGTTCCGCCTCGCGGGCAGCACGGTGCTCTTTCTGCTCATGATCGGGCTCGCGGCCTACCTCGTGGGCGGAGTGGTCGATGCGGTGTTTGCCACACGCGCCCTGGCCAAGGTGACCCAGTTCACCTACTTCCAGCAGGCGCAGCAGCAGCTGCACCTCGGCGCCTTTTCGCTCGTGATGTTCGCCACGCTGTACTTCATGGCGCCGCGGCTGGCCGGTGCGGCATGGCCTTCGATCGCCCTGCTCCGGGCGCATTTCCTCGCGGTGCTGATCGCCTTTGGCCTGCTGGTGGTCAGTTTGGCCGCTGCCGGTTGGATCCAGGGTGCGGCCATGAACGATGCCGCCGTGAGCTTTGCGACCATCGGCGACAAGACCCGCCCCTGGCTGCAGCTCGCCGCGGTCGCGCAGGGCGTCGCCCTTTGCGGCAACGCGCTCCTCGCGCTCAATTTCCTCCGCCTGTTCTTCACCAAGCCGGCGACTGATACAGTCGGCCGCGCGGTCATGGAGGCGTCTGCGTCATGAAAAACGGCCCCATCTTCTTCTTCGGCCTCTTCTTCATCCTGGCCCTCTCGTGGGCGGGTCTCGTGCTCGGCACCAATGCCCAGCTCGGCGACCTCACGCCCTACTACGATGAGCTTGAGGGTAAAGCCTTCCCCGAGCGCGCTCCGGGCCTCGCGAGCCAGGGTCTCCTGGTTTATCGCGACCTGGGGTGCGCGTCCTGCCACACGCAGCAAGTCCGCCGACCCGACTTTGGGGCCGACAAGGCCCGCGGTTGGGGTGAACGGCAGAGCGTCGCCCGCGATTACGTGCACCAGGCGGTCCCGCAGCTCGGCACGATGCGCATTGGTCCGGACCTCGCGGATTACGGCACTCGCGCCGCCAAGAATGGCGTGACCGCGGCCTCCCTCCTGGCCGATCTCTACAACGGCAAAAACGGCATGCCGGCCTATCGCTTCCTCTTCACCGAGCGCAAGGTGGTCGGCGAACCTTCGTCCACCGCCCTCGTGGGCGGCGCCCGTGCCGGTTATCAGCTCGTGCCCACCCCGCAGGGCGAGTCGCTGGTGGCTTACCTGCTCAGCTTGAAACAGACCTATGAATTCGCCGAGGCCCGCCCATATGAACCGGCGGCAGACGAGAAAGGGGCGCATTAATGAGCACGCCATCGCCCATTGATCCCCGCCAGGAGAAGTCCGCGCAACCGGATGAAGCCATCCTCGCGGCCCATGAAAAGCACGCCGGCGCCAAGACCGCACCCGGTCACTATCATCTGCTGCCCCTTGCGCTGCTCTTCATCTTTTCGGGCCTGATCTTCTACGCCGGCACGTATCTGAACCGGTATGCCGGACATTTCAGCGGCAAGGTATTCGACGAGCGCCAGCTGCCCACCAGTGGTGCCGCGGTTGCCGCCAAGATCGATCCTCTTGTGCTCGGCAAGAAGCAGTACAACCTCGCCTGTGTGACCTGCCACATGCCCAACGGCCTCGGTCTATCCGGTGTCTACCCGCCGCTGGCGGAATCCGAGTGGGTCCTGGGCAGCGAAGACCGTCTCATCAGCATCGTCCTTCACGGCCTCAAGGGTCCGGTCACAGTCAAGGGCAACGTCTACGGCACCGCCGCGATGCCCGCCTTCGGCCAGGTCCCCGGTTCAGGCTACAACTGGAACGACGAGAAGATTGCGGCCGTCCTGACCTACATCCGTCACGAATGGGGCAACAACGCCACCGCGATCGCCGCCGAGCGCGTCACCGAGATCCGCAACAAGGCGGGCACCCGCAAGGAATGGTCCGAGGCCGAACTCCTCGCGCTGCCCTAAACCGATCGACTTCAGTAGCCATCAAAAAGCCGCCTGATCACCAGGCGGCTTTTTTGTTGGACCCGATCAGTCGCCGAGCTTCCTGCCCGGGACGAGGTAGTCCTGCACGTAGTCCCTAACGGCCTCGGCCAGCGGAGTCATGGCCCGCTTGTAACCCGTGCCCCGCAGTTTTGCGATGTCGGCCTTGGTGTAGTACTGGTACTTGCCGCGCAGGGCTTCGGGCATGTCAATGAAATCGATCGCTGGCTCGCGCTTGAGGGCGGCGAAGATGGCGCGGGTGAGGGTAAGCCAGGTGTTGGCTTCGCCCGAACCCAGATTGTACAGGCCGCCGGCGCCGGTGGCGGTCTCGGCGAAATGGAGGGTCATCTCGACCGCATCCTTGACGTACAGGAAGTCGCGCATCTGCTCGCCGTCCTTGTAGTCGGGGTGGTGGCTCTTGAAGAGGCTGACGCGGCCGGTTGCCAGGATCTGCTGGTAGGCCTTGTTAACCAGCGAACGCATGTCGCCCTTGTGGTCCTCGTTGGGGCCGTAGACGTTGAAATACTTCACGCCGACAATGCGCTTCAGCCAGCCCTCGCGCTGGGCATGCAGGTCAAAGAGGTGCTTCGAATAACCGTACATGTTCAGCGGCCGCAGGCGCGCGAGGTTTTCGTCGCGGTCGTCCATGCCCTGCGTGCCGTCGCCATAAGTCGCGGCGGATGAGGCGTAGACGAACCGGGCGTCGACCTCCTGCGCCCAGATGGCGAGTTCCTTGGTGTAGGCGTAGTTGTTGTCGATCAGGTAGGCGGCATTGCGCTCGGTGGTGGCCGAGCACGCGCCCAAGTGGAAGACGGCGGAAAACTTGCCGAAGGCCGTGGCCTTGGTCGCCAGACGCTCGCGCAAGACGTTGGCCTCGACGTAGTCGGCGAATTTCAACGACACGAGGTTCTTCCATTTTTCGTCGGAGCCGAGGTAGTCGCTCACGACAATGTCGGTGTGACCACGTTCGTTGAGGGCCCAGATCAGGGCGCTGCCGATGAAACCGGCGCCGCCCGTGACCAGGATTTGTCCGTGCAGGGAGCTCATGAGTCGGCCGACAATTCCTCCGCCCGAGCCTTGGCTGCAAGCACGGTTTGCCGGATCAGGTCGCGAAAATTCATTGTTTCCATGCGTCGCAGGCCGGCCTGCGTGGCGCCGTTGGGCGAGGTCACCTGGTTGCGAAGCATTTCAGGATCGACCTGGCGTCGCGCCAGAAGGCGGGCCGAGCCAAGGGCGGTTTCAGTTGCCAGGCGTTGGGCCGTCTCGGCCGGCAGCCCGGCGGCGACGCCGGCGCCGCGCAGGGCTGCAACGAACTCAAAAAGAAAGGCCGGACCGCAGCCGCTGATGGCGGTGGCGGCGTTCATCAAGTCTTCGGCCAGGGGTAGGTGCTGGCCGCAGGCGCTCAGCAGTTCCTCGACCAATGCCAGGTCGGAGGCAGCGAGCGGACTCAGCGCGCAATACGGCGTGATGCCAGCGCCGATGGCCGCAGGGGTGTTGGGCATCGTGCGCACGATGTTGCGGGCACGGGGAAACGCCCGGGCGAGTGTGGAGGTGCGCTTGCCGGCGAGGACGGACAAGACGAGCTTCCCGGCGGTCAGATCAGCTAAGCGCGGGTCGGCGCCAGCGAGGTGCTGCGGTTTGAAGGCGATGACGACGAGATCGGCCGGCGCGATCAGATCTGCGAGGGAAGTCGCGTGCCGGATGCCGGTGCGGGCGGCCAGCGCGGCGGCGGTGCGCCCGGTCCCACTGAGGCAGCTGAGCTGACCAGCGGCGTCGGGGGCGCGGGCGAGCAGGCCATCCACGAGGGCCGCCACCATGTTGCCCGCACCGAGGAATGCGATCCTACTCATCCTGCTCGGGCAGGGAATGCTTGCTGATCGGGTGAACCATGACGGCGCAGACACCGCCGCCTTGGCGATCCTTCAGGTTCACTTCACCACCCATGGTGCGCAGGGCATGGCGGGCGATGGTCAGGCCCATGCCGACGCCAACCGTGTTCTTGGAACTGATGAAGGGCTCGAAGATGTGGTCGCGGATCTTCGCATCCAGGCCGCGGCCGCGGTCCTCGATGTTGATCTGCACGGCGGGTCTTTCCGGGTCCTTGTCCGCCGGCTCGGTGTTGAGCCAGATCGGTCGCGGGGCGCCGGCGGGCGCGTCGTAGCTTTCCCAGGCATTCGTGAGCAGTTTCACGATCGCATCCTCGAACACCTCGCAATTGGTCTCGATCGGCTGGGCGCCCAGCGGATTGTTCACGGTGACAGGCGCGTCGATCTTCAGCTCGTGGCGGAAGCGCTTGATCGCATCGTCGATCATCTGCTGCAGGCTGCATTTGCTGAGCGGCGGACGGGACTTGATGACGAGCGAACTCAGCTGCTTGACGATCGCCACGATCCGCTGCACGGCCTCCTCGACGTTCTGGGCGTTCTGCTTCACGAGGTCCGGCTTGTCGTGATACCCCTTGATCAGGTCGAGATAGCCGATGACGACGCCCAGGAGATTGTTCAGGTTGTGGGCGATGCCCTGGGTCACGGCGCCGACCGAGGCAGCACGGCGGGCCTCCACGAGGCGGCCCTGCAGGTTGAGCATCTCGCGATTGATCGCCACCACGCGAAGCTGGGTGGAGACGCGGGCGAAGGTCTCGTCGAGGTCGATCGGCTTGGTGATGTAGTCCACCGCGCCGACGCCCAGGCCCTCGAGTTTGCCTTCCTTGGAGGAGCGGGCGGTGATGAAGATCACCGGGATCGACTGGGTCTCCTCGTTGCTCTGCAGCCGCTGGCAGACTTCGATGCCATCCATGTCCGGCATCATCACGTCGAGGAGGATGAGGTCGGGCCGGTCCTTCACCACCTTGTCCAGCGCCTCAAGGCCGCTGTACGCGGTGATGATACGGATGCCTTCGCGTTCGAGTTTCTTCTTGAGCAGCTGAACGTTGATGGGCTGGTCGTCGACGACCAGGACGGTGGGCGCAGGCATGGTGCAGGATAGTTAGGGGTTGGTCGGCGGATGCAATCCCGGCCTCGCTGGCGGCGTCAGCTCCGGGCGTTTTGGTGGAAGGCCTTGACGGTGTTCTTCATCAGCATGGCGACGGTCATGGGACCGACGCCGCCGGGAACCGGCGTGATCTTCGAAGCGAGGGGCGAGACGGTGGGGAAGTGGACGTCGCCGGTGAGGCGGTAACCGGATTTCTTGGTCGCGTCGGCGACGCGGTTGATGCCCACGTCGATGACGACGGCTCCGGGCTTGACCATGTCGGCCGTGACGAATTCGGCGCGGCCGATGGCGGCGATGAGGACGTCTGCGAGGCGCGTGATCGCAGGCAGATTGGCGGTGGCCGAATGACAGATGGTGACGGTGCCGTTGGCGCCGGCCTTTTTCTGGAGGGCGAGGAGGGCGACGGGCTTGCCGACGATGAGGGAGCGGCCGAGCACGACGACGTGCTTGCCCTTCAGGTCGACGCCGCTGCGGGCGAGGATCTCCATGATGCCTGCGGGCGTGCAGGCGACGAAGGCCGTGGGATCCTCCTGCGCGATCTTGCCGAGATTGAGCGTGTTGAAGCCGTCGACATCCTTGGTCGGGGACACTTGGCGGAAGATCGCGACCTCATCGATGTGCTTTGGCAGGGGCGACTGCACCAGAATGCCGTCCACGCCCGGATCGTTGTTCAGCTGGTCGATCAGCGCGAAGAGCTCGGCTTGCGTGATCGAGACCGGCGGAAGGATGATGCGGCTTTCGAGGCCGATTTCCGCGGCGGTCTTCTCCTTCTTCTTCACATAGGAAACCGAGGCCGGATCCTCTCCCACGCGCACCAGCGCAATGCAAGGTTTGCGACCCTTGATCGCGGCAACCTCGGCCTTTAGTTCCGCCACGATGTCGGTGGCGATTTTGTTTCCGTCGATGAGTTCCATGGTGAGAAGCGGGGCCAACGCGGCGGGCGCGGGCAGCCGGCCGGGCCGGCGTTACTTGAGCTGCAGGCTTTCGACCTCGATCACGATGTCGCGGCCGCCCGGCATGGCCTTCGGCTTGCCGTAGACCACGACAACGCGGTCGGTGTACTTGTCGATCTGCTCGGTCAAGAGAAGCTTGGTCAGGTCAAGGTAGGCATAACGGACGCCGGCATCGTCGTTGAGCTGCCAGTCATAGGGTCGACGGGGGGCGAACGGTCGCTTCGAGGAAACGAATTTGCCCTGGAACAGGCGTGGCAGGATGCCGGAGCCACCGTCATTAAGACCAACGACCGGCGCCGCCGCGCCGCCGGTGGCCGTGCCGTAAGCCGTCGGGGTCATGGGCGCCGGGGAGACCGGCCGCGGGGCCGCGTTCGCGGCGGGCATGTCGCGCAGGACCGGTTGGGCGGGGGCCGCGTAGGCGGGGGCTGCGATTGTCAGGCCGCCGGCGACGCGGATGTAACCGGTGAGTTTCTTTTCCAGCCTGATCTGCGTCCATTTGCCGTGCAGGCCCGTGATGGCGGCGGGATCGCCGGCCTCCATGTACGCGACGATGGCGGAATCCTGGCTCGGCTGCAGGTGAATCGCGGAGCCGGGGCGGACGTCGAGGCCCTTGCCGATATCCTTGTTCTGCACGTAACCCTCGAACGGACCGGGCAGATCGACCGCGACCCAGCCGCTTGGGGCGGGGGTGGCGGCGAACATCGGGGCGGTGCCGGCCTTGAGGAACGTGATCGTCGGGGCCGAGGCATCGGGGCGCGTATGCACCGCGGTGGTCTCGGTGAGTGGCGAAGCCGCGAGGATCGGGGCGGCGAGGAGGGCAAGGGCGTTGAGGATGACGGGTTTAAAGTTCATCGTGATCTGAAATGGTGGCGTCTTTCCGGCGGCCGGTCGGCGGACGCGGGACCTTGAATAAAAGTGCGACCTCCCTGCTAGTCAGTTGTTTCGCCGCCCGCAATGGGATTCCCTTTAGGCGGAACGCTCCGATCTGGTAGCGGCGCAGGCGTTTCACCTCGTAGCCCAGCGCGAGGAACAGCAGGCGGATCTCCCGCTTCTTGCCGTGGTGCATGTGCACGTCGAGGCTGGTCGCCGTGTTGTCGGGCGACGGGTTGACGAGCGCGGCGCGCTCCACCTGCAGGCGCTCGCCCTCGTACATGATCCCCTTCAGGAGCTGCGGGATCCGGGTGAAGGGGAAGGGTTGCTCGAGGACCACGTGATAGCGCTTCACGACCACGTTTGACGGATGCATCAGCCGGTGGGCGAGGTCGCCGTCGGTGGTGAGGATCACGAGGCCCTCGCTGTCCTTGTCGAGGCGGCCCGCGCAGAAGAACCGGAACTTGGCGTAAACGCGCGGGACCAGTTCGAAGACCGTGGCGGCGTTGTGCGGGTCGTCGTTGGAGCAGACGAGGCCCCGGGGCTTGTGCACGGCCAGGGTCAGGCGCGGCTGCGGCGTGGTGCGGACGGTCTTGCCCCCGCAGGTCACGCGGGAAACGCCCGGGATAATTTTTTGCCCCAAGGTGGCGACGGCACCGTCGACCCAGACCTCACCCTGCGCGATCATCGCCTCGGCCTGGCGGCGGGAGCAGATCCCGGCATCAGCCAGGTATTTCTGGAGGCGAACTTCAGTGGAGGAACCCATGGGTGTGCCATGAGGCGACGAATTTCCCGCGGGAGCAAGCCCGCGCCTGCGCCAAGTTTGGCTTGCGCGGACGGCGGCGCCGGACTTCATGCGGCACCCATGTCCGCCGCCGTCGAGTCGTCCCACTTCCATAAGGACAATCCCTTTCCCGCCCGCATCACCGAGAATCGGCTGCTGAACCGCACCGGTTCCAACAAGGAAACCCGGCATCTTGTCATCAGCCTCGCGGGCAGCGGCCTGCATTACGAGGCGGGCGATTCGCTCGGCGTCTATCCGACCAACCGCCCGAGCGAAGTTGATGAGATCATCGCGCTGCTCGGTGCCCGCGGCGATGAACCGGTGTTGCCGGCGCGCGCCACGGACCCGATGCCGCTGCGCGCGGCGCTGACCCAGGGCTTGGACCTGGACTTGCCCACGCGGAAAATGGTCGAGCTGGTCGCCGGCAAGGTCACCGATCCGGCCCACCGGCTACGGTTGTCGGCCCTGCTGCAACCTGAGGCGGCGGCGGAACTGGACGATTTTCTGCACCATCGCAGTTTCGTGGACTTCCTCGCCGAGTTTCCGACGGCCAGATTCACGCCCCAGGAATTTGTCGGCCTGCTTCGCCGCCTAATGCCCCGGCTCTACTCGATTGCCTCGTCGCCGAAGGTTCATGCGGACGCCGTGCACCTGACGGTCGTCGCCGTGCGTTACCGGACCAACGATCGCGACCGGGTGGGGGTGTGCTCAACGTTCCTGTCTGACCGGGTCGAGCTCAACGAGGACCCGGTGCCGGTCTTCGTTCATCACTCGCACTTCCGTCCGCCGGAAGACGGGCGCCGCGACAGCATCATGGTCGGGCCGGGCACTGGCATCGCCCCATTCCGCGCTTTCGTGCAGGACCGCGTGGCCGCCGGAGCGACCGGGCGCAACTGGGTGTTCTATGGGGACCAGCAGCGCGCCACGGATTTTCTCTACGAGGACGAATGGCTGGCCTACGCAGCCAAGGGCCAGGTGGCCCGGCTCGACCTGGCCTGGTCGCGCGACCAGGAGCACAAGGTTTACGTGCAGGACCGCATGCGCGAGCACGCCGCCGAATTGTGGGCCTGGCTGCAGGGTGGGGCGCACTTCTACGTCTGCGGCGACGCCAAGCGCATGGCCAAGGACGTGGATCTTGCCTTGCATGAAATTGTCGCCCAGCAAGGGGGGATGGACACCGCCGCGGCGGCCGCCTACATCAAGCAGCTGAAAAAAGAAAAGCGCTACCAGCGCGACGTTTACTAAACCAACCCCCCGATTCATGAGTCTGACCTTCACCCATCGCACCGCCCTCGTCACCGGCGCCGGCCGCGGCATCGGCCGCGCCATCGCGGAGACCCTCGCCCGCCGAGGCGTGACCGTCATCTGCGTGTCCAAGTCCGCCGACTCCTGCGGCGCCGTCGCCGCGGCCATCACGGCGGCCGGTGGCAAGGCCAAGTCCCTGGCGGTCGACGTGGCCGACGGTGCGGCAGTGGCCAAGGCCGCCGAAGCGCTCCTCGGCGAGTTCCCCACCATCGACATCCTTGTCAACAACGCCGGCATCACCCGCGACGGGCTGCTGTTCCGCATGAGCGAGACCGATTGGAGCGACGTCATCGCGACCAACCTCTCGAGCTGCTTCCACTGGACCAAGCATCTCGCGCGTCCGATGACCCGCGCCCGCTGGGGCCGCATCGTCAACATCACCTCGGTCAGCGGCATCATGGGCAACGCCGGTCAGGCCAACTATTCGGCCGCCAAGGCCGGCATGATCGGCCTCACCAAGAGCCTCGCCCGCGAGTTCGCCGGCCGCAGCGTGACCGTCAACGCGGTGGCCCCGGGGTTCATCAAGACCGACATGACCACGGAGTTCGTCAACAATCCCGAGGCCTCTGCGAAGATTCTGGAGGCCGTGCCCCTCAAGCGTTTCGGTGAGGCCGCCGACATCGCCCACATGACCGCTTTCCTCTGTTCCGAAGAGGCCAACTACATCACCGGTCAGGTTTTTACCGTTGACGGCGGCATGGCGATGTGAAGCCTCCGGTAGTACTCAAGACTTTACCCATGGCCGAAACCAAACCCATCGAACAACGCGTTAAAGAGATCATCGTTAACCAACTCAACGTTAACGAGGAACAGATCACGCCGACTGCTTCTTTCTTGGATGATCTTGGCGCCGATTCACTCGATACCGTCGAGCTGATCATGGCTTTTGAGGAAGAGTTCAAGGACGAGATCAAGGGTGAGATCCCGGAGTCCGATGCCGAGAAGCTCCAGACCGTTGGTCAGGTCATCGACTACATCAAGGCCAAGGCTGCCGCGAAGTAAGTCCCTTCATTTTCAGGCGCTCCGCCGGAGTTTTCACGGAAAATTCTGGCGGAGCGCCTTTTTGTTTTCTGGAATCAGCGCCCTCGAATCTGCCCTATGGATAATCCTGCAACGCGTCGGGTCGTCGTCACGGGTCTGGGCGTGGTCACCGCCGTCGGTCGCACCGTGGACGAATTCTGGTCCGGGCTCCTCGCCGGCCGCAGCGGCATCGGCCGCGTCACGCATTTTGACCCGGCGCAATACGCCAGCCAGATCGGCGCCCAGGTGCGCGACTGGGATCCGTCCCAGTACATGGATCCGAAGGAGGTCCGCCGGAACGACCGCTTCACCCACTTTGCCTATGCCGCGGCCATGCAGGCCGTGAAGGATGCCGGGCTCGAGATGGCGCGCGAGGACGGCGACCTGGTTGGCGTGATCATCGGCTCCGGCATCGGCGGCATGCAGACGATCGAGACGCAGCATTCGGTGCTGCTCGAGCGCGGTCCGCGCAAGGTCTCGCCGTTCATGATCCCGGCCCTCATCAGCAACATGGCCGGCGGCCTCGTCGCGATCGCCCTCGGCGCCCGCGGACCGAATTTCGGCATCGTCTCCGCCTGCGCCACCGGCACCCATGCGATCGGCGAGGCCTTCCACGCGATCCGCCGCGGCGATGCCGACGTGATGGTGGCCGGCGGCACCGAGGCGGCCATCACGCCCCAGGCCTATGCCGGGTTCTGCTCGATGAAGGCGATGAGCACGCGCAACGACGCGCCGGAGAAGGCCAGCCGCCCGTTCGACCGCAATCGCGATGGCTTCGTGATGGGCGAGGGCTCGGGCATCCTCGTGCTGGAGACGCTGGAACACGCCCGCCGGCGCGGCGCCCGCATCTATTGCGAGCTCGCCGGATACGCCGCCACCTGCGACGCGCATCACATCACGCAACCCGACCCGGACGGCCGCGGCCTGTCGCTCGCGATGAAGCGCGCCCTGGCCGGCGCCCGCGCCACCCCTGATTCCGTCGACTACATCAACGCCCACGGCACCTCCACGCCGTACAACGACAAGTTTGAGACCCTCGCGATCAAGCAGGTCTTCGGCGACCACGCGTTCAAGCTCGCCGTCAGCTCGACCAAATCGATGACCGGCCACCTCCTCGGCGCGGCCGGCGGCATCGAGTCGGTCGTGTGCGTGAAGACCATCGAGACCGGCATGCTGGCGCCGACGATCAATCTCACCGATCCCGATCCCGAGTGCGACCTCGACTACGTGCCAAACGTCGCCCGCGCCGCCAAGGTCCGCACGGTCCTGAGCAATAATCTCGGCTTCGGCGGACAAAACGCGGCGGTGGTTTTCCGCGCGGTCTGACGCCCTCAGTTCGCCGCCGGGCGCTGCAGCCAGCGCGCCAGGGTCGCACGCAGCTCCTCCTGCCGGATCGGCTTGGCCACGAAATCGTCCATCCCGGCGGCCGTGCAGGCCAGGCGATCCTCGGTCATCACATTGGCGGTGAGAGCGATGATCGGGACGTGCCGCGAGCCGGACAGGGCCCGAATCCGGCGCGTGGCCTCGAAGCCGTCCATCTCCGGCATCTGGCAGTCCATGAGGACCAGGTCGATTTCCCCGCGGGCGGCCGTGCTGACGGCCTCGCGGCCGTTCTCCACGAGGACGTACTCGAGGCCGATGCGCTCGAGCATGAGCTGGACCACCCGCTGGTTGACGGGATCGTCCTCCGCGACAAGCACGCGGCCCCGCAGGTTGAGGTAGACATCGGTCGAGATCGTCCCGTCGGGGGCGGGCGGCGCGACGTCGAGTGCGAGCGGAAACGTGACGGTGAAGGCAAACGTCGCACCGCGCGCCGGTTCGCTCGTGACGATGATTTCTCCGCCCATCTGGCGAACGAGGCGCTGCGAGATCGACAGGCCGAGGCCGCTGCCCCCGTAGCGTCGCGTGGTGGAGCTGTCGCCCTGGCTGAAGGCCTGGAACAGCTTGGCCTGCGTCTCGGGACTGATGCCGATGCCGGTATCGCGCACGCGGAACGCGAGGACCACCTCGTGAGCCTTCCGTTCGACGACGTCGAGTTCGGCATCGATGCGGCCCTCCGCCGTGAACTTGATCGCATTGCCGATCAGGTTCAGGAGCACCTGCTTGAGGCGCACGCTGTCGCCCTGCACGAGCAGGTCCTGGTCAGCCGGCAGGCTGAGGTGCAGCCCGAGGCCCCTCTCCTGCGCGCGGGGACCGAGCAGGTCCACGATCTCGCGCATGGCGGTACCCGGGCGGAAGGGGAGACGTTCGAATTCGACCTTGCCACTTTCGATCTTGGACAGATCAAGGATCTCGTTCAGCAGGCGCAGGAGCGTGTCGGCTGATCCCGAGGCAATCTCGACCTGGACCTTCTGCTCCGCGGTGAGCGGCGACTCGCGCAGGAGCTGGAGCATGCCGATGATGCCGTTCATCGGTGTGCGGATCTCATGGCTCATGGTCGCGAGGAAATCGCCCTTGGCCTTGTTCGCGGCCTCGGCCTTCTCCTTGGCGAGGGTGTGCTTTTCGACGAGGTCGGCGTTCTCGAAGATCAACTGGTAAAGGCGCCGGAGATCGCTGTGGTGCAGCTTGGCGGTGTTAAGCAGGAAGAGGGCATAGGTGATCATGACCAGCGCCATGATCCCGGCCCCCTCGTCGTCGGCGCGCAGGAAGTGCAGCGTCAGCGGGATCAGGGTGCAGATCACATAGGCGACATAACACCCGAGCACCGGCGCCAATGACCGGGCCGCACCGGCGTTCATGCCGGCGATGATGATAAGGAGCAGGATCTCCGCGAAGATGCTGCCGGAGCCGTGCAACACCCAGCCGGCGGTGCCCCAGACCGCACCGGATATCGCTGTGCCGACGAGAAACGCCAGCCGCCATCCGGGCAGGGCGTGGGCGGCTGGGTCCAGCCGCATGAAGGCGCCGTGCAGGGCGAGCCGGGCGAGGGTGACGACAAAGATACCGGCGAGCCACCCGAGGGTCTGCTGCGCCGGGAAATGGCGCCACGTGCCCATTGCCAGCACGCCCGCCAGCACGAAGTTCGAGAACAACCCGAAGCCGGCCGACCGGTAGAGCAGGCGGGTTAGTTCGTCTTCGACCCGCCGGGTGATCGTGGGATCAGGCGCCTGGGGTGCAGGTTCGGGGCTGGCCGGCATGGGGCGGGACGATGGCGGGTATCTTTGGGCGGCGAAAGCGGAAATTTGGGCACAAAAAAAGCCCGCGGATGTCCGCGGGCCTTCAAATGGGAGGGGGTGACAGAA
Organism: uncultured Opitutaceae bacterium; assembly: GCA_964355715.1. Classification (GTDB taxonomy): domain Bacteria; phylum Verrucomicrobiota; class Verrucomicrobiia; order Opitutales; family Opitutaceae; genus UBA2377. Next base: position 67,580 of record CAYHEW010000005.1, on the reverse strand, counting down.
CTCAGGCCTTCTGCACCAGGCCGGACTTGATGGCCTTGACCGAGACGAGGATGCGCTTGGTGCCGCCATTGGGCATTTTCACGCGGATCCGCTGCAGATTGGGGCGGAATTTACGCTTCGTGATGCTGGTCACGTGCGTGCCGATGCCGCCGCTTTTCTTGCTCTGACCCTTACGATTGATGGAGCTGCCCTTGACGGGGCGGCGACCGGTGATTGCACAAATTCTGGCCATGTTTTGAGAGGTTAAAGGGTTGGGAGTAAAGGGTCGGTCAGAGGCGAAGCAAGGGGAATCTTAAGTTATCTCCGCCGAAGTCCGGAGCGCATGCAAAACCTGGAATTTCTGCCCAAGATGAGCTGGATGCAGGAGTTGCATGAGTGCGAGCTTGCGGGGACTGAAGGTGCCGGCTTCGGCGGCGATGGCGGCTTCGATGTACGCCCCCGCCTGCCGAACAAAGAACGATTCGTGTGACGCCACCGCTGGATCGCGGAACCCGGCGGCGGCCAGGCCATCGACCAGCCAATCCCAGCACACATGGCAGGTCAGGTCCTGCTCGCCCGGCCGGGCGAGCAGATCCTTGCCCTGGGTATGGGCATGGTAGGCTCGCGCGGTCCCGGCGGGCGTGGCCTCGGCGAGTTCGGCCCACGACTTGCCGTAGTCGCAGGCCAGGAACAATCCCTGCCAGGGCTGCGCCGCAACCCGGCGCAGGAGATCCACCGCGGCCAGCGGCGCGTCGATCCGGTACCCTTCGGGCGCGTCCGCGGGCAAGGCGATCGGAATGTCCGTGGCGGGCAGATCGACTTCCACGAACCTTTCGTCCTGCAAGGTCACGAAGGTTTCCCGCCACCCGCTTCCGGAGCGGACGAACCGGCGGCAGGGTTGGGCATCGAAGAGCTCGTTCGAAAACACGATGCAGTTCCCGGTCAACGCCAGCGGCTGGCCGAGCGTGATCGTCCGGGCCGCGCCAAACGGATGTGCGCGACCCTCCAACAGTCCCTGGCCGGGTTCCGCGCCGATCTCAACAAAGGTCCATCGCCCCGTGTCGCCGCCCGGCAGCAGGCTGCGGCAGGCTGCGATCACGAGGTCCGCAAAGACGCCGCCCGAGGTGGTTGCGGTGAAAAAATCCGTGCCCGGACCGTAGCCCACCCGTTGCCGGTCGCGCGAATAGTAGCCCACCGTCGGATGGAACAGGGCGAGATCCATGAACCCGTCGAACCGCAATCGGCCGGCCGGATCGGCAGCGGCGCGGAAGGCGCTCAAAAAATCCGGCTGGCCGGTGGACGATTGGAGGAACGACGAACCCATTTACAAACCGAACCAGATGCACACTGTCGCCAGTATGCTCAAACGCTTTCTCACGGTGGTCGCGGGAACGGCCCTCGGCCTCCTCCTGGCCGCGGGCGCGCTGAGGCTGTCTCTGTCCTGGGGATGGTGGCCTAACCGCGACCTCGAGCGTGCCAGCGACGCCGTGCGGGATGTCATGAAGCTCGTGCGGGAGGAATACGTGGATCCTAAGTTGGCCGATTACCCGCGCCTGGCGCGGGAGGCCATGCACGGAATGGTCGAGACCCTCGATCCGCACTCGGAATTCCTGGAGCAGTCCGACCTCGCCCGTTTCGAGGAGGAACTCGACGGCGAGTTCGGCGGTGTCGGTATCCAGGTCGAGGCCCGCAACGATCGCGTGATCGTCATCGCGCCCATGGCCGGCACGCCCGCCGAACGCGCTGGGATCCTGCGGGCCGACGAAGTCGTGGCGGTCGACGGCGAGGAGCTGCGGGCCAGCCAGGGCATGGATGCCGTGGTGGACCGCCTCCGCGGCGATCCGGGATCGACCGTGCGCCTCGGCGTCTATCGGCCCGGCACGCAGAAGCAGCACGAGTTCACCCTTGTCCGGGAACTGATCAAGCAGCAGAGCGTCCGCGAGGTCAGCGTCCTCGAGGGTCGCATCGGTTACATCCTGCTGGCGGATTTTTCCGCCCAGACGGGTGAGGAATTCCGTGCCGCACTCGATCGCGTGCTGCGCGAGGGCGTCGACAGCCTGATCCTCGACCTGCGCAACAATCCGGGCGGCCTGCTCGAGGCTGCCGTGGAGGTGGCCGAACCTTTCTTCCGCACCAACGAGCTCATCGTCTACACCCAGGGCAACACGGCGGATCGCCGCGAGGAGTTCCGCGGCGTGCTCGATGGCGAGCCGGTTTCGCTGCCGCTCGTGGTGTTGATCAACGCCGGCACGGCCAGTGCGGCCGAGGTGGTGACCGGTGCGCTCAAGGACACTGGGCGCGCGGTCATCGTGGGCGAGCGGTCCTTCGGCAAAGGTTCCGTGCAGTCGCTCTTCAAGTTGCGCAACGGCGAGGGCGTGCGCCTGACCACCGCCCGCTACTTTACACCCGGTGGCACCAGTATCCACGAGAAGGGCATCGCCCCGCAGATCGAGGTCGTGATGTCGCCGGAGGAGGACCACCGGCTGCGCCTGCAGCGCAATCGGCGCGACGTCACGGATCCAAAGGAGTTCAACGAGCGCTTCGGTTTCGCCCCGATCGAGGACCGGCAGCTGCAGGCCGGACTCGATGTGCTGCGCGCGGCCGAGGTGCTCGACCGGCGGGCGAGCGCCGTTCCTGCCGCGCCATGATCCTCGCCCTGGAGAGTTCCTGCGACGAGACGGCGGTGGCGCTGTTCGACCCGGCCCGCGGGCTGGTGGGCGAGTGGCTGCACACGCAGATCGCGCTGCACGAGCGCCACGGCGGCGTGGTCCCGGACCTGGCGACACGGGAACACGTGCGGCACTTCGGCCCCTTGCTCGACCGGGCGCGAACCGAGGCGGGCTTTTCCGAGGTCACCGAGGTTGCCGTGACCAACGGCCCGGGTCTCGCCGCCTGCCTGGCCATCGGCGTGGCAGCGGCCAAGGCACTGGCGCTGGCCCTGCGCGTGCCGGTGGCGGGGGTCAATCACCTGCGGGCGCACGTGTGGTCGCCGTTCGTGGCTCTGCATGGCGAAGCGCCGGCGGACTTCGACCGGAGGCTGGATGCGCTGCTGCCGCACCTCGCGTTGGTCGTCTCGGGCGGCAACACGCTGTTGTGCGTCCTCGACCGCGACCGGCACATCCGCCTGTTGTCCTCGACGCGCGACGATGCCGCCGGCGAGGCGCTGGACAAGGGCGCGAAGCTTCTAGGGCTCGGCTATCCGGGCGGACCGCACGTCGAGAAACTGGCGCTGGCCGGCCGGGCTGACGCCTTCGCCTTTCCCCGCGGCATCGGCCGGCGCGACGAACTCGATTTCAGTTTTTCGGGCCTGAAGACGAGCCTGCGCTACACAATCGAGAAACTAACGTCGGCGGAAGTGGTGGAGCGCCGGGCCGACCTCTGCGCCAGTTATCAGGAAGCGGTGCTCGACGCGCTGGTGCGCAAGACCGGCACCGCCCTGGGCACGCAGGCCTTCGCGAGCGTCGGGTTGTCCGGCGGCGTGGCCAACAACCGCCGCCTGCGGGCCTGGCTTGAGCGGGTCGCCGGCGAGCGGCGGCTGCCGTTCCTGGCCGCGCAGCCGCGGCATACGGGCGACAACGCCGGCATGATCGCCTTTGCCGCGGCCTACGATTGCACTGGCGTGGACCGTACCGGTGGGTGGGGCCTCGGGGTGAATCCGAGCCTGGCCGTCGAGGCGGAAAATCAGGCGTAATCGCGCCGCAGGTTGCTGGGCAAGATTCCCAGTTCCTCGCGGTATTTCGCGACGGTGCGGCGGGCGATGTTGAGGCCCTTTTCCTGCAGCTTGGCGACGAGTTCCTGGTCGCTCAACGGGTGGGAGCGGTCCTCGAGTGCGATCAGGTCGGCGATCATCTCCTTCACGCTGGTGTTGGAAACCGAGTCGCCGCTATCGGCCTGGTAGCCGGTGGTGAAGAAATACTTCAGCTCGAACACGCCGTGGGGCGTCTTGATGTACTTGTTGGCGAGGGCCCGGCTCACGGTGGTCTCGTGCACGCCGACGACCGCGGCGATCTGGGTCATCGTGAGCGGTTTGAGCTGGGAGACGCCTTGCTCGAAGAAATCGTGCTGCGCCTTGAGGATCTCGCGCGTGATGCGCTCGATCGTGCGCTGGCGCTGCTCGATGGAATCGATGAGGAACTTGCCGGAGCGGATGCGCTCGCGGAGGTAGTCGCGCTCGGCCTTCGCGAGCGTGCCACGCGCGATCATGTCGCGGTAGGTGCTGGAGATGCGGAGGCGCGGGATGTAGTCGCTGTTGAGCGTGATCTTCCATTGGTCGCCGTCCTTCTCGACCGTGACATCAGGCTCGACGACGCGGTTGCTGTCGTCCGCGAACCGCCGGCCCGGGGCAGGATCGAGTTTGCCGATCTCCTCCACGGCCGCTTGGATGTCGTCGGCGCTGACGGCGAGCTTGCGGGAGAGTTCGGGGATGCGACGGCGGGCGAGGAGGTCGAAATGGTCGCGCACGATGCGGGCGGCGAGGGAAGTGCCGCGGCCGCGGCCGGCGAGCTGGGTGAGCAGGCACTCGGCAAGGGTCAGACTCCCGATGCCCGGGGGGTCGAAGGCCTTGAGCACCGCGTGGGCTTGCTGCATCGCCTCGAGGGGCAGCCGGGCCTGCAGGGCCGCGTCGGCCAGCGACTGGGTGACGAATCCGCGGTCATCGAGGCTGCCGATGAGGTGACGGACGGCCTCCCGCACCTCGGGGGTAAGGTCGGCGAGATCGGCCTGCTGCATCAGGTGTTCCTGCAGCGACGGGGCCGCAACGATCGAGTCGAGGAAGTGTTGGCGCTTTTCCTCGGCTTCGGGCGAGGAGGATTGCTGCGCGCCGGTGCTGGCCAGGTGGTCGCGCCAGTCGTCGTCAATCTTCCCCAGGATTTCGAACTCCTTGGTGAAATCCATCTCCTCCTTGGATTCGTCCGTGGCGGACGCGTCCTCGGGGGTTTCCGCGCCGTCCTCGTTTTCCGGATCGGGTTTCTCAGCGTCCTTGGGCTCCTGGGCCGCTTCCTCGAGCGTCGGGTTGTTCTGCAGTTCCTCTTGGATTACCGAACGCAGGTCGAGCGCGGCCACCTGCAGGATCTTCAGCGACTGCCGCAGCTGCGGCGCGAGGACGAGGGATTGCGTCTGGCGCTGGCGGAGATCTTGGCTAAATCCTGGCCCGCTCATGTACTTGGAAAGGGGTAGGGCGGGTCATCGGGGTGTGCTGGGGTTGCTGGGCCGGAAAGGGGCGGAGGACGGGGTCGGATCGCGCACGCCGAAGAGCTCCTTGATGTAGACGCCGAGCTTCTCGTTGGTGGGACCGTAGCGGTCGCTGTAGAGGTAAAGCTCGAGGTCGGTCATCATCTCCGCGGCGCTCTGGTAGCGCTTGTCGCGATCGCGCTGCAGCGCCTTCTGGATGATGGCTTCGAGCTTCGGGTCGATGTCCGCCCGCAGCGTGGCGAATTTCGGGATCGCCAGGTTGAGGATGTTGCGGCGGGACTCGGCCCGATCCATGGCCCGGAAGATATTCCGGCCCAGCAGCAGCTCGGTGAGCACGATGCCGAGGGGGAACAGATCGGCTCGCGCGTCGGTCACCGCGTATGTGGCCTGCTCGGGCGAGAGGTACTCGTCCTTGCCCGCAATCACCTTGCCCTCCTCATTGTACATGAGGTCAAGGGCCTTCGCGATGCCGAAGTCGGTGAGCTTCACGTCACCTTCGAAGGCAATCATCACGTTTTTGGGGCCGATGTCCCGGTGCACGATGTTGAGATGGCGGCCCTCACGGTCGCACTTGTCGTGGGCGTAGGTCAGGCCGCGGGCGATGCGGGAAACGATGAAGGCGGCGAGGTCGATCGGCATCAGTTTGCCGGTGGCGCGGTGCTTCTCGAGGAACTGCTCGAGGTTCACGCCGCGGACGAACTCCATCACCATGAAATACTGCCCGCCCACCTGGCCCAGATGGTAGGTCTGGACGATGTTGGTGTGGATCAGGTCGGCGACCAGCCGGGCCTCGCCGATGAAGTTTTTCTGGAATTCCTGGATCGCCGAGTATTCCTCGCGAATGAGTTTGACGGCGACGACCTTGCGGAAATTGCCGGCGCCGTGCTGGGCGGCCTCGTAGACCACGCCCATGCCGCCATCGGCGATCTTGCGGACCATTTCGTAGTTAATCTCTGCGAAGATTTGTTTGGGGCTGGCCACGCATCCAGCAAAGGAGCCTCCCTCCGGGGTGGCAAGAAATGAAATCCATTTCGGCCCGATTCATGCTGCATGGAAAGGAACGCCATTTGACAGGCCGGGGTCGCTACCTACCGTCCGCCGCATGATCACATTGACTTCCCGTGCCGCCGACCGCGTGCGTGCGATGTTGGCCGAGGCGGGCACGCCCGACCGTCATCTTCGCGTCTTTGTCGAAACGGGTGGCTGTTCGGGTTTCCAGTACGGCATGTCGTTTGACGAGCCGAAACCGGACGACGCGAACGCGGTGAGTGAAGGGATTCGGATTCTCCTCGATCCCGCAAGTCAGGCCTACCTTTCGGGCAGCCAGGTGGATTTCGACGACGGCCTTCACGGGAAGGGCTTCGAGATCAAGAATCCCAACGCCCAGAGCACCTGCGGGTGCGGGAAGTCGTTTAGCTGATCCCGCCTACTTCACGGCGGTGTGCAGCGCGACGATGCCGAAGGTCCAGCCTTCGGTCTGCACAGAGCTGAAGCCCGCGGCCAGAAATTCCGCCCCCAGCGCCTCGCGGCCGGGAAAGGCTTCGATCGTTTCGTTCAGGTATTCGTAGGCGGCGCGATCACCCGTCAGCACGCCGGCAAACCAAGGCAGGACGTTCCGCAGGTAAAAGAGGTAGATCGGGCGGAACCAGCGGTCCGACTGCGAAAACTCCAGCACATAAACCCGGCCGCCGGGCCGCAGCACCCGTCGCATTTCACTGAGCGAGCGATGCCGGTCGCCCATGTTGCGGAGGCCGAACGAGATCGTGACCGCATCGAACGACGCATCGGGGAGGGGCAGGGCCAGGCCGTCGCCCGGCTCGAACCGAATGTTGCCGTAACGCTGTCCGGAGTCGGCGGCCTGCTTCCGGAGTGCTTCGTCAAGCATCGGCTGGCAGAAGTCCATGCCTAATATCTCATTGGCTGTTGGTACGTTGCGTGAAATGGCAAAGGCCACATCGCCGCTGCCCGTGGCCAAGTCCAGGACGGTCTGCGGAGCCTGCTTGCGGAGGCGTTTCACCAAGCGCCACCGCCAGGATAGGTCCATCCCTAGGCTGAGCATGCGATTGGCGAGATCGTAGCGCCGCGCGATCCGCGCAAACATGGAATTTACGGCTGTTGGCTCGGGCATGTTGGAAGAATTATAACGGTATTTACTCTTTATTCTGTGACAAAGCAGTCATATTTATTGACGCAATCGCAGAACTGGAAATAATTTAGCGAATCACCCCCAAGTTTTCAGCGAGAAAGGAATTATATGTCCAATAATCTGACTAAGCGCGAAATTGTCTTGGAAATCTACAACAAGACGGGTTTCCCCCAGAAGCAGGTCGTTGATACGGTCCAGATGACGCTCGACATCATCCAGAAGGCGTTGGCAGACGGGCGCAATGTTGAGCTGCGCAACTTCGGCGTGCTCGAGGTCCAGGTGCGCAAGTCACGCATTGGGCGCAATCCCAACAAGCCCGAGGCGGAGGTCGTGATCCCGCAGCGCGCGGTGGTCAAGTTCAAGTCCGGCAAGATCCTGAAGCAGCAGCTCAAGAAGATCGATCTCGCGAAGCTGCAGGCCCAGCCGCCGGCGCCGCCGACCGCCTGAACAACCTCAGGCTGAGCAGGTTTATCGAGGCCGGGCTTTGCGCCCGGCCTTTTTCATGCGCAAAATTTTGAATCGCCCCGCGCGGGCGCGCGCCGCAAGTTTTTGCCCTTATGGCCACGTTTCAAACCCTGCCCGGTTTCCGCGAGTTCTACCCTGAGGACCTTGCGCGCCGCAATCATGTCTTCCGCCTCTGGCGGCAGACGGCGGTGAACTATGGCTTTGCCGAGTACGACGCGCCGGTGCTGGAGCCGCTGGAGCTGTACAAGGCCAAGTCGGGCGAGGAGATCGAGGCCCAGCTGTTCAGCTTCACCGACAAGGGTGGACGCGATGTGGCGCTGCGCCCGGAGATGACGCCGACGGTCTGCCGTCTGGTCGGTACAAAGGCCAACGCACTCAAGCGGCCCATCAAGTGGTTCAGCATCGCCGAGTTCTACCGTTACGAGCGCATGCAGAAGGGCCGCGGGCGCTGTTTCAACCAGTTCAATGCCGACATCTTCGGCGAACCGGGTCCCGAGGCCGAGATCGAGCTGATCGCGCTGCTCGTGCAGTGCCTCTGTGCGTTCGGACTCACCGAGCAGGATTTCTACGTCCGCCTCAGCGACCGCAACCTCTGGTTCTACTACCTCGAGGCGCTGGGCCTCGACGATCCGCGCATCCGCGCCGTGCTCGGGGCCGTGGACCGCTACGAGAAATACGGCGACGACGCCTTCAAGGGCTACACCGAGCAGTTCGGCGCCCTCGATCCCGCGCTGAAGGAAAAGATCCTCGCGTTCCTGCAGATCAAATCGCTCGCCGCGCTCGAACAGACGCTCGCGAACCTCGGTGGCAAGCCGGCCGAGCGCCTCGCCGACTGGCGCAAGGTGCTGGGCGGCCTCGAGGCCATGGGCCTGACGCGCTTCGTCACCGTCGACCTCGGCGTCGTGCGCGGCCTGGCCTACTACACGGGCTTCGTCTTCGAGGCCTTCGACCGCCAAGGCGAACTCCGCGCCCTCGCCGGCGGCGGGCGCTACGACGACCTCGTGCAGAAGCTTGGCGGCCCCGCGCTTCCGGCCGTCGGCTTCGCCATCGGCGACATGACGTTTTCACTCCTCCTCGAGCAGCGCGGCCTCATGCCGACGTTTGTCTCCGCGCCTGACGTTTACTGCGTCATCGGCGGCGAGGCGGCGCGGCGCGCGGCTTTTGCCGATATCCAAGCGCTGCGAGCCAGTGGCCGGCGCGTCGAATATCCGCTGAAGGACGTCGCCTTCGGCAAGCAGTTCAAGCAGGCGGCTGACTCCGGCGCGCGGATCGCCCTGATCTACGGCGACGACGAGGTGGCGAAGGGTGCGGTGAAGATCCGCGACCTGCGCGACCGCTCCGAACATGAGGTGCGGGCGGGCGACCTGTTCACGATCGTGCGCGATTTCTTCGCGGCCGACTGAGTCTCCAGTCCTAGCGTCCGAGGTTCTTCGGCCCGAAGGCGTCGGGCAGCAGCTGGTCGAGCGTGGTCTCGATCCGGCCCTTCCCATCGCAGACACTGATAACCAGCGCCTCGGGGCCGAATTCATTGATCACCTGCCGGCACGCCCCGCAGGGCGAGGTGGCTGTGCGCGTCGGCGTGTACACCGCCACCGCACGCACCGTGCGCTCGCCCGCGGCGATCGCACTGAAGATCGCGGTGCGTTCGGCGCAGTTGCAGAGGCCGTAGCTGGCGTTCTCGACGTTGGTGCCGGTGAAGACCTTGCCGGAGCCGCTCAGGATGGCGGCGCCGACGCGGAACTTCGAGTACGGCGAATAGGAAACCTTGGCCGCCTGGCGGGCGGCCTTTTCCAGGCGGCGGACGACGGTCGGGGTGGGGCGGGGCATGCCTAGATGCCTAGCTCCTTTTTGACCTCGGCGAAAGCCTCGATCGCGAAGTCGAGATCATCCTGGCTGTGCGCCGCGCTGACCTGCGTGCGAATGCGGGCCTGGCCTTGCGGAACGACCGGGTAGAAGAAGCCAATGACGTAAACGCCCTTCTCGAGCATGCGCGCCGCGAATTTCTGCGACAGGGCGGCGTCGCCCAGCATGACCGGCACGATCGGGTGCGTGCCCGGGCGGATGGTCAGGCCGGCCTTGGTCAGACCTGCACGGAAATACTGCGTGCTCGCCTCCAGTTTGTCGCGCAAGGCGGTCGAGCGCGTGATCAGGTCGAGGGTCGTGAGCGAAGCCGCGGCGATGACTGGGGCGAGCGTGTTGGAGAACAGGTACGGCCGCGACCGCTGGCGGAGCAGGGCGATGATGTCCTTGCGGCCGCTGACATAGCCGCCGCTGGCGCCGCCGAGCGCCTTGCCGAGGGTGCCGGTGAGGAGGTCCACGCGATCCATCACGCCACAGTGCTCGTGTGTGCCCCGGCCGGTGCGGCCCATGAAGCCGACGGCGTGGCTGTCGTCCACCATGACAAGAGCGCCGTACTTGTCGGCGAGGTCGCAGATCGCCTGCAGGTTGGCGATGTAGCCGTCCATCGAGAACACGCCGTCGGTCGCGATCAGCTTGAAGCGCGCCTTGGCGGCGTCGGCCTCCTTGAGCTTCGCCTCGAGGTCGGCCATGTCATTGTTCCGGTAGCGGTAGCGCTGGGCCTTGCAAAGGCGGATGCCGTCGATGATCGAGGCGTGGTTCAGCTCGTCGCTGATGACCACATCCTCCGCGCCAAGGAGCGTCTCAAAGACGCCGCCGTTGGCGTCGAAGCATGAGCTGTAGAGGATCGTGTCGTCGGTGCCGAGGAAGGTGCTGAGGCGTGCCTCGAGGTCCTTGTGGATCTGCTGCGTGCCGCAGATGAAACGCACGGAGGCGAGGCCGTAGCCCCAGCGATCGAGCGTGGCGTGGGCCGCGGCGATGATCTCGGGATTATCGGCGAGGCCGAGGTAGTTGTTGGCGCAGAAGTTGAGGACCGGCCGGCCGCCGGTGACCTCGATGTGGGCGCGCTGCGGCGTGGTGATCACGCGCTCGCGCTTGAAGAGCCCGGCGGCCTCGATGTCGGCGAGGGTCTTCTGCAGGTGGGCCTGATACGCGGGTGTCATCGCTCAGTCCCAGTTCAACACGATCTTGCCGCTGCGGCCCGAGCGCATGAGGTCAAAGCCCTCCTGGAACTCGGTGAAGGGGAAGCGGTGGGTGATGACCGGGGTGATGTCCAGGCCACTTTGAATGAGAGCCGTCATCTTGTACCAGGTCTCGTACATTTCGCGACCGTAGATGCCCTTGATCGTGAGCATATTGAAGACGACCTTGTTCCAGTCGACCGCGGCGGCCCCGGGCATGATGCCGAGGAGCGCGATGCGACCGCCGTGGCACATGTTGTCGATCATGTCGGCCAGGGCCTTCGGGTTGCCCGACATCTCGAGGCCGATGTCGAAGCCTTCCTTCATACCCAGCTCGTGCTGCACGTCGGGCAGTTTCTCCTTGGAGACGTCGACCACGCGCGTGGCGCCCATGCGCTTGGCGAGGGCGAGGCGGTTGGGGTTGACGTCGGTGACTACGACCTTGCGCGCGCCGACCTGCTTGGCGATGGCCGTGGCCATGCAGCCGATTGGCCCCGCGCCGGTGATGAGCACGTCCTCGCCGATCATGTCGTACTTGAGCGCGGTGTGGACGGCGTTGCCCAGCGGGTCGAAGCAGGAGAGGATCTCGAGCGGGATCGCGGGATCGACGTGCACGGCATTGGTGGCCGGGATGCAGAGGTACTCGGCGAAGGCGCCCTGGCGGTTCACGCCCACGCCCTTGGTGTCCTTGCAGAGGTGGCGGCGGCCGGCGAGGCAGTTGCGGCAGACGCCGCAGACGATGTGACCTTCGCCGTCGACGAGGTCGCCGGGCTTGAAGTTCAGCACATTGTCGCCGACCTGCTCGACGACGCCGACAAACTCGTGGCCGATAACCATCGGCGGCTTGATCGTCTTTTGCGACCAGTCGTCCCAGTTGTAGATGTGGACGTCGGTGCCGCAGATGGACGTCTTCTTGATTTTGATCAGGACATCATTGATGCCCGGTTTCGGGACGGGCACCTCCGTCAGTTGGAGGCCGGGGCCGGCCGTAAGCTTGGCAATGGCGCGCATCGTTTTCGCGGGCATAGGTGTTAGGATGATTTGCCCCAGTGTGACGCGGGGGTGCGGCGAAACAATCCCTAAGCCGGCACATGACGCGGTCTTAGCCGCCTTAATCGCCGCCGCTCACTCCGCGAATAACTGCGCGCCTTCGAGGGCGAGCAGGCGGAGCTTGGTTTTGATGCCGCCGGGCGCCGAGAAGCCGGTCATGCGTCCGTCACTGGCCACGACGCGGTGGCACGGCACGAGGAGCGGCCAGGGATTGGCCCCGAGGGCATGGCCGACGGCGCGGCTCGCTGCAGGTGGCTGGCCAAGCGCGCGGGCGAGGTCGCCGTAGCTGCAGGTCCGGCCGGGCTTGATCGCCAGGAGGGCGCGATAGACCTGGGCGGCAAATTCGCCCACTTGGGTGAACGCATACGGCAGGTCGGCGAAGTCCTGAAAATCGCCCTGTAGGTGGCGCTGAACGCGGTCGATGATGGCCGCGACCCAGGGTGGGGGCGGATCGCCGGCGTCCAGGAAAGGCTGGTCGCCTCCGGCGTCGGGCAGTCGGAATCCGGTCAGGCGGTCGTCCTGCCAGGCGATGCGGCAGGGGCCGAAGGCAGTGCGAAAATCGGCGTGGGGCATGGTCGGCGCCAGATAGGGGTTGGCATCGTGGCCCGGCCCGTGGATGGTGTCCAAGCGATTCCATGGAAAACCGCTTCTACAACGCCTTCGATGCCGAGCCGTACGGGGGTGCGCGCAAGCCGGACTACCGCAACGCGTTCCAGATCGACCGCGACCGGATCATCCACGCGCATGCCTTCCGCAAGCTGCAGTCGAAGACGCAGGTGTTCCTCTCCGGCGAATACGATTTCTACCGCACGCGCCTGACCCACTCGATCGAGGTGTCGCAGATCGGCCGTTCCATCTGCCATTTTCTCCGCTCCAAAAGCGGCCTGCTGCGCGGCGATTTCTTCATCGACAGCGATCTCGTGGAGGCGGTCTGCCTCGCGCATGACCTGGGGCATCCGCCGTTCGGGCACTCCGGTGAACGCACCCTGCAGGAACTGATGATCCCGTGGGGCGGCTTCGAGGGTAACGCGCAGACGCTGCACCTCCTCACCGAGACCATCTACCAGAACGAGGCCGGGGTGCGCGGGCTGCACCCGACGCGCGCGCTCCTCGACGGCGTGCTGAAGTACAAGAAACTCTTCCGCGAGTTCCCACACGCGCCGAGCAACCACTTCCTCTACGATACGCAGGAGAAATACCGCACCTTCGTTTTCCAGGGGCGGAAGGTGCCGGCGGCGCTGCATGCGGGCGAGAAGCTGAATCTGTTCAAGAGCATCGAGTGTCAGATCATGGACTGGGCCGACGATGCCGCCTATTCGCTCAACGACATCGTGGATGGCGTGAAGGCCGGCTTTCTCACGATCGAGAGCGTCGAGCAGTGGGCGGGCGACCAGGCGATCGGACCCGAGGAGCAGCGGCACCTCGACCGCCTGTTTCAGGCCATCCGCACGGACCGGCTCGAGGGCGTGTTTGGCGGTCGCATCGGGGGCTTCATCCAGGCGTGCCGGCTGCGCGAGCGCGACAATTTCATGGCGGCCCTGACCAACCGCTACCGCTACGAACTCGTGGTCGAGGAGAGTGCCCTGCGCGAGGCGCTGTTCTTCAAACGCATGGCCAACGACATCATCTTCGAGAGCCCGCAGCTGCAGCAGATGGAGCACAAGGCGCGCCGCGTCCTGTTCGACCTGTGGGAGTCCTGCTGGCACAACTACGTCGAGAAGCGCGGCCGGGTGATCAAGATCCTGCCTCCGCAGGTCGGGCGGCTGATCGAGGCCGAGCGCACCCGCCAGGGCAAGGCGCGCCGCATCTGCGACTATCTCTGCGGCCTCACTGACGGCACGATCGTGCGAAACTACCGCCGCCTGTTCGACCCGGAGTTCGGCAGCATCCGCGACCTGAGCTGAGCGATCAGGCCGGCGCGGCGGGCTTGGGGGCCAGGTGGCCGGCCGCGACCGCATCGTCGATCATCTTCACCGCGTAGGCCCAAAGATCCTTCGAGCCTTCGGCGACGTGGGCGTTGCGCGCCAGCACCTTGTCCTGGGTGACACCGTGTTTCTGCCAGGCGTGACCCTGCGTGCGGCAGTTCAGCAGCATCGGATGGAACCGGTCGCAGGCCGCGGCGAATTTCGCCTCGGGTGTCTCCTTCGCCTCGAACTCGTCCCAGAGCGCGCGGAACTCCCGGGCCTGGTCGGCGGGGAGAAGACCGAAGATCCGGTCGGCGGCGCGGGCCTCGCGCTCGTGCTGGTCGGCCATGTTCTTCACGTCATAGGCGAAGGTGTCGCCGGCATCGATCTCCACCAAGTCGTGGATCAGCACCATCTTGAGGATGCGGAGCACGTCGAGGGGCCGGTGGTTCGAGTGCTCCGCCAGGACCACGATCATGAGCGCGAAGTGCCAGGAATGCTCGGCGCTGTTCTCGGCCCGGCGGCTCTGGGTGAGGACGGTCTGGCGAAAGATCTCCTTCAGTTTGTCCACTTCGACGATGAACTCGATCTGGCGATGCAGGCGTTCGGCGGCTGATTCCATCCCGCGATGCAATCCGGCCCGGCGGCCCCCGGCAAGCCTGCGCCGCCGGCGGGCCTTCCGGCGGGCGGCAGCGCGGCGGTGGGGGACCCCCTCGGAGGGGGTATCCGTGTCATAAGCGCCACCTCTGGCGGACTGTCCCCGTTTGTTTGTTTGCGTTTGGGATGGCCGGCCATTTCGCTGGCAGGCCATTTTGCCCGCATGAAAGTCCTCGTTGCCGACAAGATTTCGTCCAAAGGTGTGGAATTCCTCCGCCGCCAGCCTGGCCTGACGGTCGTGGAGGCGTATGGCTCGAGCCCGGAGAAGCTCCTCACCCTGGTCGGCGACGTGTACGCGATCGCCGTGCGGAGCGAGACCAAGATCACGGCCGCGGTCTTCGCGGCGGCGCCGCACCTGAAGGTCGTCGGCCGCGCCGGTGTCGGCGTGGACAATGTCGACGTCGAGGCCGCCACGGAGCGCGGCGTGATCGTGATGAACACGCCGTCCGGCAACACCATCGCGACGGCCGAGCTCACCTTCACCCACATCCTCTGCGGGGCGCGCCCGGTGCCGCAGGCGGCGGCCTCGATGCGCGCCGGCCAGTGGGACCGGAAGTCCTTTTCCGGCATCGAGCTTTTCCGCAAGACCCTCGGCGTCGTCGGTCTCGGCCGCATCGGCGGCGAGGTGGCGAAGCGCGCCCAGGCCTTCGGCATGCGCGTCGTGGCCTACGATCCCTACCTGGCGCCGAGCCGGGCCAAGGCCATGCAGGTCGAGGCCGTGCCGCTCGACCAGCTCCTGGCGGAGAGCGACTACATCACGGTCCACATGCCCCTGACCGAGGCCACCCAGCACCTCATCGACGAGGCGGCGCTGGCCAAGTGCAAGAAGGGCGTGCGCCTGTTCAACTGCGCGCGCGGCGGCATCATCAAGGAGGCGGCGCTCATCGCGGCGGTGAAGTCCGGCCAAGTGGCGGCCGCCGGGCTCGACGTGTTCGAGGATGAACCGCTGGCCGCCGACAGCGAACTCCGCCGCCTGCCCACCGTCACCCTCACGCCGCACCTCGGCGCATCCACCGCCGAGGCGCAGGAAAGCGTCGGCCTTGAGGTCGCCGAGCAGATCGCCGACGTCCTCCGCGGCGGCGTCATCCGCAACGCCGTCAACATGCCCTCGATCGACGCGGCGGTGCTCAAGGTCCTTGGACCGTACCTCGACCTCGGCGGCAAGCTCGGCGCGCTGGTCCAGCAGATCGGACCGAAGCAGGTTGCGACCTTGCGCGTGACCTACTGGGGCAAGCTCATCGACCTCGATGCCAACCCCGTGACCCGCGCCGTCCAGCGCGGCTTCCTGCACCGCATCAGCGGCGACACCGTCAACTTCGTCAACGCCCCGGTCGTGCTCCAGCGCCTAGGCGTCCGCATGGAGGTCATCAAGTCGACCGAGGAATCCGATTACACCGAGCTCATGGCCGTCGAGGCTGTCGCGGCCGACGGCACGGTGCATGCCGCGAAGGGCACCCTCATCGGCAAGACCGCCCGGCCCCGCATCGTCGAGCTCAACCAGCGCGAGGTCGAGGTCGAGGCCCAGGGCAAGCTCCTCGTCATCGAGAACCACGACCAGCCGGGTATGATCGGCTACATCGGCACGCTCCTCGGCAAGGACGGCGTCAACATCGCCAACATGTCGCTCAGCCGCCAGGAGCCGGGCCAGACGGCGTTGATCATGATCAACCTCGACAGCGAGCCGAGCGACGCCGTGCGCCGGGAATTGAAGTCGCACCCCGCGATCCGCCTCGCTAAGTTTGTCCAGCTGTAACCGCGCATGATCCTGTTCTATGCCACCGTCGGCCTGATCGGCTACCTGTTGGGCGCTTTGCCCTTCGGGTACCTCGTCGCGCGGGCCAAGGGCGTGGACATCTTCACGGTCGGCAGCGGCAATCCCGGCGCGACCAACGTCCGCCGTGTGCTCGGCCAGGGCCCGGGCAATCTGGTCTTCGCCCTCGATTTCCTGAAGGGTGCCTGTGCCGCCTCGTGGGCGCTGCTCGCGCGCACGTCGACGAGTGTCACTTATGACCTCGAGGATTGGGGCCTGACGGCCAGCGGCCACATCGCCGGCGACGATTGGGTCAATTTCGGCCTCGCCGGCCTCGTGGCGGCGATGCTCGGGCACAGTTATTCCTGCTTCACCCGCTTCCGCGGCGGCAAGGGCGTGGCCACCGGCGCGGGCGGCATCTGCCTCATCATGCCGGTGAGCGCCCTCATCGCTGCCGTCGCCTGGGCGGCGGTCTTCTTCTCCACGCGCTATGTCTCGCTCGCCTCCATCATCGCGGCGGCCTCCCTGCCGTTGAGCGCCTGGCTTCGCGATCGCCCGGCCATTATCGTGGCGCTGGCCGCGTTGATCGCCCTCTTCGTCATCGGGCGCCACCGCGAGAACCTCCGCCGGCTGGCCAATGGCACCGAGCACCGCTTTGTGAAAAATCCTTCGGACCGCAACGTCGCATGAGCCTGGAACCCGTCATCAAAATCGGATTGTGCGGCTTCGGCACGGTCGGCCAGGGCGTGTGGAAGCACCTCGGCCGCTCCCGCGCTGAACTCACGCAGCGCCTCGGCGCCCGGCTCGAGATCAGCCGCGTGGCCGTGCGCGACCTGCGCAAGGCGCGCCTGGTCAAGATCCCGGCCAAGCGCCTCACGACCGACGCGATGGCCGTGGCGACCGATCCGGAGATCCAGATCGTCTGCGAGCTGATGGGCGGCACCGATCTCGCCCGCCAGGTCACGCTGGCGGCGCTGCGCCTCGGCAAGAGCGTCGTCTCCGCCAACAAGGCCCTGATCTGCGCCCATGGCGCCGAGATTTTCGCCGCCGCCCGCAAGCACGGCGGCCATTTCCTCTTCGAGGCCAGCGTCGCCGGCGGCATCCCGATCATCAAGGCCCTGCGCGAGGGCCTCGTGGCCAACCGCTTCCCGCGCATCTACGGCATCCTCAACGGCACCTGCAATTACATCCTCACGCAGATGGAGGAACAGGACGCCCCCTACGCCAGCATTCTCGACGAGGCCAAGCGCCTGGGCTACGCCGAGGCCGACGAGGCGCTCGACGTCCAGGGCTGGGACGCCGCCCACAAGGCCGCGGTCCTCGCCTGGCTCGCGCACGGCGTCTGGGTGAAGCCCAGCCAGATGGTCGTCGAGGGTATCGACCGCATCACGCCCGCCGATTTCAAGAACGCCGCCACCCTCGGCTACGGCATCAAGCTCCTCGCCGTCATCGCCCGCGACTTCGCCACCGACGAGCTCTCCGTGCGCGTGCACCCGACGCTCCTCCCCGAGGGCAACGTAATCGCCAATGTCAACGGCGTCTTCAATGCCATCTCCGTCACCGGCGATGTCGTCGGCACCACCCTCTACATCGGCCGCGGGGCGGGGCAGGACGCCACCGCCAGCGCCGTCATCAGCGACATCGCCGACGCCGCCTCGCTCCTGCGCTGCGGCCGCGGCGCCCAGCTCATCGCCGACGAGACCCTGCCGGCCCGCAACGGCTGCAAGCTCGCCCCGCCGGAACACATCCGCTGCCGCTATTACCTGCGTCTCACCGTGCGCGACCAGCCCGGCGTCCTCGCCCGCGTCGCCTCTGTCATGGCGCGGCACCACATCAGCATCGCGAGCGTTATCCAGACCCCGTCCGATGTGAACGCCGCCGCGTCGCTGGTTCTCACCACGCATGAGAGCCACGAGCGGGCCATGCATGCCACCCTCCGCGACCTCGCCCGGCTGGCGAGCGTGATGGAGCCGCCCGTGCTCCTGCGCATCGGCGATTTCAACGACTGATCCCTTTCCTGACCATGGCACGCATCGTCCAAAAATACGGCGGCACCTCCGTGGGTGACGTCGAACGCATCAAGAAGGTCGCCGAGCGCATCAAGGCCACGCGCGACGAGGGCAATGAGCTCGTCGTCGTCGTGTCCGCCCGCTCGGGTGTGACCAACGAACTCATCGCCCGCGCCAAAGCGGTGTGCGAGCACCCCAGCGAGCGCGAGCTCGACATGCTGCTGGCCACCGGCGAGCAGGAGACCATCGCCCTCACTGCGATGGCCCTGCACGGCGTCGGTGTCGCCGCCGTGAGCTACACCGGCGCCCAGGCCGGCATCTTCACCGATCGCGTCCACACCAAGGCCAAGATCAAGACCATCAACGCCAAGCCCATCGAGCAGGACCTCAAGGCCGGCAAGGTCGTGATCGTCGCCGGCTTCCAGGGCATCAACGACGACGGTCAGATCACCACCCTCGGACGCGGCGGCTCCGACCTCACCGCCATCGCGCTTGCCGCCGCCGTCAAGGCCGACAAGTGCGAGATCTACACCGACGTCGACGGCGTCTACACCGCGGATCCGCGAGTCGTGAAGAACGCCCAGAAGCTCACCGAGATCTCCTACGACGAGATGCTCGAGCTCGCCTCGTCCGGCTCCAAGGTCATGCAGTCCCGCTCCGTCGAGTTTGCCAAGAAGTACAACGTCGTTTTCGAAGTCCGCTCCAGCTTTAACCACAACCCAGGAACCATCGTGAAAGAAGAAGTCGCCTACATGGAAAAGGTCGTCGTCCGCGGCGTCGCCGTCGACAAGGACCAGGCCAAGGTCATCGTCAGCAACATCGTCGACAAGCCGGGTTCGGCCGCGAAGGTCTTCCGGGCGCTGGCCGACGCGAATATCATCGTCGACATGATCGTGCAGAACGTCGGCCGCCACGGCGTGGCCAACCTCACGTTCACTGTTCCGATGGGCGACTCGCACCGCGCCCAGAAGGCGCTGGAGCCCGTTCTCCAGGAGATCGGCGGCGGGCAGGTCGCCATCCACGAGCACATCGCCAAGCTCTCGGTCGTCGGCGTCGGCATGAAGACGCACTCCGGCGTCGCCGCCACGCTGTTCTCGGCGCTGGCCGACGTCGGCATCAACATCGAGCTCATCACGACCTCGGAGATCAAGATCTCCATCGTCGTGGATCTCGATCGCGCCGACGAGGCCGCCCGTGTCGCCCACGAGGCCTTCCACCTCAGCCAGCTCGGCGTCTGATCCGGCCGCCGGCTCCGGCGCCCGCCCCATGCGCTACGTCTCGACCCGCGGACAGACCGGGCCGCTCGGTTTCTCCGACGCCGTGGCCACCGGCTTGGCGCCGGATGGCGGTCTGTTTTTGCCCGAGAGCATGCCGGACCTTTCCGGCCTGCTCCCGCGCCTCGAGCGGCTGAACTACGCCGACTTGTGCTTCGCGTTCATGCGCGTGTTCGCGACCGATGTGCCCGCGGACACCCTGCGGCAGCTCGTCAATCGGTCGTATGCCGGCTTTGCCCACGCCGACATCGCCCCGCTGGTGCGACTCGATGATCGCACCCACGTCCTCGAGCTCTTCCACGGCCCGACTCTCGCATTCAAGGATTTCGCCCTGCAGCTCCTCGGCAATCTCTACGAGCACCAGTGCCGGGTGCGCGGTGAGTCCATCAACGTCCTCGGCGCCACCTCGGGCGACACGGGCGCTGCCGCCATCCACGGCCTGCTCGGCAAGCCCGGCACCGCGATCTTCATCCTTTATCCGGACGGTCGTGTCTCCCCGTTGCAGGAGCGGCAGATGACCTGCACCGGTGCCGCCAACGTGCACGCGCTGGCGGTGGACGGCACCTTCGATGACGCGCAGGCCGCACTGAAGGAGATCTTCGGCGATCAGGATTTCCGCGTCCGGCATCGGTTGTCAGCGGTCAACTCCATCAACCTCGCCCGGGTGCTGGCCCAATGCGTGTACTACCTCTACGCTTGGCTGCGCCTGGCGCCGGCCGAGCGGGCAAACGTCGAGTTTGTGGTGCCCACGGGTAATTTCGGCAACGTCCTCGCGGGTTGGTGGCTCCAGCAGATGGGGGTGCCGATCCGCGGCTTCAAGGTCGCCACCAACCAGAACGACATTCTCTACCGCCTGTTCACGACCGGCGAATACCGCGTAGGTGACGTGGCCCCGAGCCTGGCGCCTTCGATGGACATCCAGGTCGCCTCGAACTTCGAGCGGTTCATCTATTTCCAGGTTGGACGCGATCCGGACCGCGTCCGCGCGATCATGCAGGCCTTCAAGGCGACGGGGGCCTGGAAGTTCGAGAACCTCGACCGCGGTAACTTCTCGGCCTCGCGTTGCACCGATACGGAGATCCCTGGAATCATCCAGCGCGTGCACCGGCAGTACGGTTACGTTGCCGACCCGCACACAGCCTGCGCTTTCAAGGAGCTGAATCCCGACCGCGTGAGCGTGGTGCTCGCCACCGCGAGCCCGGCCAAGTTCCCCGACACGATCAAAGCGGCCATCGGCCTTGAGCCGACGCACCCGTCGCTCGAAGCGCTCAAGTCGCGCCCCGTGGTGAAGCACCGCCTGTCGGCCACGACCGCCGCGATTCGCGCGTACGTCGATGCCCATGCGGTTTGAACGCGGTTGTAGCAAGGCTTAGTCTCACGCGGAGGCGCGGAGGCCGCGGAGTGGTTTGGCCACGGATTGCGCGGTAGAATACCGGTCAGATGGCCACAAGAGGCACATAAGGCACATAACAACGCCTCTGAATTTTGAGCCTTTTGAGCCTTATGTGGCCATCCCTTCATGCTTCATCTGCTTGATCCGTGTCATCCGTGTAATCCGTGGTTCATTTCTCTGCGTCTTCGGGTGCGCCCCGCAACGCTTGCCAGCCGCAGCTCCACCCGCGAATACTCCCTCGCGTGTCGAAGAGCCTGAAAAACATCAGCGTCGTGGCCACGGCGACCGTCGCCTCGCGTGTGCTCGGGCTGGTCCGCGAGATCTTCACGGCGGCGGTCTTCGGTACCAGCGCGCTCGCGTCCGCTTTCGTGTCGGCCTTCACGCTGCCCAACCTCTTCCGCCGCCTGCTGGGCGAGGGTGCCCTGACGGCGGCCTTCGTGCCGACACTCACTGAGGAGCTCGAGCAGCGCCAGCGTGCCGGGGCGTTCGTCCTGGTCAGTCAGGTCTCCAGTTGGCTGCTGGTCGTCACGGGCGCAATCGTTGCCGCCGCGATGCTGCTCATGGCCAATGCCGAATGGGTGCTGGCGAATGCCGAAGGGTGGGGCGTGGCCCGTGAGACGCTGGTCCGCCTGCTCCTTGGCGCCGACCTGGCCGTCATCCTGTTTCCGTACATGATCTTCGTCTGCCTGGCTGCTGCCTTCAGCGCCGCCTGCCAGGTCTTGGGCCGGTTCACCGAGCCGGCCCTCTCGCCGGTCTGGCTCAACCTCAGCATCCTTGCCGCGCTGGGTCTCGGCACATGGTGGGCCTGGGAGTTGCCGGAACGCATGCATCTGCTGTGCGCGGGCGTGCTCGTGGGCGGATTCCTGCAGATGGCAGTTCCGGCGGGCGTGCTCTGGCGCGAGGGCTGGCGACCGGCCTTTGATCTCGGGTACAACGACCGCGTACGTGCCATCGTTCGCCTCATGGGCCCGATGGTGATCGGCTCGGCGATCTATCTCGTGAACATGGCGGTGTCCCGCTTCCTCGGGCTTTCGCTCAATGACAGCGCGGCGGCGATCATCAATTTGGCGACCCGGGTCATGGAACTGCCGATCGGCGTCTTCACGGCCGCGATCGCGACCGTGGTCTTCCCGCTCATCGCCCGCCATGCGGCCCGGGAGGAGTGGGATCGCCTGGGCGAGGACTACCACAAGGGCCTTCGCCTCGTGCTTGTGCTGAACATGCCGGCGGCGGTCGGGCTCGCCGTGCTCAGTGAACCGATCGTGCGCCTGCTGTTCCAACGGGGCGCGTTTCTCGCGACCGACACCCAGCTCATGACCCCGGTGCTGGCGGTTTATGCCTTGGGGTTGCCATTCCTGTCGTTCGTCACGGTGGCTTTGCGCGGTTTCTATGCGGTCAAGGACACGGCGACGCCGGTGCGGGCCGCGGCGTGGAGCTTCGTCATCAACCTTGGCCTCAGTCTCCTGCTCATGCGCTGGTTCTCGACCGTCGGCCTCGCCGCGGCGGGCACCGCGGCGGTGCTGGTGCAGGCGTGGTATCTGCAATCCCGGCTCACGCACCGCCTTCCCGGGCTGGGCTTTGGGCCGCTGTGGCCGAATCTGGTCAAGATCACCGTCGCCAGTGCGGTGATGGGTCTCGTGGTTTGGGCGGGCTGGCGGGCATCGGCTTGGCTTCCCGTCAGCGGGCGGATCCGCGATCTCACGGTCGTGCTAAGCCTGATTCCGGCCGGAGCGGCCATCTACGGTGCTCTGCTTTGGGCTCTGCGCATCGAGGGACGGACCGAACTTGAGGCGATCCTGAACCGCTTGCGCGGGCGCCGGGAACCGCCCGCCGATCCGGTGACATGAAACGCCGCCGCGACTGGTTCACCCCCGGCATGGTCGCCGCCGTCGTGCTGGCGTGGCTCTGGCCGGAGGGCGGGGCGGATGGCGGCGTCCTGCACGGCGAATGGCTGACCAAGGTCGGCGTGGCGCTCATCTTCTTTCTCTACGGTCTCACTCTTTCCTTCGCCGCCCTGCGCACCGGGGCGCTGCATTGGCGGCTGCATCTTGTCGTGCAGGGCACGACGTTCCTGATCTTTCCGCTGCTGGGATTCGCGCTCGCGGCCCTGGCGCCGGCGGTCCTGTCGGCGGACCTGCGCCTGGGCTTCGTCTTTCTCTGCGTGCTGCCCTCGACGATCTCGTCATCGGTGGCGCTGACGGCGACGGCCGGCGGCAACGTGGCGGCGGCGGTGTTCAACGCCACGCTCTCGAGTCTGATCGGCGTCGTGCTCACGCCGCTTTGGATCAGCCTTTACCTACGCTCAGGCGGGCAGGGCGGTCCCCTGCTGCCGGTTGTCTTGGACCTTGTGCGCTGGCTCCTGCTGCCGATGGCCGTGGGCCAGGCCTGCCGGCCGTGGCTGGGCGCGTGTGCGGCGCGGCAGAAGGGTCGGCTGCACATTGCGGACCGGATCGTGATTCTGCTGATCATCTACACGTCGTTCTGCAACTCGGTCTTGAGCGGACTTTGGGCGGGGCGAGGCTGGACGCTGTTGCTGGTCACGCTGGGGCTGTGCGCGCTGTTGTTTGCGACGGCCATGCTCCTCACGGCCTGGATCTCGCGGCTGATGGGCTTCGTTTGGCGCGACCGCATCACCGCGATGTTCTGCGGCTCCAAGAAGACCCTCGCCTCGGGTGTGCCCATGGCGAACCTCATCTTCGCGGGCCAGCCGGTGCTCGGCATCGTGCTCCTGCCGATCATGGTGTACCACTCGCTGCAGCTGCTTGCGAGTGGTGTGCTCGCGGCGCGGTGGGCGAAGACCGGAGCGGCTGACGATTTGCGAAATTGAGGGGAAGTGATTGGATGCGGACCATGTCCCATCTGTTCGATCCCTTCACTGTCAAGTCGGTCACATTGCGCAATCGCATCGGCGTTTCGCCGATGTGCCAGTATTCAGCGGAGGACGGGATGGCGAACGACTGGCATCTTGTGCACCTCGGGGCGCGGGCGCTGGGCGGGGCAGGCTTGGTGATTGTCGAGGCGACGGCGGTGGCGCCGGAGGGGCGGATTTCGCCTGAGGACCTGGGGATTTGGTCCGACCGGCACGTGGAGCCGCTGGCGCAGATTGCCCGTTTTCTGCGGCAGCATGGCTCGGTGGCGGGCATCCAGATTGCCCACGCTGGCCGCAAGGCGAGCGCGAAGCGCCCTTGGGACGGCGAGGGACAGTGGCCGGTCGGGGACCGCGGCTGGACCACGGTGGCGCCGACTGCCGAGGCTTTCGGGCCGGGACTCGAGCGCGTGCCGCAGGCGTTGGACGAGACCGGGATTGCGCGGCTGCAGGCGGACTTTGTCGCCGCTGCCCGCCGGGCCCAGGCGGCCGGGTTTCAGTGGCTGGAACTGCACTTCGCGCACGGCTACCTCGCGCACCAGTTTCTCTCGCCGCTGGTGAATCGGCGGGCCGACCGATACGGCGGCAGCTTCGAGAACCGGATCCGTTTTGCGCTGGAGACTGCGCAGGCGGTGCGGGCCGTCTGGCCGCAGGAATTGCCGCTGACGGTTCGCCTGTCGTGCACCGACTGGGTCGAGGGCGGCTGGGACATCGCGCAGGCCGTGGAGCTATCGCGCCGGCTCAAGGCGATCGGAATCGACCTCATTGATTGCAGCTCGGGTGGTGCGATCCCGGGCGTAAAGATTCCCTTGGTGCCCGGCTATCAAGTGCCGCTTTCTGAACAGATTCGCCGCGAGGCCGGCATCGCGACAGCGGCCGTGGGGCTGATCACTGAGCCGGCGCTGGCCGACGCCATTGTCCGCGAGGGCAAGGCCGACCTGGTCCTGATCGCGCGTGAGTCGCTCCGCGATCCCCATTGGCCGCGCCGCGCGGCGCAGGCGCTCGGACAAAAGGCGGCGCTGGCGGGGCCGGTGCAGTATGGGCGCGCGTGGTGAGGCAGGCGGAAACGTTCAACGCTTAACTTTTAACGCTTAACGCTCAAGTGTCGTGGCGACGTGGCTACGAGCTCGAGCGAGTGGGTTGACGCCTTCGAACGCCGATTCACCACTCGCTCACGCTCGTGGCTACGGAGCTAAAGTCAGCACTTGAGCGTTCAGCGTTAAACGTTCGGCGTTCAGCGTTCGCCGGCCGTCGCGGCTGGCGTCAGCCTTTGATCGCGCCGGCCGACAGACCGCGGACGAACAGGCGCATCGTGAACAGGAAGATGATGATGAGCGGGATCGAGGCGAGGAAGTAGGAAGCCATGATCTGGCCCCAGGGCTTCACGTACTCACCGTCGAGGTAGATCAGGCCCACGCCGAGGGTGAAGAGTTCCTTGTCGCGCAGGATGATCAGGGGGAGAAGGAAATCGTTCCAGGAGCTGAGGAACGAGAGAATCGCCAGGGTGCCGATGATGGGACTGGCCATGGGGATGACGACGTTGATCACCTGCTGGAAGTGTGAGGCGCCGTCCATCTCGGCGGCCTCGAACAGGTCCTTGGGCAGGTCCTCGATGAAATTCCGCAGCACAAAGATATTGAACACCTGGCCGGCGGCGACGCCCACGACGATGAGCGCGAGGAGCGTGTTCAGCAGGTTCATGGACTTCAGCAGCATGAACAGCGGCACGATGTTGGCCACGCTGGGGAGCAGCATCAGCACGAGGAAGGCCGACCAGATCAGGCCGCTGAACGGCAGCTTGTGCCGGGCGAAGAAATACGCGGCCAGGGTCGCGAGGGAGAGCGAGCAGAATGTGCCGGTGACGGCGACGAAGACGGTGTTGGCGAGATACGGGCCGATGAGCTTGATGGCGAAGGCCCAGTTGGACCATTTCCAGTCCTCGGGCGAGAGCGGCAGCCAGGGCTGCGCGATGAAGGACGCGTTGTCCTTGAAGCTCACCTGGAACATCATGTAGAGCGGGAACAGCTCGATGAGCAGGAAGAACCAGATTAAGGTGTGCTTCGGCCAGTCGCGTTTGCGGTGGAGGACGGTGACGGCGGGGGCGCTCATTTGTCGACGCGGACGTACCGGTTGTTGATGAACGTGAGCGACAGGATCACGACGAACAGGATCATGCCGATGGAGCAGGCGTAGCCGAACTCGCCGGCCACGAAGGCGCGGTTGTACATCCAAAGGCCGGGCACCATGCCACGGCCGCCCGGGCCGCCGTACTCGTTCAGGAGCAGGAGCTGCAGGCCGTAGCCGCCGAGCGTGCCGATGATGAGGAGCACGAGGCTGAGGCGGATCTGCGTGAGGATGAGGGGCAGCTCGATGTAGAGGAACTTCTTGAAGGGCCCGATGCCGTCGAGCTCGGCGGCCTCATAGACCTCCTGGCCGATGGACTGGAGACCGGCGAGGTAGATGAGCACGCCGACGGTGCCGATCCACGGGAAGCCCCAGATGAAAAGCGAGGGCAGGATCAGCTCGGGCTGCGAGAGCCAGCCGATCGGCACGCCCTCGAAGAACACGCCCCAGCCGAAGAAATCATTGATCGCCACGAGCAGGTGCTTGAGCCCTGTGCCCTCGATGACGGCGTTCAGTGCGCCGAGGTTGGGATCGAGGATGAACTTCCAGATGAAGAGCGTCACGAGCTGCGGCACGATCATTGGCACCACGAGGAGCGCGCGGTAGGCGTATTGCCAGCGGTTGCTCGTGAGCCGGTGGATGAGCACCGCCAGCAAAATGGACGGGATCATCTTGATGAGGTTGAAGATCATCAGCGCGCCGACGGTGACGAAAGCGTTCAGCAGCGTGGAGTCGGTGAAGGCGCGCTTGAAGTTGTCGATGCCGATGAACTGCTTCGCCTCGCCGCCGGACCAGTCGAAGAAGCTGTGGTAAACGGCGCTGACCGCGGGGAAATACGCGAAGGTCATCACCATGAGCAGCGAGGGGACCACGAAAAGGTAAAGCCGCCATTCGCGGAGGACCTTTTGCCGGGACAGGGGGATTGCCATGGGGAGCGAAGCCAAGACGACGCAAGGCCAGTGAGGCACAGGCGTTCGTGGTGCCAAGCCGGAATTTCGGTCGGCGATGGGAATTATCAGTCATGGCTTGCCAATCCGAAGCGGGTGCATGCAGTCGGCCGGATGGCCCCCGTGTCCGCCTCGACTCTCCTGACTGCGCTCAACTGGCGTTACGCCGTGAAAAAGTTCGATCCGGCCCGCACCATCCCCGCCGACACGTGGCGCGCGCTGGAGGAGGCGCTGGTGCTGACCCCATCGTCCATCGGGCTGCAGCCTTGGAAGTTTGTTGTCGTCACCGATCCCGCGGTGAAGGCGCGCCTGCAACCGGCGGCTTATGGTCAGGCGCAGGTCACGGATTGCTCCCATTTCCTCGTGCTGGCCGTACACCGCGACCTCGGTGCCGCGCAGGTGGATCGGCACGTGGCCCGCATGGCCGAAGTGCGCGGCATCGCGGCAGATTCGCTTGCGAAGTTCCGGCAGATGGCGCTGCGCAATCTCGACGCCGCCCGTGCCGAGGACCGGCTCGACACGTGGCAGACGTACCAGGTCTATATCGCCCTGGGCACGTTCATCACGGCCGCTGCGATGGTCGGCGTTGATACGTGTGCGATGGAGGGGATCAAGCCGGAGCAATGCGACGAGATCCTCGGCCTGCAGGGCACGCCGTATGCCACGGTCATCGCCTGCGCGGCCGGATACCGGGCGGCGGACGACAAGTACGCGACGATCCCCAAGGTGCGCTTCAAGGCCGAGGACCTGATCGTGCGGCTGTGAAGATGAGAGTTCGCTCGCTCGCACTTAGCTCACGCCAT
Organism: uncultured Opitutaceae bacterium; assembly: GCA_964355715.1. Classification (GTDB taxonomy): domain Bacteria; phylum Verrucomicrobiota; class Verrucomicrobiia; order Opitutales; family Opitutaceae; genus UBA2377. Next base: position 39,985 of record CAYHEW010000005.1, on the reverse strand, counting down.
TTTCCCGGGGGCAGTTCGCCCAGATTGAATTGCCCGATGCGCACGCGGATGAGGCGCAGGGTGGGGTGACCGATGGCGGCGGTCATCCGGCGGACCTGACGGTTTTTGCCTTCGGTCAGTTCCAGGGCGATCCAGCCATCCGGGACGTTCTTGCGCTCGCGGATGGGCGGGTGGCGCGGCGGCACGGCCGGAGGCGGGTCGAGCCGGCGCGCGCGGCAAGGCTGGGTCTGGTATTCGCCGATCTTCACTCCGGCGGCGAGGCGGATCAGGGCGTCGTCGGCAGGGATGCGTTCGACTTGCGCCCAATACTCGCGCACGTGACCACGGACGGGATCCATCAGCTGCGTGTTGAGGCCCGGTTCGTCGCTCAGGAGCAGCAGGCCCTCGGAATCGGCATCGAGGCGTCCGAGCGAATAAACGCCCTTGGGCAGGTCGAAGTCCGCCAGCGTCCTCCACGCCGAACCTGCTTCAGGCGTGAACTGCGAGAGCACGCCGTACGGCTTGTGGAGGGCGAGGAGCACCGTGGCTAAAGCCGGCCCGTCTTGGCCTGACCTGGTTTGACCGGCTTGCCCGTGTCGGCACTGGCCAGGGCGGCGAAGCAGAGCTCGAGGCTGGCGAGGTTGTTGCGCCCGCTGATGGAGGGCTCGCGGTCCTCCTCGATCGCTCGCAGGAACTCGCCGAGCGTCCCGCGAAAACCGTCGGGGAACCACTTACCCACGAGAGGGATTTTCGCCGTGCCCCGCTTGGTCGTGAGTTCGAGTTCCGTGAGATTGCAGAGGTTGCCGGCACCGCGCAGCGTGCCCTTCGAGCCGACGCAGCACAGGTACTCATGTGGGGCCAGCGACTGGTAGGCGCTGAAACCGAGCGTCGCGAGGCCGTCGCCGAAGTTGACCACGGCGTTGGTCAGCATGGGCGGTTTCATATCCTGGTGCGGCGCCTTGACGGCGTTGGCGAAGACACTGCGGGCCTTCCGGCCCGCGAAGACGTTGGCCGCGATGTCGAACCAGTGGATCGCGAAGTCACTGAGGATGAGATGATGCAGCTCGGCGAACTTGCTGCCGCGGGTCCACGTGTGGTCCCACTCCATGACCATGTCGAGGGTGTGAATGTCGCCGAGCAGGCCGCCGCGCACGGCGGCAAGGAGGGCGGAGAATTGCGGGGCCCAGCGTCCGTTCTGGTTGACGCCCAGCCGCAGGCCGCGACGCGCCGCGAGCGCGGCGAGGCGAGCACCCTCGGCCAGGTCGAAGGTGAAGGGCTTTTGGCTGAGGACATGTTTCCCGGCGCGCAGGGCCTCGGCGATCTGCGGGCCGCGTACGGCGGTGTGGGTGGCGATCTCGACGACGGTGATGTCCGAGCGCGCCAGCAATTGGCGGTGGTCGGTGTAGACGTCGGCCTTGGAATAGAATTCGTCGCGTCGCGCCTTGGCGGCGTCGAGATTGACGTCGGCGAGAGCCACGACCTCGACACCGAAGGCTTTCGCCGCGCGCAGATGGTACTGGGCGATGCCGCCACAGCCGATGAGGCCGAGCTTGTGGCGCTTGGGAAACCGTGGACCGCGGGGGAGATAGTCGAGCTTGGGAGGGCGCATGAGAGGCTTTTTGAACCACGGATTACACGGATATCACGGATCATGCGGATGGGGCATGGAGAGATGGCCACAGAAGGCACAAAAGGCACAGAATTGGAGGTATGTTTTGTGCATTTTGCGCCTCTTGTGGCCATCGAATCACGCTTCATCCGCCAAATCCCTATCCGTGATATCCGTGTAATCCGTGGTTAAGCGGTATGGTTGTTTATTTAAGCAGTTTCAACGGGCGGCGCAGCTTGGCGCTGCGGGAGGCTGTGTCGACGATCTGCTGGCCGATGTAGCTGGTCTCCACGGCGAGCGGGCCCTCGATGGGCGCGCCGGTTTCGAGGCAATGGAGGAAATACTGGATCGGGTTCTCGCGCGGCTTCTTGGGCTTGTCCACGGGGAGGACCACGCCCTTCGGCTGGCGGCGGGTTTGGAGGCGGATCGTCGGCTCGTAGTCGTAGTTTGTGATGGTGCCTTCGGTGCCCTTCAGCACGAAGCCGCATTTGGGCTGCGGCTGGTCGACCCATGGGCTCGTGAAGGTGCCCCAGCGGGTCTGGAACGTGGACAACCACTCGCCGTAGCGGGCGATCGTCACGCTTTGCTCATCGACCGGCACGCCGCGGGCGGCGCCGGTCACGGCGGTGATCTCGTCCGGCTTGCGGCCGTCGAAGAACCAGGTGCCGAGCGTCGCACCGTAGCCGAGGTAGTCGATGAGCGAACCGCCGCCGTTGGCGTCGTAGAACCAGCTCTTTTTCTTGCGGGCGAGCGAGGGCTCGCCGACGGCGAGGTTGCCATGGTCCTGGATCGGGCCGCGGTTGCCGTCGTAGAAGTGCACCTCCTGCAGCCGGCCGATGCGGCCCTCCTGCACAAGGCGGCGGGCGGTCACGTGGGGCGGATACCAGGCCAGCGGCCAGTTGATGGCGAGGCGACGCCGGGCCTTTTTCATCGCGACGATCATGCGTCGGGCCTGGGCCAGATTGCCGGCGAAGGGTTTCTCGACCAGCACGTGCACGCCATACGGGGCGACACGCTCGACCCATTCGGCATGGGCGCCGCTGGCCGGGCAGAGGATGACGACGTCGGGCTTGGTCTGCTCGAGACAGGCACGCCAATCGGTGAAGACGCGGTCGGCGGGCAGGCTCAGCTTGCGAATCACGTCCTGCATCTCGCGCGAATCGTGATGGCTGATGCCGACGACCTCGGCATTGGGGGCGGCGTGGGCGAGCGCCAGCAGATGATCCATGTGCCGGAAATCGAAATTGATACCGGCGATGCGCCAGATTTTACGGGAGGACATGGGCGAGGGGGAAGAGTTTATGTATCCACGGATTTCACGGATGACACGGATTCGGCAGGGAGGCATGGAGAGATGGCCACATAAGGCGCAAAAGGCACAGAATTCAGGAAATCCTGATCCTGTGCATTATGTGCCTCTTGTGGCCATTCAAACAGGCTTCATTCGCGTGATCCGTGAAATCCGTGGTTCTCAGTTGGCTTTACTTCCAGGTGGCTACGAATCGGTAGGTGCCGGACTCTAGATCGCACGTGGTGGCTGACTTGGTGGACTTGATTGCGGAGATGCCCGCGGCGCGGGTGAGGGCGCGGCCACTTTCGACGATCTTTGCCCCGGTCGGGACCGGGAACCTCGCGGTGGCGGTCGTGTTCGGGGGGACCGTGACGGTCCACTCGAAGCGGCCGCTCGCGAGCTTCCAAGAGCTTGATACCTTGCCGTGCATTGTCTCGAGGTAGCCCTGGGCGCGGGTGAGCTCGCCGCCCGGGCGCGGCTGCAGGCGGATGTGCTTGAAGCCAGGCCGCGCAGGATCGAGGTCGATACCGGCGACGACCGCATACAGCCAGGCACCGATCGCGCCGTAGGCATAATGGTTGAAGGAGTTCATGCCCTTGTCTTGGAACCCCTTTTCCTGCGTCCAGCCGTCCCAGCGCTCCCAGATCGTGGTGGCACCTTGCGTGACGGCATAGAGCCACGACGGCCACTTTTTCTGGTGGAGCAGCTTGTAGGCGATGTCCACCCGGTTGGCTTGGGTGAGGACGTGCTGAACGTACGACGTGCTGACGAAGCCCGTGGTGAGCTGCCAGCCACGCTGCTCGATGTCGCGCACGAGCTCGGCGACCAGCTTCGGCCGCAGGGCGGTCGGGCAGAGGTTGAATTGCAGGGTGAGCACGTAGCTCGTCTGCGTGAGGCCGGTGACGAGTCCGCCGGCGCTCACGTAGCGCTGCTGGTAGGCGCGGCGCACACGATCGGCCAGCGCCTGGTAACTCTTGGCCTCAGGGGCCCGGCGCAGCAGGCGGGCGGTTTCGGCGACGATCTCGGCGCTGTAGACGAAGAAGGCTGTGCCGATGAGATCCTTCGGCGTGCCGCCGTCGACCTTGCCGCTGCCGTCGAGCGCGAGCCAGTCGCCGTAACCGCGCCACTCCTTGTAGTCCGGATGGCTGCGGATGAGGCCGATGGACTCGCGCTCCATGAAGTCGATGAAGCGGGTCATCGCCTGGAAATGCTGCGCCAGGATGGCGGTGTCGCCGTAGCAAAGGTACATCGTCCACGGGCAGATGACCGCGGCGTCGGCCCAGGCCGGACCACCGTCGGGACCGACGCCCTCGATGTGCGGGGCGACGGACGGCATCGCACCGTCGGCGCGCTGGGCGTCGGCGACGTCGCGCGCCCACTTGTGGAAGAACGCGGCGACATCGCGGTTCCAGGCCGCGGTGCGGCAGAAGACCTGGGCGTCGCCCATCCAGCCGAGGCGTTCGTTGCGTTGCGGGCAGTCGGTGGGAACCTCGAGGAAGTTGCCGCGCTGGCCCCAGTCGATGTTGCGCTGAAGCTGGTTGATCAGCGGGTCGTTGCAGGTGAAGTCGCCGGTGCGCGGCGTGTCGCTGTGCAGGACGACTCCGGTGATGGCATCGGCCGGCAGGTCCTCGGGATGGCCGGAAACTTCGACATAGCGGAAACCATGGAACGTGAAGCGCGGCTCCCAGACTTCTCCCTTGGGATCGCCCTTGGCGGTGTAGTAATCGGCGGCGCGGATGCCGCGGAGATTCTCGATGTAGAGGGTGCCATCGGGGTTGAGCACCTCGGCGAAGCGCAGCTTGAGGATCCGGCCGGCGGGGACCTTCACCTTGAGGCGGACGCGGCCGACCATGTTTTGGCCGAGGTCGACGATCCAGACGGGTTCGGGCCACACGTTGAATTTCTTGGCCGGGGCCGCGGGCTTGAGTTCCTGCGTTGCGCGCACGGTGGGCCCGAGCACGGGGGAGAGTTCGATCGCCGGGGCGGGGAAGGTGGTGACGGGCAGCCAGGCGCGGTCGTCACCTTCGGCGGTGCTCCAGCCGGGCAGTTCGCGGCGGGCGTCGTAGGTTTCGCCGAACATGATGTCGCTTTCGGCGATCGGCCCGAAGGCGACCTTCCAGGAGCCGTCGGTGGCCACGACCTGCGTCGAGCCGTCGGCGAACGTGAGGATAAGCTGGGCGCGCAGCTTCGGGCGGTCGCCATAGTAGCTGCGCGTGCGCCAGCCGACGCGGCCGGCGTACCAACCGTCGCCGAGGATGGCGCCCGCGGCGTTGGCGCCGGGCTTCAGGAGGCTGGTGACATCGTAGGCGAGGTATTGGACGCGCTTGTTGTAATCGGTCCAGCCCGGCGCGAACTCGTCGGTGCCGACGCGCCGGCCGTTGAGCTCGAACTCAAAACAACCCAGTGCCGAGGCGTAGAGGCGGGCACTGACGGGTTTCGCGGCGACATTGAAGATCGTGCGCACATAGGGCGAAGGCATGGAGGCCTCGGGGCCGCCGGCGAGGGTGGAGCCGATCCATTCGCCGTGCCAGTCGGACGCGTTGAGGAGTCCGGCTTCCCAATACGCGTGAGCGCTGACGCTGCGCCGGCCCTTTTCGTCCCAGACCTCGACCTGCCACCACGCGCGCTGGCGCGAGGCGAGGGGTGTGCCGCGGTAGGCGATGTGGGTGGTGGCGTCGGTGGCGACCTTGCCGCTGTTCCAGAGGTCGGCCCGGCCGTTGCGCCGGGTCGAGACGGTGATGCGGTAGGCGGTCTGCCGGGCGCCGCGCCGGCCATCGGAGGCGAGGCGCCAGCTCAGGCGCGGCGCCGCGTCATGGATCGCGAGCGGGTTCTCGAAATAGTTGCAACGCAGCTGGACGGGACGAGTGGATGAGGGCATGGCAAACGCGTCCGAGCCAAAGGCGGGCGCCGCGGGCAGGCAAGGGCGGCGTGGCGAACATTCAGCGGTGCGTGCGATATTTGGCCGGCTGATGGTGGACGGCGGGTGGCGGTTATGTGCGGGAGACGGTGGGCTTGTCATCACCGTGACCGCGGACCTACCGTCGCGGTATGGCCAAGGTTCTCGTCACCGGCGCGGCTGGATTCATCGGTAGCCACACTGCCGACCTTCTCTTGCGGGAGGGTCACGCGGTGCTCGGCGTGGACAACTTCCGCACGGGTCGGCGGGCGAACCTGGCGGTCGCGGGCACGTCCGCCTCGTTCCAACTCCTCGAGGCCGATGTGGCGGAGCTAGGCGTGATGCCGCGGGCTGTGGGTGATTTCCGACCCGATGCGATCATCCACCTGGCGGCGCTGGTGAGCGTGCAGGAGAGCATCCAGGATCCGGCGCTCAATCGCCGGCTCAACGTCACCGCCACGGAACTCGTGGCCGCGGCCGCCCGGCAGCACGGCGTGCGCCGCATCGTGTTCGCCTCCTCGGCTGCGATCTACGGCGACGCCACCGACCTGCCGATCACCGAGGAGACGTCCAAGCACCCGATCAGCCCCTACGGTGAGGCGAAGCTGCAGTCTGAGGGCATTTTGTTGACGGCCGGCGACGACATCACGGTGCGCTGCCACCGCTATTTTAATGTGTTCGGTCCGCGACAGGACCCGGCTTCGCCGTATTCGGGGGTCATCTCGATCTTCGAGCGACGGTACCGCGAGGGCCAGGGGGTGACATTTTACGGCGATGGGCGGCAGACGCGTGACTTCATCTCCGTGCACGACGTGGCGCGGGCCAACGTCCTGGCAGCGACCAAGCCGGGCATCGTCTCCGGCGCGGCCAACATCTGCACTGGTCGCGCGACCTCGCTGCAGGACGTGGTGGCGGTGTTTGCCCGCCACTATCCCCAGGTGCCGCCGCCGCGCCATGCGCCGGCCCGGGCGGGCGACATCATCCATTCGCTGGGCCGGCCGGACCGGGCGCGGACGGAGCTGGGATTTTCGGCGCAGGTGTCGGTGGCGGACGGGTTGGCGGAGCTGATCCGCGCCGGCGCGGCCTGACTTTCCGCTTGCGCGCCGGCGCCGGGGTGGGAGAGGTGATGCATGGCAGTCAACCCCAAGGCATACGTGTGCATCATGGCGGGCGGCAGCGGCGAGCGCTTCTGGCCCATGAGCCGCCAGCGCACGCCCAAGCACCTGTTGAAGCTGTTTTCCGACCGCACGCTGGTCGAGGAGACGGTGCGGCGGCTCGAGGGCGTCGTGCCGCGGGAGAATATTTTCGTCCTGACCAATCAAAGTCAGTTGCCCGGCACACGGGCGGCGCTTCCGTTCCTCCCGCCCGGCCAGATCATTGCAGAACCGGCGAAACGAGACACCGCGCCCGCGGCGGCGCTGGCGACGGGCCTCGTGCGTGCCCGCGACCCCGAGGCCGTGCTGGCCCTGCTGCCGGCGGATTCGCTTATCAAGGACGCGGCGACCTTTTCCCGGCAACTCGCGGCGGCGCTGCAGCGCGCCGCCCGGGACCAGACCCTGCTGACGTTTGCAGTGAAGCCCACCTATCCGGCGACCGGCTTTGGTTACCTGGAAATGGCCGAAGACCTAGGCGATGGTTTCCGCCGGGTGGCGCGGTTTGTCGAGAAGCCTGATCATCAGACGGCCGCCCGCTACGTGATCGGCGGCAACCATGCCTGGAATGCCGGCATGTTCATCTGGCGCGTCTCGGCCTTTTTCGTCGAGGCCGAACGTCAGGCGCCGGCGCTGGCGGAGTTCATCCGCGATTTCCCGCGCCAGAGCGTGGACGCCTACCTGGCGGAGCGCTTTCCGGCCCTGCCGAAGATTTCCGTGGACTACGCGATCATGGAAAAAGCCGCGGCGGTCGCGACGCAGCTCGCCCAGTTCGATTGGGACGATGTCGGGGCGTGGACGGCGCTGCCCGCGCACCTGCCGATGGATGCGCAGGGCAATACCATCCGTGGCCCGGTCGTGACCCAGGAGGCGAGCAACAACATCGCCATCAGCAACGGTCGGGTCATCGCCCTCTGCGGGGTGCAGAACCTCGTCGTCGTCGAAACACCCGACGGCATCTTGGTTTGCCACCGCGATGCGGTGCAGGACATCAAGAAGCTGATGCCCAAGCTTCCGCCGGAGGTGCTCTAGGATTGGCCCGCAGAGGTCGGGTGCCGGCGATAAAATCCCATTGACGCAAAGCGGGCGCACCGTTTGCTCAACTCTTCCGATTTGGCTCGGTAGCTCAGTTGGTAGAGCAGAGGACTGAAAATCCTTGTGTCCCCGGTTCGATTCCGGGCTGAGCCACCACTTTGGAACCCGCTATGCCGCAAGGTATAGCGGGTTTTGTTTTTGGATAATACGCATCCTGCCGCTCATCTGCCGGCAGTCAGGATCCGAGTGCCGAACGGCGGGAGCGCGACCGATACACTCTTGCTCGCGACCCCAAGATGCTTCTGGCGCGGTGTGGTCAACCGGTCGGAGGCAGGATCGCACGCGCGTACCGTATCGGCGGCGGGAAGCGTGCATCGGCCGCGGTAGGGTTGCGGCGTGGGATTGACCAGGAACCAAGCCGTGCGTCCGGGCAGATCCAGGCGGGTGCAAAGGATGCGCCGCGTGGCCGGGGCAAGTTCGCAATCCGGGGCCGTTACGGCCGTCACGAGGGAAGGGATCTTTGGCCTGCTGGCAATCCGCAGCGATCCCTGTTTGCGCAGACGCGTGACAGCGGCGACGACATCCGTGTCGCGGTCGGCGCCCTCCGCCGCATGGCGCGGCAATTGTCGGTGACCGACGATCGCACCGCCGGCGGCGGCGAACTGCTTGAGCATGCCCATCGTGCGCGAGCGGACGGTGTCCAGCGGCGGCAGCACCACCATCTCGTAGGTTCGGTCGCCGACGACGAGGCGCTTTCCGGCAAGCTTCGCCGCGGCCACGCTGGCCTCGTCAACGATGTCATATCCGATCCGGTGCTCCAGCAGGTCGCGACACAGGCCGGTGAAGGCCCGGTCGAGGCGGTTCAGCCTGCCCTTGGGATGAGGCTCGTACATCGAACGCAGTGAGGGCGTGAAGCCGGCGTGGAAGGACGTGATCGGGTAAAGCACCGCCACGCGCGTCGCGATGGTGCCGGAGGTGAACCACGCGTTCAGGCGCGTCACGTAGCTGGTGTATTTCCGATAGGTCGCAGGCGGGATCTCGTGGGGCTTCCGCTCTGCCTTCGGCTTGAAGCTGAGGCTGTAGTACGAGCAGAGGTCGGTCACGCCGGAGGAGATGAGCAGGGCGGCGGTGCACTGCATCTCGGCGAGGGAGGCATGGCGTCCGCCCATGAAGCCGAAGAAGTCGCTGATCTCGCACATCAGCCGGTGGCGACCCAACAGGCGGCAGGCGGAACCGGCCACCTTGGGTACCATGAAATACCCCTCGGCCATGATCTTGACCGGATTCGACGTGATCATGTCGATGCCGGGAATGTCCAACTGCCGGTAGCAGGCGAAGGGCTCGCCGTTGAACATCGTCTGCCAATACATCGTTTCCTCGCCAAGGAGGTGTCCGCTCGAGACCACACCGTGCCGGCGGCACCAGCGGCGCAGCGCGCCGAAGTAGGTCTCGGCACACAACGCGGCGATCACGGCCCAGAAATCGCAGCGGATTTTCCGGTCCTGCGGGCCCGTGTCGACAAACAGGCTCTCGAGGTGCGGCGGCAACTCGTAGCCGGTGCGCCGCTTGAACTCGGCCGGCAGCCGATCGTGCCACGGCAGGGTGAGCGGATACCTGCGGCCCTTGGGGATATAGGCGGCGATCAGCGAAGGTTCGTCGGTGAAGAACGCCTCCACGTAACGCTCGATCGGGCGCAGCACCTGCGCGTACCGCCGATGGGTGACGGCGATGAACGCGCGCACGGCGCGGGGATCGAGCAGGTTGATGTAGGGACGCTTCTCGAAAAAGTTCTCGGTGGCGTGGGTGCCCTCATACAGGCGCGTCACCGCGTAGCGACCCGGTCCCGCGGTACGAACCAGCCCCTTCGCCTCGACGTCGGGCGCGCGGTCAAACACGCGTCCGCCCGCGGCCCCGCTCGGATACCCGGCCTCGTCGTACACCCACACCCGCAGCCCCTCGCGGCGGGCAAGGCGGACGCCTTCGCGGAGCAACGCCCAGGCCGCGGGGTCGCGGAGGTAGTCCTTGGTGCTGACGCTGACCACGATGCCGCCGAGCCCGGCGGCCTTCAGCGCCCGCAGCCGCTCGTGCAGGCCGGCGCGCGTGGTTGAGGGCCATTGGTCGAGCCCGTGCACCATCTGCAGGGGACGGCAGGAAACGGGAAGGGCAGCAACGTCGGAGGCCGTGAACGCTACGCGGCGGAGGGATTTCATGGTCGTATGGGCTGCGCTGGAGCGCGAGGGCGGGAGGTTTTTGGGTCAGCGTATCGGCGGTCTCAATAGACGCACTCCCGGGCGGCGGCGGCAAAGGCCCGGAGATGTTCCACCGGGGTCTCGAAGAAATGATCGCTGGCGGAGCAGATATAGCCGCCGTCGCGGCCAAAGCCTTCGAATAGCCGGTGGGTTTCGGCGCGGATTTTTTCGGGCGTGCCCGAGGTCAGGATGTTGAATTGGTCCATGCCGCCGATCATCGCCACCTTGCGCCCAAACACCGCCCGCACTTTTTCCGGCGCGGTGATGTTGCCGCCGACCCCCGGGGGCGAGAGAGTCTCGGAGGCATCCGTGCCGTTCTGCATCACGAGGTCGAGGATGTGCATCATCCCACCGCAGGTGTGATAGGCCGTGCGGTGGCCGGCGGCGTGCAGGGCGTCGTGGATCTGGCGATCGTAAGGCAGGCAGAATTCGGCGTGCATCGCCGGGGAGATCACGGTGTCGCTGCCGGCACCGCCGCCGGTTTCGATGAGGTCGAATTTGGCCCCGCGCAGGGATTCCTCGATGAAACGCAGTTTCTTTTCCAGCAGGGCGCGCAGCAGCGCATGCACCCAGTCAGGATGGTCCATGGCCTCGAGGATCAATTCCTCCTCGGACATGAGACAGCACGCGTGCTGCCAGCACCCCGCCTGGTCGCCCCACACAAACCCGCGCAGGATGCCAGCGTCGCCGACCCGGTCGTAGGCGGCGGCAATGGCCGTCTGGTTCAATTTCGCCACGGGCATGTAGCGGGCGATGAGGGCGACGTCCTCGTGGCGTTTGATGAGGTATTCGAGGATCCACGTGGTCGTGCGGTTGCCGCCGGTCTTGTAGGTGAGCTGGCCGCCTGGAGTGTGGATGGTATGGTCGAGCAGTTTGTCGTCCGGGTCGTCCTTGAGCACCCGGACTTCCTCCCGCCAGTCCGGGGTGGACACGACGTATTTCTCGGCGTCGGGAATCCAGAACTGGCCCATGGCCTCAAAGTACTGGATCTGCGCATCCAGCCCGGTGAGCCGAAACGCCTCCAGGGCGTCCACGCCGCCCAGGTATGTGTCGAGGTGGTATTTCTGCCATTGGTGGACGGTGGCGGGCAACCGGTCCGGCTTGGCGCAAGCCAGGGCGCGCAGGAGGCGTTCTTTGGAGGTCATCATGATCGCGGTTTGAAAAAATCCGGGCGGGTGGTGCGAAGACCGGGCGGAGGACGGAGCGTGGTGGCCTCGACCCAGTCACCCTCGACACATTCCACCTTGGGGATCTTGGGCATGCCGATCTCGCCGAGTTGCAGCCGGCTCACCAGCATGTCGACCGCGCTGATGGCCATCTGCTCGAAATTCTGGCGGACGCCGGAAATGCCCTCGGGATTTACGGCGGCCTCCAGCATGGCGATGCCGACATCGCGCGGGACGGCGAGCCGGCGGTGCATGCAGAGCATTTTCAGGGCGGGATAATGCACGAAGTGGTCGGAGTAGATGATCACGTCGGGCTGGTACTCGCCGTACCACCGGTCCAGCGCGGCGGGCTCCAGGGTTTCGCCCGAATAGAGGATGGGGATGTCGCGAACGCCGAAGATGTAGCGCGCATAATAGAGATACATGCCCGCCACGATGTGGCCGTTGCGCCCGTCCTGCAGTTCGCGCAGCACCGCGCCGGGCCGCTGGTAGCCCCGCTCCCGGAGCTTCATCAGCAGGAGCGAAGCGTTGTGCGCAAAATGGCTGACGATGCGATGAAGCCGGGTGGGAATGCTGACGCCCAGGGTGACGATGGTGAAGCGCCGCAGGGCGTCGGGGATCTCTTCCTCCAAGTCGTGGGCGCCGAGGGAAAGCAGCCCCTGGATGCCGCGGGCCGCGATGATGTTGCCGAGCCGGTCGCAGCTCATGTCGGGATTCTTCACCCAGAAGGGCTCGATGCGGTAACCGAGTTCGCCGGCGCGACGGACCATGGCCTTGTAGAGCCGGATCAGGTGGGAAGACCGGCCCTGGGGCTTCCACGGGCGTTCCTCCGGATAGAGTGAGATCAGGCCGAGGCATCCGGTCAGCGGACCCGCGGCGTGGGTGCGAATGCTTCGCATCAGTTCCGAGACCCGGCCGTCGACCACGTAGCGGTGCTTTTTCACCAGCCGGGTCACCCGGGCCTTCGTGGCGGCGGAGATGCGGGGGTGATTGCGCAGGGCGAGCGACACCGTGGCTTGGGAAACTCCCGCCAGCCGGGCCAGCTCGCGTGTCGTCATGGCGCGGGCATGAGCCGTTCAGGAAATGCAGTCAAGCCGGCAGGACGTTAACGATAACCAGAGGGTCGCTTGAAAAAATCCGGGCGGGTTGCATCACCGGACATTTACCGGATTTCATGCCACTCCAACTCACCGACCAGGCTGGGCGCGCGAAAGAAGCCACATGGAATGGGCGTCCCCTTTTCAAATACCACTACGTCAACGACGACGTGCCGATCGACGAGGTGCCAAAGCCGTTTTTCCATCCACTGCGCACGCTGGGCGGTTCGGTCGTCACGATCGGTCGGCCCAACGACCACCCGTGGCACAAGGGCCTGGGCATGACGCTTACCGTGGTGGGCGAGACCAATTTCTGGGGTGGGGGCAGCTACCGGCCGGGTTCCGGCTACGTCTGGATTTCCAACCATGGCCGGCAGCGCCATCTGCGGTGGACCGAGGTGCAGGCCGGCGACACCGCCGGGAGCATGATGCATGAGATCGCCTGGGAAACTGGCGACGGCCGGCTGCTCCTGCAGGAGCAGCGCCGGTTGGGTTTTGCGGTCAACGCGGCTGAATCATTCTGGACGCTCGACTATGGGATGGACATCCGCAACGCCACGGCCGCACCGCTGAATCTTGACACATACGAGTCGGCCCACGGTCTCGCGGGGTCCTTTTACACCGGCCTGTTCTGGCGCATCCCGCGCGAGTTTCTCGACTACCTCAATTTCCGGGACCGCACGACGAAGGGCACCATGCATTGCGAGGCCGGCTTCGATACGGAGGACAAGATCCACGGCTCGCCCGGCCGCTGGGTGGCGCTCACCGGGTCCGTCGACGACGTGCTCCAACCCGTCACGGTTGCGATGATCGATCGTTCCAGCCCGGACATGTCCGCTCCGCGGGTGTTCATCCGCAAGGTGCAGGTCGGAGTCGCGCTGCCGTTCCAGGGCAAGGAAAGCCGCTGTCTCGCGCCCGGGGAGAGCCTGAAGCTGAGCTACCGCTTGGTGTTCGCGGAGGGGCACTGGGAGCACGAACGGATTGCCAGTTATTGCCGCAGTGCCGTGGCGGAATGAAAAGCAGGGCAGGTCTGGGGCCTGCTCTCGGATGCCGCGCTGCGGATGAAAAGCCAGTCGGGCGGGTCTGAGCCCGCCCCGCCTTTGGCCGGCTGCATCCGCGCCGTGCGGTTAACGATAACCATTGGGTCCATTGTCAAGGGCCGCGCCGCGCCGCTTTGTGGCGGTTGCCCATCTCTCCGCTGCTATTGCGGAGGAGGGAGAGCGCAACGTTAGCAAACCCTAGCTACGACAAGTCCCAATGAAAACCAGCATGATATCCCCGCAGCAAGCGACTCGCGGCTTTGGCCGCACCCTGCTGCTACTGATTGCCGGCGCGACCCTGGTGGTCGGCCAGACGGCGGAAAAGCCGGTCCCCACGGAACCGGTCAATGGCACCCCTGAATCCGAAGAACTGGTCAAACTCTCGCCCTTCGAGGTGGCGGTCGACAAGGACTCCGGCTACCGCAAGAGCAGCACGGTGACGACCTCGCGCGTGGCCCTGGAGGTGGTCAAGAACCCCCAGTCGGTGGAAATCCTCTCGGGCGAGCTACTGAAGGACATGTCCGTGGCGCTGCCCAGCCAAGTCTTCCGCTATACCAGCACAATTTTGGTGGGTGAGGCCGAAGTGGGCCAGGCTAACCTTTACAACATGCGCAGCTTCCAGCTGCCCATCTTCTACAACGGCCTGGCACTCGCCAGTTCGTATTCGCTCACGCCGACCATTCCGGTCGACAATCTCGACCGCGTCGAAATCGCAAAAGGTCCGGTGGCGCTGTACTACACCAATTCGACGCCCAACGGCGTGGCCAACTTCGTCACCAAGAAGCCGCAGTTCATCAATTCCACGGAGTTCCGCATGACCGTGGGCAGCTATAATTTCTACAAGGCGCTCCTCGATACCCAATACGTCATTAGCAAGGAGAAGGGCTTGGCCATGCGCGTGATCTCGTCCTACCAGGACTGGAACGGCCGGGTGGACCAGCAGCACCAGGATCTGGTCTTCATCGATCCGTCTGTCACGTGGCGGCCAAACGACAAGCTCGAGTTCACGGCGGAGTATGCGACGACCAAGCAGCATATTCCCTATGCCAGCTTCTTCTGGCAGGGCGCAATGAACCCCCAGTATTGGCGCGATGTCATGACGCCCTCGGCGCAACTCGTCACCTACATGAAGACGGCCTACAATCTGGCGGATGACGCCGCCGCCCTCGCGAAGATCAACGAACGCTGGGGCTATCCGGCCAATCCCAACGGCTCGACCCAGGGCACGGTCTTCAACACCTTCATGACCAACTGGTCGAACGACATCTACGGCATGACCGGCACGGCGCCGGCATACCAGACCGGATCATCCATCGACTGGTGGCGTTTTTCGCCCCAAGGCGACAAGTTCACCTGGGCGGGTCCGGATTCGAATCAGGACGGCTCATCGCAGATGGCCGACGTCTCGCTCGTCATCTCCCCCATCAAGGATCTCTCCATCCGCTACCACTGGCTGCACATGGTCAACAACACGGCCTTCACCCGCCAGCTGCTCATCCCCGATGCCGGCCTGCGCCCGGACGGCCGGGTCAGCGCCATGAATTCCGCCGCGGCCATTTCGTGGACGCCGCACCGCTGGGGCTCCTCCGACGCCCAGCAGGTGGACGCGAACTACAACTTTGAGGCGTTCAAGATGAAGCACGCCGTCACGCTCAGCTATGAACTGGATCACACCCGGGCGACGATTGACAATGTCTCCACCGATCTGTCCAAGGGCAGACCCGCGGTCGGCAACAACGGGGTGGCCCTGACGGGGGCCTCCTCCTACCTGCATTACGACCCATGGGGCGCCAGCCCGATGCAGGGTCTCTACCAGGTGGTCTCCTCGGGACCGGTGCTGACGAATTTGTCGATCAGCAACTTCGAGGCTTATTCGCTGAGCTATCGCGGTTCCGCCTTCGAAGACCGTCTGAATATCGTGGCGGGCATACGGCGCTCCAAGCTGATCAACACGGGCCGCACCGACGACAGTCCGACCATCGGCGCCATTTTCGAGGCCATGAAGGGCATCCACGCGTTCGCCTCCTACAGCACCATGGCGACCTTCACCAACCAGATGAGTGTGATCGGGCCCGGCACGCTGCCCTCCGACAATGCCCACCTGCTCGATAACGTGCTGGAGAAGGGCATCGAGTGGGGCATCAAGACGGACTTCAATGACAGCGAGTTTGCCGGCACGTGGTCGATGTATCGCGACGAGCGCGACGGCATCGTGCAACTCGACTTCTACAAGTCCATCAACGATCCGCGCAACCAAGGCTCGAACATCACGGTCACCCAGGCCCAGCCCTATGTAAATGGCGGCGTCGTGCGCGCCGAGGGCATGGAGTTCGATCTCACCTGGACGCCGAACCGCAAGTTCCAGCTGATCTCCAATTACGCCTGGCAGTACACGGCGAAGACGATCAGCGACAAGACCCTCAATCCGGCCACCCCGGGTGCGCTCACCAATCAGCGGGCGCGCATGCGCCTGGTGAAGTCGCCCCTGCACCGTGCCAACCTCATCGGGAAGTACAACTTCACCGACGGCGCGCTGCGCAACCTGAGTGTCGGCGGCGCCATCCGGTATTGCGACGAGTACTATGTCACGTCCAGCGCGGCGATCTGGCTCATCGTGCCGGATGAAGTCATCGTGGACCTGTTCGCCACGTACAGCATGAAGCTGGCGGACATCCCCATGGACTTCCAGCTCAACGTCATCAACGCCACGGATGAGATCAACGATATCACCCGCAGCAACGGTCTGGAGTTCCGCCTCACCATGGGCGTGCGCTTCTGACCGGGTTCCCTGATGGCACGGGGGAGTCTGCTCCCCCGTGCCATCCCTTTTCCGACCAGACAGTGGCAAACATGCGGCCGGATCGGCCGTGAGGATGTCCGATGAATCCGCCTCTTGCGTTACAGGGCCGGCGACGCCTCCGGCGCGATCGGTCCGGTGTCCGCCGCAGCGGACCGGAAACGCCGGCGAGATTTGATGCCCAAAATCCTGACCCCGGGGTTACAACCTTCGCCCAAGCGGCGCCGGAGCGCCAGGTCCGCACGCCCGTGCCGCTCAACGAGGCCGAGGCGATCATCGAGCCTTTCTGGGATGAGCGGCTTTCTCCGCTGGGCCAGTACATCGCGCGGCCCGCGCGTGGTCTGCGGCGGGCCGAAGGCACGACCGACGCCATGGCCGGTGTCCGGGCCAGACCAAGCCAACCTGCGCTCCCGCCCGCTTTCGTGCCGTTGGCCCCCGATCATGTGCGGGTCAGCCAGCGGTGGTGTCATGTCGCCCTTGCTTGGGATCGCCCGGCGAGGGAGCTGGTCGCAGGCCGGCCCACCGCGGTGCCGCTCCTGTCGTTCGAGCGTGAATTGTGCGTCAATTTGACGGACTACGACCGTCTGGTCGTGCGGGCGGCTTGCCCGCCGCACGTTTATCTCACCGTCGTCGCCATCGTGGATGGAGTGGAGCGCAGTATCATTGCGGCCAAGCCCGGCCGTGGCACCGCCCATGATTTCGAGGGACCGGTGCACGGGGCGCGGCTGGAGCGGATTCGACTTGAGATTGCTTCCGCCCACGACGGCGCGGATGAAGTCTGGCTTTACTGGATCGGCTGCGCCTCCACCAAGCGGCGGCGGGCCATGGTGCGACGAACCTCCCGTTTCACCCCGGATTGGACGGGCTCCCTCCTGCCGGAGGGCATGAGGGTGGCTTTCGCCCCGCGGTTGGGCCTATTCTTCGGCACGGACGGGTTGGAGGTCATCCGACGCAAGGCCTGGTCGGGGTTGTACCAGCCGGTGATGGATCAGCTTCGCGCCCAGGCGAGGGCCGCGATGAACGATCCCCGCACGCCGGAGGATCAGGTCGGCCAGTACCTCGCCGCCGGTGACATCTGGTCCATCCAGTCGCGGGGACGGGATGCGAAGGCACGCTCCTTCCATATTGACGCCCCCGTATGTGCCTTCGTGGGCCTGATCGACCGGGACGCGGCCTGCCTGAGGTTCGCGGCGCGGGTGGCCGTGAGTCTCGCGCACACGCTCAACTGGGGGCCGCATTTCATGCAGGATTTCCCGGGTTCGACGTGGGACACCCGGGGGTTCCCTGAGGCCCAGGTCACGGCGGGGATTGCCCTCGCACTGGACTGGGCGGGGGCCTGGTTCACCCCGAATGGCGAACACCTAGTGCGGTACGCCATCGCCACCAAGGGGCTCCCGCGAATCCGCGGGGCGTACCTCCAGGATGATGCCCCAGGGGAAGGCCACCTGCACCCCAGGCTTGGCCTCGGGCGGATTCTGGGGTTGCTCGTCTTGCAGCGGGCCTGGCCGAGGACCATGGCGGACATCGATATTTCCGAGCGCGACCTCAGCGACGTTCTCGACCGCTCGATTGCGGCCGATGGCTCGATCCACGAGGGGATCGGCAACTGGGCGAACAGCATCCGGGCGACGCTTCCGGCCCTGGCGGCCCTGGCCCGCCTGCGCGGGAAAAGTCTGGGATCGATGGTTCCGCCCAGGCTGCGCGCTGCGGACAACGCCATCGCCTCGTTCCTGTCCACCGCCGGCGAACCGGGATCCTATCATCCCATCGCCGATGCGGTCGGTGATGCGATGGCCTTGGATGTGGTCGGCATGATGTCCGCCGCCCTCGGCACGCCTTTGTGGCAGGCTCTCATGGCCGGCTGTCTCCGGCGGGGAAAAAAATTGAAGCGCGACTGGACCTTCGACGGCGTCTTCACGGTGATCTATGGACCGGGGTACTGTCCCGAATCGCCGGCGCCGCCGGAACTCCCGGGGTTAGCCCGACTCGCAACGGTGGGCGCGGCTTCGAGTTTCCGCCGGCTTGGCCCGGACAGCGTGCGGCTCTTTCTGGTTGGAGCCATGGCGAACGCGGGCCACTGCCACCGGGACCAGGGCTCGTTCATCCTGGAGGCCGGCGGCGAGTCCTTTGCGATCGACCGGGGCGCGGTGCCGTATGAGGACGCCGCCAACCTGCCGTTCATGCGGAGCGAGGTCGCCCACAATCTGGCGGTGCCGAGCGGCTGCACCCAGCAAAGCCCCTCGCTCCAGGCCTCCGGCTGGCTTGCGCAGGGCGAGGGGACGACGCTCGCCGCCACCATCGACACGGGTGCCGCCTGGCAGGCGCCGGTGGTCTCGTGCCGGCGGACAATCAACTCGCCCACGCCCGATTGTTTTGAGATCATCGATGAGATCGAACTGGCCGAACCGCGCACCGTGACCTTCTTCCTGCACTCGCCGCTGCCGATGGACACCGGCAATGCGCTGGCCAGGATCCGGGGCGCCCGATTCACCCTTGAGGTCACCGCCGACTGGGCCGTGACCGCGGTCGCCAAGCGCTGCGGCGTCAATTGGTGTTACACTCCCATCAGGCAGCTCGCATTGGGATCCGCCCCGGCGCGCCAGCATCGCCTGGTAACCGTGTTGCGTCTCAAGCGCCGCAAAAAGGGGCGCCTCATCCGCGCCTGAATGCGATCCCGATGAGAAGACGGCCCCGGCGGATCCCGCATTTCCTCCTGCCTTTGATCATGAGCCTTCCCGCCACCCTGCCTGGCGCCGGTTTGCCGGCTGAGTCCCTGGAGCAATGCAACGTCGTTTGGGACACCCCGAGCACGGGTCCGCTGGGTTCGATGCCGGCCGGCAACGGCGAGACCGGCATCAACCTGTGGGTGGAGCCCGCCGGCGACATCGTGTTCTACCTCGCCCGCACCGATGCGTGGGACGAAAACGAACGATTGTGCAAACTGGGACGGGTGCGGGTGAAACTGACGCCAAATCCCACGGTCGGAGGATTCCGGCAGACGCTCAACCTGGCCGAGGGCTGCATCGACCTCGTCCTTGGCGCGGGAGCGGACCGCCTCGATGCGCGCGTGTGGGTTGATGCCCATCGCCAGGCGGTGCATCTGGAAATGCGGTCGGCCCAGGCGTTCGCGGTGGCCGCCTCGGTTGAACTCTGGCGCACCGCCGAGCGGCCGTTTCGCGGGCCATCCGGCTCGGAGAATCGCGAGGACCACTGCGTCTACGCCTTTCCCGAGGAGGTGCGGAAGGTTTATCCCGATATCCTGGTGCCCGGCGAAGCCGACCACATCACCTGGTATCATCGCAACCAAGTCTCACCGTGGCGGAGTTCATTGAAGCTGCAGGAGCTGGAGCAGATGGCGAAGCGCATGGCCGATCCGATCCTGCATCGCACCTTCGGTGCCGTGCTGTCCGGGACGGACATGGTCCGGAAAAGTGACACCGAGTTGGTGAGCCGCCAGCCGGCAAAGGAATTCAGGGTCGAAGTGGTGACGCACACGCAGCTGGCGCCGCAACTGGCCGACTGGACCGCGGCCGTGGAACGCGAGAGGATGCTCCTCGCCCTCGCCGACCGGACGCTTTTGTGGAAGGCGCACCGGCAATGGTGGGAGGATTTCTGGAATCGCAGCTATATCTTTGCCTCCGGCACGCCCGAGGCCGAGGCGGTCACCCGCGCTTATGTGTTGCAGCGCTGGGTGCAGGCGTGCGCCGGCCGGGGTCATTTCCCGATCAAGTTCAATGGTTCGCTCTTCACCGTCGACCGGAACTACGACGCCGACTACCGCCGCTGGGGCGGAGGCTATTGGCTGCAGAACACCCGGCTCGTCTACTGGCCGATGCTGGCGTCGGGCGACTTCGACATGATGCGCCCGTTCTTTGAGATGTATTGCGCCATGCTGCCGCTGGCACGGGAGCGTTCACGGGCCTATTTTCACCACGATGGGGCATTCCTGATGGAGGTGCTCACTTTCTGGGGCACCAACCTGAACAACTATGGCCGCCACGCGCCCAAGGTCGGCAACCCGAGCGAATGGATCAACGGCCTCTACACCCGCCATCACTACAACGGCATGCTCGAGATCGTCGCCCTCATGATCGACTATTACCGGTTCACGGGCGACCGGGAGTTTCTGCGCACCCGGCTCGTTCCCTTCGCGCATGACATTTTGCTCTGGTGGGACCGGCACTGGCCGGTGGACCAACAGGGGAAATGGGTGATGACCCCGGTGAACGCGCTCGAGACCTATTGGGAGGCGACGAATGACCTGCCGGATGTGGCCGGGCTGCGGTGGAACATCGACCAGCTACTCGCACTGCCGTCCGGCGACCTCCCGGAGGACCTGCGCGCACTCTTGGGGGCGATGAGCCCGAAGGTCCCGGATTTGCCGCGCGGGCAGGTGGGCGGCGAAGCGGTCCTGCTGGCGGCGGAGCCGCCGCTGCCGGCACGCTCGAACCACGAAACCCCGGAGTTGTACGCCGTGTTTCCCTACCGGCTGTACGGTATGGGCAAGCCTGACCTGGCCCTCGCGCGGGCCACCTTTGCTCACCGTCCCGAAACTGGCGCCACCGGCTGGCAGAATGACGATACCCAGGCCGCCTTTCTCGGGCTGACCGAGATTGCCCGGGCTTACCTTGCGCAACGCGCCCAGGGCAAGGATCCGGAGAGTCGGTTTCCCGTCTTCTGGCAGACCAACTACGATTGGAGCCCGGATCAGGACCATGGCAGCAACCTGCTGAAGGCGCTGCAGACCATGCTGCTGCAGGAGGCCGAGGGGAAGATTCTCGTCGCTCCGGCCTGGCCGAAATCGTGGGACGTCACCTTCCGCCTGCACACCACCGCGCGGACCGTCGTTTCCGGCCGCCGCGAAGCCGGCCGCTGGCTGGATCTCGCCGCCGAACCGGCGGCTCGTGGTCAGGATCTGGTCGTGATCGGGGACAACCCGTAGCCCGGATCCACCGTCATCGGCGGCTGACGGCCATATCGAATCTTCATCCCAGGAATCATGCTCACCCAAAAAACCTACCGTGCCGTCATCGTCGGCACCGGATCCATCAGCATCTCGCACGTGCGCGGGATCGAATCCACCCAGGGGCGGATCGAACTCGTCGCCGCGGCGGATGTCGACGAAACCCGGGTGCGCGAGTTCTGCGCGCGCCACCACATTGCGCGGCCCTTCACCGATTGCGCGGCGATGCTGCGCGAGATGAACCCCGACCTTGTGCTCATCGCCGCGCCGCCGGGCGTCCATGCCGACCTGAGCATCGCGGCGATGGAGGCGGGGGCCTGGGTGCTGTGCGAGAAGCCGCTCTGCGGTTCGCTCGCGGAATTCGATCGTATCGCAGATGGCGAAAAACGCACGGGTCGCTACACGGCCAGCGTCTTCCAGATGCGGTTCGCTTCCTCGACTGCACACCTGCGACGGTTGACCGACTCCGGCCTTCTCGGCCGGTCGCTCGTCGCGATCTGCAACACCCTTTGGTATCGCGATGCCGCCTATTACACCGTGCCGTGGCGCGGCAAGTGGTCGACCGAGCTCGGCGGCACCACCATGGGCCAGGGCATCCATGCGATGGATCTGCTCCTGCATCTGCTCGGCGACTGGTCCGAGATCCGGGCCCAGGCGGCGACCCTCGACCGCACCTTCGAGGTCGAAGACCTGTCCATGGCCATGGTCCGGTTTGCCAACGGGGCGCATGCCGCCATCGTCAACAGCGTCCTCGGTCCGCGGCAGGAAAGCTACCTGCGCCTCGACTACCAGAACGCCACCGTGGAGCTGACGCACTTGTACAGTTTCATGCAGGAAAACTGGAAGTTCACGCCCGCCGCCCATCGGAAGGATGATGCGGCGTTCCTGCAGGCGTGGCAGGCTTTTCCGCCCGCCGATGTCGCCTCGACGCACGGCGCCCAGTTGAACGCCATCGTCGCCGACCTGGATGCCGGCCGGCGTCCGCTTACCTCGGGCGATGAGGCCCGCCGGACCATCGAACTGCTCACCGCGCTCTACAAGTCGGCGGCCACCGGGCAGCCCGTGCCGCGCGGATCGATCAAACCGGGCGACCCCTTCTACACCTCGATCCACGGCGGCATGAAAATCTGGCGCCACCCTGCACTCGCGTGAAGCCGCCCGCCAGCCCGCCGGCGGAGCGCGCCCTGATAGTCGTCCGTCCGGGCTGATTGCATGGAGTCCTCCGCGCCACAGGATCGTTCACCCACGCCTCCGTCCATCCCGACGGGAGAGAAGGTCTATCGGGTGGGGACGCTGACCTACACCCGCAGAAAATTGCTGCTGGTGTTTTTCTGGATGCTCTGGGGGGACTTCATCTTCCAGCTCTTCGAATCGTTGACGACCGTGACCGGACTGCTCCTGCGGTGGCAGGGTGCGAGTGACACCCTGATCGGCTCGATGGGCAGTTTGTCGCCGATCGTCGCATTCTTCTGGTATCCGGTCGTGGCCACGCAGAGCGACCGGCACCGCGGCCGGCTGGGCCGGCGGCGTCCGTTTCTGTTGTGGGCCACTCCTCCCGCCGTGCTCAGCCTCATCATGCTGGGTGCGGCCAAACCCGCCGGCGCCTGGGTGCATCGCCTCCTCTCCGTCTTCGGCGACAACGCCTTCACGGTCGCGGGCTGTTCGATTGTGTGGATCGGGGCCTGCGTCGTGGTCTTCCTGCTCTTCAATGCGTACATCGTCCAGGTCTTCGCCTGCCTCATCGCCGATGTGATTCCGGCGGAGGTCATGGGCCGGTTCTCGGGCATCTACCGGGCCGTTGGCGCCCTGGGCAGCATGGCGTTCAACCGGTATGCCCTCGGCTGGGTCGAGGGGCACACCTTGCACGTCTATGTACTGGTTGGGATTCTCTTCACGGTCACCTTCACGCTCATCATCTGGAATGTGAAGGAAGGGACTTATCCGCCGCCGCCGCCCAAGTCACCCGGTGGTCCGCTTGGTGCCATTCAGGAATATTTTCAGACCTGTTTCCGGCATCCTTTCTATCTCAACTTTTTCGCCGTCACGCTCTTCTTCTGGGTTTCTTATGTCCCGCTGGGTTTCCTGATCTTCTTTGGCACGCAGGCTGGCGTGGGTGGTTACGCACCAACCCTTGGATTGTCGCTGCAGGAATTCGGCGAGGTGCGTGGCTGGACCTGTGCAGTGCAGATTCCGGTCTTCTTTGCCGTGGGCTTCTTTGTGGACCGGTTTCACCCGATCCGTCTCGCAACCGCCGGTATGCTGCTTACGGCCGTGAGTTACTTCTGCTGTTTCTGGTTCGTGACGGGCAGGCAGAGCCTGCTGGTTTGGTGGAGCATCAACCAGGCGGCCAATGCCGTCTACCTGTGTGCCGTGCTGGCGCTCAACCCACTCCTGTTTCCGCGGGAGCGCTACGGCCAGTTCGTCAGCGCCAGCAACATCTTCGCTTCCGTCGGACTCATCCTCGCCCCGCCGTGCGTCGGCTGGTTGCTCCAGCGCATCGGTGATTACCGTTATGTTTTCATTTTCTGCGGAACCCTGACCGCGCTCTCCACGGTTGCCCTGCTCATGCTCTACCTGCAGTGGAAAAAGCTCGGCGGCGACCGATGTTTTGTGCCGCCGGTAACCTGGGACAACTCATCCGGACCCGGTCCGGCGCGGTGACCCAAGCAGCGGTTTTGCCTCCATTTCAACTTCACGACCCATGACCAAACGTGAAAACCTCCTGCGCCTGCTGCGCGGGCAGAAGCCTGACTGGATTCCCTGCTCCCTCAACGTCGCGCAATGGTATATGAACCACGCCAATTCCGGGCGCCCTCTGCCGGCCGAGCTGGCGGACGCGCAAAGCCACACCGACGTGATGCGCTGGCTGGGCTGCGACCATTTCAGGCGCGACCCGGCTGGCGTCTTGGACCATCTTGAAGGTGCGACGTGGCTCACGTTGACGGAGACGGGGGCGATGGGTCCGCGAACAACCGACACGCTGCGGACACCCCATGGAACGCTCAGCCGCCTTATCGAGTGGCAGACGCAATTGACGTCGTGTTATTCCGTCGAGGATCCCGTCAAGGACTGGGCTAGGGATCGCAAGGCCTACCGCTGGATGCTGGAGCGGCTGACCTTCAGTTGGGATCGCAGCATTTTTGAACAGTCCCGCCGGCTCATCGGCGATGACGGTGTGGTCATGGCCATGCTGCCCCACACCCCGCTCAAGCGCCTGCACTGGGACTTCGGGCTCGATGGCGCGTGCCTGTTTGTGATGGATTACCCGGAAGAAGCCCAGGAGGTGTGCGACCTGTATTGGAGCCGGCTTTGGCCGGTGCTGCGCGAAATTGCAGCCGATCCGCGGGTCGAGGTGGTTTGCCTCGCCTCGGACAACGTCGACACGCCCTTTTATCCGCCGGGCGAAATCGTGGACCGCTATTGGGTGAGGTATGTCCGCGAAGCCACCGACCTATTTCATGCGCACGGCAAGCGCGTATTCGTCCACGCCTGCGGCAAGCTGCACCAGTTGATTCCCGCCTTCATCGCCGCAGGGCTCGACGGACTCGACGGCATGGCGCATCCGCCTTTTGGCGATTGGACGATCGAGGACGCCTTCGCCATGCCCAGGGGATTCGTCTATGATGGCGGGTTTTCCGCCCGGGAGCAGGTGCTCATGAGCGACGACGAGGTGAAACGCTTCTATGCGGATTTTTTCCCGCGCCTGCGGGGGTTGGACAGCTTTGTGTTTGCCGCCGCCTGCGGGACCGCGATCACGACGCCGTGGGAGCGCATCAAGCTCGCGGTCGAATTGTGCCGCCACTACGGCGGCAAGCCGCAGTGAACGGGGCCGGCGGCGGGCTGCAAACCGGGCGCGTGTCGGCGCCGTACAAACAGGTGGACTAACCCAGGCCAGTGGCACTGGATGGGAGACTCATCATGAGCACGACCATCCAGTATCCCCGCGACCAGAATACTCCGGTTTCCCATCGGCCGTTCAGCCCGGCCACCCGGGTGGGCGACCTGATCTTTGTCTCCGGCCAGGCGTCGGTGGATGAGAAGGGCAACATCATCCGCGACACCTTCGAGGGCGAGTTCCGGCGATCCATGGACAACCTGCGCAAGGTGCTGGTCTCCGCCGGCAGTGACCTGTCGCACGTCGTCCAGGTGCGCAGCTACGTGCGGGATCCGGCGAACGTGGATTTGTACAACCAACTCTACCGCGATTATTTCAGCGCGCCCTATCCGGCGCGCACGACCCTGACTCATTGCCTCCCTGAGGTGCTGCACTTCGAGGTCGAGTGCATCGCAGTGCCCAAGGCCTGAGGCGCGGATTGTTCAATCACGCGCACCGCGAACCAGCGTTGCAATACCGTCGCGATTGACCGGAATTAATCGCGCATGAGCAAACCTGACTTTCCCGGTGGCGTCTGGTCGGCGACACCCACTCCCTTGAACGCCGCCCGGCGGCTGGACGCGGACTCCGTGCCCCGCCTGGTGGAGCAGCACGTCCGGCTCGGAGTGGCCGGGATGATGCTGGGAGGCACCTGCGGCGAAGGTCCCTGGCTCCGCCTCGAGGACCGGGCTGAGTTGACCAAGACCGCGGTGGCCGCCGCGCGCGGACGGCTGCGGGTGGCCCTGCAGGTCACCGACAATTCCGCCGGCCGCGTGCTGGCGAACATCGAACAGGCCGCGACGTGGGGCGCCGAGATCGCCGTCGTGGACGCACCGTGGTTCTTCCTCAACGGCACCCCGGAGCGGAAACTGGCCCACTACCGCGAGATCGCCCGCCAGTCGGCGCTGCCGATGGGTTTCTACGACCGCGGCAAGCACAGTCCCAACGCCCTGCCGGAGTCGCACCTGGCGGAGCTGCTGGCCGAGCCGAACATCGTGATGGTCAAGGACAGTTCGCAAACCGATACGCGGCGCGACCTTTATGTCGCCGCGATGAAGGCGCGGCCCGATCTGGTGGTGCTCGACGGCGACGAGTTCAATTGCGTCAGCTACATCCGGGCCGGCTACAGCGGGCTGCTCCTCGGCGGCGGCATCTTCAATGGTGCGATCGCCAACCAGCTCATCGCGGCGGTCCGCGCGGGCAACCTGCCCGAGGCGGATCGGCTGCAGGCGCGCATGAATGACCTGATGCTGCGGGTCTACGGCGGCCCGAAGATCGAATGCTGGCTCACCGGCCTCAAGGAACTGCTCGTGCAGATGGGCGTCTTCACGACCAACGTGAATACGCTGGATTATCCGCTGACCGACACCTGCCGCGCCGAGATCCGGGCGGCTGTTGATGGATCCGACGGGTTGGGCTACCGGGCGGACCTGTTCGGCAAGGCGACGGCATGATCTTCCCATGAATTCTGTGTCACCGGTGCGCGAACTGCCCTACGTCGACACCAAGCCGCAGGGATCGGCGGATTTCTACTACGCGACCAACGCCACCTTCCGCTTCCTGCTCGGGCGGCTCGGGCGCGAGGGCTGGATCGGTTATCTGCAAGAGCTTGGCCGCGGCTATTTCGCCCCGGTGAATGAGCGCTGGCGCGCCGGCGGACTGCCGGCGGTGGCGCGCTACTGGCAGGCGTTCTTCGCGGCCGAGCCGGGTGCCCGGGTCGAGGTGCGCGAGTTGCCGGACCGCGTGGAGGTCTGCGTGCACGAGTGTCCGGCGATCAAGCATCTGCGCGCCGGCGGCCGCGAGATCGTGCGCGAGTACTGCCAGCACTGTTACCACCTGGGCGCGGCCCGGGCCGAGGCGGCGGGCCTGACGATGCGGCTCCACGGCGGCAACGGCACCTGCCGGCACACGTTTGCGACGGCCGCCGCCGCACTGCCGCCGCAGGCGCCGAATGACATCAAGGAGGCCACGTCATGATCGGCTGCTACGATTTCTGCGGTCACTACGAATGGACCTTCGGCTGGCTCGAGCGCGTGGGCGGCCATGCGCTGGTGCGCGAGTACTGGAACGAGGCGATCAACCACGACAGCCAGCGGCACGCCCGCGACCTGATCCGCAACGAGGGCATCCCGGGCATGCTCAAGTACTGGGGGCACACGCTGCTCGAGGAGTCACCGGACCTCGGATTCCACATCTCGCACCGTGAGGATGTGTTTCGCATCGATTTCCACGACTGCCCATCGCGCGGTTTCCTGCTGCGCAACGGACTAAACAACTACCGCGACTACTGCGACCATTGCATGGGCTGGACGGGCCCGATGCTGCAGGAGGCGGGCTATGTGATCGACCATGAGCACAATCACCGCGGCCAGTGCTGGTGGGAGATGCGCCCGGCCTCCGCAACCGGCGGCCATGCCGCGGTGGGTTCGGTTGCCGGCCAAAAGGACGTGCGCCTGCGCCGCGACTGGCCGCGCGATCCCACCAAGCTGGATCGGTACTGCAAGGCGAACGATCCCGACGCGAAGCTCGGCGCTACCCCGCAGGCATGAACGTGATCCGATGGCCGCTGCTGTGCCTTCTGCTGGGCGCCTGGGCGGCCGCGTTGGCTGGCGAAACACGTACGTCCAGCCGCTACGAGCGCGCCGTCGCTTTGCTGGGAGCCCCGGCGGTGTCGGCCGAAGAAAACCGGCAGGCCAAGGCGGAACTGGCGGCGATCATCGCTGAGGAAGGCAGTTCAGCCGACGCGCTCGCCGCGCGTTACCTGCTGGGCCGGCTGAAGCAACTTGAAGACAACGAGACCGATCCGCCTGAATTCCAGATCCTCCGGTCGCAACAGCCGGGACATCCCTTGGCCCAATTGGCGACTCTGAAGGTTCTGTTGCGTCGCCTGTATTCAGATGGGCCCGAATTGCCTGCCGAACGTCTCCGCCACGGGGAGGACCTGGGTGCGCTCATCACGCTCCCGGCGCTGCGCAGCGACTTTCACCTCGCGATGGGTGAGGCCTATATCTTCCACGGCGATCAGCGCGAACCCGCCCTCCGGCATCTGCGGGCGGCGATGGTGTTGGGGATTCCGAGCGCGGCAACGCGCGCGAATGTCCTGGTGCAGATCGGCGAACTGGCGCGGCTCACGGGCGCCAAGGCGGTCGCGGCGGCCAGCTACCGCACCTTCATCGCCGAGTTCCCGCGCGACCTGCGCCAGCAGATCGTGCGCGATCGCATGGCCGAGGTGGAGGGCACGGCGCCATGAAGCTGAGCCTGAAGGCCAGCCTGCTCTGGATCGCCCTGGCGATCGTCTTTGGCTTTTGCGCATGGCATGTGGTCAAGGTAAGCCTGCGACCGGGCGAGGCGGCCGAGTCCCGGCGCATCGTCCGCGTGGGCCACTTCATGCTCCACAGCGGCATCCGCGATGCCCTGCAGGCCGTGATCGACGAATACGAGCGCCGCCGTCCCGACGTGCACGTCGTGCAGGTGCCGGTCCCGGATCGGGCCTATCCGCAGTTCATGCGCACGCAACTCGTGGCCGGCACGGCCCCGGAGATCATGCAGATCGGCGCGCACTTCACCGGGATGGATGAGCTGCGGGCGCGGTATTTCGAGCCCATCTCGGCCATCGTGGAGGAAGCCAATCCCTACAATGCCGGCACACCCCTCGCCGGGCGCCGCTGGCGCGACACGTTCCTCGACGGCCTGGAGAACGGCGAGGCGTACAGCGCCGCCCTGCGGCACTACTACGGCATCCCGCTCGCCGTCGGGGGCGTCCGCATCCTCTACAACGCGGCCCTGCTCCGCGAGGTCACCGGCGGGACCGCGATGCCGCGAACCTATCCCGAGCTCGTGGCACTGTGCCAGGCGATCGACGCGTTCTCGCTCCGGCAGGAACGCGCCGTGGCGCCGTTCGCGGGTTCCCGCCTCTCGGCTCTGTTCCTGATGAGCCCGCTCTTCGCGAGCGTGAACCAGAAACTCTACTACGAGCTTGCGGCGGACCACACGCTGCGGGTGACGGACTGGGACTACGGCCTCACGTACCTGCAGGGAAAGTGGCATTTCAACCTGCCGTCGGTTCGCCTGGGTTATGCCCTGGCGCGGGAGATGGCGCAGTACCAGAAACCGGGTTTCTACCAGTTGAACACCAGCGACGCCACGCTGCAGTTTCTGCAGGGCCAGTCGGTGATGATTGTGTCGCACGTGCTCGATGTCACCAATCTCAAGGCGCAGGCGGGCTTCGAGATCCTGGCGGCGCCGATCCCCGCGCTCACGCGCGACGACCCGGTCTACGGAGCTGGCGTGCTGGGTCCGGTGACGGAGATCGACACCAAGGCGGCGGCCAATCTCGGCCTCATCCGCGGGGCGCCGCAGCGCGACGCCGCGGTGGATTTCCTGCGCTTCCTCGGCAGCCGCCCCGGCATGGAAATCTTCTGTGCGCGCAGCAACTGGCTGCCTTCCGTCGAGGGCGTGCCGGTGCCGGCATGGATGGAGCCACTGCGGCCGCAGCAGTCCGGCTACGCGGGCCGGTTCTTCGCCGAGATTGCCGGCCGGGGCGACGCCCGGTTCGTGATCGGCAACCAGTATCATCTGCTCTTCGGCCAGGCCGGCGGCGTGGACGCGCTGCTCGACGTGATCCGCGGGTCCTACGGCCCCGCCATCCGCACCGACCTCGCCAAGGACGTGCGCGAATCCGAACTCAACCTGCGTCGGCAGGAACCCGCCTTGAGCGCCGCCTACCGGAGCGGCTCCGACAGTTTTTGGCGGGACGTGAGCAGCCAGAACGGATACGAGGCCCGCATGCTCCGGACCCGGCTGATTCTTTCGCAGACCGCCCAATCCCCATGAAAACTCCCCAGCAAAACCCCCGCATCGCCGGGCCGATCTTCAATCAGGACAGCACCGAGTTCTTCTTCGTGCGGACCGCCGACCAGATGAGCGGCGAGACCGTGGACGCCTACATCGATGACCTGGCCCGGGCCGGGATCGGCGCCTTCTTCTCCGACGTCAACGCGATGCGGGCCAATTACGCGAGCAAGGTCTGGGAGACCGACTGGCACGGCTACGATCCGAAGGGCCCGGACGACCAGCCGGTGCTCCGTCACCTCCCGACGGCGTCGATCGCCCCGACCCGCCGCCGGCTCGACTCCGCCAAGCGGCTGGCCGACCTCGGCATCAACTTCCACCAGCGCGCCCTGGCCCGCTGCCGTCACCACGGCATCGGCGCCTGGGCCAGCGTGCGCATGAACGACGTGCACGACTGCATGACCGAGGACACCCCGCTCCTCAGCACCTTCTTCAAGGCGCAGCGCGCGGCCCGGCAGTTGCGCGCCCCGCATCGGGACGCATGGTGGGCGGATCGCGGGCTCGACTGGGAGCGGGCCGACGTGCAGGAGCATTATTTCAAGTTAGTCTGCGAACAACTCGAGACGCTCGACCTCGACGGACTCGAACTCGACTGGATGCGCTTCGTCTATCATTTCCGCCCCGGGCGCGAACTGGCCGGCGGCCGCGTGATCACGGCTTGGATGCGGCGGGTGCGCGCGGAGTGCGACAAGGCGGAAAAGCGGCTGGGCCACCGGGTCATGCTGGGCGTGCGGGTGCCGTCCCGACCGGAGACGGCGCGGCGCGCGGGCATGGACGGGGTGGCCTGGGCCCGAGAGGGGCTGGTGGATCTCGTCGTGCCGACCCCGTTCTGGGCGACGAGCGATTTCGACATGCCGATGGCGGAGTGGCGGCGCCTGCTCGACGGCACCGGCGCCCAATTGGCTGGCGGGCTCGAGATCCGCTACCAGCCGATGCCCAACGGACCGGCGACGATGATGTCGGCCGAGCATACCGCGGCCCTCGCGCTTACGGTGCTGCACGGCGGGGCGGACCAGGTCTATCTATTCAACTACTTCCCGAGCGGGCACAGCGTCGTGAAGGACTGGGGCCTCGGACGCTACGAGGAGGTGATTCGTGCCATGCGCAACGCCGACGCGCTCGCGGCGCTGCCGCGGCGGCACGCGGTCACGTTTCACGACGTGCGCGCCCCCGGCGAGCCGGCGGACAATGCGCTGCCGGCGGGCGACACGGGCAAGGATTTCCAGTGGCCGCCGGGCTTCGCGTTACGAGTGCAGACCGGTCCGAAGCCGGCGCAGGGCCGCAAGGTCGAATTGCACCTGGAGTTCGACGCGGCTTCGACGGGCCAAGACAAGCTCAAGGTCTACGCAAACAGCCGCCGGTTGGCGCTCGCGTCACCCGTCAAGGCGCCGGTGCTGGCCTACGGCATCCCGGTCGAGGCGATGGAGGACGAGGCCCAGGTCATCGAGATCGTCGGCGCGGAGCCGGCCAAGTGCTCAATCGTGCGCGTGGAGATCGTCGTGAGTTGAGCGGGTGCCAAGCGCCTGAGCCTACATCGTCGGTCCCAGGATCCAGGGGGCGAATTCCTCGTCGCCCATGCCGGCGAGTTCGCTCTTGGTCTTCTCACCGCTGGCGACGCTGACGATCTTGGCGAAGAGGCGGCGGCCGACTTCCTCTAAGGTCTCGGTCCCGTCGAGGATGGTGCCGGCGTTGAGGTCGATGTCGTCCGCCATGCGGGCGGCGAGGAACGAGTTCGAGGCGACCTTGATGCAGGGCGACGGCTTGCAGCCGTAGACGCTGCCGCGGCCGGTGGTGAAGACGCCGACGTTGCAGCCGCCGGCGACGAGTCCGGTCATGCTCACGGGGTCAAACCCCGGGGTGTCCATGAAACCGAGGCCGGGCACGGAGACCTTTTCTGCATAGGCGTAGACCGCGGCGAGTGGGGCCTGACCGGCCTTGGCGACCGCGCCAAGGCTCTTCTCGTAGATCGTCGTGAGGCCGCCCTCCTTGTTGCCGGGCGAGGGGTTGTTGTCGATGCTCGCGCCGAGACGGCGGACATGGTCCTCCCACCAGCGGACGCGGCTGACGAGCTTTTCGCCGACTTCGCGGCTGACGGCGCGGCGGGTGAGCAGGTGTTCGGCACCGTAGATCTCCGGGGTTTCCGCGAGCACGCTGATTCCGCCACGGCGCACCAACTCGTCGGAGGCGACGCCGAGGGCCGGGTTAGCCGTGATGCCGCTGTTGCCGTCGGAGCCGCCGCAGTTGAGGGCGAGGCGGAGCTTCGCGAGCGGTTGCTGGGTGCGGCGGCAGGCATTCACCGTCGGCAGCAATTGGCGCACGGCGGCGATGCCGGCCTCGACCGTCTTGCGGACGCCGCCGACCTGCTGGATCGTCAGGACGCTCGGCGCGCCGCCGTTCGGTCCGCCGCTCGTCAGCTGGTGTTGCTCAACAAGGGCCTGCACCTGGCTGACTTCGCAGCCGAGGCCGATGAGGACGTAGCCGCCGATGTTGGGATGGCGGGCGATGCCGGCGAGGACGCGCTGGAGCAGCTGCGCGGGCTCGTCGGGCAAGATGCCGCAGCCGCTCTTGTGGGTGAAGGCCACGACGCCGTCGATGTTCGGGTAATCGCGCCGGAATTCGTCGGTGCGGAAATGATCGGCGACATACCGAGAGACCGCCGCGGAGCAGTTCACGCTCGAGATCACGGCGATGTAGTTGCGCGTCCCGACCTCGCCGCCGGCGCGGGCGTAACCCTCGAAGGTCAACGGCGCCGGATCGCTCGGCGGCGTGAGCGCGCGCGCATCGACACACCAGGCGTAATCGCGGGTGAAGTCGCGCATGCCGAGATTGTGGGTGTGGACATGGGCGCCGGCCGGAATGTCGGTGGTGGCGAAGCCGATGATCTGCCCGTATTTCCTGACCGGCTGGCCGGCGGCGAGATCGTGCAGGGCGACTTTGTGGCCGGTCGGAATGTCGGTTTTCGCGCGCAGCGAGTTTATAATCGGCTGCCCGGCAAGCAGCCGGCGCTTGGCGACGGCGACGTCGTCGGCGGCATGCAGGCGAATGGTCGGGTCCGAGTCGGGATGCATGGAACAGCGAGGTTGGGGGTGGGGAAAGCAATCAGGCTGGCCGGCCGCTTGCCAACAGCGATTGCAGGTCGCCGAGTGAAAGGCGGGACGTGGTGGCGTCGCTGGCCTCGAACACGTCGGCCAGGAGCGCGCGCTTCTCGTCCTGCAGGGCAAGGACCTTTTCCTCGACGGTGCCGGCGCAGATCAGTTTGTAGCTGGTGACGGTGCGGGTCTGGCCGATGCGGTGAGCGCGATCGGTGGCCTGGGCCTCGACGGCCGGGTTCCACCAGGGGTCGAGGTGCACGACGATGTCGGCGCCGGTGAGGTTGAGGCCGGTGCCGCCGGCCTTGAGCGAAAGCAAGAACACCGGGA
This sequence comes from uncultured Opitutaceae bacterium, assembly GCA_964355715.1. GTDB lineage: Bacteria > Verrucomicrobiota > Verrucomicrobiia > Opitutales > Opitutaceae > UBA2377. The sequence continues at coordinate 6,568 of CAYHEW010000005.1, read as the reverse complement.
TCGTCGCGTCGGCCTGGAAGCGGTCCACCTCCGCCTGCCGCTGGCGCGGCGGCATCGAGCCGTCGAGGTAGCAATACGGGATCTCCTGCTGCTCGAGCTCCGTGCAAACGAGCGCGAGCAACGACGTGAACTGCGAAAAGACCAGCACGCGGTGGCCGTCGTCGACCGCCTCGTCGAGCAGCTCCTGGAGCACGGCGAGCTTGGCGGAGGCTTCGGCCGTGGCTTCCGCGGCAACGAGGCGCGGGTCGCAGCACACCTGCCGCAGGCGCAGCAGTTGCGTGAGGGTGGCGAGGCGCAGGCTGGCCTCGCTGGCGCCCTGGGCGGCGAGATCAAGCAGGGCGCGCTCGGCCGATTCCTGCAGCTCCCGGTACAGTTTGGCCTGGGCCGGTGTGGGTTCGCACCAGAGGATCTGCTCAATGCGCGGCGGCAGTTCCGGCGCGACGGCTAGCTTGGTGCGGCGGAGGATGTAGGGGGCGGTCTGGGTGCGCAGGCGCTGGTCGAACCAGGCGCGGTCACTCGGCCGGGTACCGGCCGGGATGGGCTCCAGGTAGCCGGGCAGCAGGAACTCGAAGAGCGCGCGGAGATCGTCGAGCGAGTTTTCCAGCGGCGTACCGGTGAGCAGGAAGCGTCCGCCGGCGCGGAGGGAGCGCAGCGCCCGGGCGTTCTGCGAGCGTCGGTTCTTGATGTGCTGGGCTTCGTCGGCGACGACGCAGCCGAATTCCATCGCCGTGAAGAGCTCGCGGTCCCGGGTGAGCGTGCCGTAGCTCGTGATGACGAGATCGCAGGCGGCAAACGCGGCCTCGTCGGCCGCCCGCCGGCCACCGTGGTGCACAAGGGTCCGAAGCTCGGGCGTGAACCGGGCGCACTCGCGGCGCCAGTTTTCGAGGAGCGAAGCGGGGGCGACCACCAAGGCGGGTTGGCCGGCGCGTGCGCTGAGGAAGGCGAGGGCCTGCAGGGTTTTCCCGAGGCCCATCTCGTCGGCGAGGATGCCGCCGAGATCGTGGCGGTAAAGGTGCCAGAGCCACGCGGTGCCGAGCTGCTGGTAGGGCCGGAGCGTGGCGGCGAGGTCGGGGCGAAGGGGCGCGGGCGCGAGGGCGGACAGGTTGCGCAGCGCCTCGCTGCGGGCGCGCCAGGCTGCCGGGGCCTGGAAGCCCGGCGACAACCCTTCGAGCAGAGGGGAGAGTTCTGCGGCGCGGGCGGCCGGCACGCGGCGGGTGAGGCGACCCGAAGGCGTGGCGGCGCCGCCGGCCAGGATCCGCTGCGCCTCGCTCAGCCGTTTGAGCTTCGCCGGGTCGAGGAGATACACACGGTCGCCGGCCTCGACATAGCCGCGCCCGCCGGCGACTGCGGCGCGCACGGCGGATTCGTCGGCAGCTCCCGCTCGCAGGCTGACCGTCACGTCGAATCCGGCGCCGGCCGGGGCGGCTTCGCAGGTGAGTTCGGCGGATTGCAGGTGGGCGGTGCTGCGCTGGAAATGATCGGTGAACTCAGCGCCAAACTCCATGCGCAGCCGCTCGCCGTGGGCGGCAAGAAAGCTGAGGGTCTTGTGCCGGTCGCGGAGCCACCACTTGCGATTCGAGGGCTCGAGGGTGAAGCCGCCTGCCTTGACCAGTTCGAGCGCGGCGGCGTAGGCGACGCTCTCGCGCGAGGGCAGGGTGATGGCGAGGTAGTGCTCGGTGCCGTCGACGGTCATCGGCGTCGACGGAGATTCATTCAGTCGGGTCGGTCCGCGCCGCGGAGCGGTGGCGATGGGAGCCGGCGTCGGGGTCGCGGTGCCGAGCAGGTCGGACCGGGTCCAGGGGCGGGGAGGCTTGCCGGCCTCGACGAACAGGGGCCGGTCGGCCGCGGCAGCCACGAGTTCGCGGAGTTGGACGCGGCTCAGCTGAATGAAGGCCGGCGGGGTCGGCGTGTTGCACCAGCGCTGCAGCAGGGCGAGGACCGGCATCAGCTCCGGGGGCGGTGGGGCGCTCAGGTCGATTTCCACCTTCAACGCCACGGCATCGCGCACGACGGCAGCGGCGAGATTGGGTGGGAGGTGTAGGCGAAGCATGGTTGCAGCGACGAATTTGGGGAATAAGGTCCGGCCACCGCGACTCTGAAATCCACATGAGCAACGAGGCCTTCACGCACTTGGTGGACGCGCATTACGCGCCGCTCTACCGCTTTGCGCTCAGCCTGGCCCGCAATCAGGCCGACGCGGGGGACCTCGTGCAGCAGACCTTCTACATCTGGGCGACGAAGGGTCACGCGTTGCGCGAGGCGGCCAAGGCGAAGACCTGGCTGTTCACGACGCTCTACCGCGAGTTCCTGCGCGGGCGCCGGCGCGAGGCCCGGTCGACCTCGCTGGAGGACCTGCCGCCCGGCGGGTCGGAGTTGGCGGCGGAGGAAGTGGACCGCGTGGCGCGGCTCGACGCGGGCGTCGTGATGGCGGCGCTGCAGGAGGTGGACGAAATCTTCCGCGCGCCGCTGACCCTGTTTTACCTCGAGGAACTGTCGTATGCGGAGATCGCGGCGGCGCTGGAGGTGCCGATCGGCACCGTCATGTCCCGACTCTCGCGTGGCAAGGCGCAGCTGCGCGCGGTGCTGGCCAAGGTCGGGCGCGTGGCGAACGGCGAAGTCATCCCCTTCAAAAAGCTGCAAGTGTCATGAACAACGACGAAGCAAAATTCATCCTGCAGGCCTACCGGCCCGGTGGGGGCGACGCGCAGGATGCGCTGTTTGCGCAGGCGCTGGAACAGGCGCAGCGCGATCCCGCGCTGGCGGCGTGGTTCGAGCGCGAACGCGGCCACGACGCGGCCATGGCGGCGAAGCTGCGGATGATCGCGCCGCCGGCCGAGCTGCGCACGGCGATCCTTGCCGGAGCGAAAATCACGCCGCGTCGCTCCGCCCGCTGGCTCATGCCGGCCTGGATCGGCCTTGCGGCGTCGGTGGCCGTGATTTTGACTGCGACCCTATTCTGGCTGCAACCGGCCCAGGCGGAGGAGTTCAGCGAGTTCGCGATGGATTACGCGTCGGGTCCGTTCCGCCTGAGCAACCACCAGGAGGACCTGGACAAGTTGCGGACCTGGCTCGCCGAGCGGCAGGCGCCGCTGCCGCTGCGGATACCATCGGGGTGCCAGAAGCTGCAGGCCCTCGGCTGCAAGACCGTGGAATACCGCGGCAAGAATATCTCGCTGATCTGCTTTGAGCGCGGGCGCGAGTTCCATCTCTTCGTCGCCCGCCGCGCGGATTATCCCAATTTGCGCGAATGTCCGCAGCCCGAATTCAAGTCCAAGGGCAAGTGGGCGAGCGCGCATTGGTCCGACAGCGAGAACTGCTACGTGCTGGCCACCGATGCCGGTGTGGACGAACTGCAGCGGATGTTTTGATCGGTATTATCGGCGGTGTGCCGGTAAATATATGGCAGTCGGCCTTTTGCGGTGAGATTCGGCGCAGTGCGTTTTGCACGGTGGGGCAGGTTCCGGATTTAGTTGGCAATATTCCGTCAATCCCGCGAACCCAGCGGTGGCCGGCCGGTCACCGCCGGCCGTGAACACCTACACCACTACTACCGCCACCGGTTTTTACCGCCGGTTCGGCTGCTTCCTGGCCGTGCTTCTGGTTGGTTTCCTCGCGGTGCCGTCGGCCGGCGCGAGCGAACGCTGGGAGACCCTGCAGGCCATCCATTGGGTCGAGAATCCACACAACAGCCCCAAGCCCGGTCCCTGCGGCGAACTCGGAGCCTACCAGTTCCGCGAGGGCACCTGGCGCATGCACACGCAGGTACCGTTTCGTCAGGCGATCGATCGGCAGCACGCCGATGCAGTCGCCATCCGCCACTACGAATGGATCAAGCGCGGGCTGGTCCGCGCCGGGTTGCCCGTCACGTCGTACCACGTCGCCCTGGCTTGGAACGGCGGGCTGACCGCCACTGTACGCGGACGGGTTTCGGCTGCGACCCGCAATTATGCGGAACGCGTCAGCAATCTCGCCACGCAGCTGGGCGAGAAGCGGGTGGCACAGGACCGGCGCTGAACGCAGGGATGGGCGGCGGAGAAATCGCTTGGTTGCCGCTGCCAAATCCCTCAGGGTGAGTTCGCCCCGCATGCGCCAGCGATTGCTCCAGACCCTTCGCCAATTCACCTGGTTGCCCCTGATTTGCTTCGGTCTCGCCTACCTGCTCATGCAGACCGAGGCGATGAAGCAGGTCGCGTTGCGCACGCTCGACTGGCGCACCAACCTGCGGGTTTTTTACCAGGCGCCGGCTGATCCCCGGATCGCGATCATCCTGTTCGAGGACGACACCGAGATGAATCTCGTGTCGTGGCCGCCGGACCGTTCCTACCACGGCGCGTTGGTGGAGCTCATGTCGTTGGCCAAGCCCGCGGTCATCACCTGGGACGTCATCCTCGACGCGGTCCGCGAGGGTGAAGGCGACGCGACCATGGGCGCCGGCGTGACGGCCGCCATGCAGGCCGGCACCCGGGTTGTCACTGGCAGCGTGACAAATTTCGACCCGGTGGACATCCCGCCCGGGGAGCCGGGACCGACGCGGCCGATCGCACAGGTGGAGGGCGAGATCGGCGCGATGTACGGGGACAATTATGCGATCATCCCGTTTCCGCAGCTCCGGCAGGCGTCCTGGTATGGTTTCGTGGATGCGCCGCGCGGTCCGGACGGCATCATTCGCGAACTGCCGATGGTCGTGCGCGTGGGAACGGACGTCTACCCGTCGCTCGCGCTGCAGACGGTCATGGCGTACTACAATGTTGCCGTCGATGCCGTGCAGGTCCGGCTGGGTGACGCGGTCTATATCAAGCGGGGCGAGGGCGACGCGGTGCGGGTGCCGATCGACGGGCGCGGCATGTATTTCATCAATTACCGCTACGATCATGATGACCTGCGGCCGGATTACCCGACCTATTCCTACCGGGCCGCGCTGCTGAAACTGAACAGCTTCTTCGTGGAGCAAGCGCCGAATGGCCCGAAGCCGCCGGACCTGACGGACAAGATCGTGCTGATTGGCCAGACGGTCACCGGCAAGGCCGATGCGGGTCCGACGCCGCGAGGGGCGTATTCGCCGCTCGTGCTCGTGCACGCCAACGTGATCAACAACATCCTGGCGCAGGATTTCGCGCACCGGCTGCCGGAATGGATGCCTTGGAGCCTGATGATCCTGCTCGGCTACGGCTGCGTCTGGCTGGCGATGCGGCGTTCCATCACGCTCATCGCCCTCGTGGCGGTGCTGATCGTCGTGGTCTACACGGCGCTGGCCGTGATCGGCTGGCTGGCTTGGAGCATCTGGTTCCCGTGGATCGGGCCGCTGGCCGGCTTCATCACGCTCGAATTCATCCTGATCGGTCGGCGCGTCTGGCATGAGCAGAAGGCCAAGCAGGAGATCAAGGGCATGTTCGGAAGCTATGTCTCGCCCGACGTGGTCGAAAAACTCATCAATGCCGGCGAACCGCCGCACCTGGGCGGCATCGAGACGGAAATCACCGCGTACTTTAGCGACATCCAGTCGTTCTCATCGTTCTCCGAGCAGATGCCGCCGGCCCGCTTGGTGGAACTCATGAACGAATATCTCACTGCCTGCACTGACATCGTGCAGGGGGAGGGCGGCACGCTCGACAAATATATCGGCGATGCCGTCGTGGCAATGTACGGCGCGCCGGCGGAGCAGCCGGATCACGCGCTACGCGCCTGCCTGTCGGCGATTCAGGTGCAGGATCAATTGGGGGAACTGCGCGCCAAGTGGCGCAGCGAGGGCACCAAGTGGCCGGAGGTCGTCTGGCGCATGCGCTCGCGCATCGGCCTGAACACGGGCCGCTGCATCGTCGGCAACATGGGCAGCCGCACGCGCTTCAACTATACCATGATGGGTGACGACGTGAATCTGGCGGCGCGCATGGAGTCCGGCGCAAAAAGCTGGGGTGTTTACATCATGTGTACCGCGACGACCAAGGCAGCCTGCGTGGCCCGTGGGGGCGACCGCGTCGTCTTCCGTCCGCTGGGCCGGATCGTCGTCAAGGGTCGAGCCCAGGCCACGCCGATCTTCGAGATCGTGGGGCTGAAGGACAAAGTGGACGACCGGACGCGCGAATGCCTGGCGATTTTCGACCAGGGCATGGAACACTACTATCGACAGGATTGGGTGGGCGCGATCGCCCGGTTTGAGCAGAGCTCAACATTGGAGCCATTCCAGCCCGATCCGGCAACCGGCGTGGCATCCAACCCTTCGCTTATCTACCTCAAGATCATCAAGGAGTATCAAAAGCATCCGCCGGGGCAGGATTGGGATGGCGTCTATATCATGAGCGAAAAATAGGCGTGGTGCTCGGCTTCGCGCAAATTGCTGACAAGTGAGCGCTTGCAATCGGATTTGGATTATGGTGAGCTCCGCGTGGATCACACCAGTAACCCGCACCTTACTTCCAAGATCGATCGAGCCATTATCTAGTTATCACTATGAAAATCATCCGTATAGCCCTAGCCACATTGTTCGCTGCCTGCTTTGCGGCGGCGGTGTCTGCCCAGGAGAAACAGAGTGAAGCGACTGTCCTGACCGTGGAAGGCTCAGTCATGGTGA